>CAMPDW010000009.1 GCA_946699565.1 uncultured Commensalibacter sp. | reverse complement strand
TGCATTTAAATAATAAATAAATCAACAAATTATAATATTGAAAGTTAATTTAGGAAAGGAGTGTATGACTCGAGAAGAAATTAATAATTTAATGAACCAGACTTGGTTTAAAATTTTACTTTTAATTCAATTTAGTGTTTTTTATAGTATTTATTACTCTAAATGTGCTTATTCACAAATTTACTCTGATCATGATATTGATTTAACAAATCAAAATGCTAAAAGTGTGCCATATGATTCAGATAGTGAATTATTTTTCCAAAAATTAAATCAAAAATTAGATCCTCATGGTGTTCAGTTTGCTTTAAGTTGGACAGGCGAAACAGCGGGTGTGGTTAAAGGTGGACGTAGAAAAGGCGTTGATTATGCACATCAAATTGCTTTTTCAGTTGATATGGATTGGGAAAAAATAGCCGGTTTAAAAGGATTTTCAACACATGCGATGATTTTAAACTTGGCTGGACGTAATGCTAGTATTGATTATGTTGGGGATTCCCAAATCCAGGCCCAGGAAATATATGGGGGTGGATATAATCGCTTATTTCATATGAATTATATTTATGCTGAACAGCAATTATGGAAAGATAAGATTAATATTCGAGCAGGTCGATTAAGTGTTGGAAATGAATTTGCATCCAGTCCATTTGCTTGCCAATTTATGTTAATTGCTACATGTGGTCAGCCAAGAAGCATTCAATCTCAGCAAGGTTTTACGCCCTGGCCTGGAACTGTTTGGGGAATGAGGTTTTTGTTTCATTTAACAAAATACAGTTATTTTCAATTAGGTGCTTATGAAAGTTCGCCTTGGGGAACAGGTAAAGGGGGCGTAGCTGGTTTTGATTGGAGCACGAATGCGGCGACTGGTACTTTTGTACCTATTGAATATAGTTACAATGCCGAAATTGGCAGAAATAAACTAATAGGGTATTATCATGTTGGTGCTGGAGTGGATACAAGTCGTTTTCAGACATGGTCAGCACAGGTTAGTCATGGAAATAAAAGAGACAATCGAAGTCAATTTTGGGTAATGGCAGGTCAAATGATTCTTCGTAATGATTCAAAAAAAGATCAAGGGTTTTATGTAATTTTAAATTATGGTCATGATTCCACGACAACGTCTAATTTTAAGGATTTGTTTAATATAGGGTTTTTAAATAAAGGATTCTTGAAAAGTAGATCCTATGATCAGATTGGTTTTATGTTTACTTATTATACAATTCCTAGAAGTTTACATCACGCGCAACATAATCAAATATTACAAAATTCTCCTTTAAGTGCAGGTGTTTTTTCGTTATTAAATGGTGCACCAGCCGTACAATCCAATTCTACTTTAATGGAATTAAATTATGGATTTGCCGCTTATCGTGGAATCATGATTATGCCCGTTTTTGAATATTTTCATCATGTTGCTGCGACTAAATTATATAAAGATTCTATTGTTATTGGGCTAAAAACTAATATAAATTTTTAAAAAATGTTTTATTCAATATTATAATTATGAATAGGATACAAGTTAATCTTTTCATTAGGTTTTATATGTAAAATTAAAAAAATTAATTGAGCAACGATAAAAATTGGAGTTTATTTTATGAAACAAAAAAACAAAAATATTATTTTAGCAATCATAGGATATTCTTTATTAAATTTCACGATTATGTTGCCACTTTATGCTCATCATCACCATCATCATGTTTCCCCACCAAAACCCGTTCAAAAAGAAGTTGATGCTTATGTACCTCGACAGTCTGTAAGAGATACTAATGCCATACCACTTTCAATTAAGCAAAATATTGAGACCAATCAAGGTGATAATATGCATCAAGCGATAAGGAAGGGAGATGATGAACCTGCCTTGTTATTGCCTAATCATTATCGGCGGGGCGATAAAGGACATTTAAATGCGAAACAAGGATGGGTAAACAGTAAACGTCAACGTGGTCGTTATGATATAGGAATTAATGCGCCACTTCCTCAAACTGCAGATCCAACGCAAAATAAAACACGTAACGTTTTTCGTCGTGCTATGCCTCTTTATGAACCTAATTATTAAAATTATAAAGAAATATGTAATTGATTGGCAATGACCTCTTTTGCCTGTTGAATGGTATTCTCAACGGATTGCTTATTGTTATCAATATCGACAATAGGGGCACCGTTATAAGTTAATTGTTGTAATGTATTAATTTTTTTTATCATAGATTCAATACGGTGATCTGGTTTTCTTTTTTTTGCAGTTTCAACAGTTACATTTAAACGGATAACTAAATTCGGAGTATGGCTAATCATCCAATGATAAAGCATATTTTCGATTTTTGTTAGAAATTTTGTCATGGGTGAGGTTGGGTTTTTTGTTGTTAAATCGGGTCCATCCAATCCACCAATAACAGAGACTTGTGGGAATCGATCTGTAAGAATGTAAAATCCTTGTTTACGTAAAGATAGCATTTTATAAAAGCGATAAACACGGCGTAATGACATGATAAATATCCCTAATGCTAATAATCCTTTTGGGCCTTCTGTAGATTTAGCTTTTTTATTGGTTTTAGTAATGTTTTTATCGAGTTTTTTTCCGATAAAAGGGAATTTTATCAAACGTCTTCTTATATTCCCTGTTTGTCTTCCTAAATGACAAAGTTTGGTAGGATGAATGGTATTTAACCAACGTTCTAATTCTTGACAAACTGTTGTTTTACCTGATCCGTCGCAGCCAATAATTGCGATAATTGGAGGAGTAGAAGATGATGTCATAAAATTACTTTTCTAAATGGATTTATATTATTTATGTTATTCCGCAATCTACCTATATTTCAATAGATTACGATCAAATTTGATTTGTTTGTTCATAAAAACTGTATTATAAGACAACCTTTCTAGGTTTTAGAAAATTCTTGGAAATGATTATAAAGTTACATTTTAAAGTAATAAGCTTTTAAAATTGAAATTTTATAACGTAAGTTGTCCATAAATTATATACATAATTTGTTATATTTTAGAAGAATATATATGCATAAAAAAAGATCAACTGAAAATCAGGGCCCATTAATTGCATTAGTTGGTTGTGATGGATCAGGAAAATCAACATTAAGTTTTGATCTTGCTGAAGCATTAAATAAAAGACAACCTGCAAAATGTTGCTATCTTGGACAAGGATCGGGTAATATTGGACGTAAAATTAGTCAATTTAAATTCGGTGGAAAATTATTTAGTCGAATTATTGATAAAAAGGCAGGGACAGCACGTACAAAAGGAAAAAAGATACCTGGTATATTAACAGCTTTGGTTATCTTTTTCTTTTCATGTATTCGATTTTCTAACTTTAGAAAAATGATTAAGTTAAGAAAAGAAGGGGTAATCATTATTGCTGATCGTTACCCTCAAACAGAAGTTGTAGGATTTTATGATGGGCCGGGTTTATCTGCTGCACATACGAGAAATTGTTTTATTCAATTTCTTGTGAAATTAGAATATAAGTTATATGATTATATGGCTTTTATTAAACCAGATTTAGTCATTCGTTTAAATATAGATGTTGACACTGCTTATCAACGCAAACAAGATCATGATTATAACCTTTTAAAAATTAAGGTAGATGCTACTCAAAAATTAAAATTTAGAGGAGCTCCTATTATTGATGTGGATGCTACTTTACCTTATAAGGAAGTTTATGAAATTGCAATGAAAGCAATTAATGACATTTTAAATTATAAACAGATTAAGAATATGTAGGAAGTTCAATTGTTAAATTATAAAATACTATTTTTAATAGGTTTTATTTTTTTTTCATTAGCAATTTTTATATTTCTTTTTACAGATTTAGATCAAAAATTAAATATAGCCTGTTTATCTGATTTTAATAGTTCGTTTATTTATTGGAACAAATTAATTTCTAAATCAGGTGCGTTTGCAATTGTTCTGCCCTTAAGTCTTTTATTTATTGTATGGGTATGGTTTTATCGATCCCATCATGAGGCTGTCTGGTTATTAACGGTTTTAATTACAGCACGTTTAATTTTTCTTTTGATGAAAATTTGTATTTTTAGAGTAAGACCAGCCTTTCCCCATTCACATATCCATACAGTAACCGCTAGTTTCCCGAGTGGTCATGCTGTAAACGGTTTGATTTTTGTTTTAATTATACTTTATTGTTTGCATTATTATAATTTTGTTTATTGGATAGTTTTAATAATTTGGGTTCTTTTAGTTGGTTGGTCTCGTATAGCTCTTGGTGCCCATTGGTTTAGTGATATCATAGCAGGATGGGGATGTGCTATGATGTGGTTTGCCTTTATGGTAGAGCTTAGGGGTAATGTATATGTTCAAAAATTGTTAAACTATATTTTATAATTTAATAATTTTTAATTTTTTTTGATGATATTCTTTTTTTAAAGCAAAGTTATGATAAATTTGAATTCTTTTATAAAATCCAAATCAAATATTGCTCAATTTGGAAAATATCATTTTTCGGATCAAGAATGTGATCAGCTCTTTGAAATGATTTTGGTTGATGATGAAATTCATTTGACTTCAACTTTACCCGATCAATTTGTATTTGATTATACCCAAGATCAATTAATCAAAGGTTTTATGATTTCACGTCAGATTTGGTACAATATAGTAATGAATTATCAATTTATAAAAATTTTGCATTCTTTACGTTATTCATGTGATTTAACCAAAGACGAAAAAGCTGTATATAAAAAGGTTAGAGCAAAATTTAAACATTTGTGTTATGCGTATCGAGCTTTTGATAAACGTCATCGACGACCGTACTGGCTTGGAAAAATTACAGGTGTATTGGGTAAATTACAAGATGGTTTTAAAAATAAGAAAATATGGATTGTAAAGCCTAGAGCTTTTATATTAGATCATATTTGGAATAATCATGGGTTATTTTTACTAGAACAGGAGGCAAATTGTTTTTTCCCATGTGATTTAGTAAGTTTTGTTCGATCTTTTCATAATAAACTTGAAATGATTAAATATAAAATTGGTCGTCAAGAAACCATTACAGCCCATGAATTTCATAGCTTAAGAAAAACAATCAGTATGATTTCGGCAACTTATGGAACGTTTGATGTCCTTTTTCCATCAGCTTATCATCATCAAATTTTTCAATATTTATCTACGATTAATGGTTTGATGGGAGATTATCATGATGAATTGGTTGAAAAAAAATTGAATAAAATTCAAAATTATTATTTTGATCAATTTGTAATGCCAGAAGAGATTAAAACTAGATTAAAAACTTTTACAGATCGTTTTATAAAAGATAGCAATGATTTTAATATGGTTCAAAACAAATTTATAAAATTATAATTTTAATATTTATTAATTAATATACTTTTAAAAAAAATATGAAGATTAATTTTCTTATAATGCATTAATATTAATATAATTCATAATAATTCTTTTATTTAAATGTTTTTTCATGTTATAAATGACATTTTATAAGCTGAGTAAAAATATAATGATAAATAATAAAAAAATTACAATCATGTTACCTGCTAATAATGTTGCTTTAACACTATAAAAAAACCTTTATATTTAATTTCACTTGGCTTTAAGTTGTGCAATTATTCTTTTTCTTAAACCCAGAGATTCATATGTTAAATGGATAAAATATTTTATTCTATTTTTATTTGGGCTTTTAGGTCTTATAAACTTTGCAATTTTGCCTATTTATTTAATTCGTTGTTGGATAGATAAGAATAAATTAAGAATAAAAGAATTTGTTATACTTCTTATTAAGTTATTTAATATAATATTTTTTTTATCAGACTGAATCTGGTCGTTTTCATCTTTTTAGAATTAATGATTTTATGGATATATTTTTTGTTCATGAATTTTGTATTTTATTTTTAGATATTAATCGCTATACACGTTCGTATTTTGATTATTTGTATAATAATTATTTTTATGACATTACGGTTTCAGTTTTTTTACAATAATGGTGATATTTTTTGTTTTAGGAATAGGTTGGATTTTTTATAAATTTCCTCAGACATGACGTGGTGTATTTTTATTTTTAATGGCGCTGTTTTTGTTTATTATTTGTATTGTTAGATTAATCGGTAATAGAATAGATTTTTTCGTTCCTTTTGCTAATCAACGATATATATTTATATAGTCAATCTATGCTTTGTATTTTACTTGTATATCTTATTTATAATTTAACATATTCAATGCAAAAAATAGACAAAATTATTATTTGCTGATTAGTTTTTATAGGTTATATTCATTTTTATACATATTCATCAGCAATTTATTTACAAGTTCCTGATTATTATTTATCTTGGAAAAAACAAGTTAAATTCTAGAAAACAAATCTTAATTATTTTTTTCAAATTTGACCTAATTATTGGAGAAAAATGACATTTCTATCTAAAAAATAAAAGTTTTTAATATAAATTGAAAAAGTTTTTAGTCTTTCATATTAATAGTTAAAATTATTTCATAATTTTTTAATGAAATAATCAGAATGGTGTTTTGTGATAAATTGTGCTAAACTGTTAACTAAATTATTGATTTTTATGGTGCCCAAGGGCGGAATCGAACCACCGACACAGCGATTTTCAGTCGCTTGCTCTACCGACTGAGCTACTTGGGCATCTTTGATATTCACTTTCGGTATTTAACGCGAATCAATGTATACAAAGCATTTACCTTACATTGGGATCAGGATCAAGTCTTTCTTTTATAGAATTTAGTAATTCTTTTTCTTCTTTTTCATTTTGTAGAGTAGATGCAATACGATAATTCCCAGAAAACCAACGGATTAGATCAATATCGGAACATTTTTTCGAACAAAAAGGTTTAAATTTTTCTTGGGTTGGTTTTTTGCAAATAGGGCAGTGTAAATTAGATCTATTCATAAGAAAAATTCCATTCTTGAGGTTTAAAGGTTAGATCTGTTTTTAATTGAAGAGTTACGGAACATTGTCGTTCAAAATCTTTAATTGCATATTCATCTTTTAATAAAACTTGATATAGATGGGGATGTAAGGTCAATTTTATAAGATGATAATGATTAAAGTGGCTAATTGAATTAAATTCCTGCATAGTTTTGGCAAGGATATGAATGGCTTTTCCATGATCTGAGGTTAATAGTTCATAAAGTGGTGGGCGTTTTCTTGTCCGGACAATTTCAGCTAATCCAAGGTGCGTAAACCCTAATAATCGAGGAGATATAGGATCTTTGACCAAGGATTTATTGATATCATCTTGCAATAAACGCCTTTTCTTAATGGGCAGACCTATTAAATCAATAAAAATAGCACCGGACAGGTTTCGTAACCTTAATTGATGTAATAATGGAGGTAAAGCAATGCGGTTAGCATTAAATTGCGCCTTTATTTTTGTTTGGTTTTCTTGGCTATGGCTTATACTATCCATATCAATAGCGGTCAAAGCGGGGGTAGGTGTAATTGAAGCCTGAATACCCATTGGTAATTTAACAAATGATTCTTTTAATGCTTCAATTTGCTCTAATATGGTGCTTGGACATGGTTCCTGAGCAATTTGGACGCGATAATGCAAGAAGGATGGAATAAAATGGATAAGATGCGGATTATCAATGGTAATAGATAAATTTTTCCATAATGTTGATAATTCCTCCAAAGGGGAGGGACCTCGTTGAACAAGGTGTATTTCAGAACTATTTAAGCTATTAATGGATAAGTTTCTAGCATCTAAACGAACAGCTTTACCATTCTGGGCACTACGTGAAATTCTGACAAGAATTTTATCCCCAATACCTAGATTTTTAGCACCAGCATTATCGGGTAGAAAACCAGAAAGATTTTTATTTAGAAGGATGAAAGCTCCACCTAAGGCTGATAAATAAGTAGTAACTCGCCCATAATAAATATCCCCTAAACCGTCAGGGAATCCTGGGTACCATAAAGCGTAATCTAAAAGCGTATCATGCTGAGTAACGGCGATATGGAGAAGACCAGGCGCTGAAATGACCCAAATTTGAGACATCAGGGAATTAATCCTTGCCCACGTAAAAGCTGAGCAGTTTCAAATAGGGGTAAACCGATAATATTGCTGTAACTTCCATTAACGGATTGAATAAAACTGGCTGCGTATCCTTGAATGGCATAAGATCCAGTTTTGTCTTTCCATTCATTTGTTTCTAGATAAGTGAAAAGCTGTTTTTCAGTTAATCGTGAAAAATGTACAATAGTACAAACAAGGCGAAAAAAAGTCCGTTGTTTTTCTGAATTATACAATGTAACAGCTGTATAGACTCTATGTCTTCGACCAGATAGCAAACGTAAATGTTTTTCTGCAATATTTATATCTTGTGTTTTGTTTAAAATACGTTGACCCGCTGCTGCAATTGTATCAGCAGCCAGAACCATAGAGGATTCAGAAGCATGTTTTTTACCAGCATAAAGTTTTTCTTGGGCAAGACGTTGAACATATAGTCTAGGTAATTCTTTTTTTTGAGGTGTTTCATCAATTTGGGGATGCACAATTTTTTCAGGATTAATCCCAATTTGTTTAAGCAGCTGTAATCGCCTTGGTGATGCAGAGGCAAGAATCAGTGGGAAATTTGATTTCCCCGACAAAAAATAGGTGTGATGCATTATTATTTAAAACGGAACGTGATACGACCTTTGGTTAAATCATAAGGGGTCATTTCGACGCTTACACGGTCACCAGCTAGAACACGAATACGGTTTTTACGCATTTTACCACTCGTATGGGCCAAAATGACATGTTCATTATCTAGTTTTACACGAAACATTGCATTTGGTAAAAGTTCTGTAACGGTTCCGTTAAATTCGATCATATCTTCTTTAGACATTTTTAGTAAATATATCCTTCAAGTGTAAAATGATTTAATTTGTTCTTACCATAACGATGAATACTAAAAAATGTCCAGTTTTATTTATGCAAACTGTTTAAACGAGAGGAAATACTTAAAGCATGTGCGGTTAATCCCTCAGTTTTAGCTATTGCCATTGCAGCAGGTCCCACCTTTTGTATGCCTTTCTTATTACTTTTAAGAAAAGTTGTTCGTTTAAGGAAATTAAAAACGGATAAACCAGATGAAAAACGTGCAGTACGACTGGTTGGTAAAACGTGATTGGGGCCACCAACATAATCTCCAATTGCTTCTGGACACCATTTACCAACAAAAATTGTTCCAGCATGTTTAATCTTGTCAAACAAACATTCTGGATTTTGGAGCATAAGTTCCAAATGTTCAGGTGCAATTTGATTGATGATCGGAACAGCTTCATCCCATGATTTTATTACGAGAATTGCACCATGATTTTCCCAACTTGTTTCAGCGATTGCTTTTCGAGAAAGGATTTTTAATTGTTCATTGATAGCTCTTAAGACTTGATGAGCAAAATCTTCATCGTCCGTAATCAAGATGGATTGTGCCATTATATCATGTTCAGCCTGTGCTAGCAGATCCAAGGCAATATGTACCGGGTTGTTATGGCGATCGGCAACAACAACAACTTCGGAGGGACCGGCAACACTATCAATTCCGACTAAACCAAAGACTTGTCTTTTAGCTTCGGCAACATAGGCGTTACCCGGGCCGACAATATAATCAACAGGTTGAATAGTTTGAGTTCCAAAAGTCAAAGCGGCAATGGCCTGTGCCCCACCAATACGATAAATTTCTGTAATACCTGCTTTATGAGCTGCTGCTAGGACGAGAGGATTTAAATATCCATCAGGTGCTGGAACACACATTGCCAATCGTCTAACCCCGGCAACTTTAGCAGGTATTGCATTCATTAAAACGGATGAAGGATAGGCGGCAGTTCCTCCGGGAACGTATAATCCCGTTGAATCCATAGGATTCCAGCGATATCCTAGGTCAAAACCACAGTCATCTTGGTAATGCAAGTCTGGAGGAAGCTGTTTTTCATGAAACTGTTGAATGCGTTTGGCTGCCAGATCAAGGGCGTTCATTAATTCAGGTTCGATTTTCTGATAAGATTGTTCTATTTCTTGTTTTGTAATCTTCAACTCTTTTGGGGATAAAGACAAACGGTCAAATCGTAGAGTATATTCACAAAGTGCTTCATCTCCTTTTTCTTTTATAGTTTGCAAAATCCTAGTTACAGGTTTTGTTGCTTGAGAAGTATCTGCTGTGCGTGCAGCAAGAAGATTATGGAAAAACGTTTGAAAATCAGATTGATTTGTTGCAATAATTTTCACGATACACTTTCTTTATTAGGGGAGGCGACAAGTTGGCGAAACCGATCAATCAAACGATTGATACAAGCAGATTGTGTCTTTAAGGCGGTGCGATTGATGATAAGTCGACTGGAGATTTGAGTAATAGTTTTGACCTCCTGTAAACCATTAGCTCTGAGGGTTGATCCTGTATCAACAAGATCTACAATCAGATTGGATAGTTTTAAAACAGGTGCAAGCTCCATTGCACCATGCAAATTAATAATATCCGCCTGTGCACCTTTACTGGCAAAATAACGTTGCGTAACATTAGGATATTTGGTTGCAATCCTAATTTGTGACCAACGTGCAGGATCTTCAAGGTTTTTATCTTTAATTCCAGCAAGTTGCGCAATGGATAAACGGCATCGACCGATATTTAAATCAAGAGGGGCATAAATGTCAGAATAATCAAATTCCATCAGGACATCAGAACCGCATACCCCCAATGAAGCCGTTCCAAAAGCGACAAAAGTTGCCACATCAAAAGAACGAACACGAATAATATCGAGTTTCGGATCATTTGTTTTAAATCGAAGAAGACGACTATTTTTATCAAAAAAAGCATCTTCGGGAATGATATTAGCAGCCTTTAGAAGAGGGAGGCAATCTTTAAGTATTCTTCCCTTTGGAAGAGCTAAAATAAGAGAATTTGATTTCATGTCAATGACAGACATTTTTAATGTTTAAAGAAATAATAAAATTGATTACAATATTCAATTAAATAGGATAGGTTAACTATAATCAGATCCTTGATATAAAACAAGCCAATCTTAATAAATATACGGATGAACTTTATTTGCTTTTAATACGTTCAATTTGTGCCCCACAAGCGGATAGTTTTTGATCAACGGCTTCATAACCACGGTCTAAATGATAAATTCGATTTAGACTTGTTTCCCCTTCTGCGGCTAGTCCTGCCAAAATTAAAGAGAAAGAGGCGCGTAAATCCGTTGCCATGACTGGTGCAGCTGAAAGGGAGTGGACGCCACGAATAATTGCAGAGGATCCATGGACATTAATTCTTGCTCCCATTCGGTTTAATTCCGGAACATGCATGAAACGATTTTCAAAAATTGTTTCCGTAATCATGCTTGCGCCTTCAGAAATTGAAAGAAGAGCCATGAATTGGGCCTGCATATCCGTAGGAAAACCTGGGTAAGGTTCTGTCATAATATCAATACCCCGTAGATCACCTGTACGTCGGACAAGAATGGAATTGTCCTCGGGAAAGACTTCTATACCAGATTCTTCTAAAGCATGAATAGTAGATCCCATAGCATGGATATTTGCACCTATAAGACGTAATTCTCCGCCTGTAATCCCTGCGGCACAGGCATAGGTTCCGCATTCTATACGATCGAATAGAATAGAATGCTCTGTACTATGTAAATGATCAACACCATCAATAATTAGATGGCTTGTTCCTTTACCTTCAATTTTGGCACCCATTGCGGTAAGGCAATCTATAAGATCACAAATTTCAGGTTCCCGTGCGGCATTAAGCAGTTCAGTTCTGCCTTTAGTCAAACACGCCGCCATAACGGTGTTTTCTGTTGCACCAACCGAGACAAATGGAAAAACAAAGCGACCGCCATGTAATCCTTTTGGTGCAGTTGCGATGACATAACCTTGATCAATTTCGATTTCAGCCCCCAGCGCTTTGAGAGCTTCCAAATGTAAATTGACGGGACGGGTTCCAATTGCACAACCACCAGGTAGGGAAACTTTTGCTTTACCACAACGTGCCAGAATAGGTCCAAGAACGAGAATGGAAGCCCGCATTTTTGAAACAATATTATAGGGGGCTACTGTATTAGTAATATTACCTTGAAAAGTTATATGGTGTGGATCTTTGTCATCATAGGAAATGGTTAACCCGTGTTGATGGAGAAGTTCACACATTGTACGAATATCAACAATTTTTGGAACATTTTTTAAAGATAAGGATTCAGAAGTTAATAATGCACAAGCCATTATAGGTAATGCGGCATTTTTGGCTCCACCAATAACGATATCACCATATAAGGGTTTTCCACCCCGGATTAAAAAGCGATCCATTCTTTCTTTTTCATTTATAAGCGAGGAGTAGCAACACCCATCTGTTTCATATATTTACCATTTTTATCAGCGTAACTTATCTCACAAGGTTCGCTGCCTTGAAGGAAAAGAAGTTGGCAAATGCCTTCATTTGCGTAAATTTTAGCGGGGAGCGGTGTGGTGTTACTAATTTCAATGGTAACTTGGCCTTCCCATTCTGGTTCCAAAGGTGTAACATTAACAATGATCCCGCAACGGGCATAAGTTGATTTACCAAGGCAAATAACCAGAATATCTTTAGGAATGCGAAAGTATTCAACAGTTCTAGCTAATGCAAAGCTATTGGGTGGAATAATGCATACATCAGTTTTACGCATGACAAAGCTGTTTGGATTAAAATTTTTTGGATCAACGATTGCATTATCGATATCGGTAAAAATCTTAAATTCATTTGCTACACGGGCATCATATCCATAAGAAGATACGCCATAAGAGACAATCCCTTGCCGATGCTGTTTATCTGCAAAAGGTTCGATCATTCCTTTTTTTCTAGCCATTTGTTTAATCCAGCGATCGGGCATTATTGGCATATATGATGCTCCTTATAGTTTCTTTAACCTTTTAATAGTTTAATTAAATAATTTTAGGACAATAAACAAGCATTTTATAAGTAAAACAAATTAAAAATTATTTTTATGAGGTTTTTTGTTCCTGTTTTGCTTGTTGCTGTTTTTTTCGACGTTTCAAATTCTCGCGTAACGCCGTGGCTTCTTTTTCGCGGCGTTGGTTTAGGGAATCTTTTATAGATTGTTTTTCGGGGTGATTATTCATAATGAATGAATTTTACTTAATTTAATAAAGAGTCAACTAAAGCTTATTTTATTAATTGTACAGCAAAAGCTGCTGCTGCCCCTAAAAGACCTGGTTGAGGGTATGTCAAGATTTCAACTGGAATATCGGCTAACATTCTTTCAAAACGTCCTTTATCAACAAAGCGTTCTGCAAAACCAGAATGAGGGAGGTAATTAGCTAAGAGTAATCCGATACCACCGCTAATAACAACACGATTAGCTAATTGAACTAAAGCCATATCAGAGCAGAATGTTCCAAGGTTTAAGCAAAATCGTTCTAATGCTGCTGTGGCTAGGTGATCAGTACCTTTAAGGGCCGCTTCCCATAAATTACTATCGCTGTGATGGGTGACAGGAAGGCCAGCATTTGCACCGAGGGCATCGTAGATATTGCCTAAACCAGGACCAGAAATAACGCGTTCCGCAGAAACGCGCCGGTAATGTTGTTTAAGATATCGTAAAATACCAATTTCTATATTATCACAAGGTGCATAAGAAGAGTGGCCTCCTTCACTTGGAATAACTGTATATTTATCTTTTTCAAAAGCAAGAGATGCAACACCTAATCCTGTACCTGGACCAACAACTGTGGTTATACCCAAAGGTTTATCTTTTCTTTTTGGACCACAAATATGTTTAAGATGTTCTTCTTGGCAATTTGCTATTGCATGTCCAATTGCTTCAAAATCATTGATGAGAACCAATTTTTCAAGATTTAATTGTTGAGGGACAAGAGCGGGACGAATAATCCATGGACTATTTGAAAATTTAAGGATATCACCACGAATTGGGCAGGCAATGGCCATCGACGCCTGTTTAGGTAACGGGCGTCCAACCTTTTGTCCAAAGGCATCCCAAGCAAGTTGTAAAGTAGCATAATCAGCTGTTTTTAAAATGATTTCATCTACAATTGTAATAACTTGTCCGTTTTGTATTTTAGTAATCGCAAAACGTGCATTTGTTCCACCAATATCAGCAACAACAACTTCAGTAAAAGTGTCATTAAGAGAAGTAGTGTTTTTGGAGTTAGACATGATTAAGATCTCCATTTATAAATGATTACAACAAAGAATAATTTAATCACAATATTCTTGTTTATATTAATTTGAATTTAATTTAAGAATATTTATGCCTTTTTTCAACTTTTTGTTAGTTTATTTAAAAATGTTTCATTTATACTGACTTGAAATAATTTATCCTACTTGAATACTGTAATATCTTGAGATTGTGAAAGATTAATTTCTGGATGTGTTTTTAATAAAAACTGTATTGCCTTATCAATCTGTTTTAAGGATAAGGAGTGCGAGGAAATTGGTGTTATCAAGCGAGCTTTTCGAGAAGTAACAAAATTATTTATAAAATTTTGCCGATTTTCGTAATCAATGATTGCTGAATAATAACAATGATTTTGATCTCTTTTTTGTAAAATTAAATTAACGGCTTGTTTTTCTGTCTTATCTTTTAGATAAAAAATAATACCTGTATTTGGCCAAAGTGGTGTTGTTACGTTGAAGGTAATTTTATTCGCAAAAAAAGAAATATATAATATAGGAGCATTTTGGGACATTCTTTCATTCCACCACATGAGGGTTGGTGGATTAGATTGCGGATAATAGCTCCATTCACCGAATTTTATTATATTTTGAGCAGGATTAGATGTATTTTGTGTTTTTAGCGCCTCACTATAAGAAATGGATGGGTATGTTAGAATTAAAACCGTAGCAAGTATAAATAATCTAAATGGTTTTAAATGAAAAATCATTGAATGGTTTACCTTATTGATATATCATATTATTCTTGTTTCATAATGGATTGCGCTTTTTCAAGATCTTCACGAATTGTTTTTTTAAGTTTTGGTACAATACCTTTAGGATTCATAATACAAGGTTTCCAGTTCTTATTTTTATCATGCTGATCAGGATCATCACTTCCCCAACACCAACCTTTATCTTTCATTTTATCGAGGTAGTCATTTCGAGTGGTACAGGTTTGTTTTCTGCCAGGATCATTTAGGGGTTTGGAAGAAAGATTAATACATTTTTGTACGTAATAATCTGCTTGGTTAAATAAAGAAAAAAGATGGGGAGACATGCCATCAGGTGGAGTAGAGGCTTCAAGATTTGAATCTTGCGCAGATAAGAAAGGAGGAGCTTTTAGTTTTTTTTCTTTAATAATGTTCATAAAGGTAGTCAACGCGGGTTGTAAACCATCCATTCCAATAGGGATTGAGTGTAAAATAGACAGGTTTAATATCATTGGAGAATTATTTTGTAAAGCTTTGATGAATTTTTCAATATTTTCGGTATAGATTGTGGTTGAATAGGTTACCCAGTCATGAGTATCTTCTGTTTTATTTAATGTTATAGAAACTTTTTTAATGTTCCATGTAATATATGTAAGTTTAGATTCATTATACTTATTTTTTTTGGCAACGATGTCAAGGTTAATTCTGTTTTGAGAAGGGGTAATATACAAAACTAAAGATGAAGAGGAATCTTTGTTCCAATTTAAAGAAGCATAATTTTTGCTTATCAATATGCTCCAATTATGAAAGTCATTATTTTTTATGATGGAATAAACATATTCACTTTTCATCGTGGGAGGATAAATCATTGGGTTAAGCTGTGATAGTGGTGTTGAAATAGCGGCATACGTTATCGAAGGAAGAAAAGTTAAAAGAAAAAAAAGTTTACGCATCATGATTACTGATTGCCTTAAAAAAGAATAAATTACGTTAGAGTATGAAAGTTATAAAAAATATTTTATGTTTCCAATAATTTTATTGCAAGTAAAGCATAATTTGTAATTTTTTTATTATTAAGGTTAAGGGGTAAAGTTTTAAAAATTTGAAGATGGAGTATTTAAAATAATTATAATTATAGATTTTTTTAAAAGAAATAGAAGTTTTCATTAATTATTATGGATAAAAAAACTGATACACCTTGATATAAAGCTCTGAACTAGTAAATGATTTAAATAAAAAAAATTATATAAAGTTTATAAGTTCTATATTTACTTTTGATAAATTATATTAAGGATATTGAAGAATATTATGTTAATTATGAAAAAATAAAAATTTCTATGAAATCAAGATAATCTATTATATTCTGAAAAATTTGGCAAAAAAGATAAAAATGATATCGTTAATATTGATGTAATTCATGATAGTTTGAAACTTATGTTATTTTTTAAAATGATTAAAGATAAAATTCGATAATTTTTTAGAGAAAATTATGGGTAAATACAGATGTAAAATTATTTTGAAGTTATTATTAACATGATTCCAATGGGTTTGAATATTTATTATCGAAAGAAGTTTTATAGTTAGTGACTTTTTTTTATTTGATTTTAGAAAGTTATTTATTTTTTATCTATATTAAAAGTAATAATTATTTTTTTGGAATATGTTTTAAGTGTTTTTACGGGAAAAAAATTAAAATTATTTTTGAATAATAATAAATTTACCTAATATTTTTATTATTATTGGATAATATCCAGTTGCATATATATAAAAAGGGGTTTAAAAATCACCTTGGTAATTAAAAATGTTCTCCTAATTTAAATGTTAAGTAATTTTAGTATATAATATATAGATAAGAAAAAATAAGGTAAAGTTAAAATTATGACTGATGATATAAATCTGGGTGTTGGTTATGAGGGAATTTTATCTATTTGCCCACAAGCATTGGATATCTTTAAGCAGCGTGGAGCAGAAGATTTAAATGCTTTGTTTGATATTGCAAACACTCTTTCAACAAATCATTTTTATCCAGAGGCAGCTTTTTTTTATAAAATGGCATTTGATATACATTCAAAAAGTCCAACTCAATATCCATTAGCTCACGTTTTACTTATGGCTCGTCAAGTTGCTTTGTTAAAAGCGAATTTACCTTGGAAACAAGAAGAACTTGAACAGTTAAAAAATTTATGTATTCCTCTATATAATTTTGTGGTTGGATGGAAACAATATAGAGAAAATAAGGATGCTTTTACCGCCATTCATACTATGTTAAATTGTTATGAGGAATTTCATACGGGTGAAGAAACAGATACAATTTATTTAACAATTATGATGGATCTTTTTAATCCTTCTTCATTAATAGGGATTAGAAATAGAGAAGTAGGTAAAGCTGATTTTAATGTTATACCTAATAATTTATTTTTATATTGGGATCAAAATCCTCCAGAAGAGATAAATAATAATTTCAAATATTTAAAAGATCTGGGTCATTTTAATCTTAAAATTTTTGATAAGGCAGAAGCAATTGAATGGTTATATCAAAATTATGGGACTGAAGCGCGACAATTATTTCTTTCTGCTCGTCATCCTGCTGAAGCAGCTGATTTTTTAAGAATTCACGTTATTAATTACTATGGTGGATGGTGGTTAGATGCTGATATTCAGTTACAATCTGTTGAAAAATTTTATATAGTAACTCCTGTCATTTATGAACATGTATTCTTTTTAACAGATAATAACGTTATTCATAATGATTTTTTTGGATCTATATCAAATAGTTCTATTTTAAATGATTGTTTGTTGAGTCTTTATAGAAATAGTTATTTGCATCGTGGTCTATTTATTGCATATAAGACAGGACCAGGTGTATTTGCACGGGCCTTGAACCGTCATTATTATCGCACTTTACGTGGAGAAGCAAAATATCCATCTTGTGTATTATTAGATCATCATAAATTTGCTGAAGTTATAAGAGAATTTCCAACACCGTATAAAACACAAGGTCCAACTTGGCATGTCGCTTAAATAGGGTAGAATCATTCTAATTCAACAATAATGGGGACATGATCGGAAGGTTGTGTTTTGGCACGTTCTTCTTTGTCGATCCAGCAATGTTGTAATTGCTCTGCCAATTTTGGTGAGAGTAAGACATGATCAATTCGTAAGCCTGCATTTCGTTGCCAAGCACCTTTTGTATAATCCCAAAAGCTATATTCTATATCCTGTGGGTGTAATGTACGATAAGCATCTGTAAGACCAGACCATAAAAAGCTAAAAAAACCTTTTCGACTTTCAGGTTGGATTAATGCGTCTCCAGAAGTAAGCGTGCCTGGGGTTAAATCTTGATCAGTTGGACAAATATTAAAATCCCCTGCAAAAATACAATTTTGTTTATTACTAAGCAAATCTTTGGTTCGTTTAAGTAACGCTTGAATAAAATTAAGTTTAAACTGAAAACCTTCTTCACCACCTGAATTACCATTAGGTAAATATAGATTACAAAGATGAATATTTTGACTTTTTATTTCAATATAACGCGCGTGATTTTTTGTATTTTGAAAATTGGGTAAATCCGTATAGAGTAATTCATAAGGATGACGGCTTAAGATAGCGACACCATTATAGGCTTTTTGTCCATGCACAATAACATAGTAACCTAATGATTTAAAGATATCTGATGGGAATTGGTTATTTTGGCATTTGATTTCTTGAAGGAAAAGCCAGTCAGGTTGCTCTTTTTGAAGCCATATTTGAACGTGTGAAAGTCTTTGACGAATAGAGTTAACGTTCCAACTAGCAAATTTCATTGAAAATTCCTGAAATTAAGTTAAATGCAAAATTATTTTAAATTTTATCAGAAATTTTTTGATATTAAAGCATATTAAGGTAAAATTTCTTATTTCAAAGATTACCGGTGGAAAATATTTAATTATGATATTTTAATCATTTAAGGTATGAAGAATAAATAATTAGTTATATTGAAATTATATATTGGAAAGTAGTCATGGATTTTGCTTCTTATGCCGTTCATAAAAAAAATGCGCGAGGAAGATTTTATTCAGAAACTGAGGCACAGGGGCGTAATCCATGGCAAAGAGATCGTGATCGTGTTATTCATTCGACGGCCTTTCGTGTTTTGCAATATAAGACGCAAGTTTTTATTAATCATGAAGGTAATTTCTTTCGAACTCGTTTAACCCATTCCTTAGAGGTTGCCCAAATTGCCTGTTCAGTTGCACGGGCTTTACATCTCAACGAAGATTTAACTGAATGTTTGGCATTGGCACATGATTTGGGTCATTCACCTTTTGGACATGCTGGGGAAAGGGCTCTTGAATCCATGATGAAGGATTACAATGGGTTTAGCCACAATGATCAATCATTGAGACAGGTTACATTATTAGAACAGCAATATAGTGCTTTTAATGGTCTCAATCTTACATGGGAAAGTCTAGAAGGATTGGCGAAACATAATGGTCCTGTTAAACAACCTTATCCTTATTTAAAAAGGATCAATCAATTATATTCTATGGAATTGTCAAGTTACGCTTCAGCCGAGGCACAAATAGCTTCCATATCTGATGATATCGCTTATCATAGTCATGACTTGGATGACGGTTTACGTGCTGGTTTACTTCAACTTTCGGAATTGAAAGATCTTCCTATTGTTGGAAAAGCTTTATATGAAGCAAGAAAACAAATGGATTTTTGTCAGTTTAAAGATGGGTTGGAAAAGCGTTTGCGTCATGAAATAATTCGACGTGTCATTGATTGTTTGGTTCATGATTTAAAAAATCAGACGGCGAAAAATTTATATGAGCTTGCTCCCAAGTCCATTGATGATATTCGTTATTGTGCTTATGGCATTGTTCAGTTTAGTCCCGAGATTGCAAAGGGAAATCAAGAAATACGTGATTTTTTATATAAGAATTTATATTCGCACTGGCGTGTCAATCGGATGAGTCGTAAAGGGGAAATATTAGTTAAAGATTTATTTAAGATTTTATCTGAAAATATTGATTTATTACCTAAAGAATGGCAAATACGTGCTGTTGAAGCAGAAAAAAGAAAGCAAAAATCAGGAGTTTTAAGAATTATTACGGATTATATTGCTGGTATGACGGATCGCTATGTAATAGAAGAATATCAAAGACTAACTGATTTATCTATTTTATCTCAAGATATTAAAATCATTTAAAAAATATCAAGGAATAATATAGTATTAATATATTAAGCTTATGGAATTATATGCTTGTTATTTTGTGAATATTTCTATTTTATTCTATTTTATTGTTACTGATAAATTAGGTATAATCAATTGTTTGAAGAGAAAGATAATTTTTATATGGCTGAGCATAATTTATATGTTTTCTTTTACCATTACGTTATAAAAGCTTTACGGAAAATTGTTCCTGATTTGCCAGAAGATGTTATTAAACGAATAGAATTAACGCCTACACGAGGTGTTTCACATGGGGATATTGCAACGAATGCAGCTTTGATAACAGCGAAATTTGCGAAACGTCGTCCTCAGGAGCTCGCCAAAGATTTGGCTGAAAATCTAAGATCTGTTCCTGGCATTGAAAAAGCTGAACCAGCGGGACCTGGGTTCGTTAATTTAAAATTGGTTCCCTTGGTTTTTCAAAACCTTGTTTCGGTTATTTTACAGATAAAAGAAGCCTTTGGTGATAGTCAGATTGGCAATAATGTCAAAACTAATATTGAATATGTTTCCGCTAATCCAACTGGACCTATGCATGTAGGACATTGTCGAGGTGCTGTTGTTGGGGATGTTTTAGCTAATTTAATGATCAAGGCGGGATTCGATGTTACGAAAGAATATTATATTAACGATGCAGGGAACCAAGTCGTTGCTTTAACATGGGCTGCCTATTGGCGTTATCTTCAAGTGATTGAAGGTGAATGTTCTGTTGCTGATTTTGAAAAACGATTCAAAACTAATATACCAACGGGTTTACAATATCAGGGAGATTATCTTGTTCCGGTTGGACAGGATCTAGCTCAACGATATGGTAAGGATTTGTTAATAGGAACCGAGCAAAAACCTTTTCCAAGTTGGTTTGATAAAGTTAAGGTATGTGTATTGGCGCACATGATGCAAAATATACGTGAAGACTTGCAAGCATTGGGTGTTGAACAAAAAAAGTTTATTTCTGAGCGTGCTATATTAGAATCAGGAATGGTTGAAAAAGCGATTCATATTTTAGAAGAAAAAGGATTAGTTTATACAGGTACGCTAGAACCTCCTAAAGGAAAGACACCCGATGACTGGGTGGTGCGTCCGCAAATCTTATTCAAATCAACTTCTTTTGGGGATGATATTGATCGTCCTTTACGGAAGTCAGATGGTAGTGCTACGTATTTTGCGAATGATATTGGTTATCATTATGATAAAATGCAGCGTAGATATAAAATTTTACTTGATATTTGGGGAGCGGATCATGGGGGTTATGTATCTCGTATGAGTGCCGCGGTTAAAGCTCTTAGCCCTGTTAAAGACCCAGTTGATTTTGAAGTAACTTTATGTCAGATCGTTAGAGTTGTGCGAAATGGTGAAGTTGTTCGCATGTCAAAACGTGCAGGAACATTTGTAACATTACGAGATTTGATTGATGAAGTGGGGAAAGATGCGGTAAGATTTACCATGTTAACCCGTAAAGCTGATGCTCAAATGAATTTTGATCTTGAACAAGTTGTAGCTCAAACACGTGATAATCCAGTTTTTTATGTTCAATATGCGCATGCAAGATGTCGTTCAGTTTTACGCTCGGCGGAGGAATTTTTTGGAAAAGAACAACTTTCTTCTGCTGCATTGGCTAAAGTCGATTTGTCAGATTTAAGAAATGAGGCAGAATTGACCATGATGCGGAGGCTTGCTCAATGGCCACGAACGGTTGAAAATGCTGCTTTAGTTCGTGAGCCTCATCGGATTGCTTATTATTTGATGGAGGTTGCTGCAGATTTTCATGCTTTATGGAATGCCGGACGGGATGATGCAACGTTACGCTTTATTCAAAAAGAAAATGTTCAGGGAACGTTATCCAGAATTGCCCTAGTTGAAGCGATTGCTTGCGTTATTCGCTCTGCTATGCAAGTGCTGGGAATAGAACCAGTTGAGGAAATGAGATGATTGATCAGAATACACCAGAACCTCTTAAAAAAAGATCATTTTTTGATGATGATCCAGTAGATACATTATCTGAAGGCCAAGGAAGAAGAGGGGATTCTATTCATAGACAAAATTTTCGATCTGAATCCGATCGTGAAGAAGAAAGGCGATTAATGTCTCATTTAAATCGTGCGGATCCAAATGGGAGGGAAAGAATGGTTTCACAGTATCGCGAAGAAGAAGATAATGATGATTACGATGATGAAGATTATGATCGGCGTCGTCATTCTCGTTTCGCGTTTGTGCAAAATTTATTTCACGGTGATTCCTCAACGCGTCGATTGGCTTATGCCTCGGCAGGTATTGGTGGATTATTATTGCTTTTTATAGGTGGTTGGATGATGTCTAGAGCCGGACATCAAGGGGTGCCAGTTTTTGAACCTCCACAAATAGAAGCAAAGGAAAAACCGTTACCTGAAAGTAATTCTGAAACAATTGGTATGGATAAAACTGAAGGGCAGATGGATGCAAATGGCAAGCCTGTTCTTGCACCTGGTCCTGAACAGGCAAATCCATCCGCTCTTGCGGCACAATATAGTTTAAAAAATTCAGTAAATGGTCA
The DNA here is from genome assembly GCA_946699565.1 of uncultured Commensalibacter sp. Lineage (GTDB taxonomy): Bacteria > Pseudomonadota > Alphaproteobacteria > Acetobacterales > Acetobacteraceae > Commensalibacter. The sequence continues at coordinate 71,947 of CAMPDW010000009.1, read as the reverse complement.
AGTTTCTGCGATGGCTAATGCGAACAGTAAAGCAGAAGATAATTTCCATCAGCCTATAAGTAATAATACACCGACAATTCCTGTCCCTCCACCTATTTCTTCAAATGTCACAGATAAGGAAAATCATCAAAATTTGAATCAAAAATCACAAAATAATAGAGAAGTGACAACTTCAGAAGAGCAATCGGAAGAATCAGTTGAATCAGAAAAGCCTATCCTGCCTGTTCCTGTTAAGAAACATGTTCAGCAACATCAAACCGTTAATAAAAAAATAGAGTCTTCTAATAAAGAAGAGGCTAAAAATAGCACGAAAATTAAGGATAAAAATACTATAACTAGAAACAACAATGGAAGTGGTGGTCATTATGTTGTGCAACTTGCCGCGTTAGGTTCAAGCAGTGCCGCTGAAAAACAATGGCAGGTTATGCGTAAAAAGGCGCCAGATCTATTAGGAAGTCACAGTCCTTTTATTCAAAAAGCTGAAGTCAAGGGAAATACAATTTATCGTTTACGTGTTAAAGGATTTTCTTCCAAAGCACAGGCAAGCAGTTTTTGTGGTCAGTTAAAAGCTAAAAGTCTTTCTTGTACTCTGGCAAATTTTTAAAATTAGAGATTGAATTAAGCTGATATAATCATGCAGCAAACCGACTTTAACCTTGAAAAAAAGATGGAAAACCAATCGTTTTTATGGGATGAGGCAGAGTTTATTGTTCACCTTGATGGGTTTGAGGGGCCGTTGGATATGCTGTTTCAATTAGCCAAAACGCAAAAGGTTGATTTGGCACAAATATCTATTTTGCAATTGGTATTACAGTATTTAAAGATTATTGAATCAGCAAGAAAAATTAAATTGAAGCTGGCTGCAGATTGGTTGGTTATGGCCGCTTGGTTGACTTGGTTAAAATCATGTTTGCTATTACCGCAGAAACCAGAAGATTTTGAAGATACTGAACAAGCAGTGGATTTATTACAGGAACGGTTGCAGGGGTTAGAATATATTAATAAGGCTGTTTTATGGATGCAACAACGTCCATTGCTGGGATATGAAGTTTTTATTAAAGGGTATTTCGAAGATTGTACCTCTATAGATTCTTCAGGGTTGGTGTTGGATAGTGCGTGCCTTATTGATGCATATATACGAATTTTTCGATGTAGAAATAAAAAAAGAACATGGTGTATCCGGTCTTTTCATTTTTGGACGGTTAGAGATGCCTTGCATCGTCTAAAGCGATTACTCAAATCAAAACATGTGCCAGGATGGCATGTGCTTGATGCTTTTTTACCTCAGTGGGAAATAATAAATAAGAAAAATTTAACCATGACTCAACAACAGCAACAATGGAAAGCTGCATGGTGTGGAATGTTGTTGGCTGGTTTGGAATTAGCCAAGCTGGGTGAAATAAAACTTAATCAACAAGAACAATTTGGTCAGATTCGATTGCAATCTCAAATGAATGAAAAAGTAGATTATCCCATGTTAGAATTGGAATGAAGACGATTTCAGAAGATTTAAAAGGATTAATTGAAGCTTTTATTTTTTCACAAACGGAACCAGTTTCAGAAAAAACAATTCAATCCTTGTTAGAAAAAAATTTAATTGATTTAAATCATGAAGCACGATCTTCTGTTAATATTCGTGACATTATTTTTGCCCTTCAAAAGGATTATGCCCATCGTGGTATCCATTTATGTCAGGTTGCAGGTGGATGGCAATTTCGAACGGCTAAGGAATGGGCTCCTTATCTGGTAAAAATTATTTCTCGACCAAAGCGTTTGTCACGGGCAGTAATGGAGACATTGGCCGTTATTGCTTATCATCAACCTTGTACACGGGCCGATATTGAAAAGATTCGTGGGGTTAGTTTAAGTCAAACTGTTTTAGAAACATTACTTGAATACGGTCTTATTAAACCTTGTGGTCATAAACCTGTTCCGGGCCGTCCAACTTTATGGAAAACATCTAAGAAGTTTTTATCCTATCTTGGGTTAAATAATTTGCATGATTTACCTAAAAAAGAGGAACTATTTGGAGATACTCCGTATCAATTCTTAAATGATGAATAAATAAGTTGTAAAATCTACGCTAAATAAATCATATATAAGGAGAAATATGGTTGTAGATCATGAAAGCAGAGAGGGCAATATAAGGCATGTTTGATTTTTCTTGGGCTGAATTGATATTGATTGGGATTGTCAGCATGATCTTCATTGGTCCAAAGGATTTTCCAAAAATTTTGAGCTGGTTCAGTGATATTGTAAAAAGATGTCGAGGTATGGCACGTGAATTTCATAGTCAGGTAGATGAAATGGTTAAAGATTCTGATTTGAAGGAAGCCAAAGATCAGTTAATGAAATTGCGCCGCATGAATATTAAAAGTGCCATATTAGATGTCATTGATCGAGATGGTACATTTCAGGAAAATTTCAATTCTTCTTTAAATCAAACTTCTATTCAATCTTCTAATCATTATGAAATTCCTTTTACTAATAAGCAACCAGAAATCATTTCCAAATATTTTACATCTGTGGAAGAGGCTAATCGTGAGGAACTTAATTTGGAAGTTTTAGCTAAAATTGATCCGGCACCTATTTTCTTGCCGCCTGCGATTGCCCAACGTTTACAGGTTAAAAGGGCTGCTCCACCTGTTCCAGCAATGATTCCTCCTCAAATTGCAAATTATAAGGAACAAAGATGGACATAAATCATTCTAAAGAAGAGTTGATTAATGACAAATCAATGTCCTTGACGGAGCATTTTGTTGAACTACGTCGCCGAATAATCATTTGTTTGGTAACATTTCTAATGGCTTTTGGAATTTGTTATTATTATTCAGAACAAATTTATATGTTCCTAGCACATCCTTTGGCACAAGCCATGCGGCAGCAAGGAGAACAGCCTCATCTTATTTATACGGCTTTATATGAAGCATTTTTTACTTATATTAAGTTGGCTTTTTTTGGGGCGCTTTTTTGTTCTTTTCCGATGTTTGCAATTCAGGCGTGGATATATATTGCTCCTGGATTATACCGCAATGAAAAAAGAATTTTTGTTCCTTTTTTGATTGCAACGCCAGTTTTGTTTTTGTTAGGTGCAGCTTTGGCTTATTTTTTCGTTTTTCCTTTTGCCTGGAAATTCTTTTTATCGTTTCAGGTAGGTGGGGATAATAATATGCATATTGAATTACAAGCAAAGGTTTCGGAATATCTTTCGTTAGTTATGCGATTAATTATGGCTTTTGGTATAGCGTTCGAGCTTCCTGTCATGTTAACATTAATGGCTAAGATTGGTTTTGTGACATCTTCAAAATTAAAGAAATTTAGAAGATACGCTTATGTCATCGCTTTTGTAATTGCTGCTATCCTGACACCACCTGATGTGATTACACAAACAGCTTTAGCTATTCCTTTAATTATTTTATATGAAATTTCAATTTTATCTGCCCGTTTGGTAGAACCAAAACTAGAAGAGGAATTACTATAATGCATGATTTTCGTGCTTTGCGTGCTGACCCTGTTGTTTTTGATGAAGATTTGGCACGTCGTGGATTGCCAGCCGTCAGTGAAACTTTATTATCTTATGATGAAGAACGACGGGCATGTTTAAATGAGTTGCATCAAAAACAAGCTGACCGGAATAATATTTCCAAACAAATTGGTCAGTTAAAGCGTGATAAAGAAGATAGTTCTGCATTAGAGGCGCAGGCTATTATATTACGTCAAGATATTGATACTCTACAGACACGTGCGGATCAGTTAGATCGACAGATTTTTGACATTCTTGCGAGTTTACCTAATCGTTTAGCTGCGGAAGTTCCAACAGGTAAGGATGAAGCTGAAAATTTGATTGTGCATTATTGGGGTAAAACTCGGGAGTTTGATTTTACACCTTTGCAGCATTTCGAGCTGGGTGAAAAATTGGGATTGATGAATTTTAATGCAGCGATAAAGTTGTCAGGTGCACGTTTTAGTGTTTTATGTGGTGCGTTGGCAAGATTGGATCGTGCGTTGGGTCAATTTATGTTGGATTTTCATACAAATGAACATGGTTATGAAGAATATGTCGTTCCATTATTGGTTAATGAACAAACCATGTTTAATACGGATAAATTGCCTAAATTCGGGGATCAATCTTTTTGCACAAAAGATGAACGCTGGTTAATTCCAACAGCGGAAGTTCCCTTGACCGGGATTCAAGCAGATGAAATTATTAATTTTGATCAATTACCCATTCGTCGAACGGCATTAACAGCCTGTTTTCGAAGTGAAGCAGGAGCTGCGGGTCGTGATACAAGGGGATTAATACGTCAACATCAATTTTATAAGGTTGAAATGGTAAGTGTAACCGCTCCAGAAGAAAGCGAAAATGAGCATGAACGGATGACGCGATGTGCTGAACAAGTTTTAGAAAAACTGCGATTACCTTATCGGCGTGTTTTATTATGTTCTGGTGATACAGGATTTGGGGCGGCAAAAACTTGGGATCTTGAAGTATGGTTACCAGGACAACAAGCTTGGCGTGAAATTTCTTCTTGCTCCAATACTCGTGATTTTCAGGCACGTCGCATGAATGCTCGTTATCGGCCTAAAGCAGAAGGGTATAAAAAAACGTCCCCTGAATTTTTACATACATTAAATGGGTCTGGCGTTGCAGTTGGGCGTGCATTGGTTGCTGTGATGGAAAATTATCAAAATGAGGATGGTACAATCACTATTCCTGAAGTGCTTCGATCTTATATGGGTGGCCTGAAAAAGATCGGATAATTAGGTTTAAAAAAAAGAGGGCATTATGCCTCCTTTTTTTGTTAAATATTAATTGGTAATAATGACATAGGCTTTCATAACTTCATAAGTAATACATAAAAAATTAAGAATTAATAAAACGGGCAAAAATTGTTTATAATTAAATTTGCTTGGTAAAACATAATATAAACCATAAAAGAATATCAAAATTGATAAAATAAAATAGCGTCCTTGGATCCCTTTTATAATTGAACTGTCTATTGGAGAATAATTAATATAAAAGGCTAATATTAATAATAACGCATATCCTGTTCCTATTAAAAAACAGATCGCCATTTTATAATAGGAACGCTGTTTTTTGGGTTCGAATAAGATTAATAAAAAAAGAATTGCTAAAAAACTAATTGAGAAATCTTTGACAAAGAAAAGATCTTTTAATATTTCGTTTTTATTTGCCAATCTTCCATAAATTTCTAAATACCAGTTTTTGAAAGAATGATGAGTAGTACGTATAATAAGTTTTAAAACATGAAATGGTTGGGTTAATAAAGAATGTAAGGCTAAAGATGGGTTATTTTGTTGGTGGAAAAATTGTCCAGGATTAAAAGGATAAAGACTATTCCAAATAATTGCTGGTGTAATACTTAATAAAATTGTTGAAATACAAAAAAGAACATAATTTTTTTTAGATTTAAAATGAGTATAGGGAATAAAAAGGCAAAATAAACTGAAGAAACAATAAGTGATTTTTAAAAATCCTAAGATGATTGCGAGTATAAGGATAATGGTTTTAAAGTTATTATAGGTAGGTTGAATATCTTGGCTTTTTAAACAACAGGTTATAAATAGTAATGTATATATATTTGTAAAACCATCAGCATTATATGATGCCACGATTTGCAAAGTCGCAGGGGTGGTAAGAAATAAAAGGGTAAAATATTTGCCTATGGGCAGCATCATTATAATAATTGATAGTAATAAGAAATAGGCAATTACACCAGCTAGTCTTCCTGAGAAATAACATGTATCTGCATTTAAATTTAATTTTCTCGCTAGAAATAGACTCGTTGCAGAGGGAATATACATTACGGGTGAATAAGATGCTGAGGGTGTAAATATTTCTTTTATTGTTTTTTGTTTGGGAAGCTGGTTTAAATCTTCGACATATTTTTGTTTTTCTGTAAAAGTTAGTTTGCTTCCATTGATAAACATATTTGAAATATAATAAGTCATTTTTGCATCAAGATTACCTCCCAAGGTATTATCGTTATACCGTGATGGGAGTAAGTCACCTTGGGAAATCTGTAAGGCTCGAAAAAAGTGAAATCCTTCATCTAAACCATGGGGTGGGGATGTAATAAAAGCGAAAACAATACTATAAAGGCTTACTCCAAAAATATAAAACCAGATTGGAAGATTAATTAATTTAATTTGGCTTTTAAGGAATTGGTAGTAGGATTGTATAAATTGCATAGGATTAAATGAATTTTTTATTACGAATTATTATAAAAAATATTTTAATAATGTTAAGTATAAAAGCAAAGAAGGTAAAATTAATGAATAAAAAAGAGGTAAACAAAAAATATGTTATAAAATTACGTTTAATTAATGATAGTTTATATAAAAAATAATCAATTAAAAAGAGCAAATCATAATTTCATATTATTATTTAATAATTTATTTAAATTGTGGTTTTAGTTAAGTTATTTTAATTTAAAATTTTATATAAAATCTTTAAAAATAGTATTTTACAAAATTAGTTAATTAATCAGATATAGCTTAATTTGTTATAATTAAAAAAGCTTTCATAATAACATGTGTAAGACATAGAAAATTTAAGACAAGGATAATAGGTAATAATTTTTCATAGGCGAGTTTTTGTGGTAGAACATAAAATAAACTTAACGTAATTGGTATAATAGCAATGATAAAATAACGTCCCTGTAGCCCTAAAATTGTATTGCTAACTATAGGAGAAAAATTAATATAAAAAGCAAGAAAAACTATAAGTGTATATCCAATACTTATTATAAAACATAATAAAGGGGTAAAATATGAAAAGTTTTTTTTCTTATCTAAGAGAATAGAAAGAAAAAGGATAATTAAAAAATTTATTGATAAATCGGAGATATTAAAAAGAGATTGATTACAAAATCTGCCATAAATTTCTAGATACCAATTGTAAAATTCTAGGTTAAGAGTGTGGAAAATAAGATATAATACATGTAAAGGATGAATTAATAAAATATGGATTGCGAAAGAGGGGTCATTTTGTTGGTGAAAAAAAAGACCTGGGTCAAAAGGATAAAGTTTATTCCAAATATAGGCGGGTATGATGCTAAGTAAAATAACACAAAAATAAAAAAGGAAGGGGTTTTTTTTATTTTTAAATAAATAAATAGGTACTAATAGACTAAATAAACTTAGAAAACAATAGGTTATTTTTAATAATCCTAGAAGGATTGCTAGGATACAAATAGTTATTTTCCATTGATAGGAATCACTTTGGGTTGTAATTTCTTGGCATCGTAAACAACTAGCTACAAAAAGAATAACAATGAGATTAGCAAAAGTATCAGCATTATATGATCCAACCATTTGTAAGCTAGTTGGTGTAGAAAGTAAAATAAGGGTAGAATATTTTCCAACTGGTAAAACAAGAATAATTACGGAAAGCAACAAAACATAACAAATTACATTTCCAAGTCGTCCCGCAAAATAACGTGTATCTACATTGCCGTGAAAAAGTTTGGCAAAGAATAAACCCGTTGCTGATGGAATATACATAACAGGTGAATAAGATGCAGACGAGCTGAAAATTTCTTTAGTTGTTTTATTTTGTGAGAGTTGATTCAATCCGTTGATAAAATTTTGTTTTTCGTCATAAGTCATTCTATGTCCATTAGTAAACATAGTGGAAACATAATAGGTCATTTTTGCATCTAGTTCTCCACCTAAACTGTTATACTTATAATAAGTAGGTGTAAAATTGCCTTGTGAAACTTGTAGGGCTCGAAAAAAATGGGCTATTTCATCGACACCACGAGGAGGTGAAACAATATATGCAAAAGTTAAGCTGTAAAGTCCAATGCCAAAGATATAAAACCAAATTAAATGGTTAATTGATTTTATTTGGTTTTTAATGAAATAGTAATAAGTTTGTATTAAAAGCATTGTTGATTATATAATTTAAAAATTAAATTTTAGAATTTAAAGTAATCAAAATTCCGATTATGATAAATATAATCCCTATAAAATATTGCTTATTGAAATTTTCATGTAAAATAAAATGGCTTGCGATAGGAACAAGAATAAAGGATAATGCCATTAAAGGGTAAATTTTATTTAAATTACTTTTTTGTAAAACCCAAACCCAACCTAATGTAGTAACAGCATATAAACAAAGTGCAACTGATAAAATTGATAATGCTGGTATATCGTATATATTTCCACTAGTGTGAAAATTTTCAGCACTTTTCTTAAATAAAATTTGACCTGTAGCAATACCTATAACACATAAAACAGCAATATAAATTTGTAACATTAGGATTTGTCTTTGAAATGGTTTAATTTAATATCAGACTGACGTTGTAAAACATATTTTGGCGTTGAATTTATATCTATAGATAAGAAAGATAAAATAAACTGTAGACTTGTTAAAATCGAAAGGGCAGCTAACATAACTGTTCCTGAAGAAGAAAGGTGATGAGAAACGATACTTTCTTTCCAATGAATTAGGCCGAAACTAATGCCAAATATAAATAATATTATTCCTAAAGGAAGTTCAATAGAGGCAATACTCACATCTCTTAGATAATAATTATAAAATATTCTTTTTATAAAATTTATACTATGTTTTAAAATAAATTCTGGAATAATTTTTTTTATTTTTAATTGACTTGTTTCATCTTCATATTTTGAATCCATAGGAATATCTATAACAACAGCACGTATGATATTTAAACGAAATAACATATCGCTTTCGAAAAAATAACGTTTACTTATTTTATTGAAAGGAAGGTATGGAATAATATTTCCACGAATTGCAGTATAACCATTTGTTGGATCGAAGCAATTCCAATATCCTGTGGATAATTTACTCATGAGAGAAAGGATAGCATTGCCAAATATTCTTAATTTAGGCATTTTATATAAACTTTCTAAATAAAAGAAACGATTTCCTTTAGTATAATCTGCTTTATTTTGGATTATAGGTAGAATGAATGAAGGAATTAAATTTGAATCCATTTGTCCATCCCCATCAATTTTGATAATTATATCGATCTGATCTTCAAAAGCAGCTTTGTATCCAGTAAGAATTGCTCCACCGACACCTTGATTTTTTGGATGGAATATAACTTTTATTTTTGGATTATCAGCAAATTTCTCTAAAACAATTTTTCCTGAATGTTCTGGGCATTGATCATCAATGATATAGATCATGGAAATAGATTGATCAAGTTGTTTAATAACTGTTAAAATGTGTTTTGCAACTTTGTAACAAGGAATAACCACTGCAATTTTGTAATTTTTTTGTTGGTTAAATGTAAAATTTTTAATATTATTCATTGTCTAAAAGCTTTATAAAAAGGTTATTAAATATAACAATAGTAATTGTTAATAATTTCGTTATAAAAAACTGTCAATATTATATTGATATAATGATCTATTAATTATTTGATTAGTATCGGTATTTTACTGTTATAAAATTTAATAAATTTTTACGTATTTATTAATTTTGCAGTTAGATCTTCTATAAATTGCCAAGCGACACGTCCATTTCTGGCTCCTCGTGTTACGGACCATTCATTTGCTTGTGTAATAAGATTTTCGTTTGAAATCGGAAGTTTTCTTGCTTTGGCATATTCGATCACGATTGTGTCATATAAATCTTTCGAACAATTATGAAAACCAATCCATAAGCCAAATCGATCTGAAAGCGAAACTTTCTCTTCAATGGCTTCAGAGGGGTTAATAGCAGAAGAAGATTCATTTTCAATCATATTTCGTGGCATTAAATGCCTGCGGTTGCTGGTTGCATAAAATAATACATTCTCTGGACGTCCAGCAATACCACCGTCCAATACGGATTTAAGTGCTTTATAATCACGATCTTCTGATTCAAAGGAAAGATCATCTGAAAAAATAATAAATCGATAAGGTAAAGGTTTTAATAAACGTAAAAGAATAGGTAAAGAATAGATATCATCCCTAAGGATCTCTATAATTTTTAAAGACCGATAATACTCCGAGATTTTTTTATTCACTTCATTATAAACTGATTTAATTAGTGAGGATTTTCCCATTCCTCTTGCACCCCATAACAAAACATTATTAGCAGGAAGGTTCCTCGCGAAATAAAAGGTATTATGAAATAAGATTTCCTTTTGATTTTCTATGCCTTGTAAAAGATAGTAATCAATAAAGGGCATGTCCTGAATAGCAGTTAATGTATGATCCTGTGCTGACCAGATAAAACAATTATCTTGATCAATATTTTCAATTTTTGGTTGAGATGGTGCAAGTTTTTCAAGGGAAGTAGCAATACGTTCTAAAATCGGGATTATGGATTGATTCATTTTTTTTCCAGTTTTAATGGATCTTATGGTAGGCGTGTTACTTTATATAGTGTATTAAAATTATTATAATAGATGATTAATATACGTAATGTGAATAGGAAATTGTTTGAATGATTAATTTAATGAATCTTTTGATAACACCTGCCTACGCTCAAAGTGCAGGTGGCGGAGGCGGTGGGGTATCAATGATTATGAGTTTGTTGCCTTTTATTGGTATATTTCTTGTTTTTTATTTTATCGTTATTCTTCCTCAACAAAAGAAAGCCAAACAGCTTCGTGAAAAAATGAAGGCATTACGTCGCGGTGATAAAATTGTAACGGCAGGTGGGGTTATAGGTAAAATTGTTCGTAATCAGGAAGATTCTGATCAAATGGAAGTGGAAATGGCCCCTAATATTCGTGTCATGGTTTTACGGAGTACAGTAACAACTGTTTTGGAAAGTAAAGCTCAAACTGATAATCAGCAAACTAAAATAAAGAATAATATTAAAAAAGAGGTTAAAGAAAAGAAGGTTATTGAAGATAAAACATCTGATAAAGTAGTAAAAGCTGAATAAGAAGAAACCGACATAAATTTGTCGGTTTTTTTACTTTTTAATTATTTTGCGTTTATTTGGGCTTCGGCAAAATCATAATTAGCAAGGTTATTTAGGAAATTATCTACAAAATCAGGACGGCGATTGCGGAAGTCAATATAATAAGCATGTTCCCATACATCAATTGTTAATAAAGGTTTTCCTTGTCCTTCGGAAATAGGATTTTTACCGTTTGGAGTTTTTGTAATAATTAATTTATTATCGGCTGTTAAAACCAACCATGCCCAGCCTGATCCAAATTGAGTTGTCGCAGCTTTTTTGAATTCAGCTTTGAAATTATCAACTGAACCAAAGTTATTATGGATTATTTCTTCAAAGACTGGGGACATTGAACCACCATCTTGGCTTAATGAATTCCAAAATAAGCAATGATTATAGTGTTGACCAGCATTATTAAGCACAGGGGTCAGTGATTCATCTTTTGCTGCCAATACGATGAGTTCTTCCAGTGTTTTACCTTCTAATGCTGGATTAGCTTTAACAAGATCATTAAGTGTATTTACATAAGCCTGATGATGTTTATCATGGTGAAACTGCATTGTTTCTTCACTCATACCTAAACGTGCTAGTGCATTATAAGGAAAAGGAAGTTGTGGTAATTCAAAAGACATGTGTTCCTCGATATATTGTAAAAATTTAAAAAAATTATATAAGACTATTTTAGTTCTTGATTCTCTTATATAGATAATAAGCAGAATTTTATAGAGATTAAATGATAATTTTTATTTTATCCCTTAAGTAAAAGTATATATATCTTTTAAATATGATTAAAGAAAATTCTAAATTGCTCTCTTTTTGTGGACATTATGTAAGAAATACCGATCCTGATCGTTTTTTCTGTGCATTATTTATAGCACCTAGCTATCGAGAACATTATTTTCGGTTATTGGCTTTCTATAACGAAATAACACGTGCTGTTACTTTATCTTCTTCTTGGAATGTTGCGGGACCAATGGCAGGTTATATCCGTTTACAATGGTGGAGGGATTTATTGGCTGGTCGACCTGATCGGGCTCATGAAATTGAGCCTTACTTAAAAGATTCTTTAAAGCATAACTTTTTGAGTGAAGACTCACTTTTAACGCTTATTAAAGCTCGAGAAGAAGAGTTGGATGGAATAAAAGATTGGAATCATTGGCATTCACTTATGAATAGAACAGCTGGACAAATTCAAAAGATCATGGCTACCATTTTGAGGGTAAAAAAAACTGAACAGGTTGATTTAATTATTTCTTTAGGTATCGCTTATGAAATTGTTTATATAGCAAAAAATTTACCTGGTATTCTAAGAAAAGGACGATTTCCATTGCCGATTGAAATATATAATCAGTTTGATGGACGGCGTTCAGAACAGGGTATTGATTTTACATCATCGTCACTTAGTGAAATAAGAAAAATGCTTAAAGAAAAAGCAGTTGATTATTTTTACAAGAATAAATTGAATAATGGAATTGATCGTCAATATAAATCTTTAATTTTACCTGCTTTTTTAGCTCAACGAGATTTAAAATCTTCCAACTGTTGGGATTTTTTACCCAAAAAACGTGGATTTAATGATAAAATGGCGATTGTTCGAGCAAATTATTTTGGTAAATTGAAATTACATTAAAGCTAGGTTTTTATATAAAAATTTAGTTATTAAACCCAAAGAAATGATGTTTGAAGGGTAGGTTATAAAATACGTTGGGTTATTTACGATAAATAATTATAAAAAATAGTTTTTAAGATATTTATATATCATTTAAAAACAGCCTTACTTACATTTTTGTGGATAAGTTTTATTTAAAATTCTTATAAAATCACCCTAAAAGGCTGTTGAGGAAAGAAACTTTATCCCTGTGTTTTATTCAATTGACTTTTTGTAAGGGATCAGTTTTGTCGCTAAAAATTTGAATTTTTGATAAAGATGTATTTAATTCATTAAGAACTTAACATAGAAATTACCAAAATTTTCTATAAGATGTGGATATTGTGTTGTTTTTGGTATAGGAGCAATTCATTCTTCTTGTGCTGATAGTTAAGATAAGAGTAATTGAGCTACTGTTGTATTTTTTTTCTAGCCTAATCCTGAATTAATGATTGATTATTTATAAGAGTTTCTGGGGTAAAACGGGGTAAGTTATAGGGGTAATCTATTTTATCAAAACGTTGATTTGAATTAATAACGATGTCAAAATAACTACGGCGAGAAGACAATAAGGAACAAAACCAATTCTAAGCTCTTTCAATATAGGGGAATATTAGTTTTTTATTCTTTACGCTATCAGATTGCATATCCACTTTGCATTGCAGTATGAGGAAGAATTTTATAGGCACATCGAATAGTTGTTTCATTCACTTCTGAAAGACTCCAATTGCAAACTTTATATTCTTTGATAAGTGCCTACATTATATGTAAGGAACTTATTCAATCTGTATTTAGTGATCAGTATAACAGTATAATCAGTACACAGTTATTTTAACAAATCTTCTATAGCTCTATGAATTATGATTAGGCCTATTATTTAAAGCAGTAGGTTTGTTTTTTAACACCAAAACCAAATTTTATTACAATTATAATTTGAACACCAAAAAAAGTCAATAGCTCTCCAATATATTGCTCATTGATATATGGTCTATAAACTTTTACAGTATCGAAAAGGGTAATATTATTTTCAATAACTGCGCGTATTCAAAGATATTATTGCTTTACGATTTCTTGGATTACTTTCGTAATATTTTACCATAGGTAAACAGTCTAAATCAATAACTGAAGTTCTTAAAGAGCCTAATTTTCGCTTAGATAAAATATGATTAGCATTTATTTTTCGCAAAGGTTTAGTTTTGATATCTTATTTTTTCTTTGAGCATAAACATTATTAATATTCAATGTTAATAGAATAGCTAATCCTGTTTGTATAAATGATCTATGATTTAAAAAAGTAACTTTTACTTTCCTTTGGATAACATGTTCACTAGTTTATCATTCTTTTTCTAAAATTATTAAAAATAATTTACAAAACATAAGCTTCTGAAGCTTTAGATAAAAGTTTTGGCCAAATTTATCTAATTTAGATAACGTTTCATCAGAAGGAGAAACATCAATAAATTATATTATATTTATTAATTAATTTTAATATGTTGATAACATTTTTTGTTTTACCTCCTTAACATAAAAGGTTGTAAGGTGGGTGTATGAAGATAAAAATCGTCTATTTATGGCGTTAAGTAATATATTGCATTATAGAAAAAGGTTCATAAAACGTAATTTTATGAACCAAATCTGTATATAATAGTTTAAAAGTAAAGAAAGAATCACAAATCTATTTATCCTGGCTGACCTGTTCCACCAACAATGCCCCAGCTTTGTCCTGTTACATATGAAGATTCAGTTGAAGCAAGGGTAACATAAAGCGGTGCGATTTCTGCAGGTTGACCTGGACGTTTATAAGGTGTTTCTCCTCCAAATTTTTCAATTGCTGATTGAGGTTGTGCTCCACAAATTTGTAAAGGTGTCCAGAAAGGGCCTGGATCAACACAATTGATACGAATTCCTTTAGGCATAAGTTGTTTTGCCATTGATTTAGTAAAGTTACTAATCGCAGCTTTACTCATTCCATAATCAACCAGAATTTCTGGTGGCATATAAGAAACCAAGGAAGATGTTGTTATAATTGAACTTCCTGAAGGAAGATAAGGAATAGCCGCTTTTGTAATCCAAAAAAGAGCATAAATATTTGTTTTCATTGTCCAATCAAATTCTTCAGTGGTGATGTCAGTCAATTGTTCATGATATTTTTGACGACCAGCCACATGGGCTAAGATATCAAGACTACCTAATTTTGTAACAGCATCAGAAACAAGTGTTTTACAGAATTCTTCATTTCGAATATCGCCAGGTAGTGCGATTGCCTTATGTCCAGTTTTTTCGATAAGATCTATAACTTCTTTTGCATCAAATTCTTCTTGTGGAAGGTAATTGATGGCAACATCTGCTCCTTCTCGTGCGAAAGCAATTGCTGCAGCACGACCTATGCCGGAATCACCACCTGTAACTAGTGCGTGACGATCTTTTAAACGCCCACTTCCCTGATATGTTTTTTCCCCACAATCTGGGACAGGTTGCATTTTCGATTGTAAACCAGGCCAGGGCTGAGGTTGTTTTATAAAAGGTGGAGAATGGTACATTTCCTTTGGATCTTTTAATGGAGGGACAGATTTATTTCTAGTATGTTCAGGCATAGCATATATACTCCTATTTGCTGCTAAAGCTGCAGCACCAATAGCCATGCCCGTAAGGACATGACGGCGAGAATTTGGATAAAATATGGGAGAAGTTTCTTTATTCTCAGGTTTTTCTTTTTTAGACATTAAGTATCTCCTAAAGAAATTTGAGAAATATAAAATAAAATAATAGTAAATAAGATATATATTTAGGTTAGTATTAAATTGAGTATTGATGATCTTATTTAATAGAATATTTTATATTACATTATTTAAGACTAAAATTATTTTATAATTTATTCGTTATAGGTTCAATACATTTTATTCTTAATATTAGTTAATAAAGTGTAATTTTATTCAAGGTCAACAAATTGAATTTCTTAAAATATTTTATAATTAAGTGTTTAAATTTTTATAAAAACTGGAAAAGTTTATCTTTATCCAGTTTTTATAAAAATTTATTATTTATTTAAAGGGGTTGGAGTATTAGGTTGAGCAGATTGTTGGTTTTGGATTAAATCTTTTAATTTTTGTAATTCTTGATAGATATCGCTATTTTTGTCCTTGACCTTGATTTCTAAGCGGTTCAATTTTTTATAAAGATTACTATTTTTATCTTTGACTTGAGTTTTTAAATATTCAATTTCTTTGGTAAGATCCTTTTTTTTATTATTTGCATATTCTTTAAGTTGCTCCAGATCTTTATGCAAATTACTATTTTTATCATGAAGTTGATTTTCAAGATTATTAATATCTTGGTCAAGGTTTGGATTTTTTTCATGAACATATGCTTTTAATGCATTTAAATTATCGTGAATGGAACTTTCTTGGTTGGATGTTTGGGATGGAGCTGCACTTAATTCTCTAGAAGTTTGCGCAAAACTAGGATTTGTTAACATTAATCCTAATAATGTAGAAAAAATTAAAAAAAATTTATTATTTTTATGTATCATCATATTCTCACTTTAAGATAAAATTTATTTTAAAAAAAGGTAATGCTGTTCCAGGATAATGGGGATCTATTCGACCTTTATAGGCACTAGAATTGTTATATATTTCCTTTTTCAGTATTATAATATAAGAAAATAGTAAACAGTTTAATAATAATACTGAAATAAAAATTTATGAAATCGATAAAGTAACATTTTATACACTTTAAATTTATAAATTATATGTTTAATAAATAATTTTATTTTTCTAATAATTTTTAGAAAGTAAAAAAAATTAGTATAAAATTGATTGGTTGAACGTAAAATTATATCAATTTATTGAAAAAGATATTCATTCTATTTAAAAAGTAAGAATATAATCCTATTTGTTGATTAGAGGATATGAATAAATATGCAAAAATATTGGTCTTGTTTATTGGGTATAGGATTATGTTTGTATGGTTTATCCATTCATGCCCTTTATGCACAATCCACGGCTACAATTAAAGAAACGCCAGATGAGGAATGGAATATCCATCAATCGAAAAAAACACAAAGCCCTGAAACAGGTACTTTATCGCGATATCATAAAAAAGCACATTTATATCCATCAAAACATGGAATGACTAATCCTCTGCGTCAGAAAGGATGGCATACACATCCTGATCCTTACACAGAGGAAGGGGGTATCTACACTAGTTCTGAACATCCTGCTCTGACCGATGACCAATCAACGATGCGTGAATATACAAGCGGATCGCCAAATCATTATGTTACGCCGCCTTCTACTATTTTAGATTTGGAACATTCTCGTCAATCGCAACAAAAGGTTAAAATTAAAGATCCTTATTATGGTTATGCATCTCCTATTAATTTACCGTCTTCGTAACTTATTTATTTTAATGTATCGTTATGGTACGTCCTTTAATTTTGTATAAAATCGTGATACATAGGTAAATTTAACTTAATCGTTAAAGCTAACCTTTTTTATTTTTTAATGAAGCTGATTTTGAGATATTATTATGACTCCTAAAAGTTCATTTATACAAGAAGCCCAGGCACGGGGATTTATTTTTCAGACAACGGATCTGGAAAATCTAGATGAATTAATGGCAAAGGGCTATATCTCAGGATATGTAGGTTTTGATCCAACTGCGGATAGTTTGCATGTTGGTTCTCTTGTTCAGCTTATGTTGCTGCGTTTATTACAAAAACATGGTCATCAACCTATTGCCTTATTGGGTGGCGGAACAGCTCAAATTGGTGATCCTTCTTTTCGTGAGGAAGCACGCAGTTTGATGAGTCAAGAAATTATTGATCGTAATCTGGCGGGAATTAGCAAAAATATACATCAGATTTTACAGCTTGGTTTGGACGAAAATAAGACATTTACAGTTGATAATGCTGACTGGTTAAAGAAACTTTCCTATATCGAGTTATTAAGAGATGTTGGTATTCATTTTTCTATCAATCGTATGTTATCTTTTGATAGCGTTAAAACACGTCTAGAGCGTGAGCAAGGCTTATCTTTTTTGGAATTTAATTATTCAATTCTACAATCTTATGACTTTCGGGAACTTAATCGTCGTTATGGGACAGTTTTACAGATGGGGGGGGCGGATCAATGGGGTAATATTGTTTCTGGTGTTGAGCTCGTTCGTCGAATGGAAGGTAAACAGGTTTTTGGGATGACAGCACCTTTATTAACCACGAGCTCTGGTGCAAAAATGGGAAAAACAGCCAAAGGGGCTGTGTGGCTTAATGCTGATAAATATTCTATATTTGATTTTTGGCAATTTTGGCGTAATACAGAAGATCAAGACGTTGGTCGTTTTCTGAAGCTTTTTACTGATCTCTCAATTGAAGAATGTAAACGTCTTGCCGCTTTACAAGGTGCTGAAATTAATGAAGCTAAAAAAATATTAGCAACCGAAGTTACAACAATTTGTCATGGTCGTTCTGCAGCAGAAGTAGCTAAGAAAGCTGCACAGGATATATTTGAAAAAGGTAAATTAGTTCACGAAGGTCTGCCAAAAATCACTTTACCTATACAGGAATTACAATCTGATCTTCCAGCATTTCGTTTATTTGTTCTTAGCAAATTAGTTAATAGTAATGCTGAAGCCCGACGGTTAATTCGTGGGGGTGGTGCAAGAATAAATGATGAAAAACTTGCGGATGAAAGCCAAATTATCAACATTGATTATTTAAAAGATGGGATTATTAAACTTTCTTCAGGGCGTAAAAACCATATGCTTATTCGTTTTCAATAATTAGGTTAGTTAGTCCGATTTTTTTTACCCTTTAATATTGATTGGTTTTTCCTATTTACAATTTTATCATTTTATAAATGATTTCTACATGTTCATGTAGTTTTGTTTTTAATTTTTTGTATAATTGATGGTTTTAATGAAATTACACTATGATTTTTTAGGCTTTTCTTATTGTTTTGAAAATGCTTATAAAATTATACAAACGTATCAGTTAGATGACGTTTTGAATTGTCTTTATGAAGTTGAGGAATGGGTAAAGAGAGGATATTATGCCGCTGGATTCGTAAGTTACGAAGCAGCCTCTGCTTTTCAGTCCTACTTGGTTACTCATCCTATAGGCAGAATGCCTTTAATATGGTTTGGAATATTTAAGGAACCTGTATCAGAAAAAAAAATTAAAGATTCAGAAAAAATTGGTTTTGAATCGTTGGACTGGCAAGCTGATTGTTCATGGTCGGAATATCAGCATGCAATTGCAGTAATTAAGCATTATATTTCTATGGGCGATACATATCAGGTAAATTATACTTTACGGATGAAAAGTCAGTTTAGAGGTGATTCTTATAAATTTTATTTCCATATGCTTCAAGCTCAACGGTCAAACTATAGTGCGTATTTAGATATTGGTTCTTTCAAGATTCTTTCAGTATCCCCAGAGTTGTTTTTTAAAATTCAAAACCGGCACATTACAACAAAACCAATGAAAGGTACTGCACCTAGGGGATTAACTTTAGAAGGTGATTATCAAAAGTATGAATTTTTAAAAAATGAAAAAAATTGTGCTGAAAATTTGATGATTGTTGATTTGCTACGAAATGATTTGGGAAAGATTGCACAACAAGGTACGGTTAGAGTTTCATCTCTTTTTGATGAAGAAAAATATCCTACCGTTTGGCAGTTAACATCGGAAATAACTGCTCGATTGAAAGAAAAAACTACATATAGCGATGTTCTCAAGGCGTTATTTCCCTGTGGTTCCATTACTGGGGCACCAAAGATTAATACGATGAAAATTATTCGACAGCTTGAGAAACAACCTCGAGAGATATACTGTGGTGCTCTTGGAATGATAACGCCGCAACAGGAAGCTATTTTTTCTGTTCCTATTCGAACAATGATTATTAATGGTGATCAAGCAGTTTATGGAGTAGGTGGAGGAATCACATGGGATTCAACTTCTCAGGATGAATATCAAGAAGTTATCCATAAAATTCAGGTTCTTTATGATTGTAAAATTCCAGAACATTTATTTGAATCAATCCTTCTGGAAGAGGGGGATTATTTTCTTTTACCTTTGCATATAAAGCGATTAAAAGAATCTTCTGAATATTTTGATTTTAATTTTGTTTCATCAAGATTAATGGAGCAATTAAAAGATTTAGCAGATCATAATCCCAAAGGGCGATGGAAAGTAAGAATACTTCTTGATCAAAAAGGTAATATTGAATCGGAAATTCATAGAATTCAGCCTTTGCATCTTGATTTAACAGCAACATGGGCTTGTAATCCTGTAAAATCAGAAAATGTCTTTTTATATCATAAAACGACAACAAGAGATTGCTACCCGTCTGTATCTTTGAATAATGAGTATCTATTATTTAATGAAAAGGATGAAGTTACTGAATTTGTTAACGGTAATATGCTTTTATTTAAGGATGGGTGTTGGATTACGCCGCCAATAGCTTCAGGACTATTAAAAGGAACAATGCGTCAATATTTGATTAGTCAAGGAATTGTGACAGAACAGGTTATTAGAAAAACGGATATAAATGCAAGCAGTCAAATAGCCTTTATTAATAGTGTTTGTAAATGGCGAAAATTGATTTGGGATGGATAATTTACAAATTAATAAAACAAAAAAATATGAAAATTTAGCTGCTTATGTATGAATAAGCCTATAATTTGTAAGTTTAGTTTTGATTATAAAAACATTATTTTAAAGCAGTAAAATTTGCGGAATAAATATTAAGAGGTTTATATGCAGCAACATATTATTGATTTTTTACAGCAGCATGGATTTAGATTTAATCAATTTACATTATTTTTAACGGCTATTTCTATTATTATTCTGACCGCTGTTATAGTACATGTCATTTTGCACCGATTAGTTTTGGTTCGTTTAATAAAATTCGCTCAAAAAAGTACTAGATTATGGAGTAAGGTTGTCACTGAAAATCAGCTTTTCAGTCGTATGGCATTTACGGTTCAAGGTTTGATCGTTATTTTACAAACAACTTTTTGGATTCATCAAGGGGTTAAAACACTTGTTTTTTTAATGATTGTCGCAAAAGTATGGGTTTTAGTTTACACACTTTTATCTATTTTCTCGTTTTTGGATATTGTTTTAAAATTTGCAAGTAAGCTGGAAATTGCGGCACGATTACCTTTAGGAGGGATTTTCCAAGGTTTCAAATTATTAGCTGCATTGCTTTTTGGCATTTTTATTCTTTCTGTATTAATTGATAAATCACCCCTTATTCTTATTAGTGGTTTAGGAGCAATGGCGGCGGTTATCATGTTAGTGTTTAAAGATTCTATATTGGGATTATCCGCTGGAGTTCAATTATCAGCAAATAATATGATGCGCGTTCATGATTGGATACAAATGCCTAAATATGGTGCGGATGGAATTGTTATGGATATAGGATTAACAACAGTAAAAGTTAGAAATTTTGATAATACGGTAACGATGATTCCCACTTATGCTCTAGTATCTGATTCCTTTACAAATTGGCGAGGAATGCAGGAATCTGGTGGGCGTCGAATTAAACGTTCTGTGTATATTGATGTTACAACTGTTCATTATGTAACAGATGAAGAAAAGAATAAAATTCTTAAGAGTAATTTATTACAATCTTTTTTAAATTTAGACAAAGCTATAAAAAATGAGGATCAGCAAAAGATTTACATTGATTTTAAAAGCTATCTATCAACGGATCGACCTATTACAAATTTAAGTCTTTATCGTATTTATTTAGATTTATATTTACAAAATCACCCCCGCATTCTTAATCAAATGATATATATGGTACGTCAAATGGCACCAGATGGAACGGGCTTATTACCTCTAGAAATCTATGGATTTAGCAATACGGTTGTTTGGAAAGAATATGAGGCTATTCAGTCTGAGATTTTTGAACATGCTTATGCGGTTATCGATGAATTTTTTTTAAGTGCTTATCAAAATCCATCAGGAAACAGTTCTTCTGTAACCATTTTTCAAGGTGATGCATCTCATCAGTAAAATGACTAAGAATATATTAAATACTGCCTCTTTATTTTTATAAACTTTTAATTTTGGTTTAATGAAAACATTATGGGAATGTTAAGGTTAATAATTGAACCTTCAAGGGTATCAGGGGGAGGAGGTAATGCTGTCAATCAATGAGGTAAATATAAAACTTCTTGATCTAAAAGTTGGTGACCAGAACTTTTTAACAATTGGGTTGATAAAATATGACCCTGTCGGTCAATAGAAATATGTAACATTGCGGTGCCTTCTTGTTCAGCAAGCTTGGGCGTCATTTGGATAATGTTTAACACGTTCAAATGCTTGTAAAATCAAAGTTTGCTAGTTAGTTTTAGTTAGAGAAGAATGCGTGTTCTGTGGATGCGAGATTTGTTGAGAGGATTGTTGGAGGACTGTATTAGCGGATAAGGTTGGCATTGTATTTTTTAGGATTTGAGAATTAGAATGGGATAGGGGACGATTTACATTGAGTTTCGTGAGTGTTTTGAAATGTGGTAAAGTTATGGTTTGAAAGCTTGAAATAGGTAATGCTGGTAAGGAGTGGTTAAAGGATGCAAATGGAGATATCTCGGCAGGTTTTAAAAGAGAAGAGAGTGCAATACCAATTTTTTTATGTAATGTATTAAAATCTATGGTTATAGCTCGATTCTGCACGGATAAATTCAGCTCTTTTTGTTGTGGAAAGGGTTGATAAAAAAATATTGATCAAAATAATCAGAGCTATACTGCAAACAGTAAAAGAACCAGTTAAAATAAAACGTTTTTCTTACAATTTAAGGTTGTTCTGCTGTGTTTGCCATTCTAGATAAGAGAGTCTGTTTGTTCTGATTAATGATTTCATTCATTATTACTTTTTTCTAAATTGACTAATGAAATTTTTGAATAACCAGCCGCTCGAAGTTTATCCATTACACCTATAAAAGATCCATAATCAATTTTGGTATCGGCATACAGATATATTTTTTCATTTTTATTATTGTTCGTTGCATTATCAAGGATAGATTGAAGATTCTTAAGAGAAATAGTCTGATTACCGAGCATTATCGTATGATTTGTTTTTAAAGTTAAATATACAGAATGATTGGGTTGTTCGGAATTTTTAGAGCTGGATGACGGTAAATTAACTGAAATTTTAACAGTTGTTAACGGGGCAATAATCATAAAGATTATGAGAAGAATCAGAACGACATCAATAAAAGGAATTATATTAATATCACTGATTTCTTTTTGATTTTCATCAGCATGATGCATGTGTATAATAATAATTAATGCTCCATTGTTTTAAATTGGAGGGGAATAATCCGACTTTTTTCAGATTTGGTTTGCATTTGGCTAATATTACGTGAAATTAGGCGTATGATAAGGGTACTTAGATCTGCGATTTTTGCACGGCAATTGGCATTTGAACGAATAATTATATTATAAAAAATAACGGCTGGAATAGCTGCGATTAATTCGATGGAAGTTGCTATCAAGGCTTCTGCAATACCAGACGCAACAACTGTTAAATTAGTTGTTTGGGCTGAAACAATGCCTGCAAAGGGTGTTATGATACCCCATACTGTACTAAATAATCTAATAAAAGGGGCTATCGCATCGATTGTAGCTAAGAATCCTGTACCTTTACTGAGATGAGTGCCTTCATTTGTTTCAATTCTTTCTAAAAGAAGGACAATGCGTTCTTTTAATTACTCTAGATCATGAGAAAGGCTTTTGGAAAGTTCATATTCTTTTGAAATGCTTTTTTTGGTTAATTCTATATTTAGATCTAATGTCTTGGCGTTTTGTAAACGGGATTTATTAATCCAGAGATTATAATTTTTAAAAAAAATTTGATAAATTTTACAAGACAAATAGTCCAGCTTACCAAGCAAGCTATAATTAAGATGACTATTACGGACTGAACAATAATATTTGCGTTATAAAATAACTGTCATGGGGAAAAAGAGGATATATGCACAAATAATTCCTAATTAAAAAAGTGATTTTTTCAATCATATAAAGCTGTATACGATTGTATATGTGATTATTTCATAAAATATAAGCTGATTATTAAATTTAAAAATAGCTTATTTTTATGAAATAATTATGTAGTTACAAACTTAGCATAGGCAAGAATTTGATTAAATGTTATTGTTGCGCTTTTAAGGGTTGTATGGATATCTAATTTGGCGTTATTAATTGCATCTTGAAATTTTTTCCATGATGCGCCTCTTCCTTCAGGATCAGGTTTCATATGACGTGCACCAAATGTTTCGGATAAACCTATTTTTTTAATACGTTTTAAAAGTGTGTTAGCACCTAATTTTGAACCTTCAATAACATAAATAAAACCAACTGCTTCGGATGGATCTATATCTTCAGGTAAGGGCGTAATAAGGTTAGGGATTTCCATTTTTAAATCATTGAGATCCTCTTTAATTTTTTCAAAATGGTTACGCTCTGTTAAATCTGGAATAATGTTTTTTAAAGAGTGATTATTATAATAATTTGAGGCATTATGGTGAATGTAATATTGGAGTGCTAGAAATTTTTTATATAATTGAATATTATTAAACAAACCTAAATTTGTTAAATAATGATCTAGTTTTTCATGGGCTTCTTTTGTGTTAATTCGCAAGGATTCGGTTAAAGTTAGATTTTGAGCGTCAATCATAATAAACCTTTCAAAATTATTTTAAATTAATAAATTATAATGATTAAGTTTTTTAAATATAGTTTAATATATTGATATATATCAATTGATATTAAGAATCAATATCATATGCTATTAATAATTATTTGTAACAACGATATATTGAATTTTATGAACAATTTTTATAAAGAAAAATATATTTTATCAGTGTATAAATTTAAATTTTTTTGGGTTTTTATGTCAAGTTTTCTGGGGTTAACTAGTTTATCAACTTGGGGGCAATCGACAAGCAGTTCGAGTAATAATTCATACCTGATACTCGATCAGAGCAAGATAGAAAAGAAAAAAGATCAGGCATTTAATTGAGTGGAATGGAGAATGACCTTTCTATTAATTTATCACCTATTCAGGTAAAATGTAATGTTGATTCCATTTTAAAATATATAAAAATTGATCCTGGGAAGGATTACAGTTCACAAGGTAAACCAAGAGTTTTAATGACAACAACTACCTATAAAATGTTTAGAGATAAACAAATCGATAATTTGGATGATTATTCACGTCGTGTAGATGCGGCGGTTAATTTTAATGCTAATAATTATAGTATTAATATGCGGGGTCTTGATCAAAATCGTTTATTAACGATTATTGATGGTATTCGAATGATGTGGGTGAATGATGGTGCATTTGCAAGTGCTTTTAGTACTCTGCAAGGGGGATTATCAACCTTTGATTTCAATGCCTTGGGTGAAATGAATGTTATTAAGAGTGTGGATCTAGTTTTTTGGAACGGATTCTTTGGGAGGGGTGGTTGCCTTACGAACCTTTAATCCAGAAGATGTTCTAAAATCAGGACAAAAATTTGGCGGGATTACAAAAATTACTTATGATGGCATCAGTGCAAGTGCTTTATTAAATCAAATTTTTGTCACACGTTACAAAAACACATTGTTTTTATTAGAAGGGGGCTATTTCAATGAGAGTGAAACTGGAAATATAGGACATACTGGGGGATATGGAAATACACGTACAAAACGTAATCCGGCATCCTATGATCAAGGAAGTTTTATTGGAAAAGTCATTCATTATTTTTCAAGTGGTCATCGATTAGGAATCACAGGGGAATGGGTTGATCGTATTGTTGATGAACATACATTGACTTCTCAAAGGGTAAAAGAGGAATATTACCGTACGCAGAGTGAAAATTAACATTCCCGCTTTTCTATCCATTATAATTATAAGGCAAAAGATTTAATCAAGGATCTATTCAGAGAAGGACAGTTTATTGCTTATTGGCAGAATAATAATGTTATAATGAATATTTCAGATCGTTATGATTTGATGTCAAAACGTGATTCATGGCAAAAATTAAATATGGATATTCAACCTTATGGAGTAGTTGGTCATGCAACAATGAATGTTTTTATAGGTTCGATACATCATGTAATTACATATGGGAGTGAGGCTTATTTAACGGATACAAGCCAATATCAATTAGGGTGGAATGCAAGTAAAAATCCATTTCTTCATAATAATTTTGTAGATATGCCAAATGTGCATGGAACTGATTTAGGGGCTGTTTTACAGGATCGTATTGGCATTGGAAAAAAGGAATGGTTGCATATAACATCAGGTGTAAGGTTTGATTATTTTAAACGGGATACACATAATACTTTGAAATATCAGAATAATCCACTTTATGATGGATTGCCTAAGGGGGCAAGTGGTTCGCGTTATTCCCTGAAAATTTTAATTGAAGCCTAGATTATTCATCAATTAATTGCTTATGCACAATATTCACAATCTTACCGTGCGCCAAGTGCGAATGAGGAATATTTAAGTTACGGAACGCCTCCTATGTATCAGGTTACTGGTAATCCGAACATGAAAGCTGAGACTGGCCGTGGCTGGGAAGTTGGTATGAAATATGGAAATTCTAGACGTGGTTTTAATGTTGCTTTTTATGATAATTATTATCGTAATTATATTGATATGATCGGTATCAATCCCTGTAGTGGCACAAAAATGTGTTTTGGTTATGATAATTTATTTCATGTCAGTTATGCATTAAGTTCAGTGGCACCATTTCGGGGCATTATAGGATTTGGATATAAAACGGATAATTGAAGAATAGATTTATCAAGCATTTTTGCAATCGCTCGGGATAATGCTAAATTTTTAAATAATACGGGTGTTCTTTCTAAACAATGGAATACATCAGGTTATGTTATTTTTAATTTGACAGGGTAGTATAGTCTTTTATCGTCCTTTAAGGGTTCAATTCGGTATGTATAGTATATTTGATAAGAAATATTATAATGCATCATCTTTATCTGTTGGGCAGTCTTTACGAAGTTTACAAAAAGCATATTTTTCTTAACCGGGACGTTATTTTAAGGTAACTGCATGCATTGATTTTTAGTTCTTTATCAGATTAGGCAAGATATAAATAAAAAGCTGATAAAGTTAGGTAATGATAAAATTTTATTTGTTTTATGATTATTAGTAGTATTCAATAAAATTAAATAAAATTTTATGAAAATGAATTGACGAATTATATGGAATTATAGTAAAGACAGTTCATTATTTAATGGCGGATGTAGCTCAGTTGGTAGAGCGCCGGTTTGTGGTACCGGTTGTCGCGGGTTCGATCCCCGTCATTCGCCCCAGTTTTAAAGAAGCTGTTATTTTTTATTCGTAGAAATTTTATAACTTAACAAATTTATTATAAATGATTTTTAATTGGTTGATAATGAAGAAATTTTGATTAATTTATCTAATTGTTTAAATTAAAGTTAAATTTTTAATTTTATTTATTTTAAAAAATCATAGCCTTTTACAAATTTTTATTCTCATGAGGCAATTTATTAAAAAATGAAAAGGGGTAATGATAACTATGTTATTTATGAAAATTGAGTTATATTTATTTTATTTTTAAATATAACTCAATTTAGATTTGTTAATGCTGCTTAGCTAATTGTCATCAAAGATGCATTACCGCCAGTGGCTGTAGTATTTGTGCTAATTGATTGTTCTTCTGTTAAGAAATCTAAGGTATTATAACTATCATCGACGTCAAAAGCAGAAATAATTCCATGTTTGGTAAAAGCAAGACGTTGACGAGCTTCTTCAAAATTTGGACAATTTTTTTCACCCAAAATTACCGAACATGCTTTTTCTTCAACAGAATGAACTTTAAGTATTTTGTGAATTAGTTCATAAGGAAGATGTTTATACCAATGTGTAATATCTTCAGGCGCGTATAAAAGGACAGTATTATTACATCCTAAGGCCAAGGTGATTTGACGAAGTAAAATATCTTCGGTTTGTGCAACACATAAAACATTACCACGTTCGGAAAGTTTATAGATATTTTCTTCACCAACAGGGCCATGGAGTTCTATTTCTGTACCGATCAATGTATGGGATAATAAATTTTTAGCTGTTACAGCAAAATTAGGTTGATTTTGTTCAAGCCATTTTATCCATTTTTCCGCAATTGATGGAAGATTTTGTTTTGTATAGTTTTGATATTGAGGACATTGTTTCAACATTCTTCTTAAAATGAAAGGGGCACCTGCTTTAGGTCCTGTTCCAGATAGACCTTTTCCTCCAAAGGGTTGAACACCAACAACAGCACCAATAATATTACGATTAACATAAATATTGCCAGCATGAATTTTGGAAGTAGCATCTTTAATGGTTTCATCAATTCTTGAATGAATACCAAAGGTTAATCCAAATCCTGTTTGATTTATTGAATTTATTAATTGGTCAAGCTGGCTTCTTTTAAAGCGAATGATATGTAAAACCGGACCAAAGACTTCATCTGGGATATCGGAAATTTGATTAATTTCTATAATGGTTGGCATCATAAATGTACCATTTTTTGTTTGTTCAGATTCTGGCAAAGACCAAATTCTGAAACCTTTATTTTTCATATGTTCAAGATGTTTATTTAAACGATTCAATGCTTCTTGACTAATAACTGGTCCCACATCTGTTTTTATTTTAATTGGGTTACCAACATTTAATTCTTTAGTGGCACCATACAACATGGTGACAATACGATCAGCGCAATCTTCTTGAACACATAATACGCGTAAGGCAGAACAACGTTGCCCAGCACTGTCAAAGGCAGAATTAATGATATCAATAACGACTTGTTCAGCAAGTGCAGAAGAATCAACGATTAACGCATTTTGTCCGCCAGTTTCCGCAACAAAGGAGATGATATTGCCTGAAGGTGTTCTTCTAGATGCAAGATTTTTAGAGATTTCACGAGCAACGGTTGTTGATCCTGTAAACATGACACCATATACATCTTTATGAGATACTAGCGCTGCACCAATATCACCTTTTCCAGGTAAGAGTTGTAATATATCAGCGGGTACACCAGCTTCATGCAAAATTTGTACGGCTTTTGTAGCAATTAAAGGCGTTTCTTCCGCAGGTTTGGCAATTATTGGATTTCCAGCAGCAAGTGCAGCAGACAGTTGACCAATAAAAATTGCAAGCGGGAAATTCCAAGGACTAATACAGACTACTGGCCCACCCAGCGCAATATGGGTCTTATTATCATAGGTTTTGGCAACGATGGTTGCATAATACCGTAAGAAATCAATAGCCTCTCTAACCTCTGCTAAAGCATTGGGAAATGATTTACCTGCCTCACGAATGATCAGTCCTAATAACGTGTAAAGTTGCTCTTCAAGAAGGTCAGCGGCTTTTAATAAGATAGCAGCTCTTTTTTCAGGCGAGGTTGATGACCAGCTTTGTGCTGCTTGAACAGCAGATTGGAATGCTTGATCTATTTCTTCTTGTGAAGTGTTCAGTACTGTACCAACTTTATCAGTATGATCAGCAGGATTTAAAATATCGTAAGGCTTATTTTTGGATTTGATTTTTTTTCCTGTAAGTATAGGAAAGGCACTCCAATTTTTGGGTGATTCCTTTAAGGCCTTTGATAGATTTTCCAAAGTGAGTTCATCTGTAAAATCAATTCCTTTGGAATTAAGTCTATCTTTACCATAAATTGTTAAAGGTGATTTGATGGCAGGATGAGGGCTTCCAACAGGACTAACTTCTAAGGCTGCTTTTACAGGATCAGCGATTAGTTGCTCAATAGAAATAGCTGTATTTCCAATTTGATTTACGAAGGAAGAATTGGCACCATTTTCTAATAATCGACGCACTAGATAAGCCAATAGTGTTTCATGTGTTCCAACAGGTGCATAAATACGGCATGGTCTTGAAAGGTCTCCAGCCTGTACAACTTGGCTATATAATTGTTCACCCATTCCATGTAAACATTGGAATTCATATTGTTCTGGATCGTAATTTTTCCCAGCAAGTGCATAAATGGTTGCAAGTGTTCTTACATTATGGGTGGCGAATTGAGGAAAAACAGCATCACGATTGGCTAATAATTTTTTAGCACAGGCAATATAGCTTATATCTGTATGATATTTTCTTGTATAAACAGGGAAATCAGATTGTCCTTCAACCTGTGCTTTTTTTATTTCACTATCCCAATAGGCACCCTTAACAAGGCGAAGCATTAAACGTCGATTTGTTCTACGAGCAAGATCAATAAGATAATCAAAAACATAAGGTGCTCTGCGACCATAACCTTGTACAACAAATCCAATACCATTCCAGTTTTGTAAATCGGGATGATGGCATAGGGCTTCCATTAAATCGAGAGAAAGTTCAAGTCGGTCACTTTCTTCTGCGTCAATATTAACACCTATATTATATTGGCGGGCTAAAAGAAGAAGATTCGTAACCGTTGGTAATAATTCTTGCATAACACGGTCATATTGTGCTCGAGCATAGCGTGGATGTAATGCTGATAACTTGATAGACAGACCTGCTCGTTCATAAACTGTTTTACCAAAAGCGGATCGACCTATAGCATGTAAAGCATTTTCATAATCAATACGATAATGTTCAGCATCTTCTTTTGTAATTGCAGCTTCACCAAGCATATCATAGGAATAACGAAAACCTATTTTTTCGAGTTTTTTACTGTGTTCTAATGCTTCTTCAATAGTCTGTCCAAGAACAAATTGTTCTCCCATCATACGCATTGCGCGGTCAAGAGCGATACGAATAATCCCTTCACCCTGTTTTTGAACAAGTTTAGTCAAAGCTGAAGCTAAATTATTTTCTTTAACAGGTGTTACAAGTTTACCCGTTAATGCTAGACCCCACGCTGCAGCATTCGTAAAAATTGGCTTTTTGAAACTAGCATGAGATGTCCAATCACCCGTACTTATCTTATCACGAATGAGCGCATCTCGTGTTTCGGTATCAGGAATACGTAAAAGTGCTTCAGCCAAGCACATTAACGCGACTCCTTCTGTGGAGGATAATGAAAATTCTTGTACAAGTGTTTCGACACCTTTTAAATTACGATGTTCTCTTAAATAGGTTGCTAATAATTTTGCATGAGACATAATTTGCTGATTCATGTCTTCTGATAGTGTTGCCTGTTCAATAAGTGATTGGACACATTTTGTTTCTGGCATACGTGTGGCGGCGGTAATTTTATTTCTTAGGGAATTTTGAGGATGTAAAATTTCATCAAATTGAGAAAAAACAGGCATTTTGATAAACTCTCATTGTAAAAATTATAACTATATGTCGTCTTTTATATAAAATATATAAAAATTAATTATGTTGATTTATATACGAAATATCAAAAATTAAATAAATTACTAATATTTAAAGAGATTAAATTACACACTTTATATTTATTTATCGAATATAAGAATAATCGATAAGATTATATTTTTATTAATCAATTATTAAGGATATAATATGTTCGACATTTATAGTGGTCCTGTTTTCGATATGGCGCGTCAGCAATTTAAACAAGCATCTGATATATTGAATATTCCTTTCGATCAGCGGGATAGATTATTATATCCTAAAAGAGCCATTGCTGTGACTTGCCCGATTCATAAAGATGATGGATCAACGGTTGTTTATGAGGGATATCGTGTTCAGCATCATCTAAGTCTAGGACCAAGTAAAGGTGGGGTACGTTTTGCAAAAAATGTTGATCTTGGTGAAGTGGCGGCTTTATCTTTATGGATGAGCTGGAAATGTGCTTTGATGAATTTACCTTATGGGGGGGCAAAAGGTGGGATTCGGGTTGATCCCTATACCCTTTCTGCAAGAGAGCTGGAGGCATTATCAAGACGATTTATGCAGGAACTTATTCCTTTTGTTGGTCCTCATGTTGATGTTATGGCTCCTGATATTGGAACAAATGAACAAGTAATGGCTTGGTTTATGGATACCTATTCCAATGATGCCGGTCGTACGGTCACGGAAATTGTTACGGGTAAACCTGTAAGTTGCGGTGGAACAGTGGGACGAAGAGAAGCGACAGGTCGTGGGGTGACTCATTTAATTTATAGGGCTGCAGAAGTTATCAACTTGGATTTGTCCAAATCTTCAGCTGTCGTTCAAGGTTTTGGGAATGTTGGTTCAGTTGTTGCTGGTGAATTATATGCAATGGGTGTTAAAATCCTTGCAGTTAGCGATCATACAGCAGCTTACCATGATTCAAAAGGCTTAAATATTCCAGATATTATTAATTATGTTTCCAAACACGGTGTATTAAAGGGATATTCTACACAATCCCTTACTGATCCAAAAACAATTTTAACGATTAAATGTGATGTTCTTGTCCCAGCGGCTGTGGAACGTGTAATTAATGAAGTTATTGCAAATAAAATTGATTGTAAAATTTTAGCTGAAGCAGCAAATGGTCCAACCACAATTGAAGCGGATGCTGTCTTTGCTCAACGTCCCGATATATTTATTATTCCTGATGTTTTATGTAATTCAGGAGGTGTGACGGTAAGTTATTTTGAATGGGTTCAGGATTTGCAACAGCTTTTTTGGGAGGAATCGGAAGTTATCGATCGTATGAAAAAAATTATGGATAAAGGATTTTACAATACGATTAATAGTGCAAAAGAACTAAAAGTGACTAACCGTATGGCAGCAATTTGCGCAGGTTTAAAGCGTATTTATATGTCAAGAAAAGCAAGAGGATTATTTCCTTAATCAAGATG
The DNA here is from genome assembly GCA_946699565.1 of uncultured Commensalibacter sp. GTDB lineage: Bacteria > Pseudomonadota > Alphaproteobacteria > Acetobacterales > Acetobacteraceae > Commensalibacter. Next base: position 39,649 of record CAMPDW010000009.1, on the reverse strand, counting down.
ACAGTTTATTTTCTAAAGATATTTATTAATCTTACACCATGATATTTTTGTTTGATTTAATTTAATATTGAGAATTAATAATAAATTAAAACTATATATTTGGTGATCAAAATTAATTGTTCTTTATTTTGAAAATATTATGCGGAAAAAATTTGATTTATATATAATTTATATATTATAAACAAAGTTGAATAATTACATAGTAGTAAGTTATCAGATTATTTATTTATTTATCTAATTTGTAACAATATCTAATATTTAAAACCTATTTTATTAAAAATAGGTTTTTTTTATTTATTCTGATATTTTAAATTTTAATATAAAATGTTCGTTAGAAAAATAGAATTAAACTATTTGAAACCCTTTGTGAAATGAATCCTCTTCGCTAATCCATATCGTATTAAATCCTGTTGAAATAGCACTTCCAGTAATAAGAGGGAAAATCGCTGGTTTATTACCAACTTTGGTTTCTCCGGTTATGCTGCCGATAAATTTACTATGAATGAAGCTTTCATGTGTAAAAGATTCACCGATGGTAAGTTGTTTTTTAGACCATAAATGTGCCAGACGTGCGGATGTACCGGTTCCACATGGACTTCGATCAATTGCTTTTTCTCCATAAAAGACAGCATTACGTCCATGTAATCTATCTGTTTGAGGATCAGTCCATAAAACATGGCTAACACCTTTAATGGTTGGATTTAGAGGGTGTACAGGTTGTATAATTTTTTGTAATATAGAGCGTATAATTGGACTATATTTTAAAATTGCGGAAGCTCCTAATTGATCGATAGATTTATAATTTTCCTGAGGTTCAATGATAGCGTAAAAATTCCCACCATAAGCAATATCAACTTTTAAGGAACCGAGTTCAGGAACATCAATTTTAATACCTGTTGCTTCTACAAAGGCCGGAATATTATGAATTGAGACAGAAGTGATTTTGTTTCCCTTTTGCGTATATTCAATATTAATGATTCCTGCTGGCACTTCTAATTTTAATTTTCCTGGGTCTTTTGCGTGAAGAAGACCATGTTCTAAACCAAAGGTTACCAGCCCAATGGTACCATGACCACACATTGGCAAACAGCCACTTGTTTCTATAAATAAAATACCTGCATCAGTATCTTTTTGGGTTGGGGGATACAAAAATCCGCCTGACATCATATCATGTCCTCTGGGTTCGAAACATAAACCTGTCCTAATCCAATCAAAACGTTTTAAAAAATCCTGTCGGCGTTCGCTCATATTGTTTCCTTTAAGTAAAGGAGCACCACCGGCGACTAAACGGACTGGATTACCAGCTGTATGACCATCAATACAAAAAAAAGTATACTGCATTTGTTTCTCAATTTTAGGAAGAAATAAATCTATTCAATTATGAATAAAATTATAATCTAAGTTGAAAAACTCAGATTATAAGAAGTAATGAAAATCTAGGCGACGTTAGGCAAAGATATTGGACGAGTTTGTGCAGCTTTTTCGACAAGTTTAATAATTTCTTGACGACGTTCGCCTTGTAATAAATAACGAGGTGCACGCACACGTTCACTACCGCGTCCCATAATTTGTTCTGCAAGTTTGATACACTGAACTAAATCATGTTCAGCATCAAGATGTAATAAAGGCATAAACCAACGGTAAATATTTAATGCGGTTTGTATATCTCCCTCTTCAAGAGCTTTGACCAAAGCAACAGATTCTTGTGGGAAGGCACTGGTTAATCCAGAAATCCACCCTTTTGCACCGAGTAACAACCCTTCAAAAGCGACGTCATCTAAGCCAGCCATGATGATAAAGCGTTCTTTAAACTGGTTATAAATATCTGTATAGCGTCGAGTATTTGCAGAGCTTTCTTTGATAGCGACGATATTTTTAACATCACTCAATTGGGAAAGTACGGGTGTATCAATATTTACGCGATATGCGGTAGGATTGTTATAAAGCATTATGGGTAAATCAGTTGCCTTAGCGATTTCACGAAAATGATTTATCAACTCATATTCTTTTGGTACATAAACCATCGCAGGTAATACCATCAGGCAATCAGCACCGATTCTAGTTGCCTCTTTCGCAAATTTTACGCCACGACTAGTGGTTAGCTCGGAAATACCAACAATTATTGGCACACGTTTATTAATAACTTCACAAGCCGCTTCAAGGATGCGAATTTTTTCTTCGGGTTCAAGTGAATTATTTTCACCACAAGTTCCCATAATAACTAATCCATGAACACCATCATGAATCAAAGCTTCTAAAACATGTTGTGTTGCTTTAATGTCAATGGATAAGTCTGGTGCAAATTGTGTTGTTGCTGCTGGAAAAACGCCATTCCATTTCATGATACTGGGTTCCTTTTTAGAAAAAATAAAAGGGTCTTTATAATGTTACTTGTAATTTAATTAAACATACTTGTAATGTTTATAATATATCGTATACGATATACGTATATAGTTGTATATAAAATATTTGTGAAGTTGCAAAATACCATGATGAATATGCAGGATAGTCAAATTATTATTATTGGCGGTGGGTTAATTGGGCTTGTAAGTGCAATTAATTTACAACGATCGGGTATGAAAGTTGTCATTATTAATGATCAACAACATCCGGCTTCATGGGGAAATGCTGGTCATATAGCCATAGAGCAAGTTACGCCTTTATCAAATAAATATAATGCATTGACGGGTTATAAAAGGCTTTTTCCGTTTGGTGGGGCTTTGGACATTGGTTGGAACTTTCCAAAATTATGGTTGCCATGGTTTGCTAAATATTTAAAGAGCAGTTTTTCCAAAAAAAGTGTTCAAGAAGGAGAAGAGGCATTAAAAAGGATTTTAAGTTATGCGGTTGTTGCTTGGCATAATTTATTGGTTTATCTTGGTCAGCAGGATTTATTGATAACAAAAGGTCATTATGTAATTTATCATAATAAACAGAAAGCATCTCAGGGGAGTCAGGTTTGGCTTAATGCAGATATTGGCAATGCTAAAGTTCGCCCGATGGATTATCAAACCTTAGATAACATAAGTAACCATTTATCAACTTATCCAGTTCAGGGATTATGTTTTGAACATACAGGCCAAATTAAAAATATTTCACGTTTAATAAATGTTTGTAAGGATTATTTTATTCAACAGGGAGGACAATATTATGATGATCATGTTATTTCCCTCTCTCCCGAAAATAAAAAAATAAAAATTACCCTTAAAAATTATCAAGCATTTACTCATGAAAAGGTTTTAATTTGTGCAGGAGCCAGGTCAGGAATCCTGTTAAAAGGAATGGGAGAATATTTTCCTGTTATTGCAGAGCGAGGGTATCATATTGAATGGGAAAATGATGGATCTTATAACTTACCACCGCTTGTATTCGAAGATCACTCTTTTATTGTAACATGTTTTGAAAAACGTTTACGTTTAGCTTCTTTTGTCGAGTTCACAAAATTTGATGCACAGCCAGATGTTCGCAAGTGGGAAAAATTAGAACATTACGCAAAAAAATTTGGTTTGTCGCAAAAATCAGAGTTTCAGAGGTGGTTTGGTTCACGTCCAACCATGCCTGATTATCGTCCTGTTATTGGAAAAAGCACGAAAAATCCAGGATTATTTTATGCTTTTGGGCATCAACATCTTGGGCTTACATTGGCCGCAATAACAGGGGAAATTGTTACTGATATTGTGTTGAATAAAACATCTTCTTTATCAATTTCAGCTTTTCGTCCTAATCGATTTTAGTTTTTTTATTTTATGGAGGATAAATCATTAATGCATATTACCGGAAAATTACTGATTGCTGGAAAGGCAATTCAAACTTTGAAAACCTATAAAGCTGTTAATCCAGTTACTAATCAAGAGTTGAAAACTGAATTTAGTTGTGCTGATGAAAAAATTATTGATCAGGCGTGTAAAGCTGCTTTTAATGATTTTGACCATTTCCGTTCTTTATCTTTTTTAAAAAGAGCACAATTCTTGGATATGATTGCGGATCATATTGAATCGCTTGGTGATGTATTAACAAGGCAAACAAGTTTGGAAACAGGTTTGCCCGAGCAACGTATTAAAGGGGAAACATTACGAACGATCAATCAATTAAGATTATTTGCAAATTTAGTAAGACAGGGTGATTGGAAAGATATTCGACTTGATCCAGCTTTACCGGATCGTAAACCTTTGCCGCGTCCTGATTTGCGTCAGCGTCGTATTCCTATTGGGCCTGTTGCTGTTTTTGGAGCAAGTAATTTTCCATTGGCTTTTTCGGTTGCGGGCGGGGATACTGTTTCTGCATTTGCGGCTGGATGTCCTGTTATTGTAAAAGCGCATCCTTCTCATCCTGGTACGAGTGAGTTAATAGCGCATGCAATTATTAAAGCAATAAAAGATTGTCAGTTTCCTCATGGCATTTTTTCATTAATAGGTGGAATAGGTAATGAAATAGGTGTTGAACTGGTTAAAAATCAATATATTAGTGCGGTTGGTTTCACGGGTTCCAAAAAAGGTGGGATCGCATTAATGAAAATAGCTTCGGAACGTCAGGTTCCTATTCCTGTCTTTGCGGAAATGGGTAGTATTAATCCTGTTTATATTTTTGAACATGCATTGAAAAATAAAGTAGGTGATATCGCTAAGAGTTTTATACAATCCTTATGTATGAGTGCAGGCCAGCTTTGCACCAATCCCGGTCTTATTCTAGTGAAATCAGGTGATGTTTGTGATCAATTTTTAAAATGCGTTAAAGGCGAAATTTCAGAAGTTTTAACATCAACAATGTTGAATCCATTTATTCATAAAGCTTTTGAAGCTAAGGTACATCATCTGGCAAAAACACCTCATGTAATTTTGTTGGGTTCGGGTAAGGGAAGTACACAACCTAATCAATGTCAAGCAATAGTCTATAAGACCGATGCAAAGACTTTTTTGAATAATCCTTCTTTATCCGAAGAAGTTTTTGGTGCTTCAGCATTAATCGTTGTTTATGACAATTTGGATGAATTACATCAGATTACAAATAATCTTGATGGTCAATTAACAGTCACATTTCATATGGATCAACAGGATATCGCATTAGTTCAATCACTCTTACCTGTTGTTGAACGTAAGGCTGGACGTATTTTAGTCAATGGTTGGCCAACAGGAGTTGAAGTTTGTTCAGCGATGGTTCATGGTGGACCTTTCCCAGCAACTAGTGATAGTCGAATGACATCGGTTGGAACTGCTGCAATAGAGCGTTTCCTTCGTCCAGTATGTTACCAAAATTTTCCATCTTCATTGTTACCTACAGAATTGCAAAATGATTGGGTGGCAAAAGTCAATCATCGTGTTAACGGTCTGTTGGTTAAATAATTGGACGCATACTTCATTTCATAAATATAGGAAAACCTATGCTATAGAATAAAAGGAATTACCTTAGATGGATAAGCATTCGAAAAATTTCAAAAAATCATTATCATTACTTGATTTAATGATGATTGGATTGGGATCTATTTTTGGATCAGGATGGCTTTTAGCTGCATCACATATTTCTTCAATTGCTGGTCCTGCAGGTATCTTTTCTTGGGTTATCGGTGGTTTTGCAGTTTTATTACTAGGTTTTATTTTTTGTGAGCTTGGTGCTGCATTACCTCATGCTGGTGGGGTTGTAAGCTATCCAGCATATTCCCATGGATCGGTTGTTGGATTTTTAACAGGATTAATTACAATTATTGCTTATTCAAGCTTAATTTCAATTGAAGCAATTGCTGCACGACAATATGGGGCCGCATGGTTTCCTTCACTAAGTGCGAATACAGCCGGTGATGCAACTTTTATAGGCTGGATGGTTCAATTAATCCTTTTGGCTGGTATGTTTTATTTAAATATTGGTGGTATTAAAACTTTTGCCAAATTTAATAATGTTATTAGCTTTTTTAAATTTGTTGTTCCAACGCTTATTATAATTTGTTTATTATATTATTCACAAAAGGCTAATTTCACTCAATTGGGCTTTGCGCCTTTTGGAAGTAAAGGTGTAGAGGCTGCTATTTCTACAGGGGGTGTAATTTTTGCTTATCTTGGATTGACACCTATTATTGCAGCAGCAGCAGAAGTCAAAAATCCTCAACGTAATATTCCTTATGCTTTGATGGGATGTATTTTATTATCAACTATTATTTACGTTTTATTACAAGCCTCTTTCGTTGGCAGTATTCCAAGCCAGTATTTAAGTAAAGGATGGATTAACATTAGTAGCTCTTTTGGTTTACCATTTCATGATATTGCATTAATTTTGGGAATGGGCTGGCTTGCCAAATTGGTTGTTGTTGATGCGATTATTTCCCCAAGTGGGACGGGAAATATCTATATGAATACGACATCTAGGGTTATTTTTGCATGGGCAAAGGATGGATCTTTTTTTCAGAAATTCGAATATGTTAATGAAAAAACGGGTGTACCCACACCTGCATTATGGCTTACATTTGGTTTATCAATATTTTGGACATTACCTTTTCCATCATGGAAAGCGTTGATTAGTGTTGTTTCTTCAGCATTGATGTTAAGCTATGCCTTAGCTCCTATTTCTGCATCATCCTTGCGTAAAACATCAGACCATATTAATAGACCTTTCAAATTAAGAGGGATGAGTATTTTATCCCCTATTGCGTTTATTATTGCATCTTTAATTGTTTATTGGTCAACATGGCAAACTGTTTCATGGTTATTGGGATCTCAGATTATTTTAGGATCTGTTTTTATTCTTTTTAAAATTATAAAGAAAGATAAAATGATTTATGCTAACTTGAAATCAAGTATTTGGTTATTAGTTTATTATTTAGGTATGATTATCGTTTCTGCTCTGGGCGATTTTGGGGGGTGGGGCGTTATTTCCCATATCGAAGGTCTTTGTGCAGTATCTATTGTTGCTTTGATATCTTATTTTATTGGGATCTATACTGGAATTTGTCCAGTTGTTAATGCAATAACACAAGACGAACAAGAAGAGCATTTATCTTTAGCTAATGAGAATATAAATCCAGTTAATCTCACAAGTTGTTAACAAATATTCTATAAAATGAAGAATAATCATATTCTTCATTTTATAAGCATCTTATAAAGATGGTGGTTGGAAATATAATCATTTACGTGTATATAGTATACAAAATGTTAGATAATAATAAATGATAATTAAAATGCCAGTGCAATATACAGATATTTTGATTCCTAAACAATCAATTATTGTGCAATCCATTGCAGATCAAGTTTATAATTTTGTTAGAAGAGATATTTTAACAGGAGAACTACCGCCTTTATCTCCTATTCGACAAGATACAATTGCTGCAAAGTTAAAAGTAAGCAAAATTCCTTTAAGAGAGGCTTTAGCCCGTTTGGAACAAGATGGGCTGGTTGAATCAAGTCCGAATAAAGGTTTTTTTGTTCGCCCAATAAGTGCAAGAGAAGCAAGAGAAGTTTTTTTGCTAAGATTAAAATTGGAACCTGATGCTACGGTTGAAGGATCTTTGTCGGCAACGGAGGAAGATCAAGAATTTGCAAAACAAGCTTTGTTGCAATTGGAAACTGTTTTGAATCAGTCTAATAATCCTGAACACGTTAGGTTTAATAGAAAATTTCATATGGCTTTGATGATGCCTAATATTGGGACAATTACGTTTCATATTATAAATCAAATTAGTATTTTGGCTGAACGTTATGTGCGTGTTCATATAGAACCTTATGCACGAGATCAAGAAGCCTTAATTGCGCATCGAAAAATTTTTGAAGCATGGATGCAAAAAGATGTTAAAATACTAAAAAAATTGTCTAAACAACATTTGCAAAATACTTTATCAGATTTAGAAAATGAATTAGATCATACCTGATAGAAAAAGATTAAGTTATTAGAGAAATTTATAATAAACTTTAATATTAAAAATTATTTTAAAGTTTATTATGAATTAATGAAGTAATATTATTAACGTGAAAATTATAAATAACATTTCTAAAAACAATAATGTTATATTTTTATTGAACAATTGAACAAATCATTATTTGTAAATAAAATTGAAAATTCTTTCGTATAATAAATTTAATATTTATAAATTATATTTCATATTAATTAAACAAGGTTAAGTTTTTTTATTTAAGAATATTATTGATACTTTCATAGCTTTATTTATTAGTTTAAAATAAATTTTTTCTTTTTTTTAATTACTAGTTGATATTAATTTTAATTTGCATATAGGATTGATTCCTATTCTCATTTATTATCTTATTAGATTCGAGTTATTTAAAAAGGAAGAAATGAATGCGTTTTAATAAATATTTTTTAATAAGTAGTGCTATTTTATTTTCGTCACCGGCTTTGGCCGTCGAGTACCCAATTGGCAAGCCTCAGACATGTGGAAATATGGAAATAGCCGCTGTTTATCTTCAACCTATAGAAATGGAACCAGAAGGTATTATGTTACCAGCCGTAAAATCAGATGTGCATCTTGAAGCGGATATTCATGCAACTGCTAATAATAAAAACGGATTTCAGGAAGGAAGCTGGGTACCATATATTCAAGTTGCTTATGAAATTTCTAAGTCTGGTGAAAGTAAAAATGAAAAAGGGGTTTTGCATCCAATGGTGGCTAATGATGGACCTCATTATGGTGAAAATATTAAATTTATGGGTGCTGGGAAGTATCATTTAAAATTAACAATTTTACCACCATCTAAAGAGTCAATGTTCGGTAGGCATGTTGATAAAGAAACTGGTGTATCCCCGTGGTTTAAAGAATGTGTGACACAGTATGATTTTACATATGCTGGTACTGGCAAAAAAGGTGGATATTAGTAAAATTTATTGAAATATAGAATAAGTTATAAAAATATTAATTGTTTTATGAATATTCTTAATACTGTAAACGTAAGTAAATAATTAAATATATATTTATAAGTATTTAATTTAATTTAATTATATTTTTATTTATTTAAAAAGCATTTTATAGGAATAATTTATATGAAAAAAGTATATATTCTTTTATCTTTCTTTTTATTATTACCTTTATATGCTTTTGCTGAAGCGCTTCCTAATTATGAGATTATAATTGCGGATGGTGTTTTTACCCCTTCGTCAATTGAAGTACCAGCAAATAAGCGTTTTAAGATTACGATAAAAAACACGGGTAAAGTTCCAGCTGAATTTGAAAATTTATCATTTAGAGTTGAAAAGGTTTTGGGGCCAGATGTGACTTCTTTTGTTGTTATCCATCCCCTCAAACCAGGAAGCTATCATTTCATAGACGATTTTCATATTAATATGCCAGGTTTTAATATTATTTCCAAATAGGAGTTTTTTATGGGTGCGCCTTTATTTATTGTGTGGCGCGAAAGCGTTGAGGCTTTACTTGTTATTGGTATTTTATATGCATGGCTACGACGTGAAAATTTCATATCGTTAACCAAGCAATTATGGATTGGTACGGGTCTAGGTCTAGTATTGGCTGGATTGCTTGCGGTGATGTTTTGGGTTGCCAGTAATTGGTTTGCCGGGGCTGGCGGTGAATGGTTCTTTACCATTATGATGCTTGTTGCTGCACTTTTAATTTTACAAATGGTTGTATGGATGCATTATCATGGTCGAGGCATAAAAAAATACCTTGAACAGGAAGCAGTAAATTCTTTGCAAAAAACTGGAAGTGGTATCGGTATTCTTGTTTTAGCGATGCTTGCTGTTGCAAGAGAAGGATCTGAAACCGTTGTTTTCTTGGCGGGTGTAGGTGTTCAGCAACAAGGAACATCATTGAGTTTCTTTATATTAGGCGGTGTTTTAGGTTTTATCCTAGCGTTATTAACGTTTTGGCTTTTACAAAAATCTTCAACAATTATTTCTTGGAAATGGTTTTTCTTTATAAGTGAATTATTACTACTTCTTATAGGAGGTGGGCTATTTATCAGCGCTTTTGATAAAGCAGCAGCTCAAATTTCGTCGTATAATTTGCCAGAGTGGGTATATCATTTTATAGATGATCCAGTATGGAGCAGTGCATGGCTTATTCCTGATAATAGTACATTGACAGGATTGACAGGCTATCACGCTGAACCTTCATTAATGCAAGTTATAGTTTTTATTTTTTACTGGTTTTGTGCAGTTTTATTTTGTCATATACGATTGAACAAAAATAAATCAAGTTAGCCAAGAGCATTCCAATTTTAGGTTAAATAATGGGTCTTTTTTTTAAAAAGGCGATTGATCAATTTGGCGTTGGATTGCGGCGTCATCAAAAGAGTATTCAAATAATTCAATGGTTTATTGCTTTATTTTATTTAATACTTTTAATTATTCCAGCATTCATGCAGTTGCCGCCTCGACATGCACATATTTTAAATCATTTGGTTTTATTCGCTCAATTTGTTTTCTGGGGCATTTGGTGGCCTTTTGTAATTTTGTCCATGGTATGTATAGGTAGATTATGGTGTGGTTTGTTTTGCCCAGAGGGTGCTTTAACAGAATGGGCATCAAGAACAATAGGTCGTAATAAAACCATTCCCCGTTGGATTAAATGGAAGGGTTGGCCTGCTGTTGCTTTTATTTTAACAACGCTTTATGGGCAGTTAATTAGTGTTTATGATTACGCAATTGCTTCTTTATTAATTTTAGGAGGATCAACCTTTGGTGCTATAATTATTGGTTTTTTATATGGAAAGGGAAATCGTGTATGGTGTCGTTATTTATGCCCTGTTAATGGTGTTTTTAATCTTTTATCACGGCTTGCACCGATATCCTTTAAAACAGATCAATATAAGTGGGCTATCTATCATGGTGAAACTATACATAATCCACATTGCCCACCAATAATTAATATTCGTCAACTTCATGGTGTTTCTGCTTGTCATATGTGTGGTCGTTGTGCAGGTATGAAGGATGCAGTAAGTTTGCAACCCAGATCAATGAATGAAGAAATTCTTGTTTATGGTGAAGAAATCCATAATACTTGGCAAACACATCTTTTACTTTTTGGTATGATAGGGGTAGCGATCGGAGCATTTACATGGACGATTTCCCCGTGGTTTGTTTATCTTAAACAATATTTAGCAGAATGGCTTATTAATCATGATGTTTATTGGCCATTCAGCATATCAGCTCCTTGGTGGGTATTAACAAATTATCCAGCGAATAATGATAGTTTTAATTGGCTGGATGGATTTTGTATAAGTTTTTACATTCTTGCTTCAGGGCTTTGTTATGGTATGTGGCTTACTTTGATTTATAAAGTGCTTGCTTATTTTTTATACAAACCAAATTTTTATTTTTATATTGCACAAGCAGTTATTCCATTGGCTGCAGTAGGAATTTTTCTTGGATTGAGCGCGACAACTGTTAAGTTGTTACAATATGAAGGTTTCAGTTTTTGGTGGTTGAAGGATTTGCGCGCATTCTTTTTAGGGGGTGCCAGCTTATGGAGTTTATATCTAGGTTTTAATATTCTAAAAAAAGACTGTAATTATTTATATCAATTTGTGTTCACCTTTTTATTATTCAGTATTTCTATTATTCCTATTGTTGCGGCTTGGATAATGATGTTTTGGATATGGTAAATAATAAGGGTTAAGGAATGGAAGTTTGTTCGAATCCCCTCATTTAATGATTTTGTCTGTAAAAAAAGGAATATAATGTGGTATTATAATACCACATGCTAAAAATCCTTGAAATATAAATAAAAGATAGTAAATTTATAAAAAAGACTTGACGGAAATCTTTCTTAAGTTGATAAATATATAATCAAATTACAGTTTTGCTTAATTAACGGAATTTAGAGTTAATGAAAACAACCATTTCGCTTAAACCAGCAGAAGTAACCAGAAATTGGGTTCTAATTGATGCAAAAGACATTGTTTTAGGACGCTTGGCTGCTATCGTTGCAAATCGCCTTCGTGGCAAGCATAAACCACAATATACACCTCATGTTGATTGTGGTGATAATATTATTGTTATTAATGCTGATAAAGTTGCTTTAACAGGTAAAAAAAATGAACAAAAAATGTTTTATTATCACACAGGATATCCTGGCGGAATTAAAGAACGTACAATTAGACAACGTTTAATAGGTAAAAATCCAAAACATATTGTTATTAAAGCAGTTGAACGGATGATTAATCGTGGACCATTACAACGTAAACAAATGAAACACTTATACGTTTATGCTAGTGATGTACATCCTCATGAAGCACAACAACCTGTGAAACTTGATATTGCTGCGTTAAATCGCAAAAATAATGTTAATAAAACTACAAAAGTTGGAGCCTGAGGAATATGTCAGAGACTCAAGAACGTACAGGCAGTTTGGCTGATCTTAAGGATGCGGTTGTTAATACTGTTTTGGTACAACAAGAAGTTATCGTGCGTGAACCAAAGCGTGATCAATTTGGTCGTGCTTATGCAACAGGTCGTCGTAAAGATGCTGTTGCTCGTGTATGGGTAAAGCCTGGCAAAGGTGAAATTATTGTTAATGGTCGTCCAGTAACGAGATATTTTGCTCGTCCTGTTTTACAGATGTTATTGAATCAACCTTTTCAAGTTACAAATCGTGAAGGTGAATTCGATGTATTTTGTACCGTAACAGGTGGTGGCTTATCGGGACAAGCTGGTGCAGTTCGTCATGGGTTAAGCCGTGCATTATGTAATTATGAACCAGAATTACGTGCAGCTTTAAAAGCGGCAGGTTTCTTAACGCGTGATGCTCGCGTTGTTGAACGTAAAAAATACGGTAAAGCCAAAGCTCGCCGTTCTTTCCAGTTTAGTAAACGTTGAGGTTTACAATTTTGTGTAATTAAAGGCGAGGGAAGGTACTTTACTTTTCTTCGCTTTTTTTTATAGTAAACAGATTTTTGCAAATTAAATATGGATTTCAATTGAAGTAGATATTATGTCAAAATTGCCGAAAATTTTTATTGATGGTGAATATGGAACAACTGGACTAGGGATATGTCAACGTTTATTATCGTTACCGATTGAATTATGTTCTATTCCAATTGAATATCGTCATAATATTGAAAAACGCCGTCAAATGATGGCATCGGTTGATTTGGTAATTTTATGTCTTCCAGATGATGCATCACAGGAGGCGGTAGCTTTGATTCAAGCTTTTGACAATAGGAAACCACGAATTTTGGATGCCAGTACCGCTTTTCGTATTAATCCAGAATGGGTTTATGGGTTTGCGGAACTCGAACCAGATCAAGGGGAAAAAATTGCAAGAGCGGATAAAGTTGCCAATCCTGGTTGTTATTCTAGTGGTGCCATTGCTTTGCTGCATCCTTTGGTAAAAACAGGCATTCTTCCTGCAGATTATCCGTTAACGATTAATGCGGTGAGTGGATATAGTGGGGGTGGCAAGAAAATGATTGCTGCCTATGAACAGAAAAAAAATGCTCAACCATTTGAATTATATGGATTAACATTATCGCATAAACATTTGCCTGAAATTTGTTATTATAGTGGCTTAACATGTGAACCTATTTTTGTACCTTCTGTTGGTAATTTTCCACAGGGAATGATAGTTTCCATTCCTTTACATGTGGAAATGCTAAAGGGAACAGTGAGACAAATTAAAGCGTGTTTACAAGATTATTACTATTTAAGTTCTAATGTTTATTTTATTAATGATAAGGTTAATCGATTAGCTGCTAATCAATTGGCTTTAACAGATAAAATGGAATTACGCGTCCATTCTAATTCAAGAAATGATCAAGTTGTTTTAACAGCAAGTCTAGATAACCTTGGTAAAGGGGCATCAGGTGCCGCTATTCAAAATATAAAATTAATGATAGGATTAAAATAATTTTTTGATATTCTTTATTTTAAAATTATTTTAAAAAAAATAAATTTATAAATTATTTTATTATATGTATCTTTAAAATAATCTTTATGCTGGTAGAGGATAAAAAAAGCTGAATTATTAAACAATTCAGCTTAATCAAAATTTAGTTATAAAATTAAAATTGTTTAACTAACCTGTTTCCCCAGATTAATTTGTTTTTCTTGAACGTAGGGTCCAGCGGCAATGACCTTGAGTGTTAGGACTTTACGGCCTTTATGTAGATTATAACGATTTAAAGGTAATAAAGCATAGCCATTTGTCCAGCGACATGATGCGTTTTCTTGACCATACCATCCAGAAAGTTTATGATTTTCAAGATGTGTTTTGATGTAATAATTATCTTTTTGATCAAATAAGGTAATGGTTTCGATCAATACCCCCAAAGAACGTCTATCATCAATATAAGGGCCAATGGCATCGCTTGGACGGCTGCTGTTAGAAATAATATAGACAGATTCAATCATATCGGGTAGGATAAAAATGTAATTACCTACGTTTTCTACAGGCCATTGAGGGTAAATAACCTTACCTTTATCAGTAATAACATAAAGATTGGCAAATGATGTTGTTTCAAATGGGTCAATCTGAGTTTTTATTCCTAATTCAATAGCACGTTGTTCATAGATATTATAGATGGGTTGGACAATTTCTTTGGTTATAACCATTGGTGCGACAGAATCTTTAGTCCATTTTTTTGTTGATTTTTTAGAAATAGTAGCAGAATCAGTTTTATAAAAATTATTATGATTATTTGTATTCAGGTAGCTTTCAGATAACATACCGTTGGCTTTAATAACAGCGTGGCCATCAAGTTCTAGATGATAGTAAGTGTATTCTGGTTTAGAATGATCATAAAATATGGTACGATTATTAACCAGCATACGGGCGAGAATAAATTTTCCATCAATATATAGACAATGTTCAGGAGTGATATAGGTATCTTTAAAAGGAATATTGTTGGCTAGCGCATTTTTAAGAATACAAATTGGATATCCTGCAACATCATCAGGTTGGTTTGGATAAATAACATGACGGTTTGAACCAATCCATGTTACAGGTTTAAGAATTTTTGTCGCTTCATGATAGATATAAATAGAATCGCCAACTTGAATATTTTCAATAGCTTTAACACCTTCAGATGTTTCAATTAAGGTGCCTTCTAAGTAACAAGGTGGATTATCTCCAGTTCCTTGACCTGGTCTGTAGCTTATAGAATATGATTTATTCATCATTATGATTGGGTTAATAAACTGTCCCGTATTACCAACAGTTAAATTGACCAAACCATTACTTACTTGAAATGTTGGTGGAGTGGAAGTATTGGGATCGGGTATTTTGGTTTTATCATTATAAATAGGTGGGTTATTTGGATCTATATAAGCATTTTTAGTATTGCTAAGGTTTATGTATCCATTACATGTTCCGCTGGATTCGTAAATAGTATCATTTTTGGATAAACCATCAATATTGTGCCCATTCATAGAAAATTCGGGTGAGTAGTAAGTATTGTTAATGGATCTCCCACCTTGTTCAATACCAATATAAGAATCATAAATATTAGAATTGGTTAATGTTCCTCCTTTTTGAACATATACTTGTGGTCGGGAATTATTGGCAAAAATTTCTGCACCATCAACAACGGCTCCATCCAGAATATAGATATGTCCTACATTATAGATATTGACGGGTTCATTACTTTGATAAAGTATATGGCCTGTGGCATCTTTATAAACATTTCGTGGCAACATATTTCCAGTTTCATCTGCATAATATTCTCTTCCAATATAGATGGTGCAATCACTGCTACTTCCAATAATATTGAAATGATCATTACTAATGATAATGCCGCCCATATAATTGTCAATCTGACTGCCGGAAAGTTGGCCAGGTGAACAATATTGAGCCTCGTTACTATTAACGTAAACTGTTGTATTGTTTGTAGATGGATTATATTGATAAAGGTCGGGTATATGAGGTTTTGTTACTTTGCTTGTTCCATTGATATTTATATCAGCAGAACCGTTATCACTTGATTGGAAGGTTTTACTAGATGTATTTTTATAACTCTGACCTGAAAAACTTTGACCATCTAAACTATAACCGCTTCTTGTGGTATTTGGATTAATAAATGTATCAGAATCAGAAGTTGAACCATTATTTAAGGTGACAGGTGCAGATATATAAGTATTATTATTACTTGAACCCCCATTGTTTATTTCAACTATTTGGTTGAAGATATTAGAATCTGTTAATGTGCCGCCACCGTTAATAATAAGATTGTTAAATATAAATGGACCATTATTATTAAAGAGAAAATTAGATCCTGATACAGTTGCTTTATTCATAATTGTTACAGTGCTATCAATAAAATTGAGAGGACCTGAATAAGCATCAGTTGGATTAGAGGTAAGATGATTACTCGTTTTTGTGCTAAAAAATTGACCATTTGTAGCATCATTTTGTCTATAAACAGTTCGGCCATCTAGTAATCTGGTAGCAAACCATGTTCCTTGGTCAATAATTGGATTGCTATTTTTGAGTACATATTTATTTAGATCTATATTTTCTACATTTTGCAGATGATTACTTGCTGTACTATCTTTTAAAAAGAGATTATTTAAAGAGGCTTGATCTGGATTCGAATCAAGAAATGAAAAGGAATTAACTAAAGGACGATTTAATTTAATTTTATCATCCTTTGTTTTATTTACATCTTCTGTTTGATTTAAAAGCGTGTCATTTTGTATGGAATTAATCATTGATAAATCTCTATTTTTATTCATTATTTATAAGTTATTAAATAAATATTATTCCTCATGTTATTATTTATTTAAAATTATTAACAAATAATAATCACAATATTTATTGTTATTACTATTATTATAGAGTTATTTACATTATTAGTAAATTAAATTTCATTAAAGTAATATTTTTTTTTCATAGCTTTATTTAGCTTTTTCTTGATTTTTTTAATAGTATAATAAAAAAAGACAGATTATTAAGACATTATGTTGGTATTATTTTATTTATAAAGTTAAATAGAATATTAGATAGTGAAATCTATTGTTGATATAATTAAGCTGGCGTAAAGAATAATCCAGCTTGAATTAAAAGACATCATAGATAATTAGTATTCCTTAAACAGCTTGTTTTTGTTGATTGATTTGTTGGTGATTAATGATATAAGGACCGGCAGCAATTACTTTAAGAGTAAGGATGTTACAATCTGAAGATTGATGATATTGAGTTAAAGGCAATAATGCATAGCCGTTTGTCCAACGAAAGGATTCGTTTTCTTGATCATGCCATCCTGAAAGCTGTTTGGCTTCTAAGTGTGTTGTAATGGAATGGTTATTTTTTTGATCAAACAGCGTAATGCTTTCAATCAGGACTCCTAAGTTACGTCTATCATCAACATAGGGACCAATTATATCACTTGGTCTGCTGCTGTTGGAAACGATATAAATATAATGAACAGGGTTTGAAAGAACAAAAATATAATTTCCAAATTGAGTTTTACAGCATTTTGGAAAAATGACCTTTCCTTTATCAGTTATAATATAAAGGTTGGAAAAGTTTGTTGTTTTTTGTTCTTCAGTAATGGTTTGTAAATTGAGTTGTAAAGCTCGTTGTTTTAGGTAGTCATAGATTGGCTTAACTATTTCTTGTTTTGTTACTAAAGCGGCGGCGGCATCTTGTGCCCAATTTTTAGTTTTCTCTTTTAATTTAATTACTTTTTTAGGGTTATAAAAATTTTGGTGGTTATTTGTATTTAAAAAACTTTCAGATAATGCACCGTCTGCGTTAATTACGCCATGTTCTTCAAGTTCCAGATGATAATAAGTATACTTTGATTTAGAATAATCATAATAAATCGAATGATTATTAACCAACATACGAGCAGGAATAAATTTTCCGTCAATGTAAAGGCAATGTTCAGGTGTGATAAACATATCTTTATAAGGTACATAATCAGCCAGTGCATTTTTGATAATATGAATTGCATATCCTGCTATGTCATCAGGTTGATTTGCTTGGACATTATGATAGCCTGATCCAATCCAAATAACAGGTTTGGGTATTTTTATTGTGCCTTTATAGGTATAGATAAGATCGCCAACCTCAATTTTTTCAATTGTTTTTAATCCATTTGTTGTTTCTATTAGGGTTCCTGCAAGATAGCAAGGTTGTGAAGCATTAAATTTCCCGGGTGAATATTCTATTGTATAATTAGAATTCATAGCCATAGTTGGATTAACTAATTGACCAGTAGGGTTGATATTTATATCAGTATCTGCATTACATACTGTAAACAGACTGTTATTAGGAGGATTATGATTTATCCCATCACGATTATTTAAAACTGGTTTATTTATTCCATCAAAGTAAACGTTTTTATTATTGGCAATGTTTAATATTCCTTGATAAGTGGTACTTCCTTCGTAAAATGTATCATTCATTGATAAACCTTCTAATAAATGTGTTCCAAAAATGGATGTGTCTTGATCAAAAAGAAAATAGGGTGAATAGTAAAAGTTATTAATTGACTTACCACCATTTTCAATACCAATATAGCAATCATAAATTTCTGAATTGGTAATAAGCCCACCTTTTTGGATAAGAATTCTTGGATAGTTATTTCCAAAAATTTTTGCTCCGTTTAATACGCCACCATCTTGGACTATAATTTTTTGAACATTATAAATATTTACAGGGTCATTACCTTTATACAGCACGTTTCCCAAAACATCTTTATAAACAGCTTGTTGTATTGAGTAGTTTCCATTTTCATCTTGAATAGTTTCTGAGCTTACATATAATGTAGAAGTGTAATTATTTCCTATGATATTGAAATTATTATTTGAAATATTAATGTTTTTTAAAATATTTTCCAGAGATGTACCTACTACTTGACGGGTTGCAAATTGAGCAGTGCTGTCGACATGAATGACAATTCTTGCAGTGGCTGGATTATACAGAAAACGGTTTGGTATATTTGGGTTAATTACCAGACTTGTATCTTTAACATTTATATTGGCTGTACCATTATTGCTGGACAGGAATTTTTGATCTGAGGTATTTTGATAGTTTTTATTTGAAAAGCTTGGTCCATCAAAATTATAACTACTTGTTGTATTATTTGCGTTGATAAATGAATCTGTATCTGAAGTAGAACCGCCATTCATCGTAACAGGGCAAGATATATAAGTGTTATTATCAGAATATCCACTATTCATGACAACAGTTTGATTAAAGACATTTGAATCTTCTAATTTACCGCCGTTATTAATAGTAAGATTAGGCGTATTTAAGGATGAATCATTATTTGAAAGGAAATTAGATCCTGATATAACTGCTCCTGTTGTTATGGTTACATTACTGTTGATAAAATTTACCGGGCCTGAATAGGCTGTATTTGGATCAGAGGTAAGATGATTACTGGTTTGAATGCTAAAATATTGGCCATCAAAAGGATTATCTTTCCTGAATACAGTTCTGCCATCATTTAATCTGATAGCATACCATATTCCTTGATCTATAATTGGGTTACTATTTTTTAATACTAAATTATTAAGGTCAATATTTTCAGCATTTTGCAGATGATTATTAAAAATTTTCTTAATATTGGAGCTTGTGTAAAGCGATTGGATCTGATTGGAATTAGAAGGAGGATATTGATAGGAATTGATAAGAGGATGATTTGTTTTCATTTTATTATCTTTTGTTACATTTGTGGGTAAATAGTCTTGTGTAGAATTTATCATTGGAAATCTCTTATTTGGTTTAATATTTCTGTATTTAACTAAAAGCAAAATAATTTTACTATAAAATTTTTATTATTCGTAGTAAAATAAATTTCATATTAGAAATGAATTTACTTTTTTGAAGTATTTGAAATGAATTTATTAATAGTAATTTAATATTTTTTGTATTTATAGTTGGTGGATTCTATATTTATTATGTATTTTTATTTATGAAATAAGTAAAAAATTAAGAATTATAAGCTTATTCCTTTGATATAAAAAAAAGCTGGATTAATAAATAAATCCAGCTTTGCCTTAAAAATAAATTATTATAATTGATTGTAAGAGCTTAACTAACTTTTTGTTCCAGATAAGTTTGATTTTTTTGAACAATATAAGGTCCGGAAGCAATTACTTTTAAGGTTAAAATTCTTTGTCCTTTTGTATGAGAATGAATATTTAAAGGTAATAATGCATATCCATTCGTCCAACGACAAGGAATAGGTTCTTGATTATTCCACCCTTTTAGATTTTTCTCATCAAGATGTGTGGTGATAGGATAGGCACGGTGATCATCAAAAAGAGTGATATTTTGTATTAAGACTCCCAGACTACGTCTATCATCGATATATGGTCCTATTACATCATTTGGTCTATCATTGTTAGAAACAATGAAAACATATTTTACATTCTCTGGTAGCATAAATGCGTAACTATCTTTATTTGTGTGAAGACCGTAGGGATACAAGGTTTCACCTTTATCTGTGATAAGATGTAAATCAGGTGATGATGTTAATTTTTGAGGTTCAATCTTACATTCAATACCCATTTTTATCGCACGTTCTTTATAGGTGTTATAAAGAGGTTCAATAACTTCTCGAGCTGTAACCAAAGGTGCTGCAGCATCTTTTTCCCAACTTTTAGATTTTGGTTGAAGATCAACAACTTTTTCAGACCGGTAAAAATCATGGTGATTATTCGTATTAAGATAACTTTCGGATAGTTGGTTATCTGCTTTAATAATACTATGTTCTTCAAGTTCGATATGAAAATATCTATAATCTGTTTGAGAATAATCATAATAAATGGAATGATTATTAACTAACATACGGGCAGGAATAAACTGTCCATTGATACAGAGGCAATGTTCTGGTGTGATATACATATCCTTGGAAGGAACATTGTCAGCCAAAGCATCTTTTGTGATACAAATTGGATAACCAGCTATATCATCAGGAAGTTGTGTACGAACATAGTGATGGGCGGACCCAATCCAAGTGACAGGTTTAAGGATTTTATTCATACCATTATAAACATAGATTAAATCACCAACTTCGATATTTTCTATGTTTTTGACACCATCAGCAACTTCAATTTGGGTTCCAGATAAATAGCAAGCCCCATCATCTGATGATGACATTGAACCACCCGTGAAAAAGTCAAAAGGAAGATTTTTACCAGAGTATACATTGGGATTAATTAACTGACCAGTAGATCCTATATGTATCTGGCTTGTCCCATTTGCAACAACAAATTCATTAGGAACTGTTGATGAATCATTGTAAACTAAAGCACTTGAAGAATTTGTATCATAAACACATCGTTGTTTACCATTACGAACATATTCTTGCATCGTCGTTAAGGGCGCATTTGAGGGGGTGTTTTGAGGTTCATAAATAGTATCATTAATGGATTGTCCATCTATACGATGGTTTCCAAAATTGTCACCTTCACTATACCAAAATTCAGGTGAATAATAGGTATTATTCTGAGATATGCCTCCTTGTGCTATTCCAATATAACCATCAAATACTTTACTATTCTCCATTATTCCACCATTTTGAATAAGAACCCT
This sequence comes from uncultured Commensalibacter sp., assembly GCA_946699565.1. Classification (GTDB taxonomy): domain Bacteria; phylum Pseudomonadota; class Alphaproteobacteria; order Acetobacterales; family Acetobacteraceae; genus Commensalibacter. The sequence continues at coordinate 18,216 of CAMPDW010000009.1, read as the reverse complement.
TGGATTATTAGTGCCATAGATGTTGGCATTTTTTAATCTCGCACCATTTTGAACAATGACCTTATGAACATTGATAAAGTTAACAGGCTCATTGCCTCTATAAAGTTCACGTCCATTTTCATCGGTATAAACACTTACTTGTTGACCATTTATATCTGTTCCAGAGGAAACATAGATTCCTCCATTATTATTACCTATAATTGTAAAATTGGTGTTAATTCCAGCATTTTTGGCGTCATTATCTATTATATTTTTAATTTGTTCCGTAGTTTTGTAATCTGACCCTCCAAATTGGGAGTTCCCATTCATATTAAAATTTACTTTGCTTGTACATGGATTTTTACTGGTAGTATCTGGAAGCTGAGGATGAAATATTCGACTTTGATTATCAAACGTATTAGTTACGTCTCCACCATCACTTGACGAAAATGTTTTTCCATTGTCATTAAGATAATAACTTTTTGGATTGTTTGTTGTAGTAACAACAGTCCCACTTAATCTCCAGCTTCCACTAGTTGCGCCTGGGTTAACGAAAGTATCACTATCAGAAACCGCTGACCCAGATGCATTAATTGTAGTTGAGATATAGGTGTTATGATTGGTATTTCCAGTTGTATTGACATTTTGGTTAAAGATGTTGGAATATTGTAATGTTCCACCTTGATTCACTGTAACAGTATAGGAACCGTTAGTATTACCATTTGTGGGGAAAAAATTTAGACCTGATACAATAGCTCCATTATTAATAATAAGATTCCCTTCAACAACGTTGACAGGGCCAGAATAGGCAAGGTTAGGGTCATTAGTTAAATGATTGGGAATGGAAGGATTATCGGTAAAATAATAACCGTTAGGTGAGCCTTGTCTATATACTGTTTTACCATTTTCAAGAACTGCATACCAATCCCCACCATTTAATACAGGATTATTGTTTTTAATGATGTAATTATTAAATTCCGTATTTTTGTTAAATTGAATTTGATTCTTCTTTATTTCATCTGATACATCGTTTGTTGAAGCATCAGTTTGTTGATCAATTGTTGTAGCTGTATTCTGCGCTAATACTTCGCGTGTATCATTTAAAGTATTATTAATGTTTTCGGTTAGTAGTTGATTCATATTTATTGCCTTGATTAAGTAAAAATTTATAAATTAGTAGGATTATTTTTTTTCAAATAAAATTTAACTTTTATAAAATATTAACGTAATGTTAATATATCAGATATAAAATTATCTTAAGGTTTTATTTTATACTTATTAAGATAAATAGTATTTGAATTTTTCTATTTAGAAATTATTAAAAAATAATAACTAATATTTCTTGTATTTTAAATAATAATCCTCCTAATTTTACCATTATTATTATTTAATTTTTTCAATAATATTCTATATATTTTTATTATTTTAGTAAATAATATTTTTCAGTCTTGTAAATTATTTTTATTTAAAAATTGTTTTATTATAAAAATAAATTAAGTATTTAATTTAAAAAAAATTAACTATTTATAAAAATAATTAAAATTATACTCTCAATATGTAAAAAGAATAACACAATTTTTTGTATGATTAATTATAAATTAGATTAAAAAAATAATTATATTCTAATTTATGTTAAATCTTATTAATTTTTATTGTATTTAAATTAATAGATATTTTTAAAAGTTAAATTTTCGAAAATTTATTTAGAGTTGTTATTAGTGTAAAAAAATTGTGTTTTTTATGATTTTTGGAAACTAAATTTTTTTCATATATGACTATAATGCTAAGCCTTTAATTTTTTGAAGTTTATATATATTTAAATAATAATAATAATAAAGACTTGTAATTTTTCTAATTTTTTTTAAAAACAACATTGTCTTTTAGTAGTAATATCTGCTAAGAGAAAATAAGTAAGCGAGAGTGACGGAACGGTAGACGTAGTCGACTCAAAATCGACCGCCGCAAGGCGTGGGGGTTCAAATCCCCCCTTTCGCACCAATTCACGTTTTTCATTATATGACGTGTAATGAATGTTTATGAGACGCTTATGTCAATAGTATCTACACCGATTAAACCTCATAAAAAACCTGAAAATCCATGTTTTTCATCTGGACCCTGTGCTAAACGTCCTGGATGGAATGTGAATGTTTTGAAAAATGCCTTGGTTGGGCGTTCCCATCGTTCTGCAGAAGGGCGTGCGAGATTAAATGAGGTGATTAAACAGTCTTCTGCAATGCTTGGTATTCCGGAAGATTGGAAGGTTGGTATTGTCCCAGCATCAGATACGGGGGCTGTTGAAATGATTATGTGGGCGTTCCTTGGCTCTAATCCTATTGATATGCTCTCTTTTGACAGTTTTTCTGCGGAGTGGGTTACGGATGTCGTCAAACAGTTGAAATTACCGGAAACCCACGTAATTCAGGCTGAATATGGCGAACTACCAGATTTAAGTCAACTTAATTGGGATCATGATATTATTATGGTTTGGAATGGTACGACTTCTGGCGTTAAAATTCCGGATGGAAATTTTATTCCTGATTGTCATAAGGGTTTAATTGTTTGTGATGCTACGTCAGCTGTTTTTTCGATGGATTTACCTTGGTCAAAGCTTGATGTTGTTACATGGTCTTGGCAAAAAGTTCTAGGTGGAGAAGCTGCACACGGTATGCTTGCTTTATCACCTCGTGCTATAAAACGTTTAGTGGAAACTGAACAAATAAGACCATTGCCTAAAATTTTCCGTTTATTAAAACAAGGAAAATTAAATGAAAAGATATTTGAGGGGGATACGATTAACACACCTTCCATGCTTTGTGTTGAGGATGCTTTAGATGGTCTAGTGTGGGCAAAATCTGTTGGAGGATTACAAGGGTTAAAACGTTTGAGCGAAAATAACCTTAAAATAGTTACTGAATGGGTTGCTAAAACCTCTTGGGTTGAATTCCTTGCTAAAGAAGAAAAATATCGTTCGCATACATCTATTTGTTTAAAAATTGTTGATCCATGGTTTACAGCTTCTGATAGTAAAGCTCAGAAGGAGGTCGTATCTCAGCTAACGAAACTTCTGTCTGAAGAACAGGTTGCCTATGATATTGCTAGTTATCGTGAAGCACCTTTGGGATTAAGATTATGGGGTGGAGCAACTGTAACGCCTAATTCAATGGAGGCTTTATTACCATGGCTTGATTGGGCTTTTGCTAATGTCAAGGCAAATAGGATTAAGGCCTAAGAATACTCGATAAGTTGATGATAAAAAGCAATTTCAGATGATTGATGATTTAGAAATAAGTAACGCGTTATTGCCCGTTGGTTTTTGTGATGTCTTGCCTTCTGATGCTGAAATTGAAGCGCGAGGTTTGCAAAATATGATGGATATTTTTGCTATTTATGGTTACGAAAGGGTTAGTCCTCCTTTATTAGAATTTGAACGAAGTCTTTTGGCATATGCTGGCAAAGGTATAGCAGAACAAACCTTTCGAATAATGGATCCAGAAACACGCTATATGATGGGGGTAAGAGCGGATATTACACCACAAATTGCGAGAATTGCTGCAACACGTTTAATTAATGCTCCACGTCCTTTACGTTTGTCTTACGCAGGATTTTGTATATGGGTAAAAGGGGCCGGTCATTCAGCGTCCCGTCAGATTTTGCAAACTGGGATAGAATTAATTGGTATTGATAATGCACAAGCGGATGCTGAAGTTATTTTGGTAACTGCTCAAGCCTTACAGGCATTAGGAATTCAAGCATTTAGCTTTGATTTGATGATGCCCCAGCTTGTGCAAACTATTATTCAGTCAGATCAATTCTCACCTACGCAATATAATGCTTTGATGCGTGCTTTAGATCGTAAAGATGTATCGGCAGTTAGTTATTATGGTGGAACATTTTCTAATATTCTTATAAAGATGTTACAAGCTGCTGGTCCAGCAGAACGTGCAATTCATATGCTTCAAAAATTGGATTTTTCTGTTGAAGCCCGTTATATGTTCGATCGGTTGGTTGCTTCAGTAAAAGCGGTACAAAAACAAAGTCTAGAGATAGAATTGACTATAGACCCAGTTGAATTTCGAGGTTGGGATTATCATACAGGTCTTTGTATTTCTGTTTATGTTGAGGGAATTAGTGGCGAAGTTGGTCGGGGTGGACGATACATTTCTAATAATCAAGAACCTGCTTGTGGTTTAACCCTTCGTCCGGATATATTATTGCAAAGCGTTGATGTTCCACTTACTAAACCTAAGGTTTTTGTTCCTTATGGTTGTAAAATTGAAGATTTAAATCGATTGCATGAAAAAGGTTATATAACTTTGATGGGGTTGATGGCCACAGATGATGCAAGGAAAGAAGCCCAACGATTAAATTGCCAATATATATATGAACATGGGTCTTTAAGAGATTTATGACGGATAAATCAAATCGTTAGTTTCTAGAATTGTATATTTAATCATTAGAATATCTTAAATAAGGAAATACATATTAATGTCCAGCGTTACCATTGTTGGTTCCCAGTGGGGAGATGAGGGAAAAGGAAAAATCGTAGATTGGTTGGCCAGTCAGGCAGACGTTGTTGTCAGATTTCAAGGCGGTCATAATGCTGGACATACATTAGTTATTAATGGTCAAAATTATAAATTATCTCTATTACCTTCAGGTGTTGTAAGAAAGAAAATTAGTATTATTGGTAATGGCGTTGTTGTTGATCCTCAAGCTTTACTGAATGAAATTGTTAGATTTAAAGAAAAAAATATCGAAATAACGCCTGATATTCTAAAAATTGCGGAAAATTGTCCATTAATTTTACCTTCTCATGTTGTTTTGGATCAAGCACGTGAAAAAGTGCGAGGAAATCATAAGATTGGTACGACAGGTCGTGGTATTGGACCTACTTATGAAGATAAGGTCGCACGTCGTGCGATTCGACTATGTGATTTAACAGAACCAGAAACTTTAACTTGGCGTTTGGATGAATTATTAGCCCATCATAATGCTTTATTAGCCTCATTAGGTGAGAAAATATTCACAAAAGATGAAATTCTTGAATATTTAAAAAGAGTTGCAGTGAAGGTTTTACCTTTTATGGCTCCTGTTTCAGAGTTAATGGCGGGTTATTTAAAAAGTAACAAATTTATACTTTTTGAAGGTGCACAAGCCATTATGCTGGATGTTGACCATGGAACTTATCCTTTTGTTACAAGTTCCAATACTGTTCCTTCACAAACAGGGATTGGAAGTGGAACAGGGCCCAAGTCTGGTGGATATATTCTTGGAATTGCAAAGGCTTATACAACACGTGTTGGTGCTGGACCATTTCCTACCGAGTTATTTGATGAAACGGGAAAACATCTTGGTGAAAAAGGTTATGAATTTGGCACTGTAACAGGTCGACCAAGACGTTGTGGATGGTTTGATGCTGTTTTAGTACGTCATGCTGTTCAAGTTGGCGGTTTAAATGGTCTTGCCTTGATGAAACTAGATGTTTTAGATAGTTTAAAGGAAATTAAAATTTGCGTTGGCTATAAATTGGATGGAAAAAAAATAGAACATTTTCCTTATACATTGGAAGCACAAAAAAGATTAGAGCCAATTTATGAAACAATACCTGGTTGGAATGAAAAAACTTATGGTATTCGCTCTAAAGAAAATCTTCCTATTGCAGCAAGAAACTATATTGAACGTATAGAAACATTAACAGGAGTTAAAGTGGTTGTTATTTCAACCAGTCCAGAACGTGAAGATACTATATTATCTGAAAATTTTTTGGCGAAATGTTGATTAGAATACAATATATAAAACAAGTTTTTTGATTTGGGACTTATATATATTTTTATTTAAATGAGGGGAAAAAAAACTATCTATATAAATAAATTTAATTTATTAATTTTTTATTACTTTATTTTATATATTTATTTCGATATCATATCTTATGGTTTGTTAAATAAGTGTTTAAAATTCTATAAAGTTAAATTATATATGATTTATAATGCAGTCGTTTTTATAAAGATGATCGAAAAAATAGATTGTAACTAGTTATTAATAAAAATTATATTACACCAAACAATTTTATAATTGGTATAAAACTTGTCATATTTATAGTTAAAAAATTTAATAAAAGCTGATTATTTTCAATAAAATATGAATTAGCAAATCTTTTAACAATAATTTTTACCTTAAGATATAGTAAATTAAATATTTTTGAATAAATACATATATGAATAAGAAGTTAACAAATAAAAAAAGACGTGTTCAATTGGAAATATACAAGGAAATTTTGCGAGGATTAAAAACAGTTTTTCCAATTATACTCAGTATGATACCTTTTGGCTTGCTTTTGGGAACACAAGCAAAAATTCATGGTCTTTCTGTAATGGAATTATTTTTAATGTGCGGTTTGAATTTTGCTGGAGGTTCAGAATTTATAGCTGTTGGATTATGGCAAAAAACTCCACCTTTATTTTTGATTGTAGTTATGACTTTAATGGTTAATTGTCGCCATTTTTTAATGGGTGCGACGATGATCCCTTTTTGTAGACAGTTTTCACTTAAAAAAATTATTTTATCATTTTTCTTTTTATGTGACGAATGCTGGGCTTTATCTTTGCAAGATTGTTATAAACGGCTAAAAAAAGGAGTTAGTCCTTCTTTTAGTTATATTTTTTATATAAGTGTTGGCCTTTCTTTATATTCTGTGTGGGTGATTAGTGCCGTTTTAGGAATTTTATTAGGACCTTTTATTGGAAATTTATTACAATATGGATTTGATATGGTTTTTGCCGCGATTTTTATTGTTTTGCTTCGTGGGATGTGGGTAGGTTGGAGAAAAGGTATTATATGGGCTATTAGTCTTTTAGTTGCTTGTATTGTTCATCAATTTATATCAGGTGAATGGTATATTATTGCTGGAACATTAACAGGAATTTTGTTCGTTTCTTTTGTTCCAGATCGTTTGCTTCAAAAGCCAGATCATGTTTAGTAACTATATTAATCAACATGCATTTTTAACTATAATTTTTATGGGGATTGTTACTTATTTAACGCGAATAAGTGGATATATTTTATTTCGAAAATTTAAGAGTCAATATTTAAAAAATATTTTTGAAATTGTTCCTGGTTGTGTAATGATTTCATTAATTACACCTTATTTTGTAACAGGGAAAATAGCTGATTTAATTGCGTTAGGTTTCACTATTTTAGCGGCAATACGTTTTTCTTTTTTAATTACTTTGATTATTGCAATTGGATCAGCTGGATTATTGCGATATTTACTTGGTTAAGATGCAATAATCCAGTTGTGAAAGATTATAATTATAGTTTTTAAGCGATAGCGGTATTATTTATGGATTGATTAAATCCAAAATCAGAGCAACTATTTGCTTTTTGAATAATAGCCTGTAATTTTTGAAACGCACGTGTTTCAATTTGACGAATGCGTTCTCTGGAAATTTTATAGACTTTAGAAAGTTCTTCTAAGGTAGCGGGTTTGTCTTTTAATCTCCTTTCAGTCAATATTTCTCTTTCCCTAGGTTTTAATGTTTCCATGGCTTTTTGAAGTATATTATGATGTTGGGTCATTTCTTCATGTTCAGCATAACGCTCTTCTTGATTGATTGTGTGATCAATTAACATATTTTGCCATTCATTACAGTCGTTATCATTTCCCATAGGTATGTTAAGACTATGATCTTGAGCACTAAGACGTTGATTCATATTCTGAATTTCTGTAATTGAAACGTCTAGTTTCTCTGAAATGATTGCTAATTGTTCAGGCGTAAGATCGTTATCGTTAAATGCTTTGATTTGACCTTTCACACGACGTAAATTAAAGAAAAGCTTCTTTTGGGCAGCTGTTGTTCCAATCTTAACTAGGGACCAATTATGTAAAATATACTCTTGAATTGCAGCTTTAATCCACCAAATCGCATAAGTTGTGAAACGGAATCCGCGATCTGGATTGAAACGTTGAATAGCTTGTAACATTCCAATGTTACCTTCGCTAATTAATTCATTAAGTGGCAAAGCATAACGTTTATAAGTTGTAGCTATTTTAACAACTAGTCTTAAGTGAGCGTTAACTAATTTATGTGCAGCTTCTATATTTCCTTGTTCTTTCCATTGTTTTGCATAGGTAAATTCTTCTTCAGCTGTTAAAAGAGGAAATTTACGAATAGTTTGAATATATTGTGTGATGTTGTTTTCTGGCGAGATATCTAACATTGAAGGAACCATTGTATTGTACCTTATATGATATGATGTTATGGTCTGCGTAAAACAGAACATATATTTTGTTGATCTTTAATTTATAAGTTTTATGCAGTTAATCTGCATTTTGGTTTTGATTTCAAACAAATTTCTTTTTTTTTATGAATATTCTTATATCAGACTAATTTAGTACTGTCAAAAAAAAATCACATAAAAAAACAGTATAATTTTATCGAATAAATCGATTAATCATATAAAATTAATTCGTTAATATTTATGGCCTATAAAACAATAATTATTTGACAGGTCTTTTTTTATTATTAATTGATATTAATAATTTATTAACAAATAATTTTTTTTTATGCAAGAGTGTTTATTACGAATCGTAATGATAAGCGATATGCATTTTTATTATTTTGAAGAATTTATTTTATTTATTAAATTATTCATATCTTCTGGCAAATCAGTCTTAAATTGATAATAACGATTTGTAATGGGGTGATTAAACCCTAAAAAAGCAGCATGTAAAGCCTGTCTTGGGAAATTTAATAGTATATTTTTTTGATCCAGAGTAAGATGTTTTGCGATAGCTGGAATACGTTTTAAGTAAACAGAGTCACCAATTAATGGATGACCTTTTTTGGATAAATGTACCCGAATCTGATGAGTGCGCCCTGTTTCAAGTTTACATTGTATTAGACTGATGAAAGGATTGAAAATTTTAACAACCTTATAATTTGTCTTAGCGTATTTTCCACCTTTATTAACTATAGTCATTTTTTTTCGGTCATAGGGATCTCGACCAATAGCACCCTCGATATAACCATGCGTTGGAGAAGGTATTCCCCAACAAAGGGCGTAATATAGTCGATTAATAGTACGGGCAGCAAAATCTGCTGATAATTTACTTAAAGCCTGTTCAGATTTGGCAACTACCATAACGCCAGATGTATTTTTATCTAGACGATGAATGATACCAGGACGTTTTTCACCTCCAATACCAGATAAATGATCGCCACAATGGGCAAGAAGGGCATTTACAAGTGTACCATCTTCATTACCAGGAGCAGGGTGTACGACTAAACCAGCGGGTTTATTAATAACAATAAGATGTTCATCTTCATAAAGTATTGTTAAGGGAATTGCTTGCGGTGTTAAAGCATATTTTTTAATTTCTGGTAATTTTAATTCAATTTCATCTTTTGTTTTAACAAGTGTTGAGGGATTTTGAATAAGTTGGTGATTTCTTTTACATAAACCTTGCTCGATGAAAGATTTTATTCTTGATCGAGAATAATTATTTTGTATTTCACTTAAATATCGATCCAAACGTGTATTGTTGTGTTTTTTTTGAACTAAGGTTACAAGCAAAGTTGTATCGATATTATTAGAATCAGGCATAAAGAAAGAACCTTAATGATAACAAACATATCTTCTAAAAAAGATTCTTTATCACGAAAAAATAAAGGATTGTTAGCTTTAGTTATATTTTTAGGCATTCTTATTATTGTTGCCACTACGGTTTTAGTTTTTGTTATTATCCATCGCTTTGCTCATAAAGAGTCTGCTTCTTTTTTTGTTCAGGGAAATTCTTTTCAAATTACACGTCCTATTAGTGTTTTACAGGAGCCGAAAGGAACACGAATTGGGAGCGTTACACGTCAATCTGATCGAATCGTTGCAATTAGTTTAATCGGTGGAGGACCTGATAGATTGATTTTTTGGGATATTGAGACACAAAAAAAACTTATTGAAGTAAAAATTTCCGATTCGAATACTCATTAGGCTCTTAAAGCTATCTTATTGGATGAAATTTTATAGGTATTGTAATTTTTTATTAATGATTAAGTATGAAATCGTAATTATATTTTGATATTTTAATGACAAGGATATAAATAAGATATATGATTAATTCGTAACAACAATTTTAAAGGAGGATTGTTATGAGTAAACATGATGTATCTAAAAAAGAAGCGCATAAAGCAGCTGAAACATTAAAAGATCCAAAAGCTTCCAAAGCTGCAAAATCTGAAGCGGGCTCAGAACTATCTCAGAAAAAAAATCAAGGTCATAAATGCAAATAAGTTTAAATTTATAATTTGTAATTTAGCTTTTAGATATATGATTTTAGCGATTGCTTCTCCAATAATTATAAGCAATCGCTTTTTTTTATTAAATTTTGTTGCATTTTTAAGGTCTATGGAATAGATAAAATAAATATTGTTATAGTCTCGTTCGTCTAGAGGCCTAGGACATTGCCCTCTCACGGCAATAACACGGGTTCAAATCCCGTACGAGACGCCAATAATACTGAAATTACATCTGAGTAAATAAATCCAATTTTTTGAAAAAAATATGTAATATTTAATTGATTATAATTTTAATCGTGTGAAGTATTTTTTACTGTTTCAAATATTATTTAAGCGTTAATATTAAATTGTTTTTATGTAACTTTTTTTAATTAAAAGAAATAATTATCTGTATAAATAACTTTATTGTGTAAATTAGCTAAGGTGATTATTCACTTAATATGTTTTCATAGGAATTTGATATATTTTTGGTGAAATTATGCAAGAAAATGTAATTAAACCAGTTAGACCTTTCATCATTAAGGTTGGTAAAAAGCTTCGTCCTTTTTTTAATAAAATTCTTTCTTTTTATTCAACTATTCCAGATCAGCCTGTTTACAACCCATCAATTTTGCCGTGGGTTTCAATGATCGAAGCGAATGCTGAAATCATTCGTAAAGAATGGGAACAATTAGTTGATAAATATCATAGTGAATCGGTGAATGCTCCATCTTTAAAGGATATTTCACCTGATCATGTAAGAATTGCGGCTGATAAACGTTGGAAATCGTTTTTCTTACAAGGGTATGGTCTGCGTATTATGGAAAACTGTAAATTAATGCCTAAAACATCGGCATTAATAGATAAAATTCCAAATCTGAATTCAGTTTTTTTTTCTATTCTTGAACCAGGAGCCATAATTCCTTCTCATTATGGTGTAACAAAAGGTTTATTGACATGTCATTTGGGTATTTCTGTTCCAAAAGAGCAAGAAAATTGTTGGATTGATGTGGATACACAACGTCTTTATTGGACACAAGGTAAATGTATTCTTTTTGATGATACTTATAAGCATAGTGTTGCAAATGATACTAATGAAACTCGGGTTGTATTATTGTTCCAGATTTTAAGACCTGAAAAAAGTTTTGGTAAAATTTTACAAGATTTGTTTATGACGGCTATTCGTCATTCAGCTTTTGTAAAAGAGGCTTATGCTAATTTTATAAAAATTAATGAGCAACAAGCTTCGCATTAATCATATGATTTGATGTATTAAAGTATTTGAAATTTTTTATATGTTTCAGATACCTTAATAAGGTATCATATAAATTTAAAGAAAGTTAAGGTTTGTGAGAATTGGTTATTTGGATTGTTTTGCTGGAATGAGTAGTGGCCGATTTATCGGGGCTTTAGCAAATGCTGGTGTACCTGAGCAAATCTTGCAGGATGCTGTTGATGCTCTTGATATAGGGGCTCGGCTGGAATTAGTTCATATTAAACGTAATAATATAGCAACGGTTAAAGCATATATCAGTTTTGATGTATCGGAAAACCAATTTGATATCTCACAAGATTTTAAATCTTTTTTTGAAGATAATCAGACCGAAAATCATAAACAGATATTAGGTACCATTCATGCTTTAATTTCTAATACCTATTTACCCTCTAAGGCAAAGAAACTTATTTTACAGACTTTTCAAAATTTGGCAGAAGCAACAGCTAAAGTTTCTGGATTACCTATTGAAGAGATTAGTTTTCAAGAAGTTAAAGCATTAAATACAATCGTAAGTGTAACGGTTTGTTGTGTAGCTTGTGCTTGGTTAAAAATTGATCAATGGTTTATTTCGCCTCTAAATGTTGGTTCAGGAATAAAAAAAAAATCAAGGGGTTTTCTTCCTATTCCTTCGCCTGTAACCCTAGAGCTTATAGGAAATGATGCGTTGATTTATGCATCAGGACCCCAAAAAGAACTCTTAACACCTACATGTGCAGCTTTGTTAAAAGCTTTAAAAGTTAATTATCAACCTTGTCCACCAATATTAATTTCCCGGATAGGTTATGGTGCAGGGAGGATGGAATATGATAATCTTCCTAATTTCTTAAGATTATGTATTGGAACAACGACAAAGGATAATAATACGCAATCTGCCATTGGTGAAATTGTAATTATTGAAGCTGAATTTACCAAATCATCTCAAGATGCATTGATCGAGTTACAAACGCAACTTTATGCGCATGGGGCAAAATTTGTTTATACGGTTCCTATTTATTCAGTTTTCAATCAGATGTCTGATAAAGTTGTTATTTTTTCGCTTCCTGAACAAGCGGATGCGATGCGTCGTTTTTTATTTGAAAGACTTAAAACTGCCTATGTGCATTGGCGTGTTGAAAAATATGAAAATCTTATACATTATGACGAAAATGTTATAACCCCTTGGGGGAAAATTAAAGTAATCATAGGTCAATTATTAAACAATCAAATTGTTTCAGTTGTTCCTGATAAAGTTATGTGCCAATCCATTGCCAAAGCTCATGATATCTCAATTATTGAAATTGAAGAAACTGTAAAACGTTTGTTTTTTTCAGGAAAAAATTGAATAATTAATGAATAAAGATTTAAATTATATATAAATATCTGTATAAGAAAACAGATTATTATTGTAATATTTCCATTTTACTGGTGTACAAAAGGCTGGGTAAGATTAAGGTTAATACCTGATAATTATGGAGAGGCTATATGTCGAAAAAATTTATTGCTTCCTTTTCTCGTTCTATAATCATGATTAATGCTATAAGTTTGGGACTTGTTGCTTGTACCAGTCATAAGAAAGAAGAAAATATAATGCTGCCTGAAAATCATCTTGTTGGGGTGGATCGTTCTGCCACAGGTGGAGATGATAGTTTGGCAGGAGGTGTAAATGCCTATTTATGGCGTGCATCGTTGGATACATTGGCTTTTATGCCGATGCTTTCTGCTGATGCAGTAGGAGGTAGTATTATTACAGATTGGTATCAGCCTGTCCCATCCAATCTAGAACGTTTTCAAGTTGTATGTAATATACTTGACCGTCGGTTGCGTTCTGATTCCATTAGTGTTGTTGTACATCGTCAGGTTAAGGAAAATGGCGAATGGGTTGATGCACCAGTATCTTCTCATACTGCTTCTGATCTTACCAGTAAAATCCAAGTACGGGCACGTCAATTACGTGCAGATAAACATAAGTAATTTATTTTATTTTGATAGACTAATATGAATAACCCTTTACCTCCATCGTATGATTTCCAGCGTGTAGAACTTTATTGGCAACAAGAATGGGCAAAACGTCGTTTATTTGATGTTCCTAATGTTCCGGATCCTGAATTACCAAAATATTATGTTCTTGAAATGTTTCCTTATCCTTCTGGTCAATTACATATGGGGCATGTTCGCAATTATACGTTGGGGGATGTTATTGCACGTTATAAAAGGGCAAGAGGATATAATGTTTTACATCCAATGGGATGGGATGCTTTTGGGTTACCCGCAGAAAATGCAGCAAAAAGTCATGGTGTTTCGCCAGCTAAATGGACGATGGAAAATATTGCTGTTATGCGAGAGGAGCTTAAAAGATTGGGCTTTTCATTAAATTGGAATCGGGAATTTGCAACATGTCAACCCGAATATTATGGTCAGCAACAAAAATTATTTTTGAGTTTATTGAAAGAAGGTCTGGTTGAACGTCGGGAAAGTTGGGTTAATTGGGACCCAGTAGATCAAACTGTTTTAGCAAATGAACAGGTTATTGATGGGAAAGGATGGCGTTCAGGGGCACCGATTGAAAAAAAACAACTTTTCCAATGGTTTTTGAAAATCACTGAATTCGCACAACCTTTATTGGATGGTTTAAAAACTCTAAAAGACTGGCCTGATCGTGTTAAAACAATGCAAGAGCGTTGGTTAGGCCGATCTGAAGGTGCAATAATACGTTTTCAAGTTCAAAATCCACCTGTTGATTTCGAAACATCTTTAAAAACTGTGGAGGTTTTTACAACGCGTCCAGATACTTTGTTTGGTATGGTATTTGTAGCACTTTCTCCCGATCATCCTATGGCAACAAGACTGGCTAAAACTAATCCAAAAATTGCTGAATTTATCGCTGAATGTCATCGTTTGGGGACATCTGAAGAGGTAATTGAAAAGGCTGAAAAAAGAGGAATAGACACGGGTTTGAAAATTCAGCATCCTTTCATGCCAGACCAACAATTTCCGATTTGGATTGCCAATTTTGTCTTAATGGATTATGGCACAGGAGCAATTTTTGCATGTCCTTGTGGTGATCAACGTGATTTGGATTTTGCTCGTAAATATAAGATTGATTTTAAAACAGTTGTTGTACCTCAAGAAAAAACCGCTGAAACATTTAAAGTAACTGATACAGCATATACAGAACAGGGAATTACTGTTAATTCTGAATTTTTAGATGGATTGCCAACAGCAAAAGCTAAGAAAGCAGCGATAGATAAGTTAGAAATACTAGGAGTTGGTAAAAAGGTTATTAATTGGCGTTTAAAGGATTGGGGTATTTCTCGTCAACGTTATTGGGGATGTCCAATTCCTGTTATTCATTGTCCTGAATGTGGTATTATTCCTGTTCCAGAAGATCAATTGCCTGTTCAATTGCCAGAAAATGTTGATTTTTCCTTATCAGGTAATCCTTTGGATAATCATTTAAGCTGGAAGCATGTAGAATGTCCGCATTGTCATGGTCCTGCACAAAGAGAAACCGATACATGTGATACATTTGTTGATAGTTCTTGGTATTTTGCACGTTTTACAGCACCTCATGCTAAAACACCGACGGATAAAGAGGCCGTTCAACGTTGGATGCCAGTTGATCAATATATTGGTGGTATTGAACATGCTATCCTACATTTGTTATATGCTCGTTTCTTTACAAGAGCTATGAAACAAATGGATTACATTGGTGTAGATGAACCTTTCAAGGCGTTATTTACCCAAGGTATGGTGATGCACGAAAGCTATCAAAATGCTCAAGGTGAATGGATTTTTCCTGATGAAATTAAGAAAGTTGGAAATGAGGCTGTAAGACGTGATACAGGAGAAGCTGTTAAAATTGGTCGTGTTGAAAAAATGTCCAAGTCCAAGAAAAATACAATTCCACCTTCTGTAATTATTGAACGTTTTGGGGCTGATACAGCACGCTGGTTTATTTTATCTGATAATCCACCTGAGCGGGATATGGAATGGACGGAAGAAGGGATTATTGCAACATCTCGTTATTTACAACGATTATATCGTTTGGTTATAACGATTGCACAGGAAGTGTCGTTATCGGTTAATTTGCCTGAAACTTTATCAGAAAATGCTGATCAATTGCGACGGATGACTCATCGAACGATTGTAGCTGTAACTGAAGCTCTTGATAATTTTGCAATGAATGTGGCAATTGCACGGTTAAGAGAATTAACAAATGCGTTAGCCGATGCTGGAAAAAATGCTCAAGAAGTTGGAATGAATTTTGCTCGACGTGAGGCAGCAGTTATGTTGTGTCGTCTATCAAGTCCATTAATTCCCCACATGGCGGAAGAAATGATGTCTTATTTTTTTGATCATCATCAGTTATTGGCGTGTAGTGATTGGCCAAAAGCGGAAGAGAACTTATTGACTGCAACAAAAGTTGTTATTGCAGTACAAATTAAGGGAAAATTGCGTGGAATTATTGAGGTTGTGCCAGATATGGATAAAGATATGATTATTCATTTAGCACTGCAGGAAAGAACAGTTGCTAAATTTTTGGAAGGAAAAACGATTTTAAAGACTATTTATGTGCCGAATAAAATCGTTAATTTTGTGGTAAGCGGATGAGATCAGTAAATATATTCCTAAAAAAATTAGGTCTTTTATTTGGGTTATCTATTATCTTAATAGGATGTGGTTTCCATCCTCTTTATAAAAAGACAGCTTTACTTGACACGAATAAGGAATTAAAAAAAGTTTATATTCCAGTTTTAAATGATCGATTTGGTCAACAAATTCGGCAGTTTTTGCAACAAAATATGGCGGGTTCTGGGCCAGAGGATCCTAGAACTTATGAACTGGATGTAATGCCGTCTTTGAGTGAAGAGGCTATTGATATTCATTATGATAACTCTTCAGGTAGGGCTAGGATGACAGGAACTGCACATTGGATATTAAAGACTATTTCTGTTAATCCTATTATTTTGGCGCAAGGTGATGCCCAAACTATGGATGGTTATAATATTACGTTCGAGCAGTATTTTGCTCAAACATTAAATGATGAAACTGCACAAACACGAGTAGCACAAAATTTGGCTAATGAAGTAACACAACAAGTGGCGGTTTGGTTTAAGCACAATGATTCGTATCAAGAAGCTGCACAAACGCCAAATACACCGAAAGCACAATATATGTTACCGAGTATGATGCCAGGAACAAGTGGTGCACAAACGCAGTCAACGGGTAGTGATGGTATGCCTGCAATGGCAACTGGACGAAATACGATGATTCCGGTTGGGATGGATAATATGACGAATGATGATATGCCTACCGATCAATAATGATAGTTTTTTACGAAAGGTATTGAAAAAGACATGAAAATTGATGCACGTAAAATGGCAAGTATTTTTCAGGATACTGGCCTTTTTCGTGTTTTCCTTATTTATGGTGAAAATACAGGATTAGTACGAGAGCGTGCCAGCCGTTTAGTAAAAAAAGTAGCTAATAGCTTGAATGATCCTTTTTTGGTCAGTGTATTAGATAAGGAAAATCATGATCGATTGATTGAAGAAGCTACGGCATTATCGTTAATGGGAGGTCAACGTGCTGTATGGATTAGAGATGCTACTGACTCATTAGTTAAGCCTTTAGAACAATTCTGCAGTTCCTATTTAGATAAAGATAATCCTGCTAATTTAGATTCGGTGATTATTATTGAGGCTGAATTGCTTTCTACGCGTTCGCCTTTACGCATATTAGCTGAAAAACACCCATTGATAGCAGCAATTCCTTGTTATGCAGAAGCAGGACGATCATTAGAAGAAATTATTCGGATTGCATTAGGTAAAAAAAAGATTTCTTTAGAGGCTTTTAGATATTTGATTGCAATTTTAGGTAATGATCGTACGCTCATTCGTAATGAAATAGAGAAATTATTATTATTTGTTGGGGATGAATCAGAAATTCAAATTGATGATGTTGAGCAAGCTCTTGGAGACAGTAATGAATATTCGGTAGAGGATATTTTATATGCTGTTATGACAGGTAAAATGGTTATTGCTGATCGGTCTTTTAATCAAGGGTTAAAGGAGGGTATAGCGATTATTGCCTTGATTCGAGGAATGCTTTATTTAAGTGATCGAATGAATCAGGTTAGAATAATGATGGAAGAAGATAAAATTCCGTTAAAAACTGCAATTGGGAAGTTAAATCCACCTGTATTTTTTAAAAGGGTTGATGATTTTGCAAAAGCTTTAAATTATTGGAATAGTAAACGGTTAGCCTATCTTTCGTGTCAAATCCAATATTTAGAATTTCTAAGTAAACAAAGTTACGTCCCAATTGAGACGTTATGCCGTCAATTTATGTTGGAACTTGCACAAATTGTGCACGATAAAAAAACAGTTGCAACTCTAGACAAACTCTTTTCAAAGATATAAAGAAAGAGTAAAAGGAAAACATGTCTGCGTAGCTCAGCAGGATAGAGCACAGGATTCCTATTAAATTGGGCATCTTATTTGGAAACGGTAAGATGAATTCACTCAAATTCGGGGAAGGCTTTGATTTATAAATCATGCTAATCCCGAGCCAAGTCTGTTTTGAAAGAATATGAGCAGAAAGGTGTAGAGACTGTACGGGTGATGCCTACGGAATTTTCTAGGGTAAAGAGACAGTCCAGCTTACAAACATTGGTTGTTTTTAAATGGCAGCTAATGGCGATGAAAATCG
>CAMPDW010000008.1 GCA_946699565.1 uncultured Commensalibacter sp. | reverse complement strand
ATAAAAAATTAAAGAGTGTTTGGCCATGCAGGCGATTTTAAACAGTTATTTACCTGTGCTAATTTTTGGAATTATTTCATTAGTTATTGCATGTGCAATGTTGGGGGCGGCATTATTTTGTGCGAAACAAAAACCGTATGCCGAAAAAATAACACCATATGAATGTGGATTTCCAGCTTTTGAAAACGCACATCAAGTTTTTGATGTTCGTTATTATTTAGTAGGGATATTATTCACAATTTTTGATTTGGAGATGGTATTTTTATTTCCTTGGGCATTAACTTTATCGAAAATTGGCATATTTGGTTTTTTCTCAATGATGGTATTTCTTATCATTCTTACAATAGGCTTTATCTATGAATGGTGCAAAGGTGCTCTTGAGTGGGATTAAATAGCTATATATATAATGATTAAAATGAGTCGATAATGAATAAAAATGTGAATAGAAAATCAGATCCTGACCAAATTTACTGGAATCAGGAAACATTACCACCTGGGTCTGAACAGGATGCAGTTATCAAAGGTATAACAGGCACAATTTCAAACAAGGGATTTGTTGTTGCTAAGCTGGATCAACTTATCAATTGGGGTCGGACTGGAAGCCTATGGCCAATGACTTTTGGTTTGGCGTGTTGTGCTGTTGAAATGATACATGCTTATATGCCGCGTTATGATCTGGATCGTATGGGCGTTGTTCCGATGGGGTCACCTCGACAGGCAGATGTCATGCTTGTGGCAGGGACTGTAACGAATAAAATGGCACCTGCTTTACGTCGATTATATGATCAAATGTCAGAACCGAGGTGGGTTTTATCAATGGGTTCTTGTGCAAATGGCGGAGGTTATTATCATTACTCTTATTCAGTTGTAAGAGGATGTGATCGAATTGTTCCTGTTGATATTTATGTGCCAGGCTGTCCGCCTACTGCAGAAGCACTTATATATGGTATAATGTTATTGAAAAAGAAAATTAAACGAACAGGGACAATTCTTCGTGGTTGATATTGTAGAAAATTTAAGGCATGACAAGATGTATCAAAAGGCTCGTTTACAAGTTATTGGAATGATGCTTACATATTCGGTTCATGGTGTGATTAAGGCAGATTTTGATCACGACGAACTTGTGGTTCTGGTTCAGCTAGATAATTTAGTTGATGTTTTGGACTTTTTGAAAAGTCATCCTTTTTGTCAATTCGAACAGTTAATGGATTTATGTGGCGTTGATTATCCTCATCGTTCCAAAAGGTTTGATGTTGTTTATAATTTATTATCTGTAACGCTAAATCAGCGTGTTCGTGTCATTGTTCATACAGATGAAGCAATTCCTGTACCTTCGGTTCATCATTTGTGGAAAAGCGCTACATGGTGGGAACGCGAATGTTATGATATGTTTGGCGTTCTGTTCTCTGGACAACCAGATTTGCGACGAATTCTTACAGATTATGGATTTGATGGACATCCTTTGCGTAAAGATTTTCCCGTTACAGGATATGTTGAAGTTAGATTTGATGCTGATCAAAACAAGGTTGTTTATGAACCTGTTCATTTAGTACAAGAAATGCGGGATTTTGATTTTGACTCGCCTTGGGAAGGAGTTGTTACGCTTCCTGGTGATGAGAAAATTCATGAGAAGCGTCAAAATATTAAGCCGTATATAATATAACGACACGGCAAAAGGATATTTGATGAGTGAAAAATTAAATAATCAAGTAACCAATAAGGCAGAAGAGATTAAATCTGAAATTTCCAAGAATATGTCTCGTGCTTTATCGGGGGATATTCACACGATTAATTTTGGACCTCAACACCCTTCTGCACATGGTGTGTTGCGTGTTGTTATGGAATTAGAAGGTGAGGTGGTCAAACGTGCAACTCCTCATATAGGATTACTTCATCGAGGTACAGAAAAACTTCTTGAACACAAAGCCTATCATAAAGGTTTACCTTATTTCGACCGTTTAGATTATGCCTCTCCAATGAGTGAAGAACATGTGTATGTTCTTGCGACAGAAAAATTGCTTGGTGTAGAAGTTCCCGATCGTGCAAAATGGATTAGGGTTTTATTTGCTGAAATTACACGTATTTTAAATCATTTGCTAAATGTTACCGCTATGGGTCTTGATTGTGGTGCGATGACACCAGCTTTATGGGCTTATGAAGAGCGTGAAAAACTTATGGAATTTTATGAAGGTGTATCTGGTGCACGTTTCCATGCCAATTATTTTAGGCATGGTGGTGTGGCTAAGGATTTACCTTCAGGAATGGAAGATAAAATTGGAAAATGGGTCAAAGATTTTCCAAAACTAGTTGATGATATTGAAGGGCTTCTCACTGAAAATCGTATTTGGAAGCAAAGAACGGTTGGAATTGGCATTTGCACAACTGAAGATGCTTTATCATGGGGATTTTCTGGGCCTTGTCTTAGAGCTTCAGGTGTGGCGTGGGATTTACGTCGTTCTCAACCTTATGATAATTATGATAAAGTTGATTTTAAAATTCCAGTCGCCCGTCAAGGGGATTGTTATGATCGCTATTTAATTCGTGTTGTTGAAATGCGAGAAAGTGCCAAAATTATTGAACAGTGTTTGAATAAAATGAAACCTGGTTCAATAAAAACGGAAGATGGTAAGATTTCTCCTCCTCGACGTAAAGATATGAAGCATTCTATGGAAGCATTGATCCATCATTTTAAACTTTACAGTGAAGGTTTTCATGTTCCTGCTGGGACAACCTATACAGCGGTTGAAAGTCCAAAGGGTGAATTTGGGGTATATCTTGTTGCTGATGGTGGAAGTAAACCCTATCGTTGTAAAATTCGTCCTACTGGTTTTTCCCATCTTCAAGCACTGGATGAGTTATCACATCGATATATGTTAGCTGATATGGTTGCAATTATTGGTTCTTTAGATTTGGTTTTTGGTGAAGTGGATAGATAGGGTGCAATGTCAGAAAATAAAATGAATATACAACCGACAGATTTTACTTTTGATAAAGAAAGTGAAAAGCAGATTGCACTGGTTCTTGCAAAATATCCTAAAGCGCGTAAGGCAAGTGCTGTAATACCGTTATTATATATTGTTCAAGATCAGATGAAACGCTTAACTAAGAGTGCATGGATACCTAAAATAGCTATGTCTGTTATAGCAAAACGTTTAGAAATTGCACCTATAAGAGTATTTGAAATTGCTACTTTTTATACAATGTTTAATTTAGAGCCTATCGGTCAATATCATCTGCAGGTATGTGGTACGACACCATGTTGGCTTAGAGGTTCTGACGATATTGTTGCTGCATGTAAAAAGGCTACAGGTATTAAGGAATATGGTGAAACAAGTAAAGATGGTCTTTTTACACTTTCTGAGGTCGAGTGTTTAGGAGCCTGTGCAAACGCCCCTATCTTGCAAGTTGATCGAGATTATTATGAAGATATGGATGGTCAAAAAACGATTGAATTAATTGAAGCTCTGAAGCGTGGTGAAAAACTGACTCCTGGTTCAGCAATCAATCGTAAAAGTTCAGAACCGGTAAGTCAAAAACAATCATTACCAGAAAATTTGAGGACAAAATAACGATGTTAGATGTTAAAGACCGTATTTACGTCAATTTACATGGTCATGATGATTGGAAATTGGCAGGTGCAAGAAAACGGGGTGATTGGGATAATACCAAAGCAATTTTAAAATTGGGTCGTGAAAAGATAGTTAAAGAAATAATAGATTCTGGATTGCGTGGTCGTGGTGGAGCAGGTTTTTCAACTGGATTAAAATGGTCATTCATGCCTAAAGAAGAAGGTCCTTTACCTCATTATCTTGTAATTAATGGTGATGAATCTGAGCCTGGAACTTGCAAAGATAGGGAAGTGTTACGTCATGAGCCACATAAAATAGTAGAAGGTGCTTTATTGGCTTCTTTTGCGATTGGTGCGCATGTTGCTTATATTTATATTCGTGGTGAATATTATAATGAAGCGAAACGCTTACAAATCGCCATTGATGAAGCATATGATGCAAGATTAATCGGTAAAAACGCTTGTGGAAGCGGATGGGATTTTGATTTTTATATTCATCAAGGGGCAGGGGCATATATTTGTGGAGAAGAAACTGCACAGCTTGAAAGTCTGGAAGGTAAAAAAGGACAGCCACGTTTAAAACCTCCTTTTCCAGCCGGTAAAGGTTTATATGGATGTCCCACAACGATTAATAATGTTGAAAGTATTTCTGTAACCCCTACAATTATGCGTAAAAGTGCGGTATGGTTTTCAAGTATAGGGCGTAAAAATAATACAGGTCCTAAATTGATGGCAATTTCAGGCCATATTCAAACTCCTTGTGTTTTTGAGGAAGCATTGGGATTGCCTTTAAAAGAAATCATTGAACGTCACGGTGGAGGAGTGCGTGGAGGCTGGGATAATCTTTTGGCTGTTATTCCAGGTGGTACTTCCATGCCGATGTTAAATAAAGAGGTTTGCGAAACTGTTATCATGGATTTTGACGGAATGCGTGATGCCGGATCTGGTTTGGGGACGGCCGGTATTGTTGTGATGGACCAATCTACTGACCTTATACAGGCCATCGCACGTATATCTCAATTTTATAAACATGAAAGTTGTGGACAGTGTACCCCTTGCCGTGAAGGATCTAATTGGGTTCTAAAAGTCATGCAAAGAATGACCGAAGGACGTGCTGAAATTGAAGAAATTGATATGTTAATGGATGTTACAAAACATATTGAAACAACAACTATTTGTGCCATGGGTATGTCAGTTGCATGGCCTGTTCAAGCTTTAATTCGTAATTTTCGTCCAATGATGGAACAAAGAATTATGGATTATAAGAAAACACATGGTGGAGTAATTCAAGTACAAGTGCCTGCTGCTGCACCAGTATTGGGATAGGAAGAAATTATGGTAAAAGTTATCGTTGATGGTATTCCAGTGGATGTTCCCAATGGTTCGTCTGTCTTACAAGCTTGTGAAAAGGCTGGAAAAGAAATTCCTCGTTTTTGTTATCATGAGAAATTATCCGTTGCAGGAA
Source organism: uncultured Commensalibacter sp. (assembly GCA_946699565.1). GTDB lineage: Bacteria > Pseudomonadota > Alphaproteobacteria > Acetobacterales > Acetobacteraceae > Commensalibacter. Next base: position 94,240 of record CAMPDW010000008.1, on the reverse strand, counting down.
ATTGTAGAATGTGCATGGTTGAAGTTGTGGGTTCTCGTAAACCTTTGGTTTCATCCTGTACGCAACCTGTTATGAATGGTATAGAAATCCGGACTGATTCAGAAATGGTCAGAGCTGCCCGTCGAAGTACGATTGAGTTATTACTTATTAATCATCCATTAGATTGTCCAATTTGTGATCAGGGTGGCGAATGTGATTTACAGGACCAAACTCTGGGTTATGGTCGAGATTGCTCCCGTTTTAGAGATAAAAAAAGGGCAGTCACGGATAAATATTTGGGTCCATTGGTTCGTACTGTCATGACACGTTGTATTCAATGTACGCGTTGTGTTCGGTTTATGAATGAAATTGCTGGCACTGCTGAACTTGGTGGGATTTATCGAGGAACCAATCTTGAGATAACACCTTATTTGGAGCAAGCAATTTATTCTGAACTTTCTGGAAATTTAATTGATGTTTGTCCAGTTGGCGCATTAACAGCAAAGCCAACAGCTTTTCGCTTTCGTTCATGGGAATTAAAGAATACTGATTCTATTGACGTTGTCGATGCTTTAGGAACAAATATTACCTTGCAAGTTCGTGGTAGTGAAGTGTTGCGTATTTTACCCCGAAGAAATGATGATGTTAATGAATTTTGGCTTTCTGATAAAGGGCGTTTTTCATTAGATGGTTTAAAACGCCGGCGTCTTGATCGCCCATGGATACGCCAAAATGGTAAACTTGTAGAAAGTAATTGGGATGATGCTCTTCAGTTTGTTGTAGATAAATTGAAGTCAAGTAAAAAAGAACGTATAGGTGCTATTGCTGGTAATTTATGTGATGTTGAGAGTATGTTTGCTCTTAAAAATCTTATAAACAAATTGGGTTCTGACAATTTAGATTGCCGTCAAGATAGTGCTTATTATGATACCTCTTATCGCGGTCATTATGTATTTAATAGTACCTTAAATGGTATTGATGAAGCAGATGCACTATTAATTATTGGTTCTTTCCCACGACAAGAATCTCCAGTTTTAAATGCACGTATTCGTAAAAGATGGTTATCTTTAACAGAACAATTTCCTATAGCATTTATTGGCGAATTTTTGGATAATCTAACTTATAAAGTTGATAATTTAGGTGATGATCCAACTCTTATTCATGATTTATTGCAAAATAAATTATTATTTAATGAAACCCTTAATAATGCTAAAAAACCAATGATTATTTTGGGTCATGGAGCACTGATACGTAATGATGCTAAGATCATTTTTGAAAAAACTTTAGCGTTAGCCCAAAAAATTGGTGCCATTTCTGACGACTGGAATGGATTTAATATTCTTCATCATGCAGCTTCTCGAGTGGGTGGTTTAGATATAGAATTTTATCCTAAAAACAAATCTTTGGACACAATTTCAATGCTGGAAAAAGGTAATATAGATCTTTTATGGTTATTGGACGCTGATGAAATTGATCTTACTCAATTAAGTGCTGATTGTTTTGTTATTTATCAAGGACATCATGGTGATCGTTCAGCGGAAAGAGCGGATATAATTTTACCTGGTGCGACTTATACTGAAAAATCAGGTACTTATGTGAATACAGAAGGAAGGATTCAAAGAAGTTTTAGAGCTGTTTTCCCTCCAGGTGATGCCAAAGAAGATTGGCAGATTATAAGTTTAATTGCTCAATCAATGAATATTGAACTTCCATATACTAATATCTATGAGTTAAGGGGTTGTCTTGCTAAAACCTATCCTGTATTTAAAAGTATGGGAGTTGATAAAAATAAAATGTGTTCTTCCATAAAAAATTCAGAAAAAAATATTAAAAAACAACCTTTAAGATCGATTATCTCAGATTATTTCTTAACTAATTCTATTAGTCGAGCAAGCTTAACAATGCAGGAATGTTCAAAAGCACGTCATGCTAATTTAACGACAAAAGCAGCGGAGTAAAGTTAATGGAACATTTCTTTTTTCATACTCTTGCGGGTTCAATAGTATTAATTGTTTTAAAAACTTTAGCACTTTTAGTGCCCGTCCTCGTTGGCATTGCCTATTTAACTTGGTTAGAACGTAAAGTATTAGCTGCAATTATGTTGCGGAAAGGTCCGAATGTTGTAGGACCTTTTGGATTAATGCAACCTTTTGCTGATGCTGTAAAAATGATTTTCAAGGAAACAGTTATTCCAGCAAAGGCAAATCGTGTTTTGTTTTTTATAGCACCAATTTTAGTGTTCACATTATCTTTGATTGCATGGGCGGTTATCCCTGTAAATAATGGATGGGCAGTAGCAAATTTAAATATTGGAATTCTTTATTTATTGGCTATATCATCTTTAGGTGTGTACGGAACTTTATTAGCAGGATGGGCATCGAATTCTAAATATTCATTATTAGGAGCAATGCGTGCAACTGCGCAAATGATTTCCTATGAAGTTTCAATTGGATTAATCATCGTATCTATTTTATTATTGGTGGGAAGTGCGAACCTTAATGATATTGTATTGGCGCAACGTCGTATTTGGTTTTTTCTACCTATGTTTCCAATGTTTATCATTTTCTTTATCTCATGTTTAGCAGAAACAAATCGACCTCCTTTTGATTTTGCTGTAGGTGAAAGTGAATTGGTGGCGGGTTTTTTTGTTGAATATTCATCTATGGCATTCGGGTTATTTTTCTTGGCTGAATATGGAAACATGATTTTAATGTCTGCTATTATAAGTATTTTATTTTTGGGAGGATGGTTACCACCTTTGGATTATGTGCCTTTTACATGGATACCTGCACCTTTTTGGTTAATTATAAAAATTCTTTTTTGTTTATTTTGTTTTATTTGGGTAAGAAGTGCATTTCCTAGATACCGTTACGATCAATTAATGCGGCTGGGTTGGAAAATTTTTTTGCCATTTTCGTTAATATGGGTTGTTCTTACAGCAGGTTTTCTTATGTCTACAGGGATAGGAATTTATGGGGGGGCTGGTTAAATGGGATTTATTGATAGGATAGCTCGGTCATTCTTATTATCAGAATTATTGGCCGGCCTAGGCATAACATTGAGTTATTTCTTTAAATCAAAAGCAACAATTAATTATCCTTATGAAAAAAGTCCTCTTTCACCACGTTTCAGGGGAGAGCATGCTTTACGTCGATACGCGAATGGAGAAGAACGGTGTATTGCTTGTAAATTATGTGAAAGTACATGTCCAGCGGAAGCTATAACAATTGAAGCTGAAGAACGTGCTGATGGTTCAAGACGGACAACACGATATGATATTGATATGACAAAATGTATTTATTGCGGATTATGTCAGGAAGCTTGTCCGGTTGATGCGATTGTTCAAGGACCTAATTATGAATTTGCAACGGAAACTCGAGAAGAGTTGATTTATAATAAAAGTAAATTATTGGCTAATGGAGATCAATGGGAAAGTGCTTTGGCATTACGTATAGAGCAGGATGCTCCCTATCGCTGAGGCAGGAAAACATTCAAGATGAAAAAAATTATAATTAAATTAGGCTTTATCGCCCTATATCAAGGAATAGGATAATGACACCGATTATTCTTTTCTATATTTTTGCAATAATTTTGCTTTTATCAGCAATAATGGTTGTTTCTGTTCGTAATTCAGTGCATGCGGCTTTATTTCTTATTTTGGCATTTTGTAATGCTGCAGGTTTATTTATGTTGGCGGGTGCAGAATTTCTAGCTGTATTACTGGTTGCTATATATGCTGGTGCGGTTATGGTTTTGTTCATGTTTATCGTGATGACAATGCAAACCGAACTTGTGCAATTAAAAGAAGGCGTTCAACGTTATATGCCTGTTGGATGTGTCATTGCTTTTATTTTAATAATCGAATTTATTTTAATTGCTATTCATTGGAAGGTTGATCCAAAAATAATAAATCAATTTAGTAATTCACCTTTACAACATATCTCAAATACAAAAGCTTTGGGAAATATTCTTTATACACATTACGTTCTTTTATTCCAAATTTGTGGTTTAATTCTTCTTGTAGCAATGATTGGTGCAATTGTATTAACTTTACATAAAAACCCCAATAATCGTCGGCAAAATATTGCCAAACAACATAGACGTGAGCCAAATCAAAGTTTGGAAGTGCATGATGTTCCTTTAAATAAAAGTATTAAGGATATCGGTGGTTTTATTCGTCCCAAAGAAACTTATTATGGTGTAACACAAGAAGATTCTTTTGGTCCTAAACCTGGTGATAAATCAGATATTACAGAGAAAAGACAGCAAAGGGAGCAAATAAAATGAATATTTTTGATACAGTAGGGGTTGCTTCCTATATAATTGTAAGCGGTATTTTATTTACAATTGGACTTTTTGGTGTTTTTGCAAATCGAAAAAATTTAATTGTTATTCTTATGTCAATTGAATTAATGCTGTTATCAGCTAATTTAAATTTAATTGCTTTTTCTTCGACTTTTGGTAATTTGACGGGTCAAATTATGGTTATGTTTAGCTTAACGGTTGCCGCTGCTGAAACAGCAATTGGGCTTGCTATTATCATGGTATTTTACCGTAATCGTCGGTCTGTAGAAGTGCAAGATACGATGGTGATGAAGGGATAATAAAATGACATCATCGTTATTTATTACAGCTGTTATTTCACCGTTGGCTGGTTTTTTATGTGCTGGTTTGTTGGGAAGAATAATCGGGGATTCATTTGCTAAATTTATTTCTATATTAGGGATGACACTTTCTATGGTGTGTGCATGTATTGTAACATGGCAGTTTTTTGCGAACCATATGGATAGTGAAGTTGTTCATTTTATGGAATGGATTAATGCAGGTAATGTTCATATTAATTGGAATTTAAAATTAGATAGTCTGTCTGTTGCTATGTTAACAATGGTAGTGAGTATTTCATTGTTAATTCATATCTATAGTATTGGATATATGTTTCATGACACTATGCCAACTTATCGTTTCTTTGCCTATCTGTCTTTATTCACATTCAGTATGATTGCTTTGATTACATCTAATAACCTTGTACAATTATTTTTTGGTTGGGAAGGTGTTGGGTTATGTAGTTATTTATTGATTGGTTATTGGTACACTCGACCCGCTGCTATTACTGCTGCAATTAAGGCTTTTGTTATAAATAGAATTGCGGATTTATTTTTTCTTGTCGGAATAAGTTTATTATTTATAGTAACGGGATCAGTTTTTTATAGCGATATATTCCATAAATTACCTGATATAGCCTCAATACATTATTATTTAATGGGATTTGATTTCAAAATTTATGAATTTATAGCATTCTTGTTATTTATTGGAGCTATGGGTAAATCAGCTCAATTATTTTTCCATGTTTGGTTGCCGGATGCTATGGAAGGACCAACCCCTGTTTCTGCTTTAATTCATGCTGCAACGATGGTGACAGCTGGTGTTTTTTTAATGGTAAGAATGTCTCCATTAATAGAATTGGCCCCTTATACGAAAATATTTATTGTCATTATTGGTGCTGTAACAGCTTTGTTTGCTGGAACAGTGGCTTTAACCCAGTCTGATATTAAGAAGTCCATTGCTTATTCTACCTGTTCTCAATTAGGATATATGTTTGTTGCAGTTGGTGTCGGTACTTATCAGATTGCGATATTTCATTTAACAACACATGCTTTTTTTAAAGCTTTGTTATTTTTGGGTGCAGGATCAGTTATTGTAGCTCTTCATGATGAACAGAATATGTTCAAAATGGGAGGATTATTTAAAAAATTACCGATTACTTGTATCTTGATGTGGATTGGATGTTTGGCCTTGGGTGGTATTTTTCCATTTGCAGGATACTGGTCAAAAGATGCAATTTTCGAGGCTGTATGGTTAAATCATTCAACTTTAGGTTATTTTGCTTGGGGCATTTTACTTTTTACGGCCTTTCTTACAAGTCTATATAGTTGGCGAATGTTATTCCTTGTTTTTCATGGAAAGCCAAAGAAACAGGAAATATATGATTATGCTAAAGAAGCACCATTTTCAATGAGTTTACCTATGATTTTTCTTGGAGTAGCTTCTGTAATTGGTGGTATTCTTTTATTCCCTTATTATATTGGTTCTCAACAGAATATTTTTTGGGGTAATTCACTCATCAATGAAACAGATAACCTTCATATGGCAATAGTTCATCATACACCTTTATTAATTGCAAAAATGCCATTAATTTTAGGAATTTTAGGAATTATTCTTGCTTATTTATGTTACAGTGTAAATCCGAAAATCCCGTCTTTTTTGGCGAATTCATTAAGTGGACTTTATCGCTTTTTATTAAATGCGTGGTATTTTGATAAATTTTATAATGTCATTTTTGTTCGTCCGTATGCAGCCTTATCTCAAGCTTTATGGAAAATAGGGGAAAAAGAAATTATTCAAGAGATACCTGTTATTTTAGCAAATTTTACGAATCGTTCAGCCAAAGGAATTTCTTGGGTTCAAAATGGTTCTTTTGCTTTATATGCCTTTACCATGGCAATTGGGTTGGTGGTTATTATTGCCGCTTTCCTGATCTATCAGTGATAATAAGTTAAGTCAGGATAAATCCGATGAATTGGACGCTTGCTATTCCAGAAATTGTATTGACCATTGGTGGTCTTATTATTCTTCTTGTTGGTGCGATGCAAAAAAAGAAAAATTCTTTTTTTTCATCAGCTATTTTTTTAACGGCAATTTTTATTGCTGCTGGATTTTTAACTTTAACAAATGTCAATGGGTTAGCTTATTATGGTTTATTTGTTAATGATGAGTTTTCCCGTTATATGAAATTATTAATCCTTATTGCTGGATTATTAACGATTATTTTGTCATTAGATTTTAATAAAAAAAATAAAACAACCTATTTTGAATTTATTGCGTTAATCACATTTTCAACGGTTGGTGCAATGATTATGGTTTCATCAAATAATTTGATGAGTTTGTATTTAGGTTTGGAATTATCGTCTCTGTCTCTTTACATTCTTTGTGCAATTGATAGGAATAATTTATTATCAGCTGAATCTGGTATAAAATATTTTATATTAGGATCAATTGCTTCCGCTATACTTTTATATGGTATTTCAATGTTGTATGGTTCAACGGGAGCGATGGAATATGATAATATTCATAAGGCAATTGTTTCAACTAATTATACTAACATGGAGTTTGTCATTGGTTTAGTCTTTGTATTAGTTGGGATTTGTTTTAAAATTTCCGCTGTACCTTTCCATATGTGGACACCTGATGTTTATCAGGGTGCTCCAACACCTGTTACTACTTTTCTCTCAACTTCTCCCAAATTTGCGGCATTTGCTTTATTTTTGCGTTTAATGTCTGGTCCATTTGGTAGCTTATCATATCAATGGCAATTTTTAATTGAAGTTATAACTTTACTTTCAATTGTTATTGGTAGTGTAGGGGCAGTTTCACAAACAAATATTAAACGGATGATGGCTTATTCATCTATAGCCCATATGGGTTATGCGATGGTTGGTTTGGCAGCTGGTACAACAAACGGTGTATTGGGGACAATTATTTATTTAACTACTTATTTATTTATGAATGTTGGAACTTTTTCTATAATTACATCAATGACAAAGAAAGGAAAAATAGTTGAAAATATTCATGATCTTGCAGGATTAGGTAAAAGTGATCCTGGTATAGCAGTCGCAATGGCCATTTTCATGTTTAGTATGGCTGGTGTTCCTCCGCTTGCCGGTTTCTTTGGTAAATTTATGGTTTTCTGGGCTGTCATACAAGTTCACTTATATGTTCTTGCAACTGTTGGTATCGTCGCTAGTGTAATCAGTGCATTTTTTTATCTCAGAGTTGTTAAGATTATTTTTATGGATAAAGCAAGTGAATGTTTGGATCATCGCTCTCTGTCTATTTCTTTCATGTCTTTTGGAATGGGAACATTAACTGTAATATTTATTATTTTTATGGGACCTATGGTACATGTCGGAAAAGTTGCAGCTCAATCTCTATTTAATTTGTCATAGAAAGTTATATTCGTGGCGAATAAGCTAGTGTGGAAATATGAACATTATTCCACGTTATCTTCTACGAATGATTATTGTATTGAAATAGCTAAATTAGGCCATAAAACTAATTTGGCTGTTTTAGCAGATGTTCAAACAAAAGCGAGAGGTAGTCGTGGAAGAAAATGGATAGAACAAAAAGGAAATTTAGCATTTTCATTATTATATTGGCCTGAAAATAAAAATTTGAAAAATAATTGGATAGCTTTTGTCGCTGCCCTTGCACTTTATGATGCTATACAATTTTTTGTTCATTCAGGTCAGGATCTTATCATTAAATGGCCTAATGATTTATTATATCAAGGTAAAAAAATTGCCGGTATTTTGGTTGAAAGTAATCTTTCTACATCAAATTATTTAGAGTGGTTGGTAATTGGTTTTGGTGTTAATATCGAAACTATTCCTCAAATTGATCGAGCAGTCGGTTGTATTAGGGATATTATACCAAATCCTCCATCAGCTTATGCTTTATCTAAAAAAATAATTGACTTTTTTGAATATTGGACAGGAGCTTTATTAAATCATAAAGAGGCAATTATACGTGAGGCTTGGTTAAAGAAAAGTGTTCCATTATATTCATCTTTATCAATTCATATAGGTGGAAAAGTTTGGAAAGGAAATTATTGTGGTATTGATGAACATGGTTTACTATTGTTGCAAATAGAAAAAGAGTTAAAACATTTTTCAACAGGTGAAATTTTTTGGTTATATAATTCATAGGTATATCATAACGTGCTTTTAGTAATTGATGCAGGAAATACGAATATTGTATTCGCTATTCATGATGGGAAACAATGGATAGGAACGTGGCGTATGGCAACGGTGCCTAATCAAACTTCTGATGAATATGCTGCGACTTTACTTATATTATTTCAAGCACGTGGTATTCAATTAAAACGGATAGAACGAATTATAATAGGAACAGTTGTTCCACCAATCTTATATCAACTTAGATTATTATGTCGACAATGGTTTAATATTGATCCCATTATAGCTTCTGCTGATTTGGATTGGGGATTTAATATTTTGACGGACAATCCTCAAGAGGTTGGGGTGGATCGACTATTAAATGGTTTAGCAGCACATCAACTTTATGGTGGATCCTTAATTATTGTTGATCTTGGTACAGCAACTACATTTGATGTTATTGATCAAAATGGAAATTATTGTGGAGGAATCATATCCCCAGGGTTAATCTTATCGTTAGAATCTTTACATAAGGCAGCAGCATGTTTACCTAAGATTGGTATTAAAAAACCAGCTTCAGTTATTGGAAAAGAAACAGTTGAAGCTATGCGTTCAGGAATATATTGGGGATATATTGGCCTCATAGAGGGTATTATTAAAAGAATTAAAGCAGAATTTACCTTTCCGAATAAAATAATTGGAACGGGTGGATTGGCACGGTTACTTGCTGAAGGTACTGATATATTTGAAAAAATAAATCTAGAATTAACACTAGAAGGATTAAAATTTCTTGCAAACCGTAATAAATAAAAATTAAATAATCATTATAAAAGGAAAAACATGAATGAATTAAGGAACGATTTTGCTTTTCTTCCTTTAGGAGGGACTGGCGAAATTGGGATGAATTTTAATTTATATCGACTTAATGGTTTTTGGTTAGCGTTTGATTGTGGAATTGGTTTCAGTGGTAATGATATGCCAGAGGCAGATATTATTGTTCCTGATCCTGAATTTATAAATCGTCATAAAAAAAAATTATTGGGATTAGTCATAACGCATGCACATGAGGATCACATTGGAGCTATTGCTTATTTATGGAATTCGTTGGAATGTCCTATATATGCTACTCCTTTTGCTGCTTCTATTATTAGACGCAAATTACGAGAAGCAAATCTTGTTAACGATGTTATAATACATTTTATCAAGATGGGTGATCACATAAAAATTGGTGAATTTGATCTTGAATTTATACCCGTTACGCATTCTATTCCAGAAGCACAAAGTGTTGTTATACGAACGCCTTATGGAACAGTTTTGCATACAGGGGACTGGAAATTTGATCCTGAACCTGTGATTGGTAAACCAACAGATTTATCAAAATTTGCCAAAATAGGACAGGAAGGTGTGTTGGCAATGATTTGTGATAGTACAAATGTTATTGTTAAGCGTCCTCCAGAATCAGAGGGAGCAGTTCGTAAAAGTTTAGTTGATTTAATTGCAAGTATTAATGGTCGTGTTGCTGTTACCTGTTTTGCAAGTAACGTTTCGCGAATTGAAACCATTGCTTATGCAGCAAAACAGGCTAATCGTCCAGTTGTAATTATCGGTCGTTCTTTACAGAATATTGAAATTGCTGCACGTGAAAATGGCTATTTTAAGGATATACCTCCCTTTTATACAGAAAAAAATATGTATGAAATTGAGCAGGAAAATGTTGTTCTTATTATAACAGGAAGCCAAGGGGAAGAACGTTCTGCTTTAACACGAATTTCCTATGATACGCATCAACATATTTCATTTGGTGAGGGTGATACTGTGATTTACAGCAGTCGTACTATTCCAGGTAATGAATTAGCGATTATGCGTGTTCAGGACAATCTTGCTCGACGAGGTGTTCGAGTAATTACCTCTTTTGATCATCTTGTTCATGTTTCAGGTCATGCTAGTCATGATGAAGTTACAGAATTATATAAATTAGTAAAACCTAAATATGGTATTCCTGTTCATGGCGAATGGATACATTTGAATGCACAGGCTGAAATAGCCAAGGCATGTAATGCTAAACCTATTATCATTGAAAATGGTGAAATTATTCAACTCGCACCTGAACCAACAAAGATAATAAATAATGTACCATATGGACGTTTGACAGTTGATGGAAACAGACTTTTATCGATCGATGGTAATGTATTGGCTGCACGCCGACGTATGTTATATAATGGTGTAATTGTTGCAAGTTTTGCTCTTGATGAAAAAGGAGAGCTTTTAAGCGATCCTAATATTACGGCACCAGGTCTTCTTGATCAGTATGAAGATTGCGATGTAATTATTGATAAATTTGCTGACGCTATCGAACAATTGCCTTTAGAAATAAGATTAAATGACGAGGATTTAACTGAAAAATCCAAGTCAATTTTACGACGTATTTTAGGGCGTAAATTAAATAAAAAACCATTAATTGAAGTTCATATAATAAGACTTTAATTTAAGATTAAAAAGAGTTTAAAATACGAAAATTTCTATAATTATTTAATAGGATTAAAATGCGTCTATCGTCCAGTTTTCTTCCAACTGTAAAAGAAGATCCAGCAGAAGCTCAAATTGTTTCTCATCGTTTAATGTTGAGAACAGGAATGATTCGACAAATGTCTTCAGGAATTTATGCTTGGCTACCTTTGGGATTACGAGTTCTTGAAAATATTTCTCAAATTGTGAAGGAAGAACAAAATGCTATCAATGCTCAAGAAGTATTAATGCCAACGCTTCAATCTGCCGATTTGTGGAAACGTTCTGGACGTTATGATGCGTATGGTCCAGAAATGTTGCGCATCGTAGATCGTCATAAACGTGATTTACTGTATGGTCCAACCAATGAAGAAATGATAACGGATATATTTGGACAATTTATAAAATCCTATAAAGAACTTCCACAGCTTTTATATCAGATTCAATGGAAATTTCGAGATGAAATTCGTCCTCGTTTCGGTGTTATGCGAGGTCGTGAATTTTATATGAAAGATGGTTATAGTTTTGATTTAAGTTATGAAGATGCAGTAGTAACCTATCATAAAATGATGCTTTCTTACTTAAGAACCTTTCAACGAATTGGAGTGAAAGCTATTCCAATGTTGGCAGATACTGGACCGATTGGTGGGGATTTAAGCCATGAATTTATTATTTTAGCTCCAACAGGTGAAAGCGGGATTTATTTTGATTCTGAATTTACCGAACAGAATTGGCTTGAAATGCCTGTTGACATTGATGATAAAAAGTCTTTATCCTCTTTTTTTTACCGTATGACCCGTTTCTACGCTGCTACTGACGAAAAGCATGATGAGAATATCTGGAATAAGGTTCCGGAAGCTAGACGTTGTGAGGGTCGGGGTATTGAAGTTGGTCAAATTTTCTATTTTGGAACAAAATATACTGAAATGATGGATGTTTCAGTTATAGGTCCTGAAAGCAATAAAATTTATCCTCATATGGGTTCTTATGGAATTGGGGTTTCTCGTTTGGTCGGAGCGATTATAGAATCTTCACATGATGAAGAAGGTATTATATGGCCTGATGCAGTAGCTCCTTTCAAAGCTGTCATTATTAACATAGGGACAAAAAATCAAGCTTGTATTGATGCATGTGAAAAATTGTATAAAATGAATCAAAATCAATTTTTATATGATGATCGTGATGAACGAGCAGGGGTAAAATTCGCAGATGCTGATTTAATGGGGCACCCATGGCAAATTATTGTTGGGCCGCGAGATATTAGCAAGAATATAATTGAGGTTAAACATCGTAAAACAGGGGAAAGAGCTGAAATATCCATTGATCAGGTTATGAATTATCTTTCTTCTCAACAGGAATAAATCAAATATGTTCGGCTCTTTCGAAAGAATGGTTGCAAAACGATATCTTCGCGCCAGAAAAGGAGAACGTTTTGTTTCGATCATTGCTATTTTTTCTTTGATCGGGATCGCTTTAGGTGTTGGAACCCTGATTGTTGTTATGTCTGTTATGAATGGGTTCAAAGCGGATTTGCTGGGTCGGATTTTAGGATTAAATGGAGATTTAAGTGCTTTTAGCCGATCAAATGATGGGCCTTCTACCATTAAAGGCTATGATATTCTCACCAATAAAATAGAACGAGTTTCTCATATTATTTCTGCTATTTCTTTTGTTGAAGGGCAGGTTTTAATAAATGCAGGAAATTATAATTCAGGCGGTATGGTCAGGGGAATGACAGTAAACGGTCTAAAAAAATTAAAAGTTATCAGTAAAACTCTTGATCCTATAGTTTTTAGTCAATTTCAAGGTGATAATGTTATTATTATTGGTGAAACATTGGCTGAACAAGCAGGATTAAGCATTGGTTCGAAAATAACGCTTATTTCTCCTAAAGGATCAGCAACTGTAATGGGAAATATTCCAAGAATCAAATCTTATAAAGTTATTGGAATTTTTGATTCAGGTATGCATGAATATAATTCAAGTTATGTATTTTTACCAATGCAGGCGGCACAAAATTTTTTTCAACTTCGTGATGAAGTAACAGGTATTCAAATCTTTTCGAATGATTCAACGCATATTCATTCAATAACCCGTCAACTTGAAGCAACGTTTAGAAATGACAATTTAAGGTTTGTTGACTGGACACAAAATAATAATGCGTTCTTTGGTGCTGTACAAGTCGAACAGAATGTTATGTTTCTTATCCTTGCGTTAATTATATTGGTTGCCGCGTTCAATGTTATCTCATCTTTAATCATGATGGTTAAGGATAAAATAAGAGATATTGCGATACTTAGAACCATGGGTGCTTCACGTGGGGCAATTATGCGAATTTTCTTGATGTGTGGTGCATCTGTTGGAGTAACAGGAACGTTAATAGGTACTTTATTAGGTATATTATTTTGTAAAAATATTGAACATATACGTCAAGGCTTACAAAAAATAACAGGAACAAATTTGTTTAATCCCGAAGTTTACTATCTGGAACATTTACCCGCTAAGTTGGATTGGGGAGATGTTATTCAAGTTGTATCCATGGCATTAATTCTTTCGTTACTGGCCACTTTATATCCGTCTTGGAAAGCTGCAAAGACAGATCCAGTTGAGACATTAAAAAATGAATAGCTCAATTATATTACAGTTAGACAAAATTCATCATGCTTATAAAAGCGGTGATGAACAACTTCAGATTTTAAAGGAAGCTGATTTTATTCTTAATAAAGGTGAAATTGTTGCCTTGATTGCCCCTTCGGGGACGGGTAAATCAACGTTGTTACATATTGCTGGTTTACTCGAAAAACCCCAAAAAGGTGAAGTTATTATCAATGGTCGAAAATCATCCAAATTAAATGACTGGGAAAGAACACAGTTAAGATTAAATTCGATTGGATTCGTTTATCAGTTTCATAATTTACTTGCTGAATTTACGGCTCTCGAAAATGTTTCAATGCCACAGCTTATAGCCGAGGTTCCGAAAATAAAATCAATTAATCGGGCAAAAGATTGGTTAAAAAAATTTAATTTGGGCCATCGAATTCATCACCTTCCTGGAAAATTATCTGGAGGAGAAAAACAAAGAGTGGCTATCGCTCGGGCATTGGTAAATGCTCCAGAAATTTTATTGGCAGATGAACCAACAGGAAATTTGGATGAAAAAACCTCGGAACATGTTTTTAATCTTCTTGTGCAAGTTGTACGTGATGAAGATTTAACTGCTTTAATTGTAACGCATAATAATCATTTAGCGACCAAAATGGATCGTGTTGTAACGTTACATGAGGGTAAAATAATTCCATGTCATTTATAAATAAGGTATAAATGAAATGTCTCTTGCTTCCTTTATCCATTTGCATAATCATTCGGCATATTCCTTAAGTCAGGGGGCTATTCGTATTTCACAAATGGTTAAATTGGCAAAGAAGATGAATATGCCGGCTATTGCGATTACGGATACAGGAAATTTATTTGGCGCACTGGAATTTTCCAAATCTTGTGTTGAATCTGGCATTCAACCAATTATTGGTTGTCAAATTAGTATTCCTGTTATTGGAAAACAACCCCGTCATATAACGAATTGGCCAATTGTATTATTAGCGCAAAATGAAACTGGATTATTAAATTTACAATTTCTTTCTTCGGAAGGTTTTCTAAAAGGAGATCCTTCAGATCCTTTTGTTAGTATTGAAACGGTTTGCGATTATGCTGAAGGCTTGATTCTTTTAACAGGTGGGACACGTGGACCTTTGTTTCAACTGTTATCTGAAGGGCAGGAAAGGCATGCTATATTATTACTTGAACAATTTATTAAGGCCTTTCCAGATCGTGTTGCGGTCGAGCTTCAGCGTCACAATCTGATTGAAGAAAAATCAGTTGAACCAGGTTTAATTGATCTAGCTGATCGCTATGGTTTACCCCTTGTCGCTACAAACGAATGTTTTTTTCCAACTCCTAAATTGTATGAAGCACATGATGCTTTAATTTGTATTGCACAGGGTTGTACAGTTGATGTGCAGGATCGATGGAAAGTTACGCCAGAACATTGGTTTAAACCACCTGAAATGATGTGCGAATTATTTTCAGATTTTCCTGAAGCGTGTAACAATACCCTTGAAATTGCTAAACGATGTGCCGTAAAAATTGAAACAAGAAAACCGATGTTGCCCCATAGTCGAAAAATTAAGACAGGAACAACGGCAGAAGATACGCTTGAACAAATGGCAAAAACAGGTTTGGAAAAGCGTTTAGAATCCATGTCAGATCTTAAACAAGAACATCGTCATGAATATATAGAACGTCTTGATCATGAAATAAATATCATCAAGAGTATGGGTTTTTCTGGTTATTTTCTTATTGTTGCTGACTTTATTCAATGGGCTAAGAAACATGATATTCCTGTTGGACCAGGAAGGGGATCTGGTGCGGGATCTTTAGTAGCATGGGCCCTAACGATAACGGATCTCGATCCTTTGCGCTTTAACTTGTTGTTTGAACGGTTTTTGAATCCTGAACGTGTATCAATGCCAGATTTTGATATTGATTTTTGTCAGGATCGGCGGGATGAAGTTATTGAATATGTTAGACAAGCTTACGGAGCCAATCAAGTTGCACAAATTATAACATTTGGAAAATTGGCAGCGCGTGCAGCAGTGAGAGATGTAGGACGTGTTCTTGGATTTCCTTTTGGGATGGTTAATAAGGTTGCCGAACTTATACCGAATAATCCAGCTCATCCTATAACTTTGAAACAGGCCATAGAAACTGAGCCTCGATTACAGGAAATGCGGTCAAATGATGAAAATATTCATCGTCTTTTGCAAGTTGCATTGCAATTAGAGGGGTTATACCGTCATGCGGGTACACATGCAGCTGGTGTGGTTATTGGAGATCGTCCTCTCGTTGAACTTGTGCCGCTATATCGTGATCCAAAAAGCGATATGCTTGTTACGCAATATAATATGAAATTTGTTGAACAAGTTGGGCTGGTTAAATTTGATTTTTTAGGATTAACAACGCTGACAATTTTGCAGCGTGCTATAAAAATGCTGGAAAAATTAGGTCAACACATTGATTTATCAAAAATTCCCCTTGATGATGCTTTAACATATGAAATGTTAAGCCGTGGTGAATCAGGTGGAGTATTTCAATTTGAAGGTGCGGGGATGCGTGATGTTTTGCGTCAAATGCAGCCAAGTCGCATTGAAGATTTGATTGCTGCTGTTGCTTTATATCGTCCAGGTCCAATGGCAAATATTCCTGATTATTGTCGACGTAAACATGGTGAAGAATGGCAACCACCTCATGAAAAAATAAGGGATATTCTTGAGGAAACCTATGGTATTATGGTTTATCAAGAACAGGTTATGCAAATTGCTCAGAAATTAGCCAATTATAGCCTTGGGGGTGCAGATTTGTTACGTCGTGCTATGGGTAAAAAAAATCGCTTTGAAATGGATAAACAACGTGAAATTTTTACAGAAGGAGCTGTTAAAAACGGCATAGATAAGCAAAAAGCAATAGAAATATTCGATTTAATGGCTCGATTTGCTGATTATGGATTTAATAAATCTCATGCAGCAGCATATGCCATCGTTTCATATCAAACAGCTTGGATGAAAGCGAATTATCCAGTTGCTTTTTTTGCGGCCTGCATGTCATTAGCGCGAGAGAAAACGGATAAACTTGCTATTCTTCGTCAAGAAGCTGAACGTATTGGTATTGCTATTTTACCACCGGATATTAATAAATCTGGAGCTGATTTTGAAATTGAAAAACAATCTGATGGAAGCCTAGCTATTCGTTATGCACTGGCTGCAATCAAAAGAGCAGGTTTAAATGCAATGGAGGCTTTGGTTAATAATCGCGGAAATAAAGAATTCAAAAATCTAGCTGATTTTGCAGAACGTATTGATTATCAGAATTTAAATAAAGGGCAACTTGAAAACCTTGCTAAGTCTGGTGCTTTTAATTCAATCGAACGTAACAGACATAAGGTTTTTGCATCAGCTGAAGTTATTTTACGTCGCGCGCATGCGCGAAAAGAGGAAAAGGCGAGCGGACAAATTGGATTATTTCAAAACGCATCAACCCAGATTCCTGAACCTTTGAAAATTGCTAATGTAGTAGAATGGCCAGAAATTAAACGGCTCACAATGGAAGCTGAAGCCATAGGTTATCATATGACTGCACATCCTCTTGATTCATTTCAGGTTTTATTGTCCAAATTGGGAATACAATCGATTAGTAATCTTGAAACAATTGCTAATTCGGGAGAAAGTCAAATTAAAATTGCAGGATGTGTATTAAATTGCAAAGAACGTCCTACGAGAAAAGGCACAAAAATGGCTTGGGTAGGGCTTTCTGATAAAAGTGGAGCCTGTGAAGTAACTTTTTTTTCCGATAGTTTGATAAAATTTCGTGATTTGCTTGTAACGGGGAAAATGGTTATTATTACGGTTGATTTAAGAATTGAGGCTGATAATTTGCGTATTACAGCCAATTATGTAGAAGATCTTGAAACTGCAATTACTGGAATTGTGAAAGAATTAAAAATTTGGGTTGATAACGTGCAAGCTGTAGAGGCAATAGCATTACTATTAAAAAATACTCAAAAAGGTAAAGGAAAGATTATTCTTATTCCTAAACTTCTTCAGCCGCAAGAAGTGGAAATTGTTTTGCCAGATTTTTATAACGTTTCACCTTTACTGGCACAGCATATCAAAGTGATTGATGGAGTTGGAAAGGTTGATCAACTTTAAAATTATATAAAAACTAATAGGATTATAACTTTGAATATGATTGATTTTTAAACCGAAAATCATGAATCAAAAAATAAATAAGATTAATTAAGTTTAATCAAATATAAAGGATAAGATTTAAATGTCAGAACATATGATTAAAAGATTAACCGTTCCAAACATGATAGCAAAAAAAAATAAAGAACCTATTGTTTCTTTAACCGCTTATACAGTTTCGGTTGCGCAAATTATTGATCCTTATGTTGATTTAATTTTGGTTGGAGATTCTTTGGGGATGGTTGTATATGGTTTGGATACAACCTTGGCTGTAACTGTTGAAATGATGATAGAACATGGTAAGGCTGTGATGCGTGGATCAAAACGTGCCTGTGTGACGATTGACTTGCCTTTTGCATCTTATCAGGCAAGTCCTCAACAAGCTTTTCAAACAGCAGCTCGTATTTTACAAGAAACGGGAGCAGCAGCCGTTAAATTGGAAGGGGGGGAAGAGATGGCGAAAACAGTTGAATTCCTTACAAAACGTGGAATTCCTGTATGTGGTCATGTTGGATTAATGCCTCAGACTGTTAAGACAATGGGTGGGTTTAAGGTTGTAGGTCGAAACCCTCTTCAAATTGAAAAAGTAATTCGTGATAGTCACGCCATAGCTAAAGCAGGTGCTTTTGCCATTGTATTAGAGGGAGTTATTGAATCTGTTGCAAAAACTATTACAGAACAATTGTCAATCCCCACTATTGGAATTGGTGCTTCATCTGTTTGTGATGGTCAAGTTTTGGTTTGTGATGATATTTTTGGCGTTTTCCAAGGGTTTAAACCAAAATTTGTTAAGCGATACGCTCAAATTGGCGAGACTATGAAAGATGCAGTTCAATTATATGCATCTGAAGTTAAATCCAGAAAATTTCCTTCTGCAGAATATTATTTTGAAAAATAATTATAAAAATAGATTATAAGCTATTAATTTTAAAATATTCTAGAAGATGAATAAGAGAATTATTATTCATCTTCTAAATTTTAAAATATTAAGATAATGTTAATGCTGAAGCAATACGTTTAGCGAATAAAGTTGGATCTGAAGGCATTTCTCCATCTTGGATTTTAGCAATATCAAGCAAAATCAAAGCTGCATTATCAATACTTTCATTGGAATTTACTTTTTGAATCAATGTTTTAATCAATGGATGATTTGGATTGATTTCTAATATAGGGGGTGTAGATGGCATTGAACGGTCATTACGTCGTAATAAACGTTGCATTTGTAAATCTGGTCCATCATCTTTCGCTGCTAAAATAACAGGACTATCAACTAAACGTGTTGTTATTCGAGCATCGGAAATTTTCTCCTTAAGACTTTCTGTTAAAATCTTTAAAAGTTTTTCTTCCTCTTCACTATTGGTTCTGTCTTCTTTACCTATCAGTTTATCAAGATCTTCTTTTGCACGCGTAATGCTGCGTAAAGGTTTTTCTTCAAATTTATTATAACGATCAGGCCAAAAAGCATCAACAGGATCCGTAAATAATAAGACTTCAATGCCTTGTGCTTTAAATCCTTCAAGATGAGGCGACGTTTTTAGGACTTCAAGTGAATCACCAGCTAGAAAATAAATAGTTTCTTGACCTTTTTTCATGCGAGAAACATAATCAGATAAATTGGTTAAACCATCAACTGATGAAGAATAAAACCTAGAAATTTTAGCAATTGTGTCATTATGTTCATTGGGTTCCCAAAGACCTTCTTTAAGAATCGTTCCAAATAACTCCCAGAATTTAGTGTATTTTTCCTGATCTTCTGAAAGTTTTTTCAATTCACTGATAACACGATTCATTAGATTTTTACGGATACGTGCAAGAACAGGTGTGTTCTGCAACATTTCACGAGAAACATTTAAAGGTAAATCTTCAGTATCAACAATCCCTTGAATAAATCGTAACCAAGGAGGAAGCATATTAGCCTCATCTGTGATAAACATACGGCGAACATGTAATCTAACCTTGCTTTTTCTTTCCTGATCGACAGGTGCAAAAGGTGAAATCATGCCAGGTATAAAAAGTAAAGATGTAAATTCAATAACGCCTTCCGCATGCCATAACAATGTTGCGAGGGGTTTATCAAAAAGATGCGTTACATGATGATAGAATTCGTTAAGCTGTTCATCTGTAATTTCGCTACGTGATTTAGTCCAGATTGCTTGCCCTTCATTAGCAGATGTTTCTTTATCATCCTGTTTAATTGTTATTGGCCATGCTATATGATCTGCCCATTTGCGAATAATAGTTTCCAAACGCAGATTTTCTAAATATTCATCGGCATCTTTTTTAACATGAAGGATGACATCCGTGCCAGGTGTAATACGTGTTGTTGGGGCAATACTATAATTACCTTTCCCTTCAGAACTCCAAATCCAAGCTTCATCGGATCCTGCACGTCTTGAAATGACTTCGACTTTATCCGATACCATAAACGCAGAGTAAAAACCTACACCGAATTGACCAATAAGATTGACACGATCTTCAGGTTTGGCATCTTTAAATTGTTTTTCAAAAGCTCTTGATCCTGACTTAGCAATTGTTCCGAGATTTTGGATCATTTCGTCCTTACTCATTCCCAAACCATCATCACTGATTGTTAAAAGATTTTCCTTTTTATCAACAGTTAAATAGATTTGTGGTTTATCAGGTAATGCAACAGTTTGGTTAGTAAGAGATTCAAAACGTCTTCTATCCAATGCATCGGCAGAATTGGCAATTAATTCCCTTAAAAAAATTTCTCTTTCTGAATAAAGGGCATGAACAACCAAATCCATAAGACGTTCAACTTCTGCGCTAAAATGATGTTGTTCTTCAGCATAATTAGGTTTACCATTACTCATTTTAAAAAACCTTTATTAATTTTATGAGATAAAATTATCTTTACGTTAATTATATAACAGAATAATCAAGAATTTCACGAAAACAATTAATAATTTTTATCAGTAACAATTTAATTTTTTAAAAATGTTGACCATTGGGCAAAGAGCCAAATCATATACTCTTTAATAAGCTTCTGAATTGTTAAAAAACTTTTATTTCGTTGAAAGCTTTTTTCATCCATATATAAATTTTTATTAATTTCTATTTGCAATGTATGAATATTTTTTGAAGGTTTCCCATAATGTCGGGTAATATATCCTCCTGCATATGGTATATTTTTTTTGACAATCAAGCCTCTGGATTGGAAATATAGAGCTGATTGATTTATTAAGCATGGGGAGCAACTTTGTGAAAAAACATCTCCCAAGATAATATCGGCATAAGCTGAAGTTCGCATACGTGGCGAAGGCATAGAATGGACATCAATTATGATACAGCCGCCATATAGGAGGTTATTGATATGAATAAATTTTTCAATCTGTTGATGATAACCAAACCAATATCGTCGAATAAGTTTTTCAAAATAGGGAAATGAAAGATAATAATTAAAAATTAATTTTCCTGAATTGCTGATTTTATGAACCGTTCCAATACCATGTTTTACGCGATCTGAGTGAATATCGCACCATGAAGGGAGTTTGTTTTTAAACATTTTTGGATCAAGTTCCCATGCCCATCGATTAAGATCGCAAAAAATACGTGATAATTCTGCCATTAATAAAGTTCCTCCAAGTTCAGGAGCATGTTTGAAAAGTTCATGAATAAAACTATCTTCACTTTTTCTTAATTCTTCTAGGGATAATTTTGAATATTTAAGTAAATTTGATGGATATAACCGACCAGAATGGGGTGAACTAATTAGAATAGGTATATTTTTATCATTAGGTTTAATTAAATGATATAATTCTTGTCTGCAAAAAAACACGAAATAACCTTGTTATGTAAAAAAATGCAAGTTGATCTAAAATATTTTATTTTTTTGTATTTGACTACTTGCACTTTTAAAAGAAGATGTGTATCAAGCAATTTAACAATTTACAAGACGGGCGCATAGCTCAGCGGGAGAGCACTACCTTGACATGGTAGGGGTCACAGGTTCAATCCCTGTTGTGCCCACCATCTTAGTTTAAACAATAAATTATAAAAACCACGCAATATTTATTGTATTTTATTTTTTTCTATAACTATCATAGTTTAAAATTAAAAAAATTATTGGGTTACAGAATGATTAATACGATTTATTGTGTAGGAAGAAATTACGCTACTCATGCAAAAGAGTTAGGCAATAAGGTTGAATCTGAGCCTGTGATTTTTAGCAAACCAAATTCATCTTTGGTTCAAGGTAACACTATTTTTCTCCCAGATTTTTCTCATAATATTCATTATGAAACGGAATTGGTATTAAAGATCAATCAAAATGGTTTTAAAATTTCCGAAAAGGAAGCTGATTCTTTTTATGATGAAATTGCTATAGGACTTGATTTGACAGCACGTGATTTACAAACTGAATTAAAGGAGAAAAAATTACCTTGGCTTCTATCGAAAGGCTTTAAGGACTCTTGTTTTATTTCTTCATTTGTTCATAAAAATACATTACCAAATTCTATTAATTTTTCTATGAATCTAAATGGTGTTGAACGGCAAAAGGGTAATACGCATGAAATGATTTTTAATTTCAATAAAATTATTTCTTATATCAGCTATTTTATCCCTTTAAAAAAATTTGATGTGATTTTTACAGGAACTCCACAAGGTGTAGGACAGCTTAATCATCATGATCAGATTTCCCTTTTTTTGCATAGTAAAGAAATTGCTAATCTTAAAGTTAAATAATATAATAAATGCAATTCATTGATAGGTTATGGCCAGTAAAACAATTAAAATTTCAATTGTTAATCAAGGATAAAAGTAATGAAGCGTAGAAATTTTCTAACTCATTTAATCGGAGGTGCTGCTACAACATTAGGAGGAATCAATTCTGAGCCAGTTATTTCATATGCTTATGCGAAGTCAGTTTTAAATTACGCATCTTTTCTTTCAACTATTTATCAACAGGCTATTCAGCAAGGTATGAATGCAAAAATTATGAAACGTGCCTTGAATTTCTCCACACCAAATGCAAAAGTAATACAGCTTGACCGTAAACAACCAGAATTTACGTTAACTTGGCAACAATATTATCAAAAGGTGATCACTCCTGCAAAAATTGAAGAGGGACGTAAACAATTTAATATTTTACAATCACTTTTAACGCATATTTGGCAAAAATATCAAATTGATCCATCTATTATAGTTGGTATTTGGGGAATAGAATCTTATTATGGTAAATATCTTGGAAAATTTAATGTAATTGATGCATTGGCAACTTTGGCATATGAAGGAAAACGTGTAAAATTTTTTAAAACCGAATTAATGAATGCGCTAAAAATTTTGGATCATAGAAGTATTAGCCCTGAGAATATGACGGGTAGTTATGCTGGTGCAATGGGACAACCTCAATTTATGCCAAGTGCGTATTTACAGTATGCTGTTGATTTTTCAGGGAATAACCAGCCTAATATTTGGACCAATAAAAAAGACATTCTTGCTTCTATTGCAAATTATTTGAATAAAAACGGATGGCATGCCTCTGAACCTTGGGGACAGAAAATACAAATACCAAATCATTTAACATCATCCCTATTTGGGCATCATATTTCGAAAACTCTGCGTGAATGGAGATCATTGGGTGTTGTACGGGAAGATGGATCAGAATTTAACAATTTGGATATTTATGGTAGTGTTTTGAAACCCAATAAATCAGGAAGTCAGGCTTTTATGGTTTACCGTAATTTTAATATTATTCGACGGTATAATCCATCCGATTATTATGCCCTTGCTGTAGGATTATTGAGAGATGCAATAGTTTCTTAAAATGGATTGTTTTTTTTTAAGATCAATATAAAATAGCTAAAAGTTATTTTTGGAAATGTGAATGATATTGTGAAAAAATATTTATTTCTTTTTTTATTAATTTGTTTTGCAAGTTGTAATAAAGAAAAGAAACTTTTACCACCAACTCAAATTCATTATGCAGTTGGGCAACCATACCAAATAGGTGAAAATTGGTTTTATCCAGAAGAAAATTTTGCTTATCATGCAACTGGATTAGCGGTTATCTCACAGAATCCAAAAAATAAAGTAACTGTTGATGGCGAAGATTATAATCCTATATCAATGACAGGTGCTCATCCAACTTTACAGTTGCCAAGTATTGTTAAAGTCCGTAATATGGATAATGGGAGGGAAATTGTCATACGTCTGAATGATCGCCCTTCAATGGTTCCTGTAAGATTACTGGAATTAACGCCTAAGGCAGGTGAAATGCTTGGAATAGCTGATCATCAATCAGCTAAAATTGAAATTATAGAAGAGGAAAATCAAAGTCAAAATCTAGCTTTTTCAATGCCCAATGGTCCTCAAACCGAGATGAAAGTTGATACGGCCCCACTTAATTCGATTAAGATTGAAAATTTAGATGGTTCCTCAAGAAAAGATAATGTAAATAACAATTTTGATAATTCTTTACAAAATACATTAAAAACACCGGTTGCACTAAATGATTTACCTGTTACTTATACTCAAGGTCAAATAACAGGTGGACAAATATGGATTGATTGTGGTTCCTTCATTTTACGTATTTATGCAAATAAATTAGCGGCACGTATAGGTGGAATAGTAACGTATAATTATGAAAATGGGCGTAAAATATTGCATGTTCGTTCTGGACCATATCAATCTGTTGAAAGTGCTGATCAAAATCTTGATTATCTATTAAAATCTGGCATTAAAGGTGCCAAAATTATAATTGAATAGGAATAAACGTGCATAGTCGTAGATCATTATTGGCTGGAATAAGTGCTGTAGTCGTATCTTTAGCCTTAATAAATTCAAATTCAGTAAATGCTCGTAGAGTTAGTCGTAAAGCTAAAGGAAAAAAAACTATAGCTTCAACTCAAGCCATAGTTTCTAATGGTCCGCCTGCCAATACACCAATAGGTCCTTTTGATACGCTGGCACAATATGCGTTCATAATGGATTATAATACAAGAGCGGTTTTAATGGATAAGTTGGCCGATCAACCTATGCATCCATCCTCGCTTACTAAAATTATGACCTGTTATATTGTTTTTGCTATGTTGCGAACAGGACGGCTGAAACTTGATCAGTTATTGCCGGTTAGTGAAAAAGCATGGCGAATGCAGGGATCAAAAATGTTCGTTCCTTTGAATGGACAGGTTTCGGTTCAAGATCTTATTCAGGGCGTTGTAATTCAATCTGGAAATGATGCTTGCATTGTTCTGGCAGAAGGTATTGCAGGTTCTGAAGAACAATTTGTTGCAATGATGAATGAACTTGCTTCAAAAATGGGGTTAAAAAATTCTCACTTCATGAATTGTACAGGATGGCCAGACAGTAATCATCTAATGTCTGCACGTGATATTGGTATTATAGCCTATCATTTGATTCATGATTACCCAGAGTATTATCACTTTTTTTCAGAAAAAGAATTTACATTTAATAAAATTACGCAAGGAAACCGAAATGTTCTTGTTGATAAAGGTTTGGCTGACGGATTGAAAACCGGACATACAGATGCTGGAGGTTATGGATTATGTGCAAGTTCTGAGCGAAATGGTCGACGTATTATACTTGTTGTCAATGGGTTAACATCAATGAATATGCGTGCTCATGAAAGTGAACGTTTATTGGTATGGTCATTTAATCAATTTGAAAATGTAAAATTATTTAATAAAGGAGATGTTGTTGAACGAGCTCCTGTTTGGATGGGTGATAGAGATCAAGTTGAACTTGTTGCTGGTCAAGATTTAAGTTTGACTTTACCTGTAGGAATGCATGATAATTTAAAAGTCATGTTGGATTATAATGCACCTTTGGCTGCACCTATTAAAAAAGGTCAAGCTGTAGAAGCTTCATTATCTGTAATAAATGGAAATATGTCAGTACAAGTTCCAGTTATTGCTCATGAAACTGTTCAAAAAGCAGGTATTGTTTTAAAAATGATAAAAAATATAAGCTATCGTTTTAAATAGTTAATTATAAATAAAGGTAATTTTATGTATATATTGAATTATGAATGTCAAATATTACATTTTGATCAAAATACAAACACAATTTACAATAAAGACATTTATAATATAGACAAAAATTTTGCGATAAAAGTTAATGATATTAATAAAATAAATAGGGAAGATGATTTTATTTTTAATGAAAAAAATCAAATAATTTACAATAGAAATTTACCATATTTTGGTCAAGTAAAAATTATTTATTTACCTAAATATTCATGTTATGCAATATGTAATGATGAAAATAAATTTTTGTGTTGGGATAAAAATAAATACGAATTTTCACGAGATGATGCTCAATTATGGGAATTTTATTTGTTAGTTGATAATGATTTTATTGATAAAATATTTTATATTAAGCAAAATCAATGGATATCAAAACGAAATAGTAAATTATATAAACCTAATGATATTGAAATTCATGAAGGCTTTATATTACAAATTGGTGATTTTTTAATTAATTTACAATATCTAAATAATGATGATATAAAATTTAATTATTTTATTGGTATATGTAATCATTGGCAACCAGAAGAATTTTTTTTATATCGACCTTTAATTTATATTACTGCATTTTCAAATGAAGATATATTTAAACAGTTAGAATTATGTATTGAATCTTTAAGATTATTTGGAGATTATACTGGTAAAATTATCGTTATGACAGATAAGTCTCAGGATTTTATTTTGAATTTATGTCAAGAAAATAGTTATAATCTTACTGTAGATCCTATGTATCCAAAAGATTTTGTTGGTTATGTATGTTCAAAATTTAATATATATAATAAAGATATATATCAAAATCATCAGCCTATCTTATATTTAGATCCAGATATTATAATTGATAAACCCATAAAACCTATGCTTATTGAAGCAACGTTAACACAATTAATATGTGCCCCCTTAGAATTAGGTCATTATTTATATAATCACACAGCGATAG
Source organism: uncultured Commensalibacter sp. (assembly GCA_946699565.1). Taxonomy (GTDB): domain Bacteria; phylum Pseudomonadota; class Alphaproteobacteria; order Acetobacterales; family Acetobacteraceae; genus Commensalibacter. The sequence continues at coordinate 67,287 of CAMPDW010000008.1, read as the reverse complement.
GATGTGGATTAATTCAACAAGATCAATTGAAAATAAGTCATTATGTGCCTGGATTTAATGGAGGAACATTAGTTATTCCGAATGTTTATAATGATATGGTAAAAAATGCAATTTATCTTATAAAAAAAACAATTACAAATACTGGTTATTTTTTTGGTAGAGATTATAATCGTTGGGCTGATCAAGAAGTTTTAAATTATATTTCAGTTAAACTTGGTTTTTTCAATACTTCTATACTTACTAAATATGTTAATTATATTGATAATAATATTAATAATCGAAGAGGGTTAGTTCATTTTTGGGGGCATCCTACACAAGATAAACCTATTGTGATGAAAAAATATTTAAATTCTTTAAAACAAGTAATTAAATAATTTAAAATTAATATCATGGAAAATGGTTTCTTTATTACGTTTGAGGGCGGGGAAGGTGCAGGAAAATCGACACAAGCTCACTTATTAAAAGAACGATTGAAGCAAGATAATATTGATGTAATATTAACACGAGAACCTGGTGGTACAAAAGGAGCAGAAGCACTTCGCAAATTATTGTTGTTTGGACGTTGCAATTTTTCATTGCAAGCAGAAATTATGGCTCATTTTACCGCACGAAGAGATCATGTTGATCAGCTTATTAAACCTGCTTTAAACCAAGGGAAAATTGTTGTTTGTGATCGTTATATTGATTCAACATTAGCTTATCAGGGATACGGACTAAGTGAGGGAGATCCTGATATTTTGTTTTTTATTCAAAAGTTATCAAACTTGATAAATCTTTTTCCACATTTAACGCTTATATTTGAAGCGCCTTTTGATATATTAAAAAAACGCCGTTACAAACGTCAAAGTCAAATTGATGATTATGAGAAATTGGAGGATAGCTTTCATTATCGTGTTTTATATGGATTTAAGCAAATAGCAAAAAAAAATGGCAAGCGTTGTAAAATTATTAATGCAAATCAATCATTGCAGGATGTGGAGCGTGATGTATATAATTTAGTATTCCGAAAATTATCTATTTTGAAACAATGACACCTAGAAAAAATGATTTTTTATGGGGACATAAAAAAGAATATACATATTTCAAACAGTTAATTCTTCAGAACAAACTTCATCATGCATGGTTAATATGTGGAGATGATGGAATTGGCAAAACAACTTTTGTATATCATTTGATTCGTCTTATTTTAGGCAATGACCGCGATGTAATTGTTAAAATCAAGGCGAACAGTCATCCAGATTTATTAACGATTAGTCGACGAATAGATGAAAAGAAAAACCGTCTTCGTTCTGAAATTTTGGTAGAGGATATAAAAACAATAGGAAACTTTCTACATTTGACTTCTACAAATGGTGGATGGCGTATCGTTATCATTGAAGATGCGGAATTAATGAATCAAAATGCCGCTAATAGTTTATTAAAGATTTTAGAAGAACCTCCAGAAGCGGCATTGATTTTTTTAATTACAGCACATCCTAAATGTTTATTACCGACAATTATAAGCCGTTGTAGGAAATTGGTTTTACATCCGTTATCAGACTTTATTCTTTTTAGAGCTTTATCTGTATTAGCACCAGATTATTCCGAGGAAAATTATCAAAAAATAATTCCTTTGTCTCAAGGTTCTATAGGTAAGGCATTGCAATTATTGGAATCTGATGCTTATCAAATGCAAACTATGATCGATGCTTTTTTTTACAAGCCATACAAAAGAAGTGAACTTAATGAAAAAATTAAATATATATTGCGAAAAGAAGATGGATTTTCTACATTTTTTTGTTTATTGACAGATAAATTCAATTTTCTTATTAATCAGGCGATCCAAAATAAACAAGGGTATTTTGGAAATCCTGCTCGCTCAATTAAAGAATGGATTGATATTTGGCAGAAAATTTTAAAATGGCATAAAGATACAGAATCTTTTAATTTAGATAAGAGACAAACTTTAATTTCTTATTTTGAATTTGTAAGTGAATTATGAAAAATCATTATATGCTAACCACACCTATTTATTATGTAAACGGGTTACCTCATATTGGTCATGCCTATACATCTATTGCTGCTGATGTTATGGCACGATTTAAACGGTTGGACGGGTATGACGTGTTTTTTTTGACGGGTACTGATGAACATGGACAAAAGGTTGAACAGGCAGCACAGAATAAAGGACAGACACCGGAATTATTTGTCAATAAAATTTCTAACCAATTCAGAAATATGGCTGACCAATTAAAAATATCATATAATGATTTTATCCGTACAACAGAAGATCGACATAAAAAAAGTTGTCAGGCATTATGGAAAAAAATCGCTGATGCGGGTTATATATATCTTGATGCCTATAAAGGGTGGTATTCTCTTCGAGATGAATGTTATTATAGTGAAGATGAATTAACTACAATATCAGATGGACGAAAAATTGCTCCAACAGGAGCTGAGGTTAAATGGCTAAAAGAACCTTCGTATTTTTTTAAATTATCTGTTTGGCAAGATAAACTATTAGAATTTTATGAATTACATCCAGATTTTATAGGACCGGAAAGTCGAAAAAATGAGCTTTTGAGTTTTGTTAGATCCGGTTTACGAGATTTATCTATTAGCCGTACAAGTTTTAAATGGGGTATTCCTGTTCCCGGGGATAGTGACCATGTCATGTATGTCTGGTTTGATGCTTTAGTTAATTATATTTCAGCGTTAGGATATCCAAATATTGACAGTTCTAATTTATGGCGTTTTTGGCCTACTGATTTACATTTAGTTGGTAAAGAAATTGCTCGTTTTCATGCTTTATACTGGCCTGCTTTTTTAATGGCGGCTGGTCTTGAAGTTCCAAAACGAATTTATTCACATGGATGGTGGACTGTCGAAGGTGAAAAGATGAGTAAATCGGTTGGAAACGTTATTGATCCAATAGAACTGGTTAACGAATTTGGTTTGGATCCTGTTCGTTTTTTTCTTTTACGTGAAGTTCCATTTGGTGGAGATGGCGACTATAGTCGACAAGCACTTATTAATCGTATGAATAATGAATTGGCAAATGATTTAGGTAATCTTGCCCAAAGAACCTTAACACAAATAGCTAGAAATTGTGAAGGAATTCTTCCTGATATAGGTCAACGATTTGAAGAAGATATTGAGTTAATAGCTAAAGTTGAATTATTGCCTATTATATTAAGAGAGCAAATGGATCGGCAGGCTTTAAATGAATCTTTAGAAGATATTTGGAAAGTTATTCGCGCCTCTAATGCTTATATTGATCATCAAGCACCCTGGAAATTAAAGAAAACTGATTTTGAACGTATGAAAGTTGTATTAAGAACATTGGTAGATGTTTTACGCGAAATTGCTACTTGTTTACAAGCATTTATGCCGGATAGTATGGATAAACTGCTTACTCAACTTGGTGTTGATCAAAATAAACGTCATTTTTCAGATTTGGAAGATAAAATTCAAGCTGGTCAAAAATTACCTTCCCCTTCTCCTATTTTTCCTCGATTTATAGAGACTGATTAATTTCAATGTATCTGGTTGATTCTCACTGTCATCTCGATTTTTTTAAAGATGATGATAAAAAAACTATTATAAATCATGCTATTCATGCTGGTGTAGGTGAAATTGTTTCAATTAGTACTAGATTGTCTTATGCTGATCAACAAAAAAATATAACTCATTTTTCAACCGATCAACTGCGTGTATGGTGTACGGTAGGTACTCATCCTGAATATGTTATGGAAGAGCCCATCTTATCAGATATAGAAATTGCTTCTATAGCCAATCATCCTAAGGTTATTGGTTTAGGTGAAACAGGACTTGATTATTTTTATGGTGAATCGGATAATTTTGAACGACAAAAAGAATCTTTCCGAAATCATATTCATGCATCGCAATTAACTCAATTACCTGTTTGTATTCATGCTCGTGATGCAGATAATGACATTGCTGAAATTTTAAAAGAAGAAACAAAAAAAGGAGGTAAGTTTCCTTTTTTGATTCATTGTTTTACTTCATCACTTGATTTAGCTAAAATAGTTTTAAAGTTGGGTGGATATATTAGTATTTCTGGTATTGTTACTTTCAAAAAAGCGCAGGGTTTACGAGATACTGTTTTACAATTGCCGCAAGATCGGATACTCATTGAAACGGATGCACCTTATTTAGCCCCCGTTCCTTTTCGTGGTAAACAGAATGAACCGGCTTATCTTACATATACTGCTCAATTTATAGCAGAATTATTAAAGGTTAAATTTGAAACGTTTAGAAAACAAACAACAGAAAATTTTCATCGTCTTTTTAAAAAAACAATTCTTTAAAAGGTAGACGAATTTATGAAAATTACTTTTTTAGGATGTGGTGGATCAGGCGGAGTTCCTCTAGTTGGTGGAGATGAGGGGCAGGGTGAATGGGGTGTTTGTGATCCTTGTGAAATTAAAAATCAACGGACACGTTCCTCTATTGTTATAGAATTAGAAAATAATAAAAGGATATTAATCGACTCAGGTCCCGATATCCGAACTCAATTATTAAGGGAAAAAATAGGTAGGGTTGATGCGGTCATTTATTCCCATGCACATGCTGATCATATAGCTGGACTGGATGAATTGCGTTCAATTAATAGGGTATTGGGTAAACCCTTGCCAATTTATGCAACGGAAGATACACTTGTTGAACTGAAATCAAGATTTGCTTATGCTTTTAAGCCATGGATTACACAACCTTATTTTTTTTGTCCGGTTTTAAAAAGTTATCAAATTAATTATTTTGATAATTTTTTTGTTGAAAATCAGTTAATTAAAACCTTTGAACAAATTCATGGTTTTAGTAAATCCATGGGAATACGATGTGGCAATATGGCTTATTGTACAGATGTTGTTCATATCCCAGAAAAAGGATTGGAAATTTTATTTGACCTTGATGTCTTTATCGTTGGATGTTTTCAAAGAACAGAACATCCAGCTCATGCATGGATTGATAAAGTTTTAGAATGGAAAAAGATAATTAAACCGAAACGGATCATCTTAACTCATATGGGTCCAGATATGGATTGGCATTGGTTGAAGGAAAATTTGCCCAAAGATATGGAAGTCGCTTATGATGGACTTAGTCTTTATTCTGTAAAATAAGCTTATACAATAAAATTAATTAAAAGAGTATAGTATGACATTTGTACCTGAGGGTTTAATTAAAGATACACCCCTTGCACAAGCATTAAGTGAACGATACCTTGCTTATGCTTTATCAACAATAATGTCTCGTTCATTGCCAGATGTTAGAGATGGATTAAAACCGGTTCATCGTCGCTTGATTTTTGCTATGCGTCAATTAAAGCTTGACCCAAAATCAGGGTTTAAAAAATGTGCGCGTATAGTAGGGGATGTTATTGGTAAATATCATCCTCATGGAGATGCTGCTGTATATGAAGCCTTGGTTAGATTAGCACAGAATTTTGCTGTTCGTTATCCTTTAATAGAAGGACAAGGTAATTTTGGATCTATAGATGGTGATAATGCTGCTGCAATGCGATATACAGAATCTCGTATGACCAAAATTGCCCAAGCTTTATTAGAAGGCATAGATGAAAATTCTGTAGATTTCCGTGATACATATGATGGTGAAGAAAAAGAACCTATTGTGCTACCAGGAGCTTTTCCAAATCTTTTAGCAAATGGTGCAAGCGGTATTGCCGTTGGAATGGCAACGAATATTCCACCCCATAATATATGTGAAATTTATCAAGCGGCTATGATATTAATTCAAAATCCAGATGCAACCACCCAAGATTTATTAAAATATGTCCAAGGCCCAGACTTTCCAACGGGAGGAGAAATCGTTGAAAATAAAGATGTTATTTTACAAACTTATGAAACTGGTAAAGGGTCATTAAGATTAAGAGCTAAATGGGAAATTGAACATGGTCGTTTTGGAACCTGGGTCATTATTGTCAAAGAAATTCCGTATCAAGTTCAGAAATCTAAATTAATCGAACAAATTGCGTCACTTATGGAACAAAAAAAACTTCCTTTGCTTGCTGATGTTAGAGATGAAAGCACAGAAGATATTCGGTTAATTTTAGAACCTAAAGTCAAAACAATTCAACCTAAAATATTAATGGAATCAATGTTTCGATTAACAGCATTAGAAAACAGATTTTCTTATAATATTAATGTGTTAGATCATAAGGCTGTTCCAAAGGTAATGGGATTGAAATCCATTTTAAAAGCATGGTTGGATCATCGTTACGAAGTTTTGATTCGTCGAAGTCAATATCGTATGAGTGTTATTGAACAACGTCTAGAAATATTAAAAGGTTTATTGACTGTATATTTAAATTTGGATGAAGTTATTCGAATTATCCGCGATGAAGATGATGTGAAAGCGGTATTAATGCAACTTTTTAAGTTAACAGATATTCAGGTAGAAGCAATTTTAAATATTCGTTTGCGTAGTTTAAGGCGATTAGAAGAAAATGCAATCCATAATGAATTTGCTCAACTTACTGAAGAAAAAGCAGCATTAACTTCATTATTGGCAAATGAAGTTTTATGTTGGAAGGCTATCAATAAAGAATTAAAAGAAGGTTTAAAGATATTTGGTAATTCTGAAGATGGTCTGCGAAGAACCATAATTTCACAAGCTCCAAAATCAATTGATGTTGTTGATATATTGGAAAAGGTTGAACGTGAACCTTTAACTATTATTTTATCTTCTAAAGGATGGATAAAGGCATTAAAAGGTCATAATTTTAATATTGAAAATCATAAATTTAAAGAAGGAGACCATTTATTTAAATCTCTTGAATGTCAGAGTAATGAACGAATTTGTATTTTCAGCAGTGATGGGAAAATCTTTAATATTAAAGCTTCTGATTTACCAAGAGGTCGAGGAGACGGACAACCTATTCGTTTGCTCATAGATTTATCTAACGATGCTGAAGTTACTGAATTTTTTATTTTACATGATGAAAAAAAATATATTTTGGTATCGAATGCAGCAAAAGGTTTTATTATTGATGGAAAAAATTTGTTAACAGAAAGAAAAACTGGAAAACAAATTCTTATATTAAAAAATAATGATAAAGCTTATGCATGTTTGTCTGTTTTAGGTGATTACATTGCTATCGCAAATTCAGCGGGAAAGTTTCTTGTTTTTCCATTGGAGCAAATTCCTGAATTAAAAAAAGGAGCTGGAGTTGTTCTTCAAAAATTAAGAAAAGGAAAATTAAAGGTTATATTCACCTTTAATTCTAAAGATGGCTTTACAATGCCTAGTCAAACAAAACTTAGAAATTTTGAAAGTTTATCTCAATTTATAGGAAATCGGGCATCAATTGGTCATAAATCTCCAAACTGGTTGCGAATATTAAATTAGAGCATAATAATTAAAAAGTTAAGATTAGTTTTTAATCTAACTTTTTAAAGTTTCATAATAATCTATTGATTTTTAATGAGTTTTGCTGCTTCAATCGCAAAATAGGTCATAATGGCATTTGCGCCTGCTCGTTTAAAGCATAATAATGTTTCAAGTATAGATTGCTCACGATCTAAATAACCATTTTGTATAGCATTCATTAACATCGCATATTCACCAGAAACCTGATAACTTACGATTGGAATATTAAAATGATCTCTTACCCTACGTACAATATCAAGATAAGGTAATCCTGGTTTTATAATAATTGAATCTGCACCTTCTTGAATATCAAGTTCAACTTCAGAAAGTGCTTCACGGCTATTTGCAGGATCCATTTGATAAGTTTTTTTATTTCCTTTTAATAAACTGCCAGATTCTACGGCATCTCGAAAAGGACCATAATAGACGCTAGCATATTTTGCAGCATAAGACATAATCCGAGTATTAATAAAATTTTCTTTATCTAATTCTTGACGAATGGCCGATACTCGCCCATCCATCATGTCCGAAGGTGCAATAATATCTATACCTGCGTTGGCTTGATTAATAGATTGTCTGGCAAGAACATCAATGGTTTCATCATTAACGACATAACCATTTTTTATAATACCATCATGTCCATGACTGGTATAAGGGTCAAGGGCGACATCACCAATTAAAATTATTTCAGGAAAATGTTTTTTTAATTCACGTGCAGCTTGACAAATTAAATTATTAGGATTGAAAGATTCACTTCCTTTAGAATCACGTTTTTCTTTGGAAGTTACAGGGAATAATGCCAGTGCAGGGATGTTTAACTGAGCTGCAGGTTCTATATGAAAAGCAAGCTGATCAATAGTAACCCGTTTAATTCCTGGCATCGTAGAAACTTCTGTTTTAATATTATGACCTTCAATTATAAAAATAGGCCATATCAAATCATCAATGCTTAATTTATTTTCGGCTACCAATCGACGCGTTGCTTGATCAACTCGATTACGACGCATACGAGTCAGTGGGAAGCTTCCAATCATTTATTTAATCCTTAATTAAAATTAACTATGAAATTTTTGATGTAACTTACTATGATTATAACCGTAAAGACAATAAATCAATGTTCCTAAGATTGTCCAGACTGTAATTGCAATCCAAGTTATCGTACTGAGTGAATATATTAAAATACAACAAACAATAATTCCTAATATTGGTATTATATCACCCCCAGGGACTTTGAAACGACGTGGAAAATCTTTATGTGTGCGACGTAATATCATTACAGAGACACATACAAAGAAAAATGCTGATAAAGCGCCAATTGAGCACATCTCACTTAGAATTGAAATGGGAATAAATGCAGATAACAAACTGATAAACAACATAAAGAATAAGTGTGATAAATGGGGCGTTTTATAAATGGGGTGAACAATTGAAAAAAATTTGGGAATTAATCCATCTTCGGAAAGAGTAAAAAAAATTCTTGTTTGTCCTACTAAAAGTAAAACAAGGACAGGGAAATATCCAATAATAATGCTAAATTTTACAAGTGGCTGCAACCATTTAAAGGGAGTTTGGTCAATTGCTGTTGCAACTGGTGCCCCGTTTCCCAATAATTCATGATAGTTAACAAGACCTACAATAATAAATGCAAAAGTTATATATATGAGAGTTGAAATTGCAATAATAATCAAAATGGCTTTAGGAATATCTTTAACTGGATTTTTAACTTCTTGAGCAGTTGAAGCAACACTATCAAAACCAATATAAGCAAAAAAAATCATACCCGCAGCCTGAAAAATTCCAGATATTCCAAAATGTCCAAATTTTCCAGTATTTTTTGGAATAAAAGGAATAAAGTTATTAAAATTTACATAGGATATGCCGAAAACTATAACGGAAATAACTACAAATAATTTTATTAAAACAATAATGTTATTTGTTTTGAAAGATTGTTTAACACCTTGAATAAGATAAAAAGATAGAAAAATTATTACAAAGGTAGAAACGATGTTAATTTTCCCTAAATATGTATTGCTACCTATTTTGAAAATTTCTAAAGGTGAGGCAAAATATACATAAGGTAAATGGAGATTGAAACTTATAAGTATTGATCTTAAATATTGTGACCAACTTACTGCCACAGCTGCTGCACCTATTGAATATTCAAATACTAAATTCCATCCAACAATCCAGGCAATAAATTCACCTAGAGCAATATAAATATAGCTATAAGAACTTCCTGAATCTGTAATCATTCCTGCCAATTCACTATAGCATAATCCGATGAATGAACAGGCTATTGCACCAATAAAAAAAGATAATAAAACAGCTGGTCCAGCGTGCTCGGAAGCGGCTAATCCAGTTATTGTAAAAAGACCTGTACCAACAATTCCACCAACACCAAAAAAAATTAAACTTGGCATTCCAATTACACGTACCAAACCATTTTCATTAGGATTTTTATCTATGGATTTTTTTCTAAATAATGAATGAATGGTGGATTGCCCCATAGATTGATCCTTTTATAATTAAGTTTTTTAAAATGAAAGTGTTTAATTTTTAAAATAAATCCTTTATTTTGTGAATTTATTTTTTGTTTATGTAAAAATTTATATCAGATATTTAATTGCAGAAAATCATAAAATTGCATATTTATAGTAATAGTCTCTTAAATTTGTAGTTTTTTAGGAATTAATGAATGTCCGGAAATAAATTTCTTCATCAATTTTTTCAATCTGATGTATCTCAAACTGATCCTGAAGTCTTTGCAGCTTTACAAAGTGAACTTGTTCGTCAACAGGATGGAATTGAATTAATAGCTAGTGAAAACATTGTTTCTAAAGCAGTTTTAGAGGCTCAAGGTAGTGTACTGACCAATAAATATGCAGAAGGCTATCCAGGACGTCGTTATTACGGTGGTTGTAGTGAAGTTGATAAAGTAGAAATTTTAGCGATTGAACGTGTAAAGAAACTTTTTAATGCACAATTTGCGAATGTTCAACCTCATTCAGGTGCTAATGCAAATCTGGCTGCTTTTATGGCAACTGTAAAACCTGGTGAAAAAGTTTTAGGTATGAATCTAGCCGCAGGTGGTCATTTGACCCATGGGGCTGCACCCAATTTTTCAGGCAAATGGTTTCATGCTTTAAGTTACGATATCCGAAGAGATAATGGACTTATTAATTATGATGAAATGGAAACTACAGCAAAGCAAGAAAAACCACGTTTGATTATTGCAGGTGGATCTGCATATCCAAGAGTAATAGATTTTGCTCGTTTTCGTAAAATTGCTGATGAAGTAGGGGCCTTTCTAATGGTTGATATGGCCCATTTTGCAGGATTGGTAGCAGCAGGTCTATTCCCTAACCCAATGGAATATGCAGATATTGTAACTAGCACCACACATAAAACATTACGTGGTCCACGTGGAGGCTTGATTTTAACAAATAATCCTGACTTGGCCAAAAAAATTAATTCTGCCGTATTTCCAGGGTTGCAAGGTGGTCCATTAATGCACGTTATTGCTGCTAAAGCTGTTGCTTTTTCCGAAGCAATGATGCCAGAATTTATTACTTATCAAAAAGCTGTAGCAAATAATGCTCGGGTTCTTGCAAAAACTTTAATTGAATGTGGATTTGATATTGTGACTCAGGGAACAGATTGTCATCTTTTATTGGTTGATTTACGTCCTAAGAAAGTAACAGGAAAGCAAGCTGAGGAAAGTTTGGAAAGAGCAGGTATTACAGTAAATAAAAATGCTATTCCTTTTGATCCTGAAAAACCAGCTATTACTTCTGGCATTCGTTTGGGAAGTCCAGCTGGTACGACAAGAGGCTTTGGTGAGGTTGAATTTAGAGAAATTGGGTTGTTAATCAATGAAGTACTTACACCATTGGCCAAAGTAAATGATAATGATAATAGCGTGGCGGAAAAAGTTGTTTATGAAAAAGTCATGGCTTTATGTAAACGTTTTCCAATTTATCAATAGTAAGTCAAATTTTATGACGAGTTTGTAAAATTAAATTATTTCATAAATTATGGCGTTTATTTCCTTCTTCTGAGCGTAGATATTTATTAAGCAAAGTTGGGGGAATTTTAGCACCACCTTTATCTAATGATCCTTTATTTGATTATACAGTTATTATTGTAGGTGAATTTTCTAGAGCATCCGGTCTTGGTGAAGGTGCTCGGGTTATGTATCATGCGCTTAGAAAACGTGGTGTTACAGCATTAAAACTTGATATAAATCCTTATAATTTTTCTAGAGTAAAATTTAAAGAAATATATCAATTATTAATAGCTTATCCTAATGCTACGCTCATTTTACATATTAATGCCCCACAAATTCCTTTTGTTTTGCTACAATTCCCTAGAAGCTTATTAAAATACAGAAGGATAATAGGATATTGGGCATGGGAACTTCAAGTTGTACCAAAAGAATGGGAGGTTGGATTTCGATGTGTTCATGAAATTTGGGTTCCATCTCATTTTGTTGCAAATTCCTTACAATCTTTAGCCTATAAATATCAAAAAAAAGTTATAGTTGTTCCTCATCCAATTGCTGAACGATCAATTGATATACCAAGTTATATTAGTCGAGAAAGCCTTGGAATTCCTAAAAATTCTTTGGTAATATTAACCTCATTTAATTTATCTTCATCTTTTGCTCGAAAAAATCCTATTGGTGTTATAGCGGCTTTTAAAAAAGCTTGCGAAATAATTTCGAAAGAAAAAATTTCATTAATTTTAAAAATAGCTTATATAGATAATTATCAAGATGATTTAAAAAAAATTATAGATATGATAGATGGACAACAAAATATAATAATAAATACTAACTTATTAAGTTCAAAAGAAAATAAAGCACTTTTTTTTCATTCTGATATTATTCTTTCTTTACATCGAAGTGAAGGTTTCGGCTTTGTTCTTGCGGAGGCAATGCAATGTGGAAAACCAGTTATTTCAACTGACTGGTCTGCAACAAGCGAATATATAGATCAAGAATGTGGTGTCCCAATTAATTATAAATTAATTCCAGTTGAAGATTCTCGTAAAGTTTATGCAATAAAAAATGCAATATGGGCTGATGCTGATATTGATATGGCTGCTTTAAAAATTGAACAATTGTTTAGTAATGAATATTATCGTAATAAATTAGGCTCTTTAGCTCAAACGAAAATTTGTAAATCATTTAATTCAGATATTTTAATGAAAAGATTGTTTAATTATTCTTCGGTTAAAGATAATGAATAAAAAAGCAGTAAATATTTTAATATGGCAGTGGGGGAAAAAGGGGGCTGGTCCAAAAATAGCTGTAGAATTATCAAAAGCTTTAAGAAAAAATTTTAAATTAAATATTTTTTTATCATTATCAGATAGGGCTGAAATTATAACTTATATTCACAATTTTAAAGTGGATATATTATTTAAAACCTATTCTACGGTAGGTGGATTTATATTAAGTTGGTTAAAAGCACCATTATTAATTTTAAATCTTTATTTTAATTTAAAAAAAAATAAGATCAAATTAGCAATTTGTACAATGCCAGGTCCATTAGATTTAATGATGATTGCCGCATTGAAATTACTCAAGATTCCATCCGTGGTTATTATTCATGATGCATTTCCTCATCCAGGTGATGGATATTTATGTCAACATTTTTTACAAAAACTATTAATTAGAAAATCTGATTTAGTTGTAACTTTTACCAAATATGTTTATAATCAACTCATTGATAATAAAATAGTTGCATGTTCAAAATTAATTGAAGTATGGCATCCACCTTTAACTTATTGTTATCATACTAAATCCTTGAAACCAAATAAGGATATAATACATTTATTAAATTTTGGAAGACTTTTACCTTACAAAGGATTTGATATTTTATACGAAGCTTTGGATCTTATTAATACGAATAAATCTTTTTTTCTTCGTATTGTTGGACAAGGTCCGAAAAGTAAAATTTTAACTCTTTTAAATAAACGTAAAAATGTTAAAGTAGAGAATAGATGGGTGCAAGAAGATGAGATTGCTTCGATTATTGAATGGGCAGATGCTATTATTTTACCATATCAAGAAGCAAGTCAAAGCGGGGTATTAGCTATTGCACTCGCTTTTGGTAAACCCGTACTTATCACAAAAGTGGGCGGATTAGTTGAACAATGCGGTCATAAGGATTTAGTTTTTTTATGTGATCCATCTCCTCAAGATATTGCTCGAAAAATAGAAAAAATGTTAGATTTACCTTTTCCTTTACATCGTGAAAAACTTAATTCTAATCAAGAATGGGAAAAAATGGCTGGTTATTTAATACAGCAGATTATTGAAAAGCTTAAATTAAATATTTAAATTAAATGAATAATGAGTAAAGTTGCAATTTTATCTGAAAATTATGCAGGAATGAAAACGCAAGCTGTAGGATTCGCTTATAGGGCTCAATTGAATTTTCAGCTTTTTGATTTAAAGCCAAAATTTCCTTGGAAACTTATTTCAGCGCCTTATTGGCCTTTACCTATAAAATCTATAGAACCTGTTGAAATTGGTGAAGTTGATGCAATAATCAGCGTGGGTAGTGTAGGAGGTGTCGTCAATGCTGCTTTACGACATAAAAAACAATTAGCAATTCATATTCAGAATCCTCGTATTGCTCTAAATAAATTCGATTTGATTATTGCAAATCCTCATGATTATATTGAAGCTGAAAATGTTCTTATATCGCGAACGGCTTTACATCATATTACATCGACTCTTCTTAAAAAAAGCAAGAATAAATGGTATAATCGACTCCATGATTTAAATAAACCTTTGGTAAGCGTATTACTTGGAGGTAATAATGGACGGTTTAAATTTAATTTAAAAGTAGCGGAACAAATAGGGTATCAACTTCAAAATTTACTTAAAAATAATTCGATATCGCTTGCTATCACACCATCAAGAAGAACAGATCCTATCGTATTACAAACTTTAAAGTCTCTTTTAAATCCCTATGACGTTTTTATTTGGAATGGGAATGGAGAAAATCCTTATTTAGGACTATTAGCATGTGCGGATTACATATTGGTAACGATTGATAGCGTATCTATGATATCAGAGGCTGTTGCAACGTCTGTACCCGTGATGATTATACCCTTACCTGGAAATTCAAAAAGAATATTTTCCTTTATTCAATCAATGATTCGTGAAAATCGTGTAAAAATCTTTAACAATAAATTAGAAAATTGGTCGGTCAATCCCATTGATGATACAGATGAAATCATTCAAAAAGCAAAATTAAGATTAGGTTTGTAAATCAATTAAATCTAATTCTTTTACTTTTAATTAAATAATGTATAATAAATACATCTTTATTGATTCGTATTTTAATCTATCTTGTAAATACTAATATATTTAAAGATGTATTTGCTGTACATTATTTAATTAAAAGGTTTTTTAAATGCTTACCGAAGCCCAAAAATTACTCATTAAAAATACGGTTCCTGTTTTGAGAGAACATGGTGTAGACCTAACTACGCATTTCTATAAAAGAATGTTAGGTAATAACGCTGAGCTCAAGCAAATTTTTAATCGAGGACATCAAGAAGCAGGAAAACAGCAACATGCTCTTGCAACTGCTGTGTTGGCCTATGCAGAAAATATTGACAATCCTTCTATTTTGAAAAATGCATTGATCCATATTGCAAACAAACATGTAAGTTTGAATATTCGTGCGGAACATTATCCAATTGTTGGAAGTCACTTATTGGCTTCAATTCGTGAAGTAATGGGAAGCGCAGCTACAGATGAATTGATTGATGCCTGGGGTGTTGCCTATCAACAACTTGCACAATTACTAATTGATATGGAATTTGGAATTTATAAGCATCAAATTACTGAACATGCTTGGACAGGATGGAGAGGTTTTAAAATTGTTAAAAAAGTTCCAGAAAGCGATCAGATAACTTCTTTTTATCTGCAACCTATAGATGGCGGAAAATTACCTCAATTTTATCCTGGGCAATATATTTCTATCCGTATATATGTTCCTGAATGGAATTTGATGCAACCTAGACAATATACTTTATCAGATTCCCCTGGTAAAGATACTTTGAGAATTTCCGTTAAAAGAGAAGAGGGAAATAATAATTCACTTGCTGGAAAAGTATCTAATAATTTGCATAAAAATTATAAAGTCGGTGATATAATTGATGTTTCAGCTCCAGCGGGAGAATTTTATTTAAATGAAGAAGGTAATGAACCTGTCGTTTTAATTAGTGCTGGTGTTGGGATTACACCTATGTTCTCAATTTTATCTTATTTGAGTGAACATCATAGTAACCGGTCTGTATATTTCATTTATTGTACGCAAAATGGTAAAAAACATGCTATGCGTGACAAAGTAAAAGAAATTGTTAAAACTAATCCATCATTTAAAAGTATAATTTTTTACTCTCAACCAAACACTGAAGACCAACAAGATATTGACTTTCATTATAAAGGTCGTATGAATTTAAACAAACTTAATAATGCAATTTTTGTAAAAAAAGCAGATTATTATTTATGTGGTCCAATTGATTTTATGAAAGATCAAGGAGAAAAGCTCAAAGAAATTGGAATTCCTGCTGAGAAAATTCATGTAGAAGCATTTGGGACAGGAATATTTAGTATCTAATTCTAAAAAGTAATCACCATGGTTAAACTATACTTTTTAAATTAAGGAAATTATAACTTAATATAGTTAACCATAAATTATTTTGAAGAGTTTTTTTTAATCATGGTAAAATTTTATTTATGTCTAGCAAGTATTTTGTCATGGCTATGTATACTACCTTATAATTCACAAGCTCAAAATAAATTATCAGTCACGAAACCTGTTCATTTAATTTTTGATGTTTATAATAAGAATTTGCATGTAGTTGTAATTAAAGCATCTTATATGTTAACGGATAATGATTATACCGTACAAGCTTCTTTTAGATTTGCAGGATTGGTAAGCTTGTTTGCAAATTTGGATATGACTTCTAGCATTCAGGGTCATATTCAAAATAATAAAGTCTTACCTATGCAGTTCAAATCATTTGGCAAATCCAAAGGACAAAAATTTACTACGCTTATAAATTTCAATAACCCTCAACATGTTGAAATTAAAATATTAATTCCTCAAAGAGAAAGTAATCGTGACGCATTAAGTCAAGATCAAATGAATAATAGTTTGGATATGTTAAGTGCAATGATTGAATTGATTTATAGAGTTCGAGCGAATAATCAATGTGATGATCAATTCAAGATATTAGATGGTTCACGATTATTTACGTTTAAAAGTCAATCAGCAGGAAGATCAATTATTCCTTCAACTTGGGCTTCTCCTTATAGAGGAGAAGCTTTATTCTGTAAAGCAGTCACTCAACAGATAGGAGGTTTGAAACATTCAAGACATCGTGCTTTAATGTCGCGTCCTCAACCTTCTTATATATGGTTTAAGAATGTTGATAAGGTTGGAATATTACCTATTCGATTTGATTTTGATCACCCGAAAATGGGTAATATTAGTATAATTCTAAGAAAAGTATCTTTTTCGAGTAAATAATTTACTTATTTTCAATCACGATTTTTTCAGTAAGATCGAATACGTTACAAATTGATTTAGCATTATAGGTTGCATTTTTTTCAACTGTTGAATTAACGTACCTTCATAGTGCGTAAATACTTCCGGCAATATGTACATTTTTTGATACTAAAATATTATTTAGATGGTCGCCTACCATAACGGTATCTGATGATTTTGCGCCAAGTTGTTTTATAATTCCATAAATATGTTTGGGATTTGGTTTTTTATCATCAAAAAAACGATCATTACTCGCTACAAAATCGAAATAAGATGAAACTCATTTAAAATATGTATAGCTGCTTTTGTGATTTTATTTGAATATAAGATAATTTTCCAGCCATCGTAATAAAAAATTGAAGCACTTTTTTCAATACCGTTAAACAGTCTGGAAAAATCAGTAGCATGAGTTATATGATCATCCGTAAATCTTTGAATTGCTTCTTGTGGATCAATGAATCAGGCAGATTCTCTAATGTTATTGAGAATTTTTTTTAATCCTAATCTTGATTCTATTTTCCTAGGATTGATAGGATAAAATATAAATCAACAGGGAAGGGTAAACCATAATAATTAAAAGTGTTTGACAAGAGCGATTTATATCTGGAAATCTGTCAATTAAAGTGCCATCCATATCAAAAATAATTAAAGATGAAGAATTATTTTTCATAATTTTTAATGATTAACCTATAAATAATATAAATAATTATTATTTTTTGATACTATCTTAATCATGTACTTAATAAATATCACGACAAACAATGCAAAATTTATCAAATAATACGTTAGAATCTGTTGCTATTATTTTAGCGGCTGGAATGGGAACACGAATGAAATCTCTAAAACCTAAGGCAATCCATCCTATTGCCGGTATTCCAATGCTTAGGTTTTTATTGAATCAGGTCGAAAAAGTTTTTCAACAAATTGTAGTCGTTATCGGTCCAGATATGAAGGAAGTAGCTGAGTTTGTCCATCCCCATCAAATGGTTGTTCAACATGAAAGATTGGGAACAGCACATGCGGCTTTACAGGCAGAAACTTATTTTGGTAAAGGCATTGTTGCCGTATTGAATGCTGATAATCCTTTAATAACAGAACAGACTTTGAACAAATTTGTACAATTTAAAAAAAGATCAAATGCTGATTTAGTTATTTTGGGTATGGATTGTAAGGACCCTAAATCTTATGGCCGTATTATCGAGAAAAATGGAAATGTTGAAAAAATAGTTGAAACTATTGATACAACTGAAGAAGAAAGAAAAATAAAGCTATGTTATTCAGGTGTTTTATGTGCTAATGCACAATTTTTTTCGAAATGGTTACATCAAGTTGGTAATAATAATGCAAAAATAGAATATTATATTGTTGATGTTGTTGCTTTAGCGAATAAAGATCATAAAACGGTTAAGGTATTAAGGGCGCCTGAATCTGAATTAATAGGTATAAATTCACAATATGAACTTTCAGTAGCGGAAAATATTGTACAACAACGTTTAAGAAAACAAGCAATGGATAATGGTGTAACGATGATTGCACCTGATACTGTATTTTTATCCTATGATACTATAATTGAAAAAGATGTTACGTTACATCCTAATATTGTATTTGGTAAAAACGTAATTATTCGATCTGGTGTTGAAATAAAATCTTTTAGTCATTTGGAAGGATGCGAAATAAAATCTAATGCAATCATAGGACCTTTTGCTCGAATAAGACCTAATACCATTGTAGGATTAAAAGCTCATGTTGGTAATTTTGTAGAACTAAAGGCGACCTATCTTGGTAATGGAGCTAAAGCAAACCATCTTGCTTATCTTGGGGATAGTATTATTGGAGAAAAAAGTAATATAGGTGCAGGAACGATTACCTGTAATTATGATGGGGTTTATAAACATAAGACTGTTATTGGTAAAGAGGTTTTTGTCGGATCTGATGCGATATTGGTTGCACCTGTTAAAATTGGTAATAAAAGTTTAATTGCAGCTGGAAGTGTAATAACGGATGATGTTCCTGAACATACGACGGCTTTTGGAAGGGCCAGGCAAGTTAATAAATCACGTAAAGTCATTGTAAATAAAGAAGATAAAAGGTAAATCCATGTGTGGGATTGTTGGAATATTAGGGAATCAATCTGTTACCTCTATAATTATGGAAGCCTTACGCCGATTGGAATATAGGGGATATGATTCAGCAGGTATAGCCGTATTAAATAATGGTGTTTTAAGTCGACGTCGTGCTGCTGGAAAGTTGGATAATTTAGCAAAATTATTAAAAATGGATCCCATTAATGGTAATTTGGGAATTGGACATACAAGATGGGCAACGCATGGAGCACCAACGGAAAATAATGCACATCCTCATATGACTGATCGGGTTGCAGTTGTTCATAATGGGATTATTGAAAATCATATTGCATTACGAAAAGAATTAACTGAATTGGGTCAAGAATTTAAAAGCGAAACAGATAGTGAAACTATTGTTCAGCTTGTTGATTATTATTTAAAACAAGGACATAAACATCAAGAAGCTGCCTTTATGGCTTTAAAAAGACTTGAAGGCGCTTATGCTATTGCTATGATATTTACAAGTAATGATAATCTAATGATTGGTGCTAGACATGGTGCTCCATTAGTCGTTGGATTTGGTGATAACGAAATGTTTTTGGGATCTGATAGTTTGGCAATTGCACCGCTTACGACTAAAGTTGCTTATATGGCGGATGGGATTTGGACTGTTATAAAACGGGAAGGAGCCTTTTTTTACGATATGGAAGGAAAAGAAGTTTCATGTCCTATACAAAAAACAGCTTTGATAACGGGTACTATTGGTAAAAATGGATATCGTCATTATATGGAAAAAGAACTCCATGAGCATCCAATTGTTATAGGACAAACGTTAAGACGTTTTGTTAATCCAGCCACACATCAAATTAATCTTCCTTATTTACCTTTCAAGATTACAGCATTAAAAAGAGGGATTATAACTGCTTGTGGTTCAGCTTATTATGCTGGTTATATAGGTCGTTATTGGCTTGAAGAATATGCAAGACTTCCAATTGATATTGATATAGCTAGTGAAATGCGTTATCGAGATCCACCCATTGAGGGTGAAGGAATGGGATTGGTTATTTCTCAATCAGGTGAAACGGCTGATACACTAGCAGCATTGAGAAATCTCAAAAAAAATAATCAAAAAATTATCTCTATTCTTAATAATGAACATAGTACAATTGCCCGAGAAAGTGATGTTGTGCTTGGGACAGATGCAGGTGTTGAAATAGCAGTTGCCTCCACAAAGGCTTTCACTGCCCAGTTAACAGTTTTGGCATGTCTTACTCTTACCATTGCAAAGGTAAAACATAAAATCACGGCTGAACATAGAGATCAATGTCTTTCAGCTTTGCTTGATTTACCAAGCCGAGTTGCAGAAGTCCTTCAATTAAAAGAAAAAATTCAAGAAATTGCTAAATTTATTGCTAATGCTCAAAGTGTTATTTATTTAGGCCGGGGAATTATGTATCCTGTTGCAATGGAAGGTGCATTAAAGTTAAAGGAAATTTCTTATATTCATGCCGATGCGTATGCTGCCGGTGAAATGAAACATGGTCCAATTGCTTTAATTGATCATACAGTTCCTATCATTTCCGTTATACCTTCAGGATTCTTATTTGAAAAAACTCTTTCTAATTTACAAGAAGCAAAGGCACGTGGCGGACATATTATCGTCTTTACTGATCAAAGAGGTGCGGAATCTTTATCACCTATTGCTGATAAAGTTATAATATTGCCAACTGTGCATTCTTTTGTTTCACCTATTCTTTATACAGTTCCTGTACAAATGTTAGCTTATGAGGCAGCAATTACAAAAGGTACGGATGTCGATCAACCAAGAAATTTAGCTAAATCTGTAACTGTAGAATAAAATAAGTGTAATGGGATTTTGATTTTGTGAACAGACAATTAAGTTTAAAATTAGACAAAATAAATTTAAACTGAAATTTTCATTCTTTGATGTAAAAATAACCTGTCGTATTAAAGATGGGAGTGTTCAAGGGTATAGCAAGAATTATATTCTATGGTTATTATTACAAGAAGTTTCATACTTGGGTCGTCCTCATTGTGTTTATTCTTATAAAAATGAAAGAGTTTATTATTTAATCTTTGATTAGAACTTGCTATTTTTCTCTGTCTTGAGTAGGAGAATAACGAGTTTAATTAATATGTGAGAAACCGAACAAGTAGCTAAATTGGTTGAATATTAATGATGTTAATGCCAAGGTTTATTATAGCAGGATAAAAGCTGAATCAAGCTCCAAGTTCTATCTTGGCCTACTATCAACAGATGAGGTGACGAGTTGTACTTGGTATTGATTATGCTATGAGTATATTGATGTCAGGAATGGAAGATCAGAATATCCACGAGTTTTTTCAGGATTCAGTTTTTCCATCAAACTCTTGTGATTAAGAATAGTATTCGTTAGGTTAAAACAGTTGTGTACTATCAAATGAATCATGCTCGAATTGCACACTTTATTAAGTAATGTGTGTAGAGATGATAAAAGGTTCGTATCTTAATAAGATTGGTTGTAAAATAATATTTTTGTGTAGTACAATAAACGATCAAGGCCTTACAGCCTAGTGGTAAATGTGTGTTTTGTTTGTGGCAACCTATTATTAATATGCTAGCAAAATCTGTTTTTGTAAATCTTGCGGGTATCTTTATAAAACAGGGGAAAAATAGCTGTTGATAACAAACATACAAGTCATTTTAGTAATAGATTAGTTGATACTATGGCTGAAATGATTCAGCAAAGTTGATAACCAAAATCTACGTCGCAGTTGGTATGTTGTGTTTCATCCCATAATTTTCTTCATTTGGTGCCTGACCTTGCTCGTCATTTGGCGGTAAAACTGAGACTTTCATTTATGGATGTCATCAGTAAAATTAAAAATAATTAACTGCAAAAAGGGTAGTAGAATCAATTATATCAATGTCGAAATTTTTATGGTGTCTTTAACGTTACTTAGCTTTATTCTGGCAAATGAGTTGTATTGGTTGATGATATTATGGATTCTAGCTATACACTAATAATCATTGCAACACTTTTACAGAAAGCTGGTGGCGGGTGTCATTTATTCCGTCATATTTGCTTCAATTTCGGTAAAAGATTAATGAATATATCTAACTTATTATTTTCTACGGCTCAGGCGATTTTATTGTTGACATGATATTTTTTAAAAGTTGGTTATAAAGGCATTAAGCCACTAATTAATATTGAGTTGGAGTTATTTTGCTAGTTGCAGAACCTAGAGTTTTGCTACAAGGTTGATATGATAAACGAATCAGTACGAATATTATGGAAAAGTGGCATCATGCTGGTTTTTAGGTAGTGACTCGCTCTGATCTAGAACATCCAAGATACTTAAAGTATAGGTTGAAAATAGACTTTCTTTCAGTATTATTTAGATATAGTAATAAAATCTTGTTGAATGCTGTACGATTTGCTGTGGTCAGTTCGTATATTGCTATGTTTGTATGCCTCAATAAAATTATTTGCATACGTATATACAAATTAATCGAGTTTTATTAATAACAAAATATCAAAGTTAAAGAAAAAAAGTTTTTGTTTGTAATTAATGAGCAGAATTTTGCTTAGCGAGCGCACCAATTAGCATGGATAAAAGAATGGCTTTCAGTTGAATATGGAAAAAGTGTTTAAATCTAGTAAATATTCATTCAAAGTTGCTATCATGTGTTAATTTGATTTGATGAAACAACACTGTCTACCATTTATTTAGATAATCCATTAATGTCGTATATTTTATGGATAAAGAGTTATAGATCGTTCTAGACCAAAAGCAGTAAATGTATTGTATAGTTATTTTAATTAATATATACTTTTCTACCAATTATTTAACGATCTTTGTGATATTAGTAGGATAGATTTTTTTCTTTAACTAGATTTCATTATTGTAGTATTTATTTAGTTATATATATTTGAGAGTAGAAAGTTTTTTTTACAATTCCAGTTTCAAATTATTTTGTCCTTTTACAATTTTAAAAATTAAATCTTCTTTAAAATTAATTATGAGTAATTCGATTTTAATCAAATTAGTTAAAAGTTGAAAATTACTATAAATTATGAATATTACTAAAAATTTTTTATAAAAATGCTTTATCTATTGATAATTTGAAATTTAATTATTAATGATTAGATTTTGAATTTTTTTCATATCCGTTTTATATATTTATTAACATACTCGTTTATCAATAAAGTTACAATAAATGAAAAATAAAGAAATCATAGATCGAATGCCAAAATGGTGTTCATCAGATACAATATGGATGCTTAGTCTTTATGGTACGGCAATAGGAGCAGGTGTTTTATTTCTCCCGATTAATGCAGCTGCTGGTGGTTTAATTCCATTATTATTATTAACAATACTTGCTTTTCCAATGACATTTTATGCTCATCAAGCTTTATGCAGGTTTGTTTTATCAGGGTCAAAAGATGATAATGGTAATATCACAGCTGTTGTTGAAGAAAAATTTGGAAAAAAAATTGGATTTTTGATTACTTTATTTTATTTTTTTGCAATTTTTCCTATTTTATTGGTTTATGGGGTAAGTCTTGTTAATACTGTACAAAGTTTTATTCAGAATCAACTTTACTTTACAACTCCACCTAGAGTAATAACTTCTTTTATTCTTATCAGTTTATTAATTTTAATTGTACAGTTTGGTGAAACTTTTATCATTAAAATTTTATCAACATTGGTTTATCCCTTTGTGGCAGTTTTAATCTCTATATCGTTATTTTTGATACCTCACTGGAATTTGGATTTGTTTAGAAATATAAGTTTTTCTGGTGCTATAAAAGAAGGAGGAAACGGTTTATTTTTAACGTTATGGTTAACTATTCCTGTGACTGTCTTCGCTTTTAATCATTCACCCATTATTTCTTCTTTAGCTGTATCAAAACGTAAGGAATATGGTGAAAAATGGGCGGAATCAAAATGTTCCAAAATCATTAAATATAGTAATATAATGATGGTTGTTACCGTATTATTCTTTGTATTCAGTTGCGCTTTATGTTTAAGTCCTTCAAATTTAAATGAAGCAAAAATTGAAAATATAACAATTTTGTCCTATTTGGCTAATCATTTTCATACATCTTTTTTAAAATTTATAGCACCTATCGTTGCTTTTATTGCAATCTGCAAATCCTTTTTAGGTCATTATCTGGGAGCTAAGGAAGGATTTAATGGAATTTTGGAAAAAGCTTTGTCATTTTTTGGAAAAGACATATCAAGAAAAACGTTAGATCGTTATGCTTTAATTTTCGTTTATTTAATAACATGGTTTGTGTCAAGCAATAATCCAAGTATATTGGGTATAATTGAATCAATAAGCGGGCCCATTTTGGCTGTAATTTTATTTATCTTACCGATGATAGCAATTCATAAACTTCCTGAATTGGTGAAATATAAAGGGAAATTAAGTAATATTTTTATAACATTTATTGGATGCATTGCTATTTCAGCTGTTATATATAAGTTTTTTATATAGAGTTGTAACAATTGAATAAATAAACATAATATTATATAATCAAAAACTATAAATAACATTATTAAAAGAATGATATTTATAAAAAACATAATTTTTAGAATTTAACGTCCGATTTTACGTAAAGGTTGACCTTCCATTAAATTTTCTTCAATCTTTTCAAGGCTTATATTGGATGTTTCAGGTACGTAAGCAAATATCAAAACAATAAAAATCAAATTTAAACACGCATACAATAAAAAGGTACGTGAGGCCCCAAAAGTATTAATTAAAGTTAAAAAAGTAAAACCAACAAAAAAATTAGCAAGCCAATTGACTACAGTTGAAACAGCAATACCAAAATCTCGTCCTTGAAGTGGTTGTATTTCTGAACAAATTGTCCAAATTAAAGGTCCTGCAGACATTGCAAAACCAAGGATAAATAATAACAGTGTCCCAACACAACAATATTGTAAATATGGATAGGCATTTAAATCTTTATTTAAGAAATAGCTGACTGCCCATAATCCAAAAGTCATCATGCTAAACCCAATATATAACATAGGTTTACGCCCAGATTTATCACAAATGATGATGGCTATAAACGTTGCAAAAACATTAACTAAACCAACTAAGGCGGTAAACCATAATTGTGAAAGTCCATGATATCCCATATTTGCAAAAATACGAGGAGCATAATACATGATTACATTCATTCCAGTTAATTGTTGAATGATTTGCAAACATACTCCCAAGATTACAGAACGCTGAAAATTAGAATTATATAAAAATAAATAAAAGCCCTTTTGAGAATTCTGCAATTGCATCTCGATCTCTTTGATTTCTTTTTTTATAACATTATTATTGTTATTTCTTATAGATGCTAATACGTTATAAGCTTCACGTCTTCGACGATTCATCAACAGCCATCGAGGACTGTTTGGTAAAAATAAAAGCCCTAATAAAAAAATAGCTGCTGGTAAAGCTAGTATCCCCAACATCCAGCGCCATGCACCAAAATATCCAAAAAATGTATCTGAAACAAAAGCTAAAAAAATACCTACAGTAACCATCAGCTGATAGGTTGAAATCATTGCACCTCTTTTATCCTCAGGTGCAATTTCGGCAAGGTATAAAGGTGCAGTCATACTAGCGATACCAATAGCAAAACCCAACACAAATCGCCATATGATTAAATCTGAAATTGTGTTCGATAATGCACATCCAATTGATGCGGCAATAAAAAGAGTTGCACTGACAATCAGGCACCTATTTCTGCCAAATTTCGCCGATGCCCATCCACATACCAACGCACCGAATGCTGCACCAAACATCATGAAACTTACTATTTTTTCAATGTCATGGTCGTTTGCAGAGAAATCATTTTTGATAAATTCATTGGCTCCAGCCATAACACCGATATCGAGACCAAATAATAACCCTGCTAGAGAAGCAAAGAAGTCAATCATTAAAATATTATTAAAGAAGAAAAAACTTTTTTTTGTTTGTTGTATCGAAGGGCTTGAGCTTTCCATTTTTCCTCCAGATAATATTTTTTTTGTTTTCTTTTCTTTTAATAGAATGCCTTATTTTTTATATTCTCAATTCACAAGATTGTGAATATAATTATTTTAATATAATAATAAAGCAAAACCTATGATTCCTAATGCGCAACAATAATAACCAAAAGGTGTTAAAGCCCACTTTTCGTTATCTTTAAAATACTTCATTAAAAAGGCTGTACTTAAAAGTGCAGTTATACAACCTATAATTGTAGCAACACCCATATTTATAAAATGATCAAATTTAATTTGCTCTTTATAAATTTTCCACATTTGGAAAATTGATGCTGCAAGAATGATAGGTATAGCCATTAAAAAAGAAAACCTTGCAGAATTTTCATGGGACAAATTTCGAAGCAATCCTGCGACTATGGTTGACCCGGATCTTGAAATTCCTGGAAAAAAAGCTAGACATTGAAAAATACCTATAAAAAAAGCATCTTTCATCGTTAAATCTGCAATAGCAATTGTATTTTCAACATTAATGTTTTTTCTTAGATGATCAACCCAAAAAAGCATAACCCCATTACATATAAGAAAAAATGCCACAATATTGGGTGTCGAAAATAAACTTCGTATTAATTTTTCAAAAAGGGAACCTATAACTATTCCAGGTAAAGTTGCAATAATCAATAGAAAAAAAATGTGAAAGCTTTGTTTTTGAATTGTTTTTCCATCTTTTCCAAAAGCACCCTTAAATAGAGCAACCCAGTCTTTCCAAAAGAACATAAGCAAAGCAAAGGCTGTACCAACATGAAGCATTATCATAAAAGGTAAAAAAGTAGGATTCTGTGCGTGAATTCGCCAACCTAACAATGCAGGGATCAAAACAGCATGTCCAAGACTACTTACTGGAAAAAGTTCTGTTGCACCTTGTAAAATGGCAATAAAAATAGCCTGAAGAAAAGACATATTAAAAGTTACCTTTTAAAAAATTATGATAGTTTAAATTTTTTTTAGACATTTAGAATGATTTGATTACATTGTTTTATAATAAAAAAATATATTACAAATCAAATATTTAAAAAAAGTAAAATATTTCTATCGGTTCAAAAACAATATATATAATATTTTATTAAACGAAAATAGACTGACGTAATAGGGATGGTGGGTCAATGATAAAAAACAGAAATGTTAGCGCTTATCTGGCAAGCACTTTCGTTTTAATGATTGCTGCAGGATTTTATGTATATTCCAAAATAATGTTATTTGGTACAGGAACACAAAAATATACGATTGAAGCACAATTTTATTCTTCAAATACTATTAATCCTGGCGGAAAAATTGTTTTATCAGGTATTCCTGTTGGTGTTATACGCTCAATTCATCTTAATGAAAAAACCTTTATGTCTGATGTTACAATGGAGATTAATAATGATATTCAACTGCCAGAAGATACCCAATTTATTATATCTTCAATTAATATGACTGATGATGGTGTAATTATGATCAAGCCTGGAAAAAGTAAGATATTGATCAAGAAAAATCAAAAATTAACCAACACTTTACCTTATGTAAGTCTTGAGCAGCAAATTAGTAATTATATTTTTGGCAGTATGAATATAGCATCTCAATAATCGTTTGACGAAATGCTTTTATAATTAGTTTTTTAATTTACTGAGCAAATTAAAATCTGTTCGTTCATAAATAAGAGGGGTAATAGAAATTGATTTATTATTGATAGCTTGGGTTTCGGTTCCTTTTTGATCAGATTTAATTGTACGTTCAAAATGGAGCCAATAATATTCATTTTGGCGAAGATCCATTCTTTTTAGAGGTAAAATATTTTTAATATAACCTAAACCTTGAGAAGTAAATTCTATAGAGTTTACCTCATTATATGGGCAATCCGGAAAGTTGATATTAACGCAAGTTTTTATTAACGATGGGTGTTTTGTAAATATATTTTGAATGATTTGTAAACCATAGTGTTCTGCATTATCCCAATGAACAGGTTGTCCATCCATAAAATTTTGACTTAACGCCATTGAAGGGATATTTAATAAACAACCCGTCATTGCAGCACCAACGGTTCCTGAAAAAACAGTTTCAATACCTAGATTCCCACCACGATTAACACCAGATAAAATTAAGTCTGGTTGATTAGGCATAATCTCATTTACTCCCATAACAACGCAATCCCCAGGTGTTCCATTGATAGCAAAATGGCGTTCTATTCTTTTTTTAATACGTAAAGGATTATGAATACTAATTGATTGAGCTGTGCCGCTTTGATCTTGTTCTGGGGCAACAATCCATATTTCCTTGGCAAGTTTTGATGCAATTTTTTCAAGTATTTTTAAGCCAGGTGCATCAATTCCATCGTCATTTGTTAATAATATACGATTTAATAGGGTAAAATTCATCTAAATTCCAATATTTAATAATAAATTTATATATTATTTAAAAACCTATTTAAAAGAAAGGTTAAACAAAGAATTTATTTTAGAAATCCTATTTTTTTAACAGTTGTTAAAAAAGGGATTATTTTAGAATTAGATTCACTAAACGTATAATATATATTATGCCAACTAATATTATAAATTTTACTAATTCAAATTACTCTATATGACTCCATCCCATTTTATTTAATTTCAATTGTGAACTATCTTCAGTTAAAAGTTGAACCTTATAGTTTGAATCTTTTTTACAATACCCAATTTTGGTTAATGGTATCTTTGAACGTTTAGATTCTTCAAGAGCAATTTTTTCTTTATTCACAGGTATAGTCATAATTAACTCATAATCATCTCCACCAGTAATAATCGTTTCAAAATATGATTTTTTTAATTTTTCAGCATCTTTTGATAAGGGTATTTTATTTTTATATATAATCGCCCCTATTCTGCTTTCTCTGGTTAAATGATTAAGATCTTGTAATAATCCATCAGAAATATCCATAGCAGCAGATGCAATATGATTTAGGTTTAATTCTATTCTGGGTTGAGGTAAATAATATCGATTAACTAGATTTTGATTCCACTCTATTTCTTTTTTTAAACTTAATAATCCCAATGCTGCATCACCAATTGTACCTGTGACCCAAATTCCATCACCAGCTTGCGCAGTATTTCTTCGTAAAGCTTGACCTTTTAAAATTTTTCCTAACATAGTTACGGAAAACGTCATATTATGTAAATTTTTTGTTGTGTCACCGCCTAATAATGAAAAATGATATAATTTTTGATCAATAGATAATCCATCAGTAAATTTTTCGAACCATTCATGTGTAAAACAATATGTGGGTAAGGATAAATTTAACAAATAACCAAATGGTTTGGCCCCCATTGCTGCAATATCAGATAAATTACAACGTAATAATTTACGAGCGATAAAATCCACAGGATCATTTTTAAAAAAATGAACATTTTCAGTCATTGTATCAGTTGTTAAAACAAGCTCTTCATTTGTATTTAAAGACATTATTGCAGCATCATCACTTAAATGAAGTGCTTCAGATCTGCATAATTGCTTAAAATAACGATCAATAAACTGAAATTCTAAAGGTAAAATCATTAATTATTTAGTTTTATCTTCTGTTTCTATACGAAAACGATTACAAAGATTATTTAAAATTCCATTAATCAAAATGAATTCATCTCCATTACTAAACGCGTGAGAAACATCAATATATTCATTGATAATGACACGCTTTGGTGGTTCTTGCTTATCAAGTAAAAGTTCGGTGACAGCAGCTCTTAGAATAGCTCTAAGAATTGGATCTAGACGATTAAATGGCCAATCTTGTAGTAAAGCTGTTTGGATTATCTGATCAATCTCGGGATTACGATAAATAAATTCTTGAATAATTAATTTAAATAAATCAACATTGGGAATATAAACTTTACCATCTATATAAATTTCATTATTACATTCATGCGAAAGACGGTGAAGCAAAAATTGTTCAATTAATAAATTTGAAGTTTTTTCAATCCCCTGCTCCCATTGAAATAATGCTTGCACAACAGCAATTCTTGTAAGTGTTCTTGGTCGTTTAATTTTTTGTTTTTGATTGTTCATTATTATCCTAAAATTACAGGGTTTCTCTTTTTAAAAAATTATTTTTCATGATGTTCTAAGGTGGGAAGAAGTTCTGCAAAATCTTCAATCACTTGAAAATCACAATAAACACTTGCAAACCGAATATATGCAACTTTATCAATATTTTTCAACACATCCATTGTTGCATTTCCTATCGCTTCGGATGAAATAACATTATCTCCTAAATCAACAAACTGTTTTTCTAATTTATTTGCAATTAGATCAATATAATTGGCTTTGAAAGGACGTTTGCGCATTGCGAGCTCAATGGAGCGTATAAGTTTTTCTTTATCAAAAGGAACTCGTTGCCCATCTCGTTTCAATACCATCAAATCTCTTGGTTGAACACGCTCAACTGTTGTAAAACGTTGACGACATTTTGTGCATTCACGTCGACGACGAATAGCCATCCCATCTTCTGTAGAGCGACTATCCTTAACTAATGTTTCTTCGTTTCCACAAAATGGACAGAACATTCTTTATCCTTTGTCTCTAATAAATACTGTAAAGTAATATTTCATTACTATAAACAATAACGAATTGAAAACGGGGATATTCAAATCATTTTTTTATAAATCAGATAAACCTTATTTTATATATCGAGATTAGCAACGGTTAATGCATTATCAACAATAAAATCTCTTCGTGGTTCAACCACATCACCCATTAAGGTAGTAAAAATTTCATCTGCACTCTCAAGATCTCCTATTTTAACTTGTAACAATGTTCTGGTTGCGGGATCAAGTGTCGTGCTCCACAATTGATCATCATTCATTTCACCTAATCCTTTAAAGCGATTAATGGAAAGTCCTTTTTTACCATTATTCATTAAAAGATCATAAACATTTGAAGGACCGCTGACTATTTCTTCTTTCATATCAATTGATAATATAGCTGGTTCATTAAAGTCTTCAATTAACTTAGCTTGATGCTCATTAATCCAGGCTATATTTTTGCTTTTTAAAATTGATAAAGGTAATAAATAAGTTTCTTTTACACCGCGCACGATACGGAAAATGTTAATTCCATTTTCATTAAATATAACTTTCCAACCTTTTTCTATAGGTAAAGAAAGATTATCAAGTTTATTTTGTAAATCGATAGAACAATTTTCATTATGCATTTTATCTTGTTGTAAAATACCACATATCACGGATTGTTCTAAAATCCATAAAGGTGCATATTTTTCAAGAAATTTTAAATGGTGAAGAACGTCTGAATATTTCTTAACATGGTTTTCAAGATCATCCTCTTTAATTTTTTTACCATTTCCTAAAGTTAAAACAGTATTATTGACGGCTTTTTTTAATAAATAATCTTCAAGAGCATCATCATTTTTAAGATAACGTTCATCATTTCCTTTCTTGGCACGATAAAGAGGTGGTTGAGCTATATAAACATATCCTTTTTCAATCAATTCAGGCATTTGACGAAAAAAAAAGGTTAATAATAAGGTTCGTATATGAGAACCATCAACATCAGCATCAGTCATAATTACAATTTTATGATATCTTAATTTTTCTAATGAAAAACCACCTTGGTCAACATCACCACGACCAATACCTGTACCGAGTGCTGTAATAAGCGTACCTATTTCTGCAGAATTCAACATTCTATCAAACCGGGCACGTTCAACGTTTAAAATTTTACCTTTGAGAGGTAAAATGGCCTGAAAACGACGGTCACGTCCCTGTTTTGCTGTTCCGCCTGCTGAATCACCTTCAACGATAAAAATTTCGGATTGTGTCGGATCTTTTTCTTGACAATCGGCAAGTTTGCCAGGCAGCGAGGAGACATCTAGCACTCCTTTTCTACGAGTTAATTCTCTAGCTTTACGTGCCGCTTCACGTGCAGATGCAGCATCAAAAGCTTTAGAAATAATTAGTTTTGCTTCTTTAGGATGGGTTTCAAACCAATGCCCAAGCATATTAGCTATAGAATTCTGAACAGCGGGTTGAACTTCTGAAGACACGAGTTTATCTTTTGTTTGGGAAGAAAATTTCGGATCAGGTACTTTAACAGATAAAATAGCTGTTAATCCTTCACGCATATCATCTCCAATCAATCCCAAAGATCCTTTTTTATTATTAAGGATTTCATCAGCATATTTACCAATTATACGCGTTAATGCTTGACGAAATCCGGCAAGATGAGTCCCGCCATCCCGTTGTGGAATATTATTTGTAAAACACAAAACATGTTCATTATACGTATCATTCCATACTAAAGCACATTCAACTTTAATATTTGTTTTGTCATTAAAAAAATTACCATTAATAGGATCGATAAGATTAGTTTTGGATTTAGTAAGCCACTTTACAAATTCATTTAACCCCCCATCATAATGAAATTCCTCTCGAACAATTTCATCTTCACGTTCATCAATAACAATGATTTCCATACCTGAATTTAAAAAAGCTAATTCACGAAGACGGCGTGTTAAAATTCCAAATTCAAAGATGATATGGGTAAATATTTCTCGACTTGGTTTAAAAGTAACTTCAGTGCCTGTTGGTTCATTACTGTCACCAATTTCTTTCAAAGACTGAATGGTTTCACCATTTTCAAACCGAATGAAATATTCTTTACCATTTCGCCAGATACGTACTTCCATCCATTCAGATAAAGCATTAACTACAGCGGCACCAACACCATGTAAACCACCAGAAACTTTATATGAATTTTGATTAAATTTACCTCCTGCATGGAGTTTGGTTAAAACAACTTCAGCGGCAGAAATACCCTCTTCAGAGTGGATATCTGTGGGGATACCTCTACCATTATCTCTTACACGGATACTTCCATCTTTTAGTAATGTTAAAATACATTGATCCGCATAACCTGCTTGAGCTTCATCAACTGCATTATCAACGATTTCGAATACCATATGATGTAATCCAGATCCATCATCTGTATCACCAATATACATTCCGGGTCTTTTTCTAACAGCTTCTAAACCTTTCAAAACTGAAATTGAAGAAGCATCATATTCATTATTATTACTATCATTGTTGATATGAGATGTATGTACTGAAGAATTGTTAGTCGTGACCATGTTAAATGGAGCTCCAAATAAATTAATATACTTTTTTATATTTATTAAACAAAAGATAGATAATAATGTTTACCCAAAAAATTAGTTTATTTTAACAGAAATAAGAAATAATCATACTATTTTTCCTTGAGAAATGCTTAATAAATTATAATTATTTTTAAATTTAAAAAAATGCGAAAGATCATTTCCTGTTATTACAACAAAACCATCAATTTCTAGTAAATGGGATAACAATATATCTCTGTGATAAGCATCAAGATGCGTAAGAGGTTCATCTAGTAATAATATAGGTTGTATTTTTTTACTTTCTTTAACAAGTTCAAGCAACTTTAATATGACGCTAATCAAAATCGCTTTTTGTTGACCAGTACTTGCTAGATAAGCAGGTATTTTACTTTTATTTTCAATAAATAAAACATCTGTTCTGTGACATCCGAAGGATGTGGTTTTATTTTTTGAATCGTTTAAACGATTTTGTTCCCATAATTGTTTTACAATATCCTCCGTAATAAGTGCTGGATAATTTTGTAAATAATCTGCAATTGGGCAAATTAATTGCAAAATTGTTTCTGGGAAAACATTTCGCATTATTTTTGTTTGATTAAGCTGTTGTATAAAGTGAAGTCTAGCAGCCGTAACAGCGACAGCATGTCGTGCCATTGACTCTTCAATCGCTTTTAACCAAGTATGATTCAAAGTTTCCGACATAAGCAACTTGTTTCTTTGTACTAAAGATTTTTCATATGCTACCAATTCCTTTGCGTAATAAGATTCTGTACCCAGAATAAGCTGATCCAAAAATCTTCTTCTACCTGATGGCCCTTCTAAAAAAAGTCTATCCATTTGTGGAGTTAACCATATAGCTGACAAATAATTAGTAATTTCACTTTGATTGGAAATAATTTTCTCATTAATGCGAAACTGTTTTTTTAAAGAATTCGGCACACAACCTGTCGAAATCGTAAAATTATCTGAAAAATTATTTGAAAATTCCCCTATTATTCCCCATCCAAGTTGTTGATGGTTATAGTTAATCAAATCTTCGATACGAGCTTTTTTTAATCCCTTACCTGGTACCAATAAGGAAAGTGCTTCTAAAAGATTAGTTTTTCCACTTGCATTTGAACCATACACGATATTCTTTTGATTATGTACAGTCCACACCAATCGATCATAATTACGGAAATTCGTTAAAGTAAGACGGTTTAGTTTCGTCATACCTATAATATAAGCATTTTTGTAATATTTTAAACACGCATTGGCATTAAAACATATAATGCTGAAAGATCATCAACATCACGAACAATAGTTGGTGCAGAATTATCTGCTAATACAAATTCAATCTGATTATCAATTTGATCAGTAATATCATTAAGATACCTTGCTTGAAACCCTATTTCCAAAGGAGTTGAGTTATATTGAACCTGTGATGAATCAAGTTCTTCTTTAGCATTTCCTTGATCGACACTGCTCGCTGATAAAATGAGGGAATTATTATCAAGTGATAATTTTACAGGTCTAGATCTTTCCATACTTATCGCTGCAACACGTGCAACAGCCATAGCAAAATCTTGTTTTCTAACTCGTAATATTTTAGTATTATTTTTCGGAATAACACGTTCATATTCTGGAAAAGTTCCATCAATTAGTTTAGAAGTTAATATTACAGAACCAAATTTCAATTGAATGCGTGTATCAGATAACATTATCTGTATATTATCTTCTGCTTCTTCTAACAATTTATAAATCTCATAAATAGTTTTACGAGGGATAATAACACCAGAAATATTTTCGGCTCCAGAAGGTAAAGGACATTCAACCTTAGCAAGTCGGTGACCATCCGTTGCAACTGCACATAGTTTATTTTCGCTTTTATTACTGGCAATATGAAAATAAATACCATTTAAATAATAACGTGTTTCTTCAGTAGAAATAGCAAATCTTGTTTGTTCAATTAATTTCTTTAAAGTATCAGTGGCTATTTGGAATTGATGAGGAAATTCTCCTGAAGTCATTGATGGAAATTCCTCGACATTCAATACATTAAGACTTGTCGCGTATTTACCTGCTTTTAACGATAAAGGCATATCAATACTAGTATGAGTTAGCTCAATCATCGTATTATCAGGCAATTTTCGGACAATTTCATATAATATGGAGGCTGGAGCTGTAACAGCTCCATTTTCTAAAGATTCAGCATTGATCGTTTCTACAATAGCGATCTCCATATCAGTAGCAGTTAATGTCATTTGTCCGTCCTGAACTTCAATTAAGACATTGGCGAGGATGGGTATAGTATTACGTTTTTCAGCTACACTTTGTATATGGGCAAGTGCTTTAAGTAATATCGTACGATCAACTTTTAGTTTCATTAACTAAAACCTATTCTAGATTTATATAAACTTTATATAGCAACGAATTATTATGTTTAACAGGATTTAACAATAAATACCATAAAAAAATGTACTATGTTTCCAACATTCTTCGAAGTAACTCGACATCCTCAGCAAAAGCAGTATCCTTTTCCATTAATTCAGTAACACGACTTATAGCATGCATAACAGTTGTATGATCCCTATTTCCAAATTTACGTCCTATTTCCGGTAATGAGCGGCTTGTAAGTTGTTTGGCAAGATACATAGCAATTTGACGAGGACGTGCAACAGCCCGTGCTCGTCTTGCAGACGTCATATCTGTTTGACGTATATTGCAATGTTCAGCAACTTTCCTTTGAATTTCTTCAATCGTCACACGACGTTCATGAGATTTTAAAATATCATGCAGAACTTCTTGAGTTGCCTCCAAAGTAATGGGACGCCCAAAAAGATTGGCATGAGCAATTAAACGATTTAACGCCCCTTCAAGTTCTCTAACATTGGTCGTAATTTTATGGGCTAAAAATTCCATTACTTTTGGAGAAATAACAACTTTTGCCGATGCAGCTTTTGCTTCTAAAATGGATATTCTTAACTCATATGTAGTGGCGTGAATATCAGCAACCATACCGCAACCCAGTCTTGTTCGAAGCCTATCTTCTAATCCAGACAGATCAGACGGTGATTTGTCAGCCGATACAATAATTTGCCGTCCTGCATCAATCAAAGCATTAAATGTATGAAAAAATTCTTCCTGCGTATTATCTTTGCCAATTAAAAATTGTAGATCATCAATCATTAGCACATCTACAGATCTAAGCTCTTCTTTAAATTCTATGGTTGATTGAGAGCGTATAGAGGCAATAAAACGATACATGAATTTTTCAGCAGACATATAGGATATAGAAATTTTACCTGCTTTTGCCAGCTCAAACCCAATTGCATGCATAAGATGCGTTTTACCTAATCCAACTCCTCCATAAAGAAACAAAGGGTTGAAACCTGGGCTTGATGGGCATTCGGCAACACGTCTTGAACATGCATAGGCAAATTCATTAGGTTTACCAACAATAAAATTTTCAAAGGTAAAGCGAGGATCTAATTGTAAATGTAATGGTGATTTTTCCTCTTCTTTATTTTTTTCAGAAAAATGATTCTCAGGAATAATAAGGGAAGATTTTTCTTGATGATGATTGAATTCATCATTATTTTTAATTTCTGAATTAATAGAATCATTTTTTGTTAATAAAATATTCTTATTGACTGATTTTAAATCTGTTTCATGGTGTAATGTATCATCTTCACCCTTGTTTTTTTTATTTTCTGATTTTGCAGCAAGCTTAAGTTCAACTCGACGAATTTGAGATAGTTCTGCATGCCATAATTGGCTTAATTTGTTGTTGTATTGTACCCTAACCCAATCTCTTAAAAAACGAGTAGGTAAGTACAAGGTAAGCTCATCTTCATCAATTCCCCCAAGCGTAATTTGTTTTAACCAAGTTCTATATTCCACTTCACCAACTTCAATTTGCAAGCGATTGCAAATACGCTCCCAATGAATCTCCAATATAGATTTCAGCGTAGTGGGATCGGCATCTTGAAGCGATAATTTAAATTCTTGAGATTCGTTGACGATTTCTGACATACGAGATAAAAACTTATTAAGTGTGAGAAGAAAAGTAAATAAAGTTTAGATTGGTAAATACTTAAAATACACTTCTTTTTCTCTTTAATAAAGTACCAAATTTTTTTTGAAATTAAATATTATGCTCAGATTCTAAAGTAAAGAAACCGATGAATGATAATCATTCATCGGTTTCTTTTATTATAAATAAATTAACATCAGAGTTAAAAAATCTGTTTTATTTATTTCAGTTTATTAAGCAGATTTTAGATTTTTAATTTTGCTTGCTAAACGAGAAATTTTGCGAGCAGCGGCATTTTTATGCATAATACCTTTTGAGCATGCCCTTTGTAATTCTGGTTGTGCGTAACGAAGTGCTTCAGCAGCACTTTCCTTATTACCGTTTAAAAGAGCCTCTTCAACTTTTTTTACAAAAGTACGAACCCGCGATTTACGAGCTTTATTACGTTCAGTACGTTTTAATGTTTGACGTATACGCTTACGCGCAGATGCGATATTCGCCATAGATTTCCTGTTATGTTTATATTAGTTAAATTGGGTTAAATAATACACTATTAAAATGTGTTAATAATATTTTATATTTCATCCGTCAAGTTAAATATTTACAGTTTTTTATTTTTGACATAAATCACAATAAAAACTTGATCGCCCTGCCTGAATGCCCCTCTTAATTTTATTTATGTTATTTAGTTTCAAACAAAAAGTACAATACTCTCCTTCTTTTCCATAAACATTCCACTGCATTTGAAAATAACCCCTCTTACCGTTAACGTGAACATAATCGCGCATACTTGATCCGCCAGCTTTAATTGCTTGTAAAAGAATAGTTTGAATAGACTGTATTAAGGAATAAATTTCTTCAAAACTTAAAGATAAAGCTCTCCGAAAAGGGGAAATTTTAGATAAAAATAAAGCTTCGCAAACATAAATATTTCCTAAACCTGCGATAATATGTTGATCAAGAAGAACATTTTTAATAAACTGTTTTTTATTTTTGAATTTTTTAAATAAATAATCTGATAATTCTTTACAATATTTTTCGGATTGTTTTTCATCACTTGCTAATGGTTCTGGTCCCATATTAATTAGAAGTTTATGTTTTTTTTTAGTTAAGAATAAATCAATAATTCCAAAGCGTCTTGGGTCAATAAATTTTAAATAATATTCTTCATAGGTTATAAGGGTTAAATGTTCATGTATTTGTTTCTCATAACGTGTATTCAAAGGTTGAACAATCAATTTTCCTGACATTCCCAAATGAAATAAAACCGTAAATTGATTATCTAGCTCCATCAATATATATTTGCCACGCCTAACAAAATTTATAATTCTGCTATTTCCCAAGGCTGTTTCTAATGCTATAGGTATATTATGACGTAGATTATGGCGATGACGTTTAATACTTTGAATCTTTTGACCTGTTAAAGTGTTTTTTAGTCCACGCTTAACAATTTCTACTTCTGGTAATTCTGGCATAAATTTATCTGAAAAAAATATGATGAATAATAACGAAAATACTGTTTCTCAATCTAAAAAACAACAAACGACTGACTTTGGATTTAAACAAGTTTATGATAAAGAAAAACCAACCCTTGTTAAAGCTGTTTTTGACAGTGTAGCTCCTAAATATGACATTATGAATGATTTAATGTCGTTGGGTATTCATCGTATCTGGAAACAAATTTTTATTCAGGAACTTAATCCCTGTCCAAACCAATCTTTACTTGACTTGGCAGGCGGTACTGGAGATATAAGTTTTAACTGGTTAAAACGAGGTGGTGGAACCGTATATTTAACTGATATTAATTATAGTATGCTTCATGTTGGACAAGAACGAGCATTAAATCTTGGTTATATTAATAATATCCATCTATTTTGTGTTGATGGAGAAGCAATTTGCTTACCCGATCGTTCAGTGGATCGTGTTACGATCTCTTTTGGATTACGAAACTGTACGCATAAAAAAAATGTTTTAAAAGAAGCAAGACGTGTTTTAAAACCAGGTGGACGTTTTTTATGTCTTGAATTTTCCAAATTAATTATCCCTTTTATACGTCCATTATATGATGCATGGTCTTTTCAGGCACTTCCTCGTATTGGTCAAATTATTGCCAAAGATCGTGATAGTTATCAATATTTAGCAGAAAGTATTCGCACTTTTCCAGATCAGGAAACTTTAAAATCAATGATGGAAAATGCAGGGATGGAACATGTAACCTATCAAAATCTATTTGGAGGAATTGCAGCAATTCATTCAGGGTGGCGTATTTGAACAATCTAATTTTAAAGAATAAAAAATGATCAATTCAAAACATGTTTTACTGATTGTTGCTGGAGGAATTGCAGCCTATAAAGCATTAGATTTAATCAGGCTTCTTCGTCAAAACTATATGGATGTAAAATGTGTCTTAACCCAATCAGGTTCAGAATTTATCACTCCTTTATCTATACAAACTTTAAGTCAGAATGAAGTTTATCAAGATTTATTTTCCTTAACTCAAAATCATAAAATTGAACATATTTTTTTAACACGTGAAGCAGATTTAATTGTTGTTTATCCTGCAACTGCTAATTTAATTGCTAAAACAGCATTAGGATTGGCTGATGATTTGGCGAGTACATTACTTCTTGCAGTACCTTCTTCAACGCCAATTATAATTGCTCCAGCTATGAATGTTGAGATGTGGGAAAATTCCACAACTCAAAATCACATTCAAACTTTAAAGAAAAAAAATATACTTATTGCTGGGCCTGATAAAGGAATTATGGCTTGTGAAGAATATGGATATGGTCGTTTGATTCAACCCAAAACAATTATGTGTTTAATCAATAAAACTTTATTCCCCATGCAACCTTTAAAAGGAAAAAAGGCTCTTGTTACAGCGGGCCCTACTTATGAACCAATTGATCCAATCCGCTTTATAGGAAATTATTCTTCTGGTCGGCAAGGTTATGCTATAGCAGAATCTTTACATAAAGCAGGAGCTGAAGTTACTCTTGTTTCCGGACCTGTTCACCTTCCTTCTCCTGAAAATATTAACCTTATCAAGGTTACAACTGCACAGGAAATGTTACAAGCCTGCTTTACAAATTTACCAGTGAATATCGCAGTAATGACGGCTGCGGTTTCTGATTGGCGGATAAAAAATGTTGCTCAGCAAAAAATAAAAAAAGAAAAAAATGCCTTGCCCCCTGTATTGGAGATGGATTTTAATCCTGATATTTTGGCTTGCATAGCTCAGAATTCAAATGAGCGTCCTGATTTGGTAATTGGATTCGCAGCGGAAACACAAAATCACTTAAAATATGCTGAGGATAAAAGAAAAAACAAAAAATGTGATTGGATCGTTGTTAATGATGTAAAACCTGATACAAATATTATGGGTGGCACGGAAAATGAGGTGACAATTATCTCATCCTCTGGTATGGAGCATCTTAAAAAAGCTGGCAAAAAGGAAATTAGCCATCTTTTAACACTAAAAATCATCAAATTTTTCGCAACAATAAATAAAGGGTAAATATTATGACCTTGGCACCCTTCCCTACCATTTTAGTTAAGCAATTGGATCATGCTAAAGATATACCTTTACCATCCTATGCTACGATTGGGGCTACAGGAATGGATTTATTAGCAGCTGTTATTGAACCTATTACAATTTTATCTCAAGAAAGGATGCTTGTACCAACTGGCTTGCAAATTGCTTTACCAAAAAATTATGAATTACAAATTCGACCAAGGTCAGGACTAGCATTAAATCATGGTATATTAGTTCCGAATTCTCCAGGAACAATTGATGAGGATTATCGTGGAGAAATTCAGGTTATTCTTTTAAATATGGGTAAGGATGCGTTTATTATTGAACGTGGAATGCGTATCGCACAAGCAGTAATTTCCCCTGTGACTCGTGCTATATGGAAAGAAATAGATACACTTGAGAAGACTGAACGATCGTACAATGGGTTTGGAAGTACAGGTTTATTCTAGATAATTATTCTAATATATAAACAAGTATAATACCCTTCTTTTAATTTTATTTTTTCTCCATTTATAAAAAGGACTAGGCGGGCCAATGAAAAAACAAAATATTCCCGCCAACGTAACTGTTCAGATAAAACCTAATATATTTGATGTAATTACAATTATCTGTCTAATTACATTAGGTGTTTCAATTGCAACAGCTACACGGCACGTATTACAACCTTTAAATATGCCTAATGCTCAGCTTATTCATCTTGATGCATTATATTTACCCGGTTACGCATTACGTACGACGTTACGTATGTTTGCTGCACTTTTTGCATCTTTAATCTTTACATTTGGTTATGCAGTTCTCGCAGCGAAAAGTCGCAAGGCTGAGATGCTCTTGATTCCAGTGCTTGATATCTTGCAATCTGTTCCAATTTTAGGTTTTTTAACTTTTACCGTCGTATTTTTCATGGGGTTATTCTCAGGACGTATTTTAGGAGCTGAATTGGCGGCTATTTTTACAATTTTTACAAGTCAGGCATGGAATATGGCTTTTAGTATGTATCAATCTCTAAAAACTGTTCCTGAAGATATGAAAGAAACAGCACGTTGCTTTGGTTTAACAGGATGGCAATGTTTTTGGAAGTTAGAGGTTCCTTTTGCAATTCCCGGATTAATTTGGAACATGATGATGTCAATGTCTGGGGGATGGTTTATGATTGTTTATTCTGAAACCATTACTGTTGGCAATACAAATATTGTTTTACCTGGTATAGGCTCTTATGTAGGTATAGCCATTGAACAACGTAATTTAACGGCTATATT
The DNA here is from genome assembly GCA_946699565.1 of uncultured Commensalibacter sp. Classification (GTDB taxonomy): domain Bacteria; phylum Pseudomonadota; class Alphaproteobacteria; order Acetobacterales; family Acetobacteraceae; genus Commensalibacter. The sequence goes on along the minus strand of CAMPDW010000008.1, from coordinate 25,308 downwards.
CTATGCAATTGGTGCAATGTTACTTGTTATTCTAGCTTATGATCAATTATTATTTCGCCCATTGATTGCATGGTCAGCTAAATTTAGATTTGAAACAACGCAAAGTGAAACAGAAACGACACCTTGGTTTTTAAAACTTATTCATAAAACGGATTTTATTCGTTGGGTTACTGAATATATAAATAAATTTTTTCATAAAATCGCTAATTTACCTTTGGGAAAAAGAAAAATTATTACAATTCCAAAAATTGTTTCAACTAAGACATCAGATTACATTTATATTGGAATCCTTTGTTGTCTTGGAATTGTGGCCGTAATTTATGTTTACTATTCAATTCATAACCAATTGACTTTTAATGATATTTTATATGTTTGCTGGCTTGGCTTTTTAACGCTGTTAAGAGTTGTTTCAATGATTATTCTAGCAAGTATAATATGGATTCCTGCCGGAATATGGCTTGGTTTGCGACCAGGTTGGGCAAAAAGAACACAAGTAATAGCACAATTTATGGCTGCTTTTCCTGCAAACCTGTTTTTTCCTTTCTTTGTTGTTGGTATCGTTCATTTTAATTTAAGCAGTAATATTTGGTTAACGCTGCTTATGATACTTGGTACACAATGGTATATTTTATTCAATGTTGTTGGAGGGGCTTCAAATTTTCCGGGAGACTTACGAGAGGTAGTTAAAAATTTACACATAAATGGAAAGTTATGGTGGTTCAAAGTTATGATACCCGCCATTTTTCCTTATTATATTACAGGTGCCCTAACAGCCTGTGGTGGTGCATGGAATGCTTCGATTGCAGCAGAATTGGCAAGCTGGGGAAAAACAACTCTGGTTGCTAAAGGATTAGGTTCTTATATAGCCCTTGCCACAAAACAAGGAGATACTTTTAAAGTTGGTCTTGGCATGGTAGCCATGTCAGCATTTGTTATCCTTTTTAATCGTATAGTTTGGCATCCATTATATAATTTTGCACAACGTCGCTTATCCTTATAATTAAGGAAAAAATTTATGAAACTCAATGAGAATCAAGAAACATTACTTCAAATTAAAAATTGTCAAAAATCTTATAAAAAAGACAATAGTTCTGAATTAGTTGTTTTAGATAACGTCAATTTAACGCTGAAAAAAGGTGAAATCGTTGGTTTATTAGGGCGTTCTGGTTCAGGAAAATCAACCTTATTACGAATTATTGCTGGATTAACACCTCCTAGTAAAGGTAAAGTAACATGGAAAAATCAACTTCTGTCTGGTCCAGCAAAAGGTATAGCAATGGTATTTCAATCTTTTGCTCTTTTTCCATGGCTGACCGTTCAAGATAATGTTCAGTTAGGATTAGAAGCGAAAAACACCCCTCATGACCAAATGGAAAAATTAAGCGAAGAAGCAATTGATTTAATTGGTTTAGGTGGATATGAAAAAGCTTACCCTAAAGAATTATCTGGTGGAATGCGCCAGCGTGTTGGTTTAGCTCGTGCTCTTGTTGTTCATCCTGACCTTTTATTAATGGACGAGCCTTTTTCAGCTCTTGATGTATTAACCGCAGAAAATTTACGAACAGATTTAATCGAACTTTGGGTAGAGAAAAAACTCCCTGTTAAATCAATATTGATTGTTACCCATAGCATTGAAGAAGCTGTGTTAATGTGCGATAGGTTACTTATATTTTCAACAAATCCAGGAACGATTGCTCACGAACTTAAAGTGACTTTTCCTCATCCACGTAATCGTGAAGATCCAGCATTTCGTCAGTTTGTAGACCGTATCTATATTCTTATGACCCATAGGAATCCAATAAAGGTTGATCCTAATAATATAGATATCGAGCAAACTTTAACCAATAATTATGTTGCACTTCCCAAAATGTCGATGAATTTAATGATTGGTATGATGGAAACTTTATATGCTGAACCTTATTGTGGTCGAGCCGATTTACCGCAATTAGCTAAAAGTTTACAAATGGAATTAGATGATTTACTACCAATTGGTGAAACGTTACAATTGCTAGAATTCGCAGATATGGCCGAAGGTGATATTATTTTAACGGAACTTGGGAAAAAACTTGTTAATTCTGAACTTGATGTACGTAAAGATATTTTCATGAAAAGTTTAATCAAAAATATACCTTTAATTCGTTCCATCCGTTCTATTCTCGATGAAAGAACAAATCATAGGGCAAGTGCTGAACGTTTTCGTGATGAACTAACAGACAATATGTCTCCTAATGCTGCTCGTCAGACATTATCAACAATTATAGGTTGGGTACGTTACGCAGAACTTTTTGATTTTGATGAAGAATCTGAACAATTTTTTCTTGATGAAGATGATAAAAAAATTGAAAAAGATTGACCTGTTTTTTTAAGATAATCAATAAATTGTTGGTGGAATTTTCTTACCTTTGGTACAATCACAGCTTGACAATAAACAGCTTCAGGATGTAATTCAAAGCAATTTTAATGTTCTTTTTCCGCTGGATAAAAGCATTCAAGCTTTTTAATTTCTGTTACAATTGGAACTTGTCAAATTTTAGCTTTAGTAATTTCATTTTTAACCTGATAAGCAATTTTTTCTTGTTCTTTTGATAAGGATAAAATAATTGATCGATATTGATTTCCTTTATCTTCATCCTGTCGATTTAAAGTTGTTGAATTGTGAATAACAAAAAATAGTTTTAAAAGATCGTGTAAAAATATTAAAGTAGGATCAAAATTATTTTAACAACTTCAGCATGAGCTGTTAGATTAGTGATACTTCTTTATAAATTGGATTTTTTGTATGTCCTCTGGAATAACCAAGTTCAATTGATAAAATTCCTTTTACAATTTTCAGAATTGTTTCCACACACCAGAAACAACCACCCCCAAAAAACAATTGATTATGTTTTTACATTATGATTCAATGGTTAAATTTTTTATATATTTATGATTAAAAATTTATAAAACTATCTTCAATAAAAAAGGTAATTATCTTTACTATTACCTTAATAAATTTTTTTTCAATGTTTTATATAATTTTAGTTTAAATGAGATAAAGCTGTTTGAAATCGTTTAAGAGTTTTATCTAATAAAACCAAGCGCTCACGACTTTCTTCAACGATTTCTCGCCGAGCTTTTTTTAAAAAATTATCATTTGATAATTTTTTATTAAGTTGTTTTATCTCACTAGCAACTTTATTTACTTCTTTAATCAATCTTTCTTTGTCTTGTTGAAAATCAATAACTCCCTTTAAAGGTAAAATAATAGTTCCATCATGAATAACAGTTTGAATTGAACCTGTTGGAATAATATCTTCAATCTTTTTAATCGATTCCACTCTTGCAATTCTTTTGATTGAGTCAAACATTTTTTCAATCAATTCAAAACGTGATGATGCAATATCTTTAACCATTACTGGAATAAATTTGCTTGCGGGAACATTCATTTCCGCTCTTAAAGTTCTAATTTCAGTGATAAATTGAATAATAAAATTAATTTCATCCAAAGCTTGTTTAGAAATAACATATTTGAAATCTTTCAATGATGGCCAAGATGCCATGATTAAACTACCTTTTTCTCCAAAATTAAATTCGCTCCATAATACTTCTGTTACGAAAGGAATTACAGGATGCAATAATTTTAACAAATTCTTTAATATAATAGCTGCAACATTTCTAATTTCTTTAATAATAATGACATCATTATTTTGAAAAACTGATTTAGAAAATTCTAAAAACCAGTCACAAAATTTATCCCAGGTAAAATGATAACAAACAGAAGCATATTCATCATAACGGAAATTTTCTAATGAATTTGTTGCTTGTTGAATTGTCTCAGAAAGTTCAGTTATTATCCAGCGACTTAATGGTAATTTAATATTTGATAATGAAAAATCAGCATCCTGATGAACATTATTCATTTCACAAAAACGTGCTGCATTCCATATTTTTGTAATAAAAGAACGGTATTCCTCAATACGTTTTTTCCCTAATTTAATATCACGGCCCGGCCCTGTTAAAGCACAAATCGTAAAACGCATTGCATCAGCACCAAATTCATCAATTATTTCTAAAGGATCAATACCGTTTCCTTTAGTTTTAGACATTTTCTGTCCTTTTTCATCACGTACTAATCCATGAAGATAAATTGTTTCAAAAGGAATGTCTTTCATAAAATGCATTCCCATCATCATCATTCGTGCAACCCAGAAAAAAATAATATCAAAGCCAGTTATTAAAACATTTCCTGGATAATAACGTTCTAAATCTTTTGTTTGTTCAGGCCAACCTAAAGTTGAAAAAGGCCAAAGAGCTGAAGAGAACCACGTATCCAAAACATCCTCATCCCTTTTTAATATTTCAACCCTTCCATAATATTCTAAAGCTTGTTTTTGGGCTTCTTTTTCATTATAAGCAACAAACACTTTATTATCAGGTCCATACCAAGCTGGAATTTGATGTCCCCACCATAATTGACGACTGATACACCAAGGCTGGAGATCATTCATCCATGCAAAAAAAGTATTTTCCCATTGTTTTGGAACAAATTTCATCTCACCTGATTGAACGGATTTTATTACAGGTTCTGATAAAGCTTTTGCATCGCAATACCATTGTGTGGTTAATCTAGGCTCTATAATAGCCCCACCTCGATCAGCATGTGGTACTTGATGCGTATGTGGTTCAATTTTTTCTAAATAACCTTGATTTTCTAAAGTTTCTACAATTAATTTTCGTGCTTGCTCACGACTTAATCCCTGAAGTGATAAAATAAAACTATTCTTTTCATTTTCTTTTAATTCACTGAGATCAATAGCAGCACTTTCATTCAATATCGTAATCGTAGACAAATGATGTCTTTTTCCAACTTCAAAATCGTTGAAATCGTGTGCAGGAGTAATTTTAACAGCACCTGTACCTTTTTCAGGATCAGAATATTCATCAGCAACAATGATAATTTGACGATTCGTTAATGGAACATTTACTTTTTTACCGATAAGATTTTTATAACGTTTATCTTCAGGATGCACAGCAATAGCAACATCACCTAACATGGTTTCAGGACGTGTTGTAGCAATTATTATAAATTGATCTTTATCGTTAACCAAAGGATACTTAATATACCAGAGACAACCTTGAATCTCTTTGCTTTCAACTTCTAGATCAGATACTGCAGATTTAAACAAAGGATCCCAGTTAACTAATCTTTTATCTTGATAAATTAAACCTTCACGATAAAGAGTAATAAATACTTTTTTAACAGCATCAGACAACCCCTTATCCATAGTAAAGCGTTCTCTTTTCCAATCAAGAGAAGCCCCAACACGTCTGAGTTGTTGGGTGATTTTATCTCCAGATTCTTCTTTCCATTTCCAGACATGTTCAATAAATTTTTTACGTCCAATTTTTTTTCGATCAATATTTTTTGCCATTAACTGACGATCAACGACTAATTGTGTTGAAATACCAGCATGATCTGTTCCAGGTTGCCATAAAACGTCATAACCCTGCATACGACGAAATCGCACCAATGTATCTTGCAAGGTCATAGTAAGTGCATGTCCTATATGTAAATTTCCCGTTACATTAGGCGGGGGTATCATAATGGTAAAAGGTGTTTTTTCTTTTTTTTCAGGATTTGCAGAAAAAGAATTATTTTTTTCCCATATACGATACAAATTATTCTCATAAACTGATGGATTAAATTTTTTGTTTAACATATATTTTTATAATTTTGATAAAGAAATGACTAACGTCCTGGTTGATCCTGAGCATAATCACTTATACCCCACCATTTGTTTTTTACTGCATTATAATAAGCAGTGTAATCATAATGAGGAACGTTAAGTTTAAGATCTTGTGCTGTCAATCGACCAATTGCTGACGCAATACTATAAGAAGATGTTACCATAGTTCCTAAATTTTGAATAAGAGCTGTTTGTGAATTTAATAAAGTTTGTTGTTGTTGCAACATCTCAAGAGTCGTACTTGTTCCAACTACGGCTTGTTTTTCAACACCAGCCAAAGCAATAATATTTGATGCGATTGCAGAACGATTGCTAGCAATTGAAGCTTTAGCCGCCATTAATTTTTGCCAATTTGTAGATGCTAGCTGCATAGCACTTCTTCTTTGCGTACTAATTTGACGATGTGCAGCAATGACTTGTTGTTTTGCTTCCCTTATTTTTGAATATTCAGCACCACTTTGGTAAATAGGTAAAGTCATTTGTAACATACCCATTTTTTGATCCATTGTATTTTGTCCAACTCCTTGATCTACCATTCTTTGATATTGTAAACTCACATTCATTTTAGGCATTAATTCTGAAATAGCAACATTAACCTCTTCTTTCTGGGAAGCTTCAACAAATAAAGCTGATATGACATCTGGATTATTAGAAGCAGCTTGAGCTATAGCTTCTTGTTCTGTTTTTACAGGCAAAATTAAAGGTTGAGGTGGTTTTAGATTAGGAGCTGGGGCAATACCAACCACTTGCATATATGTCGCTTCTGCACTTCTTAATTGTCCTTCAGCAGTTTGCCGTTGTGCGCGCGCTGCAGCTAAAGCTGCGTCAGCTTGTGCTGAATCAGTTCGTGTAACTTCACCTAAATTATAACGTTGTTGAGTTGCTCTCACTTGTTCGGCTAGAATCTTTTCATTGTTTATATTAATCTGTAATAATTGTTGAGATTGTATAACATCGACATAAGCTTCAACAACTTTTGAAAAAACTTGCTGTTCAGTAGACAATAACTTGGCTCTTTCAGCCATGACTTTATTTATCGCTTCATGTGTTTGAGCGGTTGTTTTACCACCTTGATAGACAGGTTGAGAAATTGTTACCCCTGCTGTGTACCCTAATCGAGCTCCAGATTCTTGTAATGTTTTAGTTTTTGGATAATGAATGCCTGCTGCACCTAGAGCAGGTTCAGATACACCAACATTATAACCGTTAGTTAGAACACCTCCTAAATTGGTAGTAACAGTAGGCCTCCATCCTGCATGGGCCGTAGATACACTTTCATCAGTAGCCCTTAATACAGCTCGTTCTTGTTGTAATTCCGGATTGGTTAAATAAGCTGTCGCTAACGCTTCTTCTAAAGTATGGGGTATAAAACTAGGCATACCAGATCCATCGTAATTTTGTGCCCATACTGTTGCAGTAGAGGATGCCAAAAATGTTAATAAACTTAACCTAAAAGTACGATATGAAATCATGGTAAAACCTTAAAAAAACGTGACTAAAATTATTTTATAAATTCATACAAATACGGTAAAGCAGCATAAAATTTTGGTTGTATGGCCAGTCCTGAAACAGTTTTTGTAGCTTTAACTGCATAACCTATTTTTTTATTTTTTTTCAAAACAGTAATAATATGACCATTTTTTTCTAACTGATCAACAATCAGTTTTGGAATATTCTTTATACAACCATCAATAATGATTGTATCAAAAAACTTATATTCCTCTAATCCTTTATATAATTTTCCATTATGCCAGTGAATGCCTGAAGTATAATTATTGCTAAATTTTTCACCTATTTCGGCTAATTTTTTATTTTCTTCTAAAGCATAGACATCTGCACCTAACAAGCGAATAATCACCGCTAAATAGCCTGTTCCTGCACCAATAACCAATATTTTTTGCTGATTATTTATTTCAGCTAATTGTATCAATCGTGCTGATACTCTTGGTTCACTTAAAAAACGATTATCATTTAAAGGAATATTAATATCAGAATAAGCAACTTCTTTTTGATTTTCCAATACGCATTCTTCCCGAGGTAAAATACGCATAATTTCTATTAATTTAACATGATTAACTTCTGCTGGACGTAGTTGATTTTCAACCATGTTTTGACGTGCTTCTACAAAATCAAAATAAGTATGAGTCATTTTTTATAAAATCTCTAATAATAAGCTTTTGGATTTAATACCACGAAATCTTTATAGATGAAAAGTAAAGTTTTAATTCATTTTTTTCTTGACCTTTTTATAATTTTCATTGATATAAACAATAGCTTGTGAATTGGTCTGGTGGCAGAGTGGCTCATGCAGCGGATTGCAAATCCGTTAACGGGGGTTCAATTCCCTTCCAGACCTCCATTTATCTAATCTTGTTTTACTTTTAAATGAGATAAAATAAAATCTTTTAAAAAAGTTGGTGCAAGCAATTCAATCCATTTTAAGTAATTAAATAATTTAGGTATAATTAAATGTGTTTTATTTTTATTAATTGCCTGAATGATCATTTGGGTTGCTTTATTTAAAGGAACTAATAAAGGTTTATCACAAATTAATCTTCGACTCATAGGAGTATCGACAAATCCTGGTATAATTAGGGTTACATGTATATTCCATTTTCTTAAAGCGATTCTCAAAGAATCTGCAAAACGACTTAAACCGGCTTTTGAACTACTATATGCTGTGGCAAAAGGTAAAGAATAAAATCCAGCAACTGAGCTTATAAAAATTATATGACCCTGTATATGCTGATTTATCATATGTTGTGCAATTTTATTACTCATTAAACAAGGAGTTACATAATTTAAATGCATTAATTTAAATAATAAGTCTGAACTTTCTAAATTATTTTCTTCTTCTTTTATATCTCCTGATCCTGCTGCAAGAATTGTCAAATCAATAGTATGATCTGCAAGTAATTTATCCAATTGGTATATAGTTTGTTCTGAATCGACAAGATCAACAATATAACAGTAGACATTTGCTCCCTTTTCAAAACATTTTTTTCTTGTTATCGTTAGTTTTTGTTCGGATCTTCCCCATAAATAAAGATTTTTACCTTTATTTGCACTCGCTATAGCAAGTGATTGCCCAATGCCACTTGAAGCACCAGTAATGAGTATATTTTGAGCGGAAAAAAAATTAATTTTAGAATGCTTTAAAAATTTTTCTTTCTTTTTTGATAAATTTATATCTATCAAGTCAAAATCCTTTTATATATAAAAACAGAAAAAATTATTTTATAGTTTATTTCGCTAAGTATCAAAAATAATAATTAGTAATTTATAATTTCAATGGTTTTTACATGTCTACGAATTCTTGCACTATGAATAATATTAAGATTGTTCCTGTTCAAACCAAAAAACAGCTTAAAGTTTTTATTCGTTTACCACGATTATTATATCAGAATATTTCTGGTTATACTCCGCCTTTGGATTGGCAAGAATCAAGTTTGTTAGACCCGAAAAAAGCAGCCTTTTTTAAATATGGATCTGCCAAGTATTTTTTAGCTTTTAAGGATAATAATCCTGTTGGCCGTATATCAGCTCAATTGGATCCAAACGCCTTACGTCAATGGAAAAAACCAATTGGTCTATTTGGTGCATTGGATGCAATAGATGATGCAGAGGTAGTGAAAGAATTGATTAATGCTGCTATTCAATGGTTAAAATCCAATGGAATGCAAAAAATAAGAGGTCCATATACCCTTACCGCTAATTCTGAAATAGGGACAATGCTTCAAGGGCAGAAAGTCTTACCGACTGTTGCCATTCCTTGGCATCCAACTTGGCTAAATGCACATATTGAGTCGACTGGACTTGAAAAAGTAATGGATTTATTATCTTATCAAATGGAATTTGGGTCTGATGCAAAAAATGCTCATAAAATTCCTGCTGGTTTAAAAATGGGTAGTATAAAGTTAGGGAATATCACAACGAGAAAATTAGATACTAAAGAAATTGACCGAGATGGTGAAATATTAAGACAACTCTATAATGATGCATGGCATGACACTTGGGGATTTGTACCACTGACCTCTATTGAAATGTCTGTATTAATTAAAGATTTGAAATTTATGTTAAAACCTGAAAATTTTGTTCTTGTTGAACAAAATTATACACCTGTTGCTGTTGCGTTAGTTATACCGAATATTTATGATGTTATACAAGATATTGGTCCTGACCCTTCTATTTTTGGATTTGCAAAATTATTTTACCGAATTTTGCGTCATCAGTTTCATTCAGCACGTGTAATTTTATTAGGAATTAGTGCTTCAATTCGAGACACAGCATTGGGAGCTTTGATGCCATCACTGGTTATTTCAGAACTTTTTGAACGAGGTGAGATTTTGCCTTATAAAACAATTGAACTAGGATGGATTTTAGAAACAAATCATGGAATGCGTAATCTTATTGAAAGAATTGTTTCTAAACCTAGTAAAATCCATAGAATGTATGAAAAAAATATTTAAAAATCTAATATGGGTATAATTGCTCAAAGCGTGCCCGATTAGTTGGAGATAAATTGACTGTCAAATGAATTACCTGCTCTTCGTCAATACGTTCCAGAATTTTTCCATGATCGTAAAGCCAAGCAATTGCTGAACCATCTATGATATCAATTGAATAAGTAATTTTTTCCATTGATTCAAATAGCTGTTGATCAATTCTGGCCATCAAAAGATCTAAATTTTTACCCTTTAAAGCTGATACACCAATAATATTATTATAAGTTTGACTCATTATAGTTTGGTCAACTAAATCTATTTTATTTAAAACTTCAATGGTAGAAGATCGCCAATTTTCACCCAAAATACCATCTTTTACCATCATATTTAAAACCGCAAAAACATCTCTACGTTGCTGATTTGTTTCAGGATGAGATATGTCACGCACATGTAAAATAATATCCGCTTCAGAAATTTCTTCAAGTGTCGCTCTAAAGGCAGCGATTAATTCAGTAGGTAAATCACTTATAAATCCAACTGTATCAGATAAAATAATTGTTTTACCAGACGGAAGACCAACTTTACGCATTGTGGGATCAAGTGTGGCAAAAAGCTGATTTTGAACATGCACAGATGCCCCTGTTAAAGTATTAAATAAAGTAGATTTTCCGGCATTCGTATAACCAACCAATGCAACTATTGGAAAAGGTACTTTTCTTCTTGCCTTTCTATGTAATTGCCGCGTTCTGCGAACCTGTTCAAGATCTTTTTTTAATCGAGTAATACGTTCATCAATTAATCTTCTATCCGCCTCAATCTGTGTTTCTCCTGGTCCACCCATAAAGCCAAAGCCACCTCTTTGTCTTTCTAGATGTGTCCAGGAGCGAACTAGGCGACTACGTTGATATTGAAGATGGGCTAACTCAACTTGAAGTACACCTTCCCTCGTATGAGCTCTATCTCCAAAAATATCCAAAATTAAAGCTGTTCGATCTATAACTTTACAATCCAATTCTCTTTCTAGATTTCTTTGTTGAATTGGACTTAGGCGTGTATCAAAAATTGCGATATTTATTTTTTTTTCAGCAATTATAGACCGCAATTTTTCGATATGCCCCCGCCCTATTAATGTTGAAGAGCGATAAGAACGAATATTTATAATTTCATCGTAAACAATATTCAATTGAATAGAATTGACCAATCCTTTAATTTCATCAAGTCGAGATTGCGAATTTCTTCCATCGTAATGATTATCGACTACCCATGGTACAATGACTACAGCAAAATTTTTAGATTCTACCGAATCAATATCATTTATATATATATATTTTCTCACTCTTCTTCTATGGGTGTTGTTAAGCTTGATGTTGAGTTAAAAGAAAGTTGCACAGGAGATGCAGGCATTATTGTACTAATAGCATGTTTATAAACAAGTTGAGCATGACTTTCTCTTCTCAATAAAATAGAAAAATTATCAAATCCTGATACTATTCCTTGTAATTTAACACCATTTACTAAAAAAACAGTTACTGAAACTTTCGATCGGCGAATTTGATTTAAAAAAACATCTTGAATATTTTGATATGTATCTTTTGACAAAATAAAACCTTTACCCTATAAAAATATAAAATTGAAACATATATACGTTTATTGTTTAATTGTTAATATTATTATTTCTTTCTTCTGAAGCTGTAACTCCTAATTGTTTCAATTTTCTGTGTAAAGCACTTCGCTCCATCCCTACAAATCCAGCTGTACGACTGATGTTACCACCAAATCGCATAAGCTGTGCTTGTAGATATTGTGTTTCAAAAATATCTCTGGCCTCTCTTAACGGAAGGCTGATAATATCAGTTTGTGTATCAATTTTCAATAAACCAGGTGCATTCTGACCTACATTTGATGGTAACATATCTGTACGTATAGCCTCATTAACATTATTAGGCATCATGATTAACAATCGTTCCATTAAATTCCTTAATTCTCTTATATTTCCTGGCCATTCATAGGTTTGTAAAGTCGTCAAAGCGTCAGCAGATAATTCAATTAAAGGCGCACCAGTCAATTCCGAAAAATGTTTAAGAAAAATTTCAGCTAATTCTGGAATATCTTCACGACGTTCCTTTAAACTTGGAATACGTAATGGAACAACGGCAAGGCGATAATACAAATCTTTACGGAAATTACCATTAGCAATTTCTTGATTCAAATCTTTATTAGTTATTGCAATAACGCGAACATCAACTTTAACTCGATTTGCCCCACCAATTCTTTGAAAAGTTTGATCCTGTAACGCTCTTACGATTTTTCCTTGCGTTTCAAGCGGCATATCAGCCACTTCATCCAAAACTAATGTCCCACCATGGGCTCTTTCCAATACGCCAGTTCGTCTTTGTTCATTATTTTGAGGATTACCTTCAATTCCAAATAACTCTTCTTCAAAACGAGATGGCGATAAAGTTGCACAATTTAGAACGAAAAAAGGACCTTCAGAACGCTTTGATAGCTTGTGAATCGATCGTGCAGCAACTTCCTTTCCAGTTCCTGGCGAACCATATATTAAAACGCGAGAGTTGGTTGGAGCAACACGTTCGATTTGATTAATCACCGAATGAATAACTTGGCTCTGACCATTTATCTTCACCTCATATCCACTTCTAAAACGTAATTCTTCATTTTCACGTGCCAACTTGGCTGCTTCCAAAGCACGGCGAACAACTACAAGTAAATGATCCGTTTTGAAAGGTTTTTCAATAAAATCATAGGCACCATGTTGTAAAGCAGATACTGCTGTTTCTATTGTTCCGTGGCCTGAAATCATAATCACCGGAACGGCAGGTTTTTCATTTTGTATTAATTTTAATATTTCTAAACCATCCATTCTTGAGCCTTGTAACCAAATATCAAGAATTACGAGCGATGGTCTTCTTGCATGAAAGGCTATAATCGCTGAATCAGCATCTTCAGCAAGCCTTGTTTCATAACCCTCATCCTGTAAAATTCCTTCAATGAGAAGCCTAATATCTGGCTCATCATCGACGATTAAAATTTCATGCGTCATAGCGTCCTCGTATTTGAAAAGTCAAAATTGAAATTGCACCTTTTCCTTCAACTCTATCTTTTAATTGTAAAATTCCATTATGTTCTTCCATAATTTTTTTTACAATAGCGAGTCCCAATCCAGTACCTTTAGGTTTGTGCGTAACATAAGGTTCTGTCAGGCGTAACTGGTCTTCTTGTGGAAGACCAGTGCCATCATCCTCTACTTTAATAATAATATCTTGATTGTTTTGTTCTAAGTTAACCCAAATATTCCCTAACAATTGATTATTTGTATAATTTTTTTCAACTTTCATATGTATAGCATCTGAGGCATTTTGAAACAAGTTAGTCAATGCCTGACTTATTAATCGTGCATCACAATTAATTTCTATTTTTTTATCAGGTAAATTAATGTGATATTCTATTTCGCTATGAGCATTTTGTTGTAAAAATAAAGTATCTCTGATTATACGTTTCAAATCATTGGATTTCATAATAGGTTGTGGAAGTCGTGCAAAAGATGAAAACTCGTCAACCATTCTTCCGATATCGCCAACATGACGAACAATTGTATCAATACATTGATTATAAATATCCTGATCTTTAGATATTTCTTTTAAAAAACGTCTGCGTAAGCGTTCAGCAGAAAGCTGAATTGGTGTTAAGGGATTTTTTATTTCATGGGCAATTCTTCTCGCAATATCAGACCATGCAGCTTTTCTTTGCGCTGTTTGTAATTCGGTTATATCATCAAACGTAATCACAAAACCTTCAATTTCAGTTCCACGTATTTCTGGACCTATCTGTGCAAGCAATACCCTACTTCCTGTAGAAGTTTTAATTTGAATTTCTTTTTGTTTTAAACATTGAAAATTCTTATTTGTATGATTTACTTGAATGATTGTTAATAAAGACGCGAATTCAGGAATAACATCAACAATATTATGACCAATATAATTCATTAAATCAATAGTTAGAAGTTCACAAGCTGAACGATTAGGTAATTCAATAATTGCTTTTTTATCTAATCCTATAACACCACTTGATACACCTGACAAAACAGCCTCGGTAAAACGCCTTCTTTCATCAATTTGTTGGTTAGCTTCAATTAATTCTTGATGTTGAACTGTAAGCTGATTAGTCATTTGATTAAAAGCACGGGAAAGTTCTGTAATTTCATCATCATTTTGTTGTTCAGGAACCCTTACTTTTAAATTACCTTTACTGACTTTTTGAGCAGCCAAAGTTAATAATCCAACAGGCCTAGCAATTTGATTGGCCATAAATAATCCAACTAAAATTGCTGCCAACACAACAAGTAATGCAATTAAAGCAAAAATAATAACAAACATAATTTGCATTTGAGAACTTTTTTTATTAAGTTCATTATATTGATTAACGACTTTCTCAGTTTTATGCATATGATTAAGAATGATCGGATCAACTGGACGAATAATTAATAACACTAAAGGTGGAGTGTCATTAATTGTGATTGCAGCTCTTACCGTTTCCTCATCAGGTGAATCAAGAATTGCTACATCATTATGTGACATTAAAGTTGCAGAACTTGGAAGCTGTTTGATATAGGAAACATTATTAAATAATCCTCCTGACGCTATAACCTTATGCGTAAAAGAATTATAAATAAAGGCTGCATTTAAACCACGTAATGTAGCTTGAGAATCAAGGATTTGATCTAAAGTATTTTCATCATCAAATATATTTTGTCCAGCTTGAGCATAATTATTCTGAATTCCCTGAATAAAATTTGTTAATGAAAATGCCTCTGTTCGTATATTGTCATTATGTTCTTGTAAATATCCTTTCGATGCTAATAAAGCCTCATTCAAAGCAGAACTTACCCTGTTATTAAACCAAATTTGTATTCCATAATGAAAAAGTATTGTTGCAAAGATTCCAACAAGCACTGTCGGTATGATAGCGATTATACTAAATAAAACGATAAGTTTTATATGAATTTTAGATCCAACTAATCCACGTCTATATTCCGAAAGCAATCTAGCAATTCTAAAAAATAGGGTTGTAATAAGTAAAACGAGAATAATACCATTAATGAAAAAAATTATGAGTTGTACATATGCCTTATGTGTTGTGGCAATTCCACCAGAAAGAATAATAAAAGTAATAATTGCGAAAAGTAACGCCAAAGCAACTAAAAATAAGGTTGCTTTTTTATTTAATAATTTTTCAATAATTTTTTTTACTTTCCGTTTGTAAATTATTTTAGACATGATAAAGCCTTTATTTTCTCTTATTTCCTTCCAAGAGATTGTAATTTTTCATTTTTTTTCTTAATGTATTTCTATTTATTCCTAACATAGACGCTGCTTTTACTTGATTACTATCAGTTTCAGAAAGAACCAGTTTGATCAAGGGAAACTCTACTTCCGCAATAATTTTATTGTATAAATTGGATATGGGTTGCCCTTTATTTTCTATAAAATAACGATAAAGATGGTTTTCAACTATTTTCGAAAGCGGTAATAGACTAGAAACTTCATTATCAATTCTAATGGAGTCATGCAGAATTTTTTTTACAAACTCAACTTGAATCATTTGATAAGGATATAAAATCGTTAAACGTTTGATAATATTATTTAATTCGCGAATATTACCAGGCCATGCATAATTGATAAGATATGTCATCGCCTGTTCTGAAAAATAAATTTTTTCAGGATTATTTTTTAAAAAATGCTGAATAAGTAATGGGATATCTTCTTTTCTTTCTCTTAAGGGAGGCAGGTGTAAAGAAGCAATATTTAAAAAATAATATAAATCTTCTCTAAATAACCCTTTTTTAACTAACTCCTGAAGATTTTTTTTTGATGAAGCAATAATTCGTGGTTTTATTTCTTTATTCGATGATAAAGAAAAATCCTTTTCAAGAAATTTTAATAAATGTGTTTGAGCCAATAAAGATAATTCACTAATATCATCAAGAAATAAAGTTCCAAATTTTTCATGTTCTGAAATATTATTAATTTGATTTGAAATTATATTTGATTGAAAATTTATTAATTTTTTTTCAATTTTATCATCAGTTAAGATTGCCAAATTTAAAACATTAAATTTAAATTTTTTTTGATTACCATATTGATGTAAAATTTTCGCAACAAGCTCTTTTCCTGTACCACTTTCACCGCTAATAACTACAGTTAAATCAGAACACATTAACCTAGCAATCATCCGATATAATTTTTGCATAACCTTTGATTGACCAACTAAAGGAAGCGATTCATTTTCTTTTAAAACTTTAAAATTATAAGAAACAGTTTTTTGTAACTGCAATACTTGTTGAACAGAATTGGTGAGGGCTTCTAAATTGAATGATTTAGGAAAATAATCCAATACTTTCTTTTTTTCAATTTCAACAGTTGTTGAAAGGGTTGATAAAGCACTAATGGCTATAATAGGAATATTAGGTTCATATTTTTTTAACTGATCAATAAAATCAAAACCGCTTGTATCTGGCATCATAATATCAGTTATAATAAGACTTATATTATATTGAGTTAATAATGTTAAAGCTATGGAAAAATTTTCAGCAATTAATGAATTATATCCTAATCTTTGAAAAGCTTGTTGCAATACTATTCCAATAGAGGGATCATCATCCACAATTAAAATTGTTAGTTTTTTTATGACCATTTTAAATATTTACTTGCCCATACAATTTTAATGAGAATAATTAATAGGTAATAAAATCTTAAATTTCGTTTGATTATTGTGTCTTTCGATCTTGATTATCCCTCCATGTATTTGGATAATATCTTTATAAATAGTTGATTTAACCACTATACTATTTTCTTTAATCGTAATAAAAAGATCAAAAAGATGATCTTTTATATCATCTGATAAATCAGCAACACCATTATCCTGAATATTTATTAATAAAGGCAATACTAACCTTTGGTTATTATTTAAATCTTTTATCATGAAACTAGATTGATATTTAGTAATTACACTAATTTTTCCTTTTTTTCCAGAAATATCAATGGTTTCAAATACATTTTTAATTAAAATTAAAAAAAGCTGAATTAATGCGTCTTTATATACCATAATTGATAGTAAAAAAGGATCAAATAATTTTTGTATTAATATATGAGAAGCAAAACTTTTTTTGGAGCTTTTTACAACATGATTAAAGATTTCATGTATACTTAAAAGAGTAAACAATTTTTGCTTTTGATAATTTTTAATTTTATTATCTAAAAAAACCTGAATACGATCCATTTCCAAACAAATAAGATATGTAAGTTCAATATCTCCTAATGAAACGATTTGTTTTAAAAGTTGATCAACCTCACGAATTCCTGAAAGTAAATTTTTAATCTCATGAGCAAGCATAAGTAACATATTTTTCTCAATTTGAAAAATAGACAAACAAGATTGTAAATTTTTAAATATCTTAAAAGTTAAACCATCTTGTACAACAAGAAAAAAATGATTTTCTTCATTTTCTATAAGGTCAAGACATAATTCTATTTCTTTATATATATTATTTTTTAATTTTATTTTAATTTCATGTTTTAGAACTATTCGACCACTATTTTTAATTTGTTTTATAAGCAATAAAAAGAATTCTAGATCAAGGAATAAATATTTTAAGTCATAAAACTGAATATTATTTCTTGATATAGTTAAAAAATTTTTAGCTTGATGGTTTAGAAATAAAATTCTACAAAATTGATCCATTATTAATAATGGAAACGGTAAGGATTCAATAACATCATTATTAATTATATTAGGTTGTATTTTTTTATTCATAATACAATTTAGTTAATAAATTGATATCGAATTGGGAAATTTTCAATATGTTGATTATAAAAATGATGAATGGCTTGAATAACATCTGATGCCTTATCCATTTTATTAATTGAAGCCCTAAAGGATGCTGAATCTGGTAAACCAGCACTATACCATGATAAGTGTTTTCGTCCTAATCTTACCCCTGAATATTCACCATAATAACTTAGCATAGAATCATAATGAGTTAAAATGATTTCCTTTTCTTTTTCAATTGTTACAGGAATTGGTAATTGCTTGTTTCGCAAATAAAAAGCAATTTTAGATATCAGCCAAGGTTTTCCATAAATCCCTCTTCCAATCATTATTCCATCAGCTTTAGATTGACTTAAAGCCTGAACAGTTGTTGAAAAATCAATAATATCGCCATTGACAATAATCGGAATTGAAACAGCTTTTTTAACATGACTAACAAATTCCCAATCAGCAACACCTTTATATAATTGTTGACGTGTACGACCATGTATTGTAATCATTTTAATACCACAATTTTCGGCAATTTTCGCAAGTTGAGGCGCATTTAAAGATTGATGATCCCACCCCATTCGCATTTTTAAAGTTACTGGAACATCAACCGCCTTAACCACCGATTCAAGAATAATTGATGCTTTTATTTCATCTCTCATCAAAGCGGAACCTGCATGCTGTCCAACAGCAACTTTCTTTACAGGACATCCGAAATTGATATCAATAATATCTGCACCTTTATCAACAGCGATTCGTGCAGCTTCTGCCATAACATATGGATCAGATCCAGCCAGTTGCGTTGAATTTAATCCTTCTGTTATAGTTTCTGCCATTTGCAAAGTTGATTTATTTTCCCTTATCATTGCCCATGATGCTATCATTTCGGAGACAACTAATCCTGCTCCAAATTTTTTAACTAATTGACGAAATGGAAAATCTGTTACACCTGCCATAGGGGCAAGAATAATAGGAAATTGAATAATTTTATCTTTTGCAAGATAAATTGGTTTTAAATCGGGAATTTTCAAATTAGTATTAATAGTTAAATTTTTCATTTCTTTATTCAAATTAAAAATGGAGGTCTTTATAACAATTGATTTATTATCTATAAGATAATTAATAAAGTCATTTACTTTAGTTCAAGTTTAACAAAAATATATTTTTTATTATAGACCCAATTATTATGCAAATAGCTGTTATTCTTCTCTCCGCAGGTTCCGGGAAACGTTTTAATAAAGATACTTCTTCATTACCAAAACAATATATTAATCTGCTTGGTCACCCTGTAATATATTATTCAGCAATAACTTTCCTGCCTTTTGTTAATATAATTCAACCTGTTGGTGATCCATCCATTCTTAATTCAATGCTTGCTCCTTTAAAAAGCGATAAAATATTACCTGTAATTCATGGAGGAGCCAAACGCCAAGATAGTGTAAGGACGGGAATGGAGGCCTTAGCTAAACTTCCAATTTCTAAACGGCCTGATATTGTTCTAATTCATGATGGTGCCAGACCCAATGTATCTTCAGAAATTATTAAAAGAGTTATTAAGGCACTTGAACACTATCCTGCTGCTATACCTGCCATTCCGGTTGCTGAAACATTAAAAAAATTCAAAACTGATGTCATTGAAAATACAATATCAAGAGAGAATCTTTATCGTGCCCAGACACCTCAAGGATTTAAATTTCAACAGCTTTTGGAAATTCATCGTAATTCATCTCTTAAAGGTGCGACGGATGATGCAGCCCTTTTTGAACAGGCAGGAATACCTGTAACGCTGGTTATGGGGGATGAAAATAATATTAAATTAACTTATAAAGAAGATTTAAAGCGATTGGAATGTATCATGAATAATATAATTATGGTTCCCAAAATAGGTTTTGGTTTTGATGTCCATGCTTTCGAAAAAGGAAGAACTCTTATTTTATGTGGTATTCCTATACCTTATGAATATGGTTTGGCTGGTCATTCGGATGCTGATGTTGCATTACATGCTTTATGTGATGCAATTTATGGTGCTTTAGCTGAAGGAGATATTGGAAGTCATTTCCCTCCTTCCGATCTACAATGGAAAAATGCCGATAGTCAAAAATTTCTTATTCATGCAGGTCTACGTATCAAAGAACGTGGAGGAAAAATTAATAACATTGATATTACATTGATATGTGAACAACCTAAAATGCGTCCCCATATTGATGCGATGCGTCAAAAAATTTCTGATCTTTTACAAATTAAATTATCTTCCATATCCGTTAAAGCTACAACAACTGAAAAACTTGGATTTACAGGTAGACGAGAAGGTATAGCGTGTCAAGCAGTAATTTGTCTTACCATACCAGATGAAGCATAAGTATTTCAATGAAGATAATTTAAATAATCATTACATTCTTTAATTTCTTGTCTAATGTTCAGCAATCTTTGTTCTTGTTCTGAATCATATCCCCATATTTTTGTTTGTATTTCCTCATCAAGATAAGCAAAAGCAAAAGCATCGTCGACGGATATTTTTTTCTCCTTTAAAGCAATAGATAAAATCATACTTCCTAACAATGGCATGATCACAGCAAAAAAAGTTAATTCTTCATCAGATAAATTATTAAGGTAAAGTTGAATACGATCAAGAGTTGATGAATCCTGAACAATAGGCATTATTCCTTGAGTTACTTTAAATTGAACAGTTAAAAATTGTTCTGCCCACTGAAAAATCGGTTGCCATTTTAAATTTTGCTGCTCAACTAATTGTTTTGGTTTTTCAGCTCGATAACATAAAAGTTCTCCATTAATATATGGCATCAGAGCATCAATATAATATTGGCGATTAGGTTTTATTTTTTCAAGCAAAGTACTCACTATTCGTGTCAAAGACAACGTTTCAAATGAAAAATAATCACCCTTTTTATCGCCTGCGTTACTCCACTCTTCTGCAATTTTTTGGGCTAATTTTTTTTGTGAAACAACTAATATATTTTTTTGAGGTAATTTTAATAAATTCTTATCAAGATAAATTTTATACCCTTCTTCATCCTCTATAAAAGATACTTTATTCCAAAAGCGACGTATTTTTGATGGTTTTTTCATTTCAATTAATCCATTTAAAAATAAATCCATTTATTGTTCTCTTGCTTTTTGTAATGCTTTTTCACAATAATTCTCGGGAGCAATCAATTTATTTAAAGTATTAATGCTTAACGTAAATATTTTATCTTTGTTTTTTTCAAAATGAACATCTGGCTTATTTATATTTCCAGTAAGTTTAATCGGAGCTGAGGCACTAAAAGAACCAAGCATAATATCTGGTACTATATGAAAATCGATATTATGAGATGTTATCGAATAATTACCTGTTCCATTTAAAACAAATTTTTTGGTTTGAACCGTAAAAGTATCAAAATTTAACTGATCTTGATTAATATTTAAATGTACAGCCAAACATTGTGTTGAGATATTTTTTTTAAGCGGTAAAGTATCCGCAGCTTTTCCAACATAATGTTTTAAACCTTCGGCTTTTAATGTACCGCCAATTCCAGCTATACCGATATGACCTCTAGTTGAACGTGACCATTCATCATAATTAAAACCCTTAGCAGTAAGATTTCCAACTAAACCAACTGAACCTGCATATAATTCTGCAAGTTTATAATTTTGTTCAATCCATTCCATAGGTATAATGGATGGAAATATAGTTACTTGAATATGTGGATCTTTTTTATCCATTAAATAATCAAGGCTAAATTTCAATGAATTTTGACTATTAATAAGATTGGCGAAATCAATATAAAGTCTTTTATTTTCCCAAATAAAATAAGTTGAAAAAACATCAAAATCAAATTGATTGATATTTAATTTCTTACCATTTATTGACCCTTCAATTTTCATGGAATTTAATAAGTCATCTTGAAATTTTTTAAATGATTTTACTTTTACATTAAAAGGTAAAATTAATTTTCCATCATAAAAAACATCATGAACTTGCATATTTCCAAATTTATTAAATTCTTTATTCAATTTCAAAGCATTAATTTTTGCTTTTAGAATTGGCGTATTTCCCCCAATAGTTCCATATAATTGTGCAGAGCAATTATCTGAAGAAAAACTTCCTTTAATGGGGATTTCTTTTTGATTTGCAGAAAATAAATTATATTGGAAATTACTCAATGTTCCAACATCACCTGCCCATCGAAAAAAAGCTCCGTTCATTTTACCATTTAGTTGGATATTAATATTTTGATTAACCTCATTTGCTAAAATTTGAGTATTTGTCAAATCAAAGTTTATATTAAGAAGTTTTGTATGAATTGTTCCAGTATGAAGTTGTAACACTTTAAATTCAGGTCTTGATTTATGATCTTTATCTAAAAAATCATCTTCAATTACTGTATTAAAAGTAATATTTTCAATTGAAGGAAGATTAGCATGAGGGAATAATAAATTCAAATTCTGAAGATTTAAAATAGCTCCTCTTGCTGTAATGGAATAATTTTTCTGTTTAATAAAATCTTTAATTGTTCCATTAATATGAATATTTCCAACATTCTGATTTTGAAGATATTCAGATAAAACCATTTGAAATTTGACAGGAGAAGAAGGAATTTTATTTTTTAATAAATCGTCAATGTGATTGATACGCCCTGAAATTATGAAATTAGCTTGATGATTTTTTCCAGAAATATCAAAACGAATTTTATCGTTTTCTAATTGATTCAATTCAACTATGTTCAGTTTAACGTAAACATGTTTGTTTTTCGAATAATCATCAAACCAAGTTTCTATATTATTTAGTATAATTGACTTAAAATTAACAGACCATTTCTTTTGATGATTTTTTCTGTCATTATTTTGATTTGAAAGAACATTATTGTCTTTAATTGGAGAAAATTCCCAATTTTTTTCACTGCTTTTATTTTTCTCAAGAAATAATTTTACATTTGAAAGATGTAATGCATAAAAATTAATGTTTTTATTAAACAAAGACCAAAGATTAAATTTTGCTGTAAATTGCTCTGATGAGATAAAATAAGCAGCTTTACCATTTTGCATATTTCCCAATTTAACATTAGAAGCTGTTAATTCAGGCCAAGGTATAATTCGAAAAGAAAGATGATCAAATTTTATCTTTCTGCCAGTCTGTTTTTCAATAGCTTCCGATAATTGATCATAAATTTTTTGACGATCAACTAAATAATTAACTGCTAAATTACTTCCCGCTAAAAAAATCATCGTAAATCCGATGATTCCAATAAATATTTTTTTCTTTTTTAGCATCTTCAAACTTTATAATATGGTCATAAAGGTTATAGAAAATTTAAAAACAAATCAGAAATAACATGATCGTTTTTTAATTTAATCTTAAAATAGTATTTAATCATGAATTCGTTTAGATTATTTTAAAATTATTTAATAATTAAGTTTACCAAATTTTTGGAAGTCAAATCAAATCCAAGACTTTTAAAGGTTGCTTTCATATGAGATGGTAAATCTGCTTCAATTTGAAGTATACCCCTTTGAGGATGAGGAATACTTAAAAAACGAGCGTGAAGATGCAATAAATCTGAGAATCCATCTAAAGAAGTAATATTTTGATTATATTTTTTATCTCCTAAAATTGGACAATTTATAGCCGCACAATGGGCTCTTAACTGATGCATTCTTCCTGTTATAGGATATAATTCAACCCATGCTAGTTTACGCGCTGCGTAATCCTTAACTTCATATTTTGTTACCGCTTTTTTTGCATCTTTATTTTTTTCTGCAATAACCACATAAGATTCATTAGGTCGTTCAATTTTTAATAAAGGCAAATTAATACATCCACTCAATGGATTAGGTCGACCTGTTGTAATTGCCCAATATGTTTTTTTTACATCACGACTTCTAAATGCTGCTGCAAGTTTTGCTGCGGATGCAGGATGGCGTGCAATTAATAAAATTCCAGAAGTATCTTTGTCCAGTCGATGAACCAATGTAGGACGATAACCATTTTTATCTTTTAAGACATCAAGGATACCATCAATATGTAATTTAATGGTGCTGCCACCTTGAACGGCAATTCCTGAAGGTTTATTAAAAACAAATAAATCTTTGTCTTCGTAAATAATCCAATTTTTAACTTCATTAAGCATGCTTTGATCAACTTCAAATATTTGCCTACACCGTTTTTCATTATTTTTATCAATAGGTAAACGAACAGTATTACCCTGAATTAAATGTACAGAGGCTCGAACTCTTTTTTTATCAACTCTAATTTGTCCAGTACGACATAATTTTTGTATGACACCTTGCGTAATATGAGGATAATAACGTTTTATCCAACGATCAAGCCGTACATCTCCATCTTCAGCTTTGACAGTAATATTTAAAATTTTCATAAAATTTATTTATTTCTTAATTTATTCCATTGTTCAAGACGTTTTAAAATTGTCTCTTCCATTCCACGATTGGTTGGAAAATAAAGTTGTTCCCTTTTCATACAATCAGGAAAATAATTTTTTCCAGAAAAACCCTCATCAGTATTATGATCATATTGATATCCTTTACCATACCCCAAATCTTTCATCATAGCTGTTGGTGCATTTAGAATATGAGCTGGAGGTATAAGACTCCCCGTCTTTTTTGCCATTTCTCTAGCTTTATTATAAGCTTTATAAGTGGAATTAGATTTAGGAGATGTAGCTAAATATATGACGAGCTCAGCTAATGCTATTTCTCCTTCAGGTGTTCCTAAACGTTCATACGTTTCCCAAGCAGAAATGGCCAGAATTAATGCATTAGGAGATGCAAGTCCAATATCTTCTGCAGCAAATCGAGTCAATCTTCTTGCAATATAGCGTGGGTCTTCCCCACCCTCAAGCATTCGTGCAAACCAATATAAAGCAGCATCAGGGTCAGAACCACGTAATGATTTATGAAGTGCGGAAATTAAGTTATAATGTTCATCTTGATTTTTATCATAATTTGTTGCTTTACAGCTTAAAATTTGAATAAGTTCTTTATCATCTAAGTTATGATCAAATTTTTGATTAATAATTTGTTCTACCATATTTAATAAATAACGTCCATCTCCATCTGCCATGACAATAAGAAAATGAAATGCATTATCCTTGAGAGGTAATTTTAAATTTTTAACCTTTTCAACACGTTTTAATAATTTTTCAAGTGCAGTTTCACTCAAACGTTTTAAAACCAATATCTGGCAACGTGATAACAACGCATTGTTCAATGTGAAAGACGGATTTTCGGTTGTTGCACCGATTAATATAATGGTACCATCTTCTACAACAGGAAGGAAACTATCCTGT
>CAMPDW010000007.1 GCA_946699565.1 uncultured Commensalibacter sp. | reverse complement strand
TTTTTTAATGTATAAGTGATGGACATTTAAAATCTACTCCTGATTATGAGTTTAAGGGAAAGATCGAGTTGCTGCTCGGTCTTTTTTTTGTTTGTACTGTAGTTGATCAAAGGTTTGGTTTCCTTTATGAGTTTAATTTATTTTTTAAAGTAAATTATTTTTATTTTGTATAATATTTCCAACTTCAATCCAGGTGTTATAAGTATCTTTATTCATATTTTTACTTATTCTTCTAGCTTTAAAGAATCATTTAATATCTTCGGGATCAGAGAGCAACTCTGGGACTGTAATTTTAAAATATTCGGCAATATTCTTTAATCTTGTCTAAGTAACATCATTAACGCCTGTTTCCCCATTTTGATACAGTAGGCACGCTAACATTCATATAGTCGTTAAGCTCTTTTTTTCTTTTACCCATTTTATCAAGACCTCTTCTTATAGTTGGAATATTTATTTGATATTTTGGATTGTCTTTAAGAAAAATTTTTAATTCATAAGTTGTTAAAGGAACTAAATTTTTACCAACTGAATGTGTTTGAATTGACCATGAAAGAAAAATAAAAATTTTGTTTCCAGTTGATGTTAAGTTAAACATTAATCCAAATTTTTTGTGAAAATATAAAGCTTTCAACAGAAAAGCGATTTAATCTTTATTATGATTGTGCAGATAAGCATTTGGAGGAGAGTTTTAAAAAAAAACGATAAATTTAAAATATGATTTAACATTATTGTTATTTTAATGGTGGTTAAGAAGATTCTACATTTCTGAGAGCATATTTCATGATCCCAAAATTTTTCTGCTTTATCGGGGGGAGGGGAATTAATAATATTCCTGCTTGCTGTATTAGCCTGCCATTCAGAGTTAATAACCGTGAATTTATATATCATTTTTTACCTTTATTATTAGATGTTTTATCGAGATATTTATCAATTGCATTTAAGTCTTTATCAGACATGAAAGGAATAACGCACGCAAAAGTGGCCATTAATTCTTTTTTATTTAAGTTTAAATGGTTTATAGGAATGCGTTACATGGATATAGTATAAGCTTCTTGATTAAGCTTGTTAGCCTCATTATTTAGTAAACTGTGTATTTGAAAAATTTTATTAATATACTTATCGGGAATTGGACGATGGAGATTTTCAACAGAAGATAAAAATACTAGGTAAGCAGCTTAAATTTTTTAGCCATATTATACATTCTTATTCTTAATTTTATCCGTAATTGCCTAATAGCAATTCCAAATGGGATAAAATCATTCATGATTATAACCCTTTTTAAATTATAGATTTATTAAGACACCATTTTTTTTAAATGGTTGTTAGCAAACGGAACATTAGAAAAAAGTTTATATTGTTTGATTGTTTATGATAATGGGTTTTCGTGAACTAATACATCAATTGTATAAATTGTTATTCCATTTTCATATCTTGTGATAAGATGTAACATTATTGTCTTTTATTGTTTTTCTTGGGTTGTTGATAATAAAATCGCCAATACGAGATAAAGGTTCCATAGTTTGATTATCAATCATCATACCGAAAGCATCATTTTTCAAATAAACAGGAATAGAATTTTGGAATGAATTCAACAAGTGTGCTAGTTATTTAAAAGTAATAATTTATCTCTTTAATTGTAGCGAAAATTGGAATGTCACCATCTAATTTTTTAATATGATTTTGCAGTGTTTTTTGTGAATTTGTAATATCATGAATATTATTTATATTAAGATTTTGTTCTATGATTTTGAGCTCTTTTTCATTATTCTTTGGTTTAAGGTCTTAGGTATGGGACTTTATTTTTTAAGTTTGGATCTAAGTCTTCAATATTAATACTTAAGTTTTAGCAATATAAGGAAGATATTTACTACGTTTGATTCTTTCTTTTTTAATACTGTTTATTGTTTACAGCCAATAATGTTGGCTAAATTTTCTTGGGTATACTTATTTTTTAAACGATATCATTCAATATGTTTGCTAATTATATTTTTGTATCGTTTTTTATTTTTATTCACTATAAACTCAATTTATTTATTTTTTCTAAAAATTTTTTATAATTGTAAAAAACAATTTTATTTGTATTAATTTAAAAATTAACTATTAAACTTAGTTATCAAAATGATTGTTTCTTGATCATAATAAAATTTTTAAATTACAATTATAAAAGGATATAGAATGATTGAAAAATTATTTTTTTAAAAAAAGTATATATAGATTTTAATTCATTTTAAAAAATCAATTGATTGGCTATTATTTCTTATACTGATGTAGATCTCAACAATTTAAAAAATGTGGATTGAATTAATAGTTAGGGATTTGCTTTTATATATTCATTTTACAAATATATCTTTTGCAATAATCAGGCAATTTATGAAGTAATGTTTACTTTAAATTGCTCTAAAAAACAAATATACTATACATTGACTATTGGTTAATGAAAGTTATATTTTATTAATTAAGTTTAAATAATAATTTAATTTATCATTTTTTTATTTATAATTATAATTTTATTGAATGTTTGTGCTATTTAGTACTTTAATCTAATAATTATTCTATTCTAACGATAGAATTTATTATCATTTAATAATGAATCGTACCATGTATAATTATTGGATTAAAATTTTAACAGATAGACGATCATTATTCTTCAAGATTTTATTGATCAGTTTTTTTAACGTTTTTTTGTTCAATGTTAAAACATATGGATATGGAAATAACCAATATTATAATTCATTACAATATCAGAGCTATAGACAACGCCAAGAATTAATGGACATGGAATTACCTTTGTCCAATGATATTTCAGTAAATCAGAGTGATAAATTTACACCTCAAATAAAAGGGTGTGTTCAAGTTGAAAAAATTGATATTGAAAATTTTTATGGGTTATCAAAAGAAAAAATTGAGGGACTTGTTGAAAAATGGAATCATCGTTGTTTAACGGTTTCAAATATTAATACGATTTTAAATACGTTGAACGAAGCGTATTTAAAAACTAATTTTTTAACAACGCGTGCTTATCTTCCACAACAGGATTTATCTTCTGGTCATTTGCGTATTGTGATTATTGAAGGCAGAATAGAAGGATTTGAATTTACAGGTAATAATAAACGTTTACATGAAATAACGGCTTTTCCTTGGGTTGCTGGAAATGTTTTGGATTTAAATGATTTGAAACAGGGATTAGATAACATGAATCGATTACCTAATTGGAAAACGTCATTAAAAATTAATAAGGGTAGTCAAAATAATACATCTATTGTTGAAGTTAAAACACCTAAACCAGGTATTGTTCATGGCAAGATTACGACTGATAATAACGGGCAAAGTGTTTCTGCCCGAACCATAGCACGTTCTAATCTTGTTCTTGCAGATTTATTTGGTGTATTGGATATGTGGTCATTTGAATATGATCATTCTTTAAACACTCGGCAAAAATTTGGACATAATACTTTTTTTTCAGCAGAGGGTTCAATTCCTATGGGCCCTTGGCTTATATGGTGCGGATGGTGGCGGTCTGATGATATGTATCATGATGGTCCTAAAATGGCTCTTTATCGTGAAGATGTAACACAAAAAGATTTTCATGTAGGTATTTCTCGTGTTTTAACAAGGGATTTAATAGGCGTAACGTCATTAATTATTTCTTATCAGACAAAATCTTTTATGAATTATAAAAATCATAATTTAGAGAAATATAAAAGTGCACGTTTATCCATGTTAAATGTGACATTAAATGAATATACTAAATTATGGGATCGTGTTTGGTACATTAATATAGGAGCTAAGATGGGGTTAAATGGTATTATGACTAAAACCTGGATTGATAATACGGAAAAATATGCTCCTCGTACACGTTTTATAAAATTTATTTTTGATATTCAAGGTGATCAACCCATAACAAAAAAAATAGCATGGCATACTTTCATACATGGTGAGTATAGCAATAAAAACCAGTATAATAATGAACAGATGCAGATAGGAGGACCTTATACGGTAAGGGGATTTATTCGTCAGAATTTGGCTGGCAATGCTGGGATATATATTCGTAATGATCTTTCTTGGACATTACCAACAGATCATATGCATTGTGGTGGTTATCAATTTTTCTGTAAAACATTTTTGGAAAAAGCAGAATTATATGGAGCTTTTGATGCAGGAATAACCCGTGCAGTATATCAAACATCCTATAATCTTGATAAACCTAAAGTTGGGAACATTGGAAGTGGTGGTATTGGTTTGCGAAAAAAAGATGGTCCTGTATTATGGAATGCTTCTGTAACGCATGCTTTTGCTTCTTCCATTCTTACATCCGAAGGCTGGATTGCATGTTTTGAGATAGGGGTTAATCTTTAAAATTATTTAATTTGGTTTAAAAATCTTATAAATTAATTTTATATTAGATTTAATCAACATTTTAGATTAAAGGATATTTATGCTGGCAGCCTTAACTCAAACTGAATTAATCGCTGTGTTAGTGTCAATTATTAATTATACACCTTATGTAATGACAATTAATAAAGGGTCAACACTTCCTTCTGGCCCATTTGAATTGAGGCATCAAAGTTTACAATTAGGGTTAAGGGCATGGATTCATGAACAAACTCGTTATCCAGTTGGGTTTTTAGAACAGCTTTATACGTTTGCAGATCAAAATCGTATTTTCAATCACTCGAAAATTCATACGATTTCAATCAGTTATCTTGGATTGGTAAGGCAACAAAATTTCAAACTTCATGAAACAGAATGGCACAGTTGGTATGAATATTTCCCATGGGAAGATGAACAAAATGTCAATATCAAAAATATAAAGCGGAAATTGGTTGGGGCCTTATATCAATGGCAACGACAAAAAATAGAAGATGCTGAAACTATAAAACGACGTATTGATTTTTTATTTGGTTCAAATGATTATTCATGGAACGAAGATCTTATTCTTCAACGTTATGAATTGCTCTATGAGGCTGGTTTAATTCCTGAATCTTGCGCTTATATAGGGCAAGAAGGAATTGATGTAGGATTAAAAATGTATGCTGATCATCGTCGTATTTTGGCAACGGCAATTGGTCGTTTACGGGCTCAAATTAAATATAAAGCATTGGTTTTTGAATTAATGCCTATGGAATTTACTTTATTACAATTACAAAAAACAATTGAACGAATTATTGGTCGTTCTCTACATAAATCGAATTTTCGAAGAATGATCGAACAACAGAATTTAATAGAAGAAACAGGTCATATTACTGACCAATATCGAGGTCGGCCTGCCAAGCTTTTTCGTTATCAGAAATCTATTCTTGATGCGAGGGAAATGGAAGGTTCGAAACTGCCTTTAGTTCGTAATTGACAACGCTTTCAATTTAAGGATAAAATTATTATATATATACTCAAATTGAGTATAAAAGGAGAATATTATGCAGCAGGTTTTCCCTGATCAAATAAAGAAAAAATTGGGCAGAATAGCTGCTGCCCCAGAACGAATAAGCCTAACAAAGAAAATTCAAAGGATTAATCAGCTTAAAAAAGAGCGTAATGCTGTTATTTTGGCACATAATTATCAAATACCCAAAATATTTCATACAGTTGCTGATATTGTTGGCGATAGTTTGGCTTTGGCTCGTGAAGCAGAAAAAATTGACGCGGATGTCATTGTGGTGGCTGGTGTGCATTTTATGGCTGAAACGACCAAGTTGCTTAATCCTGATAAAACAGTTTTAATTCCAGACCTGAAAGCAGGATGTTCATTGGCGGAATCTATTACAGTTAAAGATGTTATAGAATTGCGTAAGAAATATCCTGGAATACCGATTATTACTTATGTTAATACTTCTGCGGTTGTAAAAGCTGCATCTGATATTTGCTGCACTTCAGGAAATGCTAAAAAAGTTGTTGAGGCTCTTGGGGTGCCAAAGGTAATCATGATTCCAGATGAGTATTTAGCGCAAAATATTGCCAAACAAACGAATGTTGAAATACTTACCTGGAAAGGACATTGTGAAGTTCATGAGCGTTTTACACCTCAAGAAGTTGAACAATTAAAGAAAGATTATCCAGAAGCTTCTATTTTGGTTCATCCAGAATCTCCGCCAGCTGTAATCAATGCTGCAGATTTTTCGGGTTCTACGGCTGAAATGTCTGATTTTATTAAACAGGGCAGGGCAGATGAAGTTATTTTACTTACTGAATGTTCAATGAGTGACAACCTGGCAGTTTTACATCCGGAAGTTAAATTTATCCGTGTTTGTAATTTATGTCCACATATGCAGCGTATAACCTTGGATAATATTCTTATGTCGTTGGAAGAAA
The DNA here is from genome assembly GCA_946699565.1 of uncultured Commensalibacter sp. Taxonomy (GTDB): domain Bacteria; phylum Pseudomonadota; class Alphaproteobacteria; order Acetobacterales; family Acetobacteraceae; genus Commensalibacter. The sequence continues at coordinate 94,563 of CAMPDW010000007.1, read as the reverse complement.
ATAAATACGAAGTCATAATTGATCCTTCTATTGTTAATAAGGCACGACTCTCAATTAAACGGATGTTAGAAGTATGAACACGATCATTCAGTCACCTGTTGTTGTTATTGGTAGTGGGTTGGCTGGATTAGTGACGGCTTTGCAATTGGCACCATTACCAGTTTTATTATTAACGCAAGAGAAATTGGGTGGAGAAACATCTACCTATTATGCACAAGGAGGTATTGCAGCAGCAAGTTATGAAGAAAAAGATAGTTCGGATCATATAAAAGATACATTAATTGCTGGCGCAGGATTATGTGATCAACAGGCAGTAATAACAATTTTAAATGAAGGTCGGCAAGCCATAACAACTTTGGAAAAATATAACGTTGAATTTGATCATGATTTTAACGGTAAACCTAAACTAGGGTTGGAAGGTGCTCATAGTCATCGTAGAATATTTCATATTCATGGTGATGCAACAGGTCGTGGCATGATTGAAGCTTTGACGCATGTTGTTTTGAAAACACCTTCAATTACTATAATAGAAAACGCTATTGCTGTTCGTTTACTTAAAAAAAAGAATAAAGTTCAGGGATTAATTGCTCAAATTGATGGACAATTCAAATTAATTGCTGCTTTAAATATTGTATTAGCAACAGGTGGCATTGGTGGATTGTTTGAAGAAAGCACAAATCCACTTAAAAATTTTGGTCAAGGTCTGATTTTGGCGGCTGAGATAGGAGCTGAATTAGCAGATTTAGAATTTATTCAATTCCATCCGACGACATTAGATATCCCTGTTTTTCCACGAATCTTGATTAGTGAAGCTGTTCGAGGGGAAGGTGCGATCCTAGTTAATAGTGACAATCAACGTTTTTTGGCAGATACAAAAGGACAGGAATTGGCTCCTCGTGATGTGGTTGCTCGGGCTATTTATAACCAACTTTTTCAAGAGAAAAAAGTTTATCTTGATGCAAGGTCTTCTTTGGGAGAAGGTTTTGCTTCACGTTTTCCAACGATCAATCAATTATGTAAAAATGTGGGTATCAATCCTGCAATTGATTTAATTCCTGTTAAACCTGTTGAACATTTTCATATGGGAGGAATTCGAACAAATATTGATGGTGAGACGTCTGTCTCTGGGTTATGGGCGGTTGGAGAGGTTGCATCCACAGGTTTGCACGGTGCCAATCGTTTAGCCAGTAATTCTCTATTAGAGGCTACAGTTATGGCGATGCGAGCAGCCAAAGCTATTTTACAAAAAAAGTCTGATCAAATCTGTTTGGAGGACGTGCCAATCCCTCATTTTGTTATTACGGATACATTATTGGATGTTAAGGATATTATGCAACATCATCTCAACATTATTCGTGATGAAAAATCACTAAAATCTGCAATAAGGCAATTAGTATATTTAATTAAAAAGGCTGATCAAAACTATTCAGTTCTTCATTCTGAACATATCGCTTTAATGATTGCAGTAAGTGCTTTATTACGTAAGGAATCCCGTGGGGCACATTATCGTCAGGATTTTCCGCAAACATTACCTGAAACCAATCGATCTTTCCTCCATTTTGATCAAGCTTATCAATATGCTAAAAAAATATTATGATAAGAGGATGAAGCATTCGGATTTTTAAGATTAATTTAATAAATGAGAGCGTATTATGACAATTTCCACTTTGCCACGTATATTAATTGAGCCGATTATTCGTAATGCTTTGCTTGAAGATTTAGGTCTAGCAGGTGACATTACAACGAATTCGGTTGTTGATGAAAATCAACATTCAAAAGTAGCAATGATTTCAAGAGAAAATGGTATTCTATCAGGAGCAGAAATTGCAGCTTTATCTTTTATTTTAATTGATCCCACGATAAAAATAAAATTTTTAAAAAATGATGGCGATTCTTTATCTCCAGGGGACAAGATTGCAATTATTGAAGGTTCTTCACATGCTATTTTAACAGGTGAAAGAACGGCTTTAAATTTTATGAGTCATTTATCTGGTATTGCTTCCGTAACCCATAAAATAGTTAAGGCAATTGCTGGAACAAAGGCCCATGTAGTTTGTACAAGAAAAACAACCCCTGGATTGCGCTTAATGGAAAAATATGCTGTGCGTTGTGGAGGAGGAATGAATCATCGTTTTGCCTTGTATGATGCGGTTTTAATTAAAGATAATCATATTGCAATTGTTGGCGGTGTTCGTAAGGCATTAGAAAAAGCTAAGAGAAAAGTCGGGCATATGGTTAAGATTGAAATCGAAATTGATACTTTGGAACAATTAAAAGAGGTCTTATCTATAGGTGTAGATGCTGTTTTGTTAGATAATATGACAACTGCAATGTTAAAAGAAGCTGTTGCAATGATTGATCATCAAGCTATTACCGAAGCTTCAGGTCGTATAACTCTAGATACAGCACGTACAGTAGCAGAAAGTGGTGTTGACCTTATTTCGGTAGGATGGATTACGCATAGTGCTCCTATTCTTGATATAGGATTGGATTTTTTAGCATGATAATTGTATTGGAATAATTTTAAAGTAAATTTAGAATGAATAAATATGGTTTAATAAGTTTTTTTTAAATAAATTTTTTATAAGTAAATTTATTAATAGGAATAGACGTCATATAATTTTTTAGAAAAGAATTGATGTAATTTCTTCAGCAATGTGCATATGAAGCAAAAAATATTATCATAAAAATTAATAATACTTTTCATAGGAAAGAAGAAATTATTGACTTTTTTAGGGAATTAACCGGACAAGATATTGATTCTTTTTTTGTCTATTCCCTGCTTTTTTATACAGATTTTTAAAAGAATATTTATATTAGGAAAAATATATTTTTTAATACAGGATTTTTATTGAACAGGGACACAATTCATTTTTTTAACCTTTAATAAATTGCATGCTTGTAAAGCTGTTGCGTAACTTAGCCCCTCCAGCTTTGCTCGATAAAGTATTTTTCCATTTTTTGTGACTGTTTCAAGATTAGGGTGTGCCAATACTAATAAACTTGCAGCTTTTTGTTTAGCAGTAGCGATTGCATAATTGGCAAGGGATGCGGATGAAAAAGCGCCGACTTGAATGTTCCAGTCACCTCTTGTTGAAATATAATAATTGTTACTGGTTGATGAAGTTTGGATCATTGTAGGTGGGGTTGGTTTTGAAGCGTAAGGCTGGCTTGAATTAGAGGTGGAGTTATTATTATAGGTTGATCTATAAGAAGGATGATAATTCGAAGGAACGATCATAATTGGAGGCTCATTACTATTATTGGAAGCTATAACTTGTTCATGATTTTTTACAAGAAAACGTTTTAATTCCTTTTTACTTTCTGAGGGTATAACTTGTGCAGTGGTAACCATTTGAACAGGACTGTATGATTTTGGCGTGTAATAAGCTTCTAAAGGTAATGGAGTTCGCGTATTTTTACGTGCATAAATACCACCATAACTTGCAAATGGGCCACTCATAGGAACGGAATTTCCTAGGTTGGGTGTAACGGAAATCAGATAATTTTTTGTGGTTTTGGGTAGAGGAGTCTTTCTTTTTAAGTATGCATCAAGAGTTCCGGGGCCGCCATGATAAGCCGCAACAAAACCAGGAGCACCATATTTATTATAAAGTGTGTGAATATAGCCTGTCCCAGCCATAATATTATCATGAGGGTCATAGACATCGCTGCCAAGATTATAACGTTTTGCCAAATCTTTATAGGTTGCTGACTTAATTTGCATTAAGCCTTTTGCCCCATGCGGAGAGGTAACAGGACGTTTATTAAAATATTGATATCCTCTGGTTTCTTGTAAAATAATTGCGCGTATCCATTGATCAGGGACATTAAAGCGTTGGGAAGACTGATTGATATAGGGTCCCCATGGATCAAGGGGCGGACCTGGTGGATTCCATTTTTTAGGATAATTAGGCATATAATTACTATATCTAGAAGATACTGCATCGCCTTTTTGATAACGATGACCACCACCACAGGCAGTAAGAAAAAGAAATATAAACAAAAGCAAAAACTGTAATAAAGTCAAAAGATTTTTGCTGATTGTTGCCTGCATTAGTTTTTTAATTTCTTTTTAAAATGGTAAAATAAATTAAGATTTCGAATAGTAACAGATTTAACCTATTTTGTTAAAATTATTCTTAATAAAGTAAGCTTTTTGATTTCTATATTTTATTTTAAATATTTTATGTAGACATAGGAAATGAAATTTGCTTTGCTAACTGAATAAAGGCATTTAGATAATTAATGGTTTGATCAGATTTACGCGAACCAATAAAAAGTTGTTTTGGAATTCCATCTTTTCCAAGTCGAACGGGATAAATATCGAAACGATCTTGGTTTTCTTGAACCAGCCAATGGGGAAGGGCTGTCACGCCACGATTATTTTCAACCATTTGTAAAATAATATCTGTTGTTTCGATTATTTTATGATGACGTGGGATAATTCCTTTTTGGGTCATGAAAAGACTGTAAATATCTAATCGACTTGGTTCGACAGGATACGTTAAAAGTGTTTCTGATGCCATTTGTTCAGGTGTAATATAAGATAAAGATCGAAAAGGATGTGCAGGACCAACAACTAAGATTTGTTCGTAATTAAAAACAGATTCAAAATGTAGGTCAGATTTCAATATAGGGTCAGGTGTAATTAATATATCAATTTCGTAATTGAATAAGGCTCCTAAACCACCAAATTTAAATTTTTGTTTGACGTCAATTTCAACGTGAGACCATTTTTTTATATATGGAGCAGTAATTTTAAGAAGCCATTGATAGCAAGGGTGACATTCCATTCCTATTTTTAAACTACCAATATTGCCTTGGGCATATTGTTTCAATTTTGCTTCATTATATTCAATTTGAGGTAAAATTCGATGGGCTAGATTAAGCAATTCCTGACCAGCTTGGGTGAGCTGCATATATTTTCCCTCACGGCGCCAAAGACTTATTTGTAGATTTTGTTCAAGTTTTCTAATAGCATGACTAAGAGCCGGTTGGGTTAAGCATAATGTTTCAGCTGCAGCTGTCATAGATTTTTGCTTTTCAATTTCTCGTATGATTTTTAAATGAATGATTTCAATCATGGATGATGTGTTTTATCTTATGAATAAAATTAATGGTTGGATGAAATAATATCATTTCCTTTTATGCCGTAATCTCAATAGGTTGTTTCTAAAACCTGTTATAGAAAAACGTGTAAAGGATAGAAAAATGGTAACAACTCATAATTTAGGATTTCCGCGGATTGGTGTAAAGCGGGAATTGAAATTTGCTCTTGAATCATATTGGCAGCGAAAAATTTCCTTAGAGGAATTACAGCAAACAGCCCAACTTTTACGTAAACAACATTGGCAGGATCAAAAACAGTTTGATTTAATACCTGTAGGGGATTTTTCCTTTTATGATCATGTTTTGGATACTAGCTTTCTTTTTGGAAATATTCCCGAACGGATTCAACAGCAGGAAGGAACACGACTAGATCATTATTTTCAAGTCGCACGGGGTCGTTCAGGTAGTGAAAAATCTTGTGATTGCTATATTGCTGCGGGTGAGATGACAAAATGGTTTGATACAAATTATCATTATATCGTTCCTGAATTTACCAAAAATACTCAATTTAATTTAAATAGTAAAACTTTACTTGCTCATTTAACAGAAGCTAAAAAACAAGGGGCAAAAACTAAGGTTGTTCTTGTTGGCCCTGTAACCTATTTATGGTTAGGGAAAGCACAGGATGATAGTCAAAAACTTAATTTGTTACCTTCTCTTTTGAAGCAATATCAAGCTTTATTACAGGAATTGGCTGAACAAGGTGAAAGTTGGGTTCAATTGGATGAGCCTATCCTAGTTACTGAACTTACTGAAACATGGAAACAAGCACTTATTTCATCGTATGAAAGTTTAAAACAAGCACCAATATATATTTTATTAGCAACATATTTTGGTAAATTAAAAGAAAATATCGAATTATTACCCGAACTGGGTGTGCAAGGTTTTCATGTTGATGCAATTCATGCACGTGATGAAATACAAAAAATTATTCCTTATCTTAAAGACAAACAGATTCTTTCTCTAGGTGTAGTTAATGGGCGTAATATTTGGAAAACGGATTTAAATACAACCTTGGATTGGCTTGAGCCTATTTATGCAACCCTGAAGAAACGGTTATGGTTGGCACCTTCATGTTCTTTGCTGCATGTTCCTGTTGATTTAGAGCATGAAAGTAAAATGGATCCTGAAATCCTTTCTTGGTTAGCATTTGCTTTGCAGAAACTTGAAGAAATTAATATTCTGGCTAAAGCATTAAAAGAAGGTCGTGAAGCTGTTCAAGAAGTTTTGTCTGAAAATCGTGCTTGTTTGGAAAAAAGAAAACAGTCTAAAAAAGTTCATAATGAGCAAATTAAAAAAGCCTGCCATTTTATCCATGACCAGCTTGGAAAACGACAAAGTGTTTATTCAGAACGGATTAAACAACAGCAATCTATTTTGAATTTACCCTTATTTCCAACAACTACAATTGGTTCTTTTCCACAAACAAAGAATATTCGTCAGATTAGAAGTAAATTGAAAAAAGGGGAAATTACACAAAGCCAATATATAGAAGAAATTAAAGATATTATTGCTTATTGCGTTGAACAACAAGAATCATTTGGACTAGATGTATTGGTTCATGGTGAACCAGAACGTAATGATATGGTTGAATATTTTGGTGAATTATTGCAAGGTTATGTTTTCAGCCAACAAGGTTGGGTACAATCTTATGGATCTAGATGTGTTAAACCACCAATTATTTATGGAGATATTAGCCGTCCAGAACCGATGACGGTTGAATGGATTACTTATGCACAATCCTTAACAAAGCAGCCTATGAAAGGTATGCTAACAGGTCCTGTTACGATTTTAAATTGGTCTTTTGTAAGAGATGATCAACCTCGTTCTGAAACATGTTACCAATTAGCTCTGGCAATGCGGCAAGAGGTTTTGGATCTTGAACAAGCTGGTATTCGCATTATTCAGATTGATGAGGCTGCTTTACGGGAAGGATTACCATTACGTCGTTCAGAATGGCAGGAATATCTTGATTGGGCAATTCAATCTTTTAGAATCACTGCAAATGGAGTTCAGGATAAAACCCAAATTCATACACATATGTGTTATTCGGAATTTAATGATATTATAGATGCTATTGCTCAAATGGATGCTGATGTTATTACGATCGAAACATCGCGTTCCCATATGGAATTACTTAAAGCGTTTGAAGCATTTGAATATCCCAATAGTATTGGTCCAGGTGTTTATGATATTCACTCTCCGAATATACCAACGGTTAATTCTATTGTTGATTTAGTACAACAAGCTGCTAATTATATTCCTATTCAAAGATTATGGATTAACCCTGATTGTGGATTAAAAACACGTCATTGGTCGGAAGTCGTTCCTTCATTAAAAAATATGGTGCAAGCAGCACAGATTTTACGAAAAAAATATGAAAGTTATTAGTTTAAGTATATAAAGTTACAAAAAGATTAACGATAAAAAGTTAACCTTTTTGTTAATATAAAGGGTAAAGTAAGCTGTTGGTTAAAATAATAATTATAAGTATTACTTATACAAAACAAAAATAGTTTTGTAATTTCTTTGTTAATATTATTATAATAATATATTTATTTTAAAATGGGAAATAATAATGACAAAATTAACAATCAAACAACGCAAATCTTTATCTGAAAGTGAATTTGCCTTGCCTGAAGAACGAAAATATCCTTTAGATACAAAGAATAGAGCAAGGAATGCAAAAGCAAGAGCCTCTGAAGAATATCATAAAAAAAATTTAACAAAAGAACAGGAAGAAGAAGTTGATCGTAAAGCAGATCGAGTATTATACGATAATACAGTCTCAGAAAAATAAGATGTTTTTTAAAATAAAAAATTTTATTAGTAAATGGGATTAATAAGCTTAAGAATTTCTAATTCTTTACGTATATTGACAGGCAGATTAGAAGAAATTTGAGTATGATTGAAGGATAGATTCTTTGGAGCATTAGTTGATTTTAAATAACATCATTCTTGAAAAGGTCGCATTGCAATAGAAAAAGTAGTGATAATTTCAGTTTCAAGTAAAATTTGTATACAGGGATTACCATTTTCCGAGTGTTGGAGACAAAATCAATAATTTTTTGGCGGCAGCATAAGTTACCATTGATAATACGGTAAAGAGATTCATTTTTTAAAATTTCATCAGCCTGTTTTGGTATAAAGCGAGTTAAGACATAATCATGATATTTGTTGTTTTTAATGTTTTTAAGATATGTAATATCGTGAATACCAATGGCAACTTTCATTATATGTAACATTAAAATTTCCTTTTATTTTAAAATTGCTTCTAAAATAGCATTTAAACGAATTTTTCCTGTTAAGGTTGTTTTTAATCTTCGGTGATCCCAGCATATATAATTTTCGTCTATTAAAGCGTTTAAGACTTCAAGGTCTATTGCTTCAATTAATTCTATTCCACAGCGTAGTTTAAAAGATTTTGTATCGATGCCCTCTTTTAACCGTAGTCCCATTAGAATCATTTCTCGTGCTTTATCTAATGATGTTAATGCTTCCTTATGGCTTAATGCATGACCTTGTTTTTGCACTGTTTTTAACCAGATTTTAGGATTTTTATAACGTTCTGTAGCGTATAAAATAGAATCTTCAGTTATTCGACCATGTGCTCCTGGTCCAATACCGATATAATCGTGATAACGCCAATAGGCTAGGTTATGTTTACTTTCAGACCCTATTTTAGCGTAATTTGAAATTTCATAGTTTTGCATGCTATATTTTTGGGCCATTTCCTCTGTAATGATTAATAAATCTGCACTTAATTGTTCATTTGGTAATTTTAATTTTCCTTGTTGGCTATATTTTGCAAAAACTGTTTCTGGTTCAATTGTTAATTGATAAAGAGACAAATGATCATTTGCTAAATCCAAAGCAATTTTAAGTTCTCTTTGCCAATCTGAAAGTGTTTGATCTTCACGAGCATAAATCAGGTCAAAAGATATTTTGGGAAATAATTTTTTAGCTAATGCTAAGGCATCGATAGCCTGTTTTACAGTATGTTGACGACCTAATATTTTAAGGGCTTGAGGATTAAGGCTTTGAATGCCAAGGGAAATACGATTTACACCAGCTTGTCTAAAATCTTGTAATTTTTGGTTTTCAACACTGGTGGGGTTGGCTTCTAACGTAATTTCCAGATTATTAGTAACAGGCAAATAATGTGTTGCATAATTAATTAAATTTTCCACCGTTTGAGGTGTCATTAAAGAAGGTGTTCCTCCGCCAAAAAAAATAGAGGTAAGAACACTGCTTTGTACAGTCGATAAAGCATGTTTTAATTCATTAAGTATAGCCACAGCGTAAGCTTCTTGTGGAATAATGTGGGTAACATGGCTATTAAAGTCGCAATATGGACATTTTGATAAACAAAAGGGCCAGTGAATATAAAGTGCCAGAGGATTTAATGTTTTTTTGTCTGGCTTTTTAAAAGAATATGAAGATTCTATTGTAAGCATTAAACGGAAATACGGACAGAAAGTTCAACAACACGATCGACGGGAATACGTAAGAAATCAGTTATAGGGCTTGCATTTCTTAACATAAACATAAGAATATTCATTCTCCATTGGCTCATTTTGGAAATGGGTGCCCTGACAATTTGTTCTCGTGTTGTGAAATAGGATGCTTGTAAAGTATCAAAAAATTTTAGACTTGATTGAGATTTTAATAATTCCAAAGCACGGGGTAAATTGGGCATTTCCATAAATCCATAACGGACAATCACTTGATAAATATTGGGTGCGAGTTGCCGCATTGCAATACGGTGCCCTCGTTCTGCTTCTGGCTGTTTAAGGTTTTCGATTGTTACAAAGAAGACATATTTATGTAAAACTTTGTTATGACGAATATTATGTAAAAGAGAACTTGGTACAGATAAAGGGTCAGGTGTCATAAAAATTGCGATACCTGGAACTCTTGTTAGATGAGATTGGGGTAAACGGTTTAAAAAGGATGCAATAGGTAATGCACCTTGTGCACGTTTTTTATTAACTAAGGTTCTTCCTTTATTCCAGGTAGTCATAAGAATAGTCAGACAGATACCTAAAAGTAATGGAACCCATCCACCTTGAGGAATTTTTAAAGCATTGGCTGAAAAAAATATGACATCAATAATAAAGAATAATCCAAAGGTTCCAGCAACATGATAAACTGACCATTTATATAAACGGTTAAACACGACAGAGGATAAGATTGAGGTACATGTAAAAGTTCCTGTCACGGCAATTCCATAGGCAGCGGCTAAGGCATCAGAAGATTGAAAACTTAGGATTAATAATAAAGAGCCAATCATTAAGGCATGATTAACTTCAGGAATATAGATTTGACCCTCTTCCTGTGCATTTGTATGGCGAATACGTAATCTTGGAAAATATCCAAGTTGAGTTAATTGCCTTGCAAGAGAGAAACCGCCTGAAATACCTGCCTGACTTGCTATCACTGTTGCAAAGGTAGAAAGAATTACCAAGGGAATATTAAACCAGTGGGGAGCAAGATAGAAAAAGGGATTGGCTAAAGCCTTTGAATTGGAAAGGAGTAATGCTCCTTGACCAAGATAATTTAAAGTTAGGCAAGGTAATACGAAACATATCCAGCTATAACGTATGGGATTTCTACCGAAATGTCCCATATCAGCATATAAAGCTTCTGCACCTGTTACGGCTAGGACGACGGATCCAAGAGCAATAAAAGCCATCCAACCATGATGGTATATGAATAAAATAGCGTGATGAGGTGAAAGTGCCCATAAAATATATGGATGTTTTACAACCTCACAAGCCCCTAAAAAACCAATTGTTGTAAACCATATCAACATAATAGGTCCAAAAATTTTACCTATATGTTCAGTTCCTTTACTTTGAACACTAAAGAGTGAGATTAAAATAATAAGGGCAAGGGGTATGATAAAATTCTTTGTTTCTGGCAAAGATACTTCTAATCCTTCAATCGCGGATAAAACTGAAATTGCGGGTGTAATCATTCCATCACCAAAGAATAGGCAGGTACCTGCAATACCTACAATACCGAGAATAATTTTGCTTTTGACTGTTTTGCTCACGCGTTGGGCCAAAGACATCAAGGCAAGAATACCACCTTCACCATTGTGATCAGCCCGCATAACCAATGTTACATATTTTATTGTAACAATAAGGATCAAAGCCCAAAATATAAGGCTTACTACCCCGAAAATCTCCCAGACTTTAATAATATTATGATGGTTGGATACAACTAAAATCGTTGATCGTAATGCATAAATCGGACTCGTTCCGATATCTCCATAAACGACACCAAGTACGGTTAATAATATTGCTACACTTAGTGGCCTGATTTTATGTTCAGGTTGGTCAGTTCCGAATTCTGTAACCTGATTTTCCTGATCTAAAGCTGGTAAAACTGTGATTGTATCATGATTATAAATAGCTTCTGATGGCGTTTCATTACCATCATTAACGGTAGTAGGGTCTTCCCCTTCTATGATATTAATATCATCTGTATTGACACTATCATCATCTGTTTGATTAGATTCGTTATTTGGATGAATGTTTTCCTCATCAGAAGAAAGCATGATTGATTACTCCAAGTTTAAAGATAATCATGATCAAAGAATAAAGTCTTATTTAAGCATTTTTATCTGTGTTATTTTGAATAGAATATAGTGGACGGTTACCAAAGATTGCCGTACCTACTCTTACAAATGTAGCTCCACAAGCAATCGCAATTTCATAATCGTGTGACATGCCTATGGATATTTCAGGTAAATAATATTTTTTTGCAATAGATACAAGTTGTTTAAAATGAGAGGTGGGATCATCATGAACAGGAGGGATACCCATTACCCCTTGTATTAAGGAACCAAATTGTTTATAGCATAAAGAGATAAAATAATCAGCTTCCTCTGGAAATATGCCTGCTTTTTGAGGTTCTTTTCCTGTATTGATCTGTATAAAAAGTTTAGGTGCCCGTCCAATTTTTTGTATTGCTTTATCAAGAGGAACAAGCATAGAAGGGCGATCAATTGTTTCTATGACCGAAGCAATTTTAACTGCATCAATAATTTTATTGCTTTGAATGGGGCCTATGATATGTAGATGGATTGAGGGATTTTCCAATAGAAGAGATGTAAATTTTTGTTTTGCTTCTTGGATACGATTTTCTCCAAAAATCATTTGATTATGTTGAATAGCTGAGAAAATAGCATCTGCAGAATGAAATTTAGACACAGCTACAAGACGAATATCTTTTGGATCTCGACCTGCTTTAATAGCAGCATTATAGATATTTCTGCGAATAGTAGCTAATTTTTGGCCTATTACTTGATTAGATAAATCATGCATTGAAAATTGTTGTTTTATTATAATGATTAACTATCATACATTATTGTAGAGGTAAAGCAAATAGCTTTATTTTTACATTAAATATGGATGGGTTAAAGTTTTATTAATACTATTTATTACTAATTATTTATTTCCATTCGTGTGATCGAAGTTGTACAATAGAAGCGTTTTTTTGATCATATCTTTTTTTAAGAAAACTATAAAAATACCAATCTTTTAAGAAAAACGGCGTATATTCATACAGAAATTTTTCTAAACGGCTCCAACGAATATTTGTATGATCTGTTCGTCTTTCAGAAGGCATGCACCAATGCTTAGGAGAATAATAAACCTTGCTGATTTTTAAGAGTCTATGGATAATTTCATGATCTTCAAATACATAAGGCCATAAATTTTGATTAAAACCGCCAATTTGTCTTAAAAGATCAGTACGAAAAGTTTGGGCATATCCTCCTGCGTAACATTGTTTGGGTATTAACTTAGATTTAATGAAAATTTTATAACATCTTTTTTGACTTTTGAAATTTAAAAACGGTTGATAAATATCACAAGCCATTACAGCACCATATTCATGATGAAGGCTAAAAATATGATTGCAGAATTTTAAATAATGTGGGGGATAATAAGTGTCAGCATCCATTGTCGCAACGTAAGGTGTAGTGACTAATTTTAAACCGGTTTGTAAGGCATTTGTTTTACCTGGACGATTTTCATGAATATATTGAACTTCTATTTCAGGATAAAATTGTATAAATTTTTTTGCAATAATTTCAGAATTATCAGTTGATTTGTTGTTGATAAGAATAAGCTTAAAATCTTTATAGCTTTGTGAGACAATACTTTCTAAGGTTCCACATAAGAAATTTGCTTCATTGTAATAAGGTAAAAGAATAGTCCATTTTTTCATTGAAAGATATTTTTCAACTTAAAGTTATAAATAAATTAATATATCAAATTGAATAGGTTTTAAGTTTTTTTATTATTTAGGATAATATAGCATCAAAAAAGGTGGATCACGAATAAAATTTAGTAAAAATTGTTGATTAAATTTTATTTGCAAATATGATGAATTTTTTGTACTAAAATAATAATATATTCAAATTAATTGAAATTATTATCATTATTAATAAAGAGAAATTATAATTTTGAAAAGATCAAATTGAATAATCAACCTCCCTTTAAAAAAAATCTTGTACAAAAAACAACATATAAAGATTATACAAGACAAATTGCTTTTGATGCTATTTGTCAGCTTTTTGAGTGGAAACAATTTTCTTTGGAAGCTGCTATTCAACAAGTTTTACCCTCTAACGTTGAACAACGTGATAAAGCTGCAGCCTATCGGTTGATTGTTTGTTTTTTAAGAAAAAAAGGAACATTAGAAGCACTTGTGGAATCTTTTTTAAAACGTTCTCCTCCACAAAAAATACTATGGATTATAGGATTAGGTGCGGCACAAATACTTTTTTTAAATACTTCTTTGCATGCTGCTATTAATACATCTGTTGAATTGGCTAGACATAATGGTTTTGTAAAATTTACGGGTTTGGTTAATGCCGTTTTAAGACGTATATCTGATCAAGGACAAATTATGTTGGATAAACTTGATCAAAATCGTTTGGATATTCCAGTATGGTTATGGAAAGTATGGAGTAAAGCTGGATTTGATCCATGTCGCTTAGCAGAAATGTTAAATAAAGAGCCACCTTTAGATATTCATTTTAAAAAAGACTTTACTGTTCATCAAGACGGGAAAAAATTAATAGATAATCATTGGCGTTTTCCGTGCCATGTTAAAGTCGATCAAATTGAAGGTTACCAGAAAGGTTGTTTTTGGGTGCAAGATATTGCTGCTTCATTACCAGCTTTATTATTAAATGTACAAAAGAATGAAAAAGTAGCTGATTTATGTGCTGCACCAGGTGGTAAAACAGCTCAATTGATTGAAACTGGTGCGAAAGTTGTTGCAGTTGAAAAAAAAGAATCAAGATTGAAAAGGTTAAAAGGAAATTTGGATCGGCTGAATATGCAGGCAGAATTGGTTTTAGGTGATGCTGGGAATTTACCCTATAAAGATGAATTTGATGCTATATTGTTGGATGCCCCTTGTTCCGCAACGGGTATTTATCGGCGGCATCCAGATGTGCTTCGTTTAAAAAGAGAAAGTGATGTTCAAAATTTGATTGTACTTCAGCAAAAATTAATTAAAGCTACGATAACTTATCTGAAAAAAGGTGGAAGATTTATTTATAGTGTTTGTTCATTGCATCCAGCCGAAGCAGAAGAACAAATGAGTTATATTCAAACATTATCAGGTGTTAGACCTCTTTTTTTTACTCAAGAGGAGATTGCTTTTTTACCTCAGGCATTAACTCGAGAAGGGTGGATAAGAACATTGCCATTTATGTGGTATGATAAGGGTGGAATGGATGGTTTTTTCATTGCTCGGTTCGTGAAAGAAAATTAAAAGCTTAAATTAATTATCAAATATATATAAATTTATATATATTTGATAATTGGCAATAAGATATTATCCTTTTTTCTGTTCATTTTTTTCATTTTGTCTTAAACTACTAAGAAATAAATTTAAAAAAATTGTAGAAAGGTTTGTCTTGAACATGAGAGTTCCTTTAATTGCTCCAAGTATACTTTCAGCAAATTTTGCATGTTTAGGAGATGAAATAAAAGCTGTAGATAAACAGGGAGCAGATTGGATTCATTTAGATGTAATGGATGGGCATTTTGTTCCGAATATAACCTTTGGACCTGTTGTGCTTGAATCTTTACGTTCATACAGCAAGCTACCATTCGATGTACATTTTATGATTGAACCTATTGATCCTTTTATCGAACCATTTGTTCGGGCTGGTGCGGATCAGATATCATTTCACATTGAAGTAGGTCCTCATGCTCACCGTTCTTTGCAACATATAAAATCTTTTGGAATTAAGGCTGGAATTGTTATATGTCCAGCAACACCTGCAATCGCAATTTCTGAAGTTTTGGATTTGGTAGATAATATTTTAGTTATGACAGTTAATCCTGGTTTTGGGGGACAGAAATTTTTAACAAGTCAATTGGCTAAAATTCGCAAGATTTATGAAATGGTTAAAGAAACTGGTCGGTTAATTTCAATTAGCGTTGATGGTGGTATTAATGCACAGACGGCTTCTTTGGTTGTTGAGGCAGGGGCAAATGTACTTATTGCGGGAACATCAATTTATAATCAACCAAATTATGGTCAAGCAATGAATGCTTTGCGTGGTGTTCAAAAATAAATGGTAAATGGGGAATAAGCAAGTCAAGGTATAAATTTCAGAGGAATAGGGAGATTAGGGTGGTTTTGCGTGATATAATGGAAAAAATCCGACTTTCTCTGGTAAAATTACCTGCTATTGGTTATGGACAAATTCCTGAAGTTCCAGTTTCTATTTTGCGTGATTTATGGATTGGGAATTCTGTTTATGGTATGCATCTTATAAGGGGGGAATTAATTTATCAAGATTGTATTATTCCTTTGTATCCAGGTCAATGGGGAGGAAGAAATTTATCGTGGGAGATTCAAGTAAAACTGCATGGATTTTCTTGGTTGCGAGATTTGCGAGAAGTTGGAACGGAAAATGCACGTTTGGTTGCACGGAATCTGGTAGCGGACTGGATCAGTAGTCCACCATCTTATTATAATTCGATCGTTTACCAGCCTTTAACGCTTGCAAATCGTATGGCGAATTGGTTGAGTCATTACGATTTTTTTGCGGAATCAGCTGAAAAATATTTCCATCAACAATTTATGCAACGAATTTTACAAGAGGGACGTTATGTTGTTGCGATGTTGCCGGCAATTAAGCCTAGGCATGAAGCATTTACATTGTTAAAAGCGGCAATGGCCCTTTCTCTTTGTATGCCAGAACAATTTGATTTAATTTCAAAAATAACCAAATTATTACAAAATGAATTATCCGCTCAGATTTTAGACGATGGTATTCATATTTCCAGAAATCCTGAATTACAGCTTTATATTTTACGCGATTTAGTTGAAATTCGATTAATGTATCAACTTGTTAATTCACGCTTTCCCTCAGATTTAAATTTGGCACTAGATATTATTAGCCGAGCTTTACGAGCTTTAAGACATGGTGATGGTAAATTAGCTTTGTTTAATGGATCAGGTGAATCTGATGCTAACTATATAGATCGTGTTTTAAGTAATTCGACACAGAAGCGTGTTGCAATGACGGATATGAAATCAGGTGGATATATTCGTTGTTTTTCCAACCGTTCTACTTTATTAATTGATAGTGGTATCCCTCTAAAAAATGCACCAATTAAATATCTTGGATCTTTGTCTTTTGAATTTTCAATTGGAAAACAACGAATAATTGTAAATTGCGGGTCAGGAGGGTCATCAGCTTGGCGTTCTGCATTGGCGGGAACAGCAGCTTTTTCAGTTTTAAAACTATGTAATTCTGATTGTGTTTTATTACAGGATAATCAAATTTTAGATTCAAATTTTAGGATTGAATCAAATCATGAGATGAAAGATAGTGCACATTGGGTTGAGCTTAGTCATAATGGTTGGAAACAAGTATATAACGCAATTTATAATCGTAAATTTTATTTAAATTCGGATGGATATGATCTGAGGGGAGAGGAATTGATAGAAACTGATCAGATTCTTCCCTTTGAAATTCGTTTCCATTTGCATCCTACAATTAAAGTTGAAGAAAAAATAGTTGATATAGAAAAAGATAAAAAAGAAAAGATTTTTATCTTATCTTTTAATCATCCTCAGGAAGGTAATCAAATATGGTGGTTTCGCTTTTCAGGTGCAGATGGAAGAATTGAGGACAGCGTATATTTTGGTCAAAAAGTTCGACTTGCGACTAAACAAATAGTTTTATATAATCAAGCTTTATCTGTTAAAGCTGATAAAAAAAGCGGAAAGCCTTTAAATATAATACAAGACCAGCAATCAATAGCAATTAAACAAAGTGAAGAGGAATCTGATTATGTGGCTATTTTCCATAATCAAAACGATAA
Organism: uncultured Commensalibacter sp.; assembly: GCA_946699565.1. Lineage (GTDB taxonomy): Bacteria > Pseudomonadota > Alphaproteobacteria > Acetobacterales > Acetobacteraceae > Commensalibacter. The sequence goes on along the minus strand of CAMPDW010000007.1, from coordinate 77,077 downwards.
TGCAGAAATACGGAAAAAAGACACTTCGGATCATGATCATCCTAGAGTTTCTGAAAGTTTGTCGGAAACAAATCAGGAAATTTCAAAACAATCAGAAGTAAATAAAGTTTCTGAAAGCTTTGATCGTTATCAAGAACAAAAAAAGATAAGAGATCATGATCAAGATCATTCAATGAATCGAAAAGATCAGTCGATAATTATTCAATGGGCATTACGTCGTAAGCTATAAATGAATCAATGAAAATTTTTGAAGTTGCCCATGTAGATTTTGCTCTTTATCAATTTTTGTTACCATTAATGCGCCGATTAAGATCGTGTCACCATCAGGTTATAGGGGTTTGCGCAGAAGGATCATTATTAGAAAAGGTAAAATCAGAAGGATTTCGGGTTGAAACGATTCCTTTTGTCCGTTCTTTTTCTGTTATAGGTCAATTAAAAGCTTTTTGGGCATTATATTGGTTGATTAAACAAGAAAAACCTGATATTGTTCATGCCCATATGTCGATTAGTGGGGTATTGGCACGTGTAGCGGCTTTTTTATGCGGAACCCCAGTTATAATCTATACATGTCATGGATATCTTTTTAATCAACCTGGACGCGGTATAAAATCATGGGTAAGACGTTTGTTATCCTTTGTCCTTGAATGGGGCTGCGGGAAAATCACGGATTATTACATGACTGTTTCTCAAGAAGAAGCCCAAGACGCCAAGAGATTAGGTATTCACTCCCGTCCTGTATTTATTGGGAATGGTAGAGATTCAGAGCAATTTTGCCCTGATGAAAAGGCAAAACAACATTTTAGAGTAAGTCATCATATTCAATCTAAACAAATTGTTTTTTTGATTGTTTCACGATTGGTCCAACATAAAGGTTACTTTGAATTAATCACAGCATTCTCTGCAATTGCTGATAAAATTCCAGAAATAGAACTATGGATTGTTGGAGAACGTTTACCATCAGATTATGGATTTTCTTTAGATGAACTTTTTGCTGGTGCACAAAATAAATTAGGTAATCAAATACGATTTTGGGGTTATCGTCAAGATATAGACCAGCTTATGAAAGCAGCTGATATTTTCGTTTTACCTAGCCATTTTGAAGGCTTACCAATGTCTATTGTTGAAGCCATGTTAAGTGGATTGCCTATTATAAGCACCTCTATTCGTGGTCCTCGAGAACAAATTCAACATTTAAAAACAGGTCTATTATTACCAGTAGGTTCTATTTCATTCTTAGCAAAAGCAATGGCCTGGCTTGCCTTTCATCCTGAACAAAGAAAAAATATGGGTAAAAATAGCAGGGAAAGAGCGTTATTAATGTATAACGAAACAGTCTGTTTTGATAGAATAATGAAGGTTTTTAATCAGATTGAAGGTTTTGATAATTCTTTTTTATCCAAGCCTGAATCAAATTAAGAATAAAAGCCTCTTCCATTTGTGTTAAAGCGTGCCCTTTATGAATATGGTGCCATTTTTCCAAGCAACTACGACAACACGTAGCTGTAGCATGTTGGGCAATAAATATAGGATGTCCTTTCCATGGTGTTTGTTTTCCATCATTTTTGGGAAAAGTAGGAGCTAGGCGTTGATGAATAAAATCAGCTGCATGTTCCATGATTTTATCAATACCTTTATTAGCTAAATAATTTCGCTCTTTATTATGGAGTTTAAACTGGGAACGGAATCTTGACTGCTGAAGCCTGTCAAGTATGATATCAAATGATATAAAGGACATTGAAAATATTTAAATGTATAGAATATATTTTATATAATATATGATTTAAAGATTAAAATAAATACTTAAATTTTAAGTTAATCCATAAAATTTAATAAAACTATAAGTGACACATAATGTTATTATAGTTAAGAAAATAATACGTAAAAAACGTGTACTTTTATAAATAACAAAAGAAGCTCCAATTTGTCCACCTATGAATGAACCAAGTCCCATAATAAGGGCACTGAAATAATTAATATTCCCGCTCGATATAAAAATACTCAGAGCTGTAACGTTACCTGCAATATTTAAAGGCTTTGTAATCATAGTAGCGGTATTGATGCGTAATTTATAAATCTGTATAAGTAAAATTGTCCAGATCGCACCCGTTCCTGGCCCAAAAAAACCATTATAAAAACCAATTGTTAAACCCATCCAAGAGAGTATTTTAGGATTTTGTGGTAAATGACTGGTTTCCATATCAGTATGTATTTTAGGTGATAAATAATAATAGGCCAAAACGATGAGTAACATCCAAGGAACAATTTTATTTAATATTTGAATAGAGCTATATTGTAATAAGATTGTTCCTAGTGTAGATCCGATAACTGTATAACATAATGTGCGCCCTAAACTTCTAAAGGTTAATTGACCGCTTTGCCAAAATCGAAAGGTGGCGGATAATTCTCCGATTGCTGATTGAAGTTTATTTGTTCCTAATGCAGGAATAATGTTGAGTCCCGTATAAATTAATGCTGGAACCGTAATCAAACCTCCTCCACCAGCTAATGTATCTAGGGTTCCTGCTGTTAAACCGACAATAAAAAGGAAAAGATCAAGAAAATGGAAATTCATTGATGAAATCAGTCATTTTAATATTATATCGTGAACAATATATAAAGTTATGAGTTAAAGATGAATATTAATAAGTTTTTATCGAATTTTTTTTGAATAAATAATTTATTAGTGGCTACGGATATATATATGTATCGATATAATAGAATGTTTATTTTATTTCTTTATTTATTTGGGTATTCGATAAAATAGAATGTTTTTTTCCGTAATAAAAATACCCTAAAAATCCAATTAATATATATACACTCAGTAAAATTATAGGAATTGGATTATGGTTAACAAGAGAGTAAATCATATCAATAAGTAAAGGAACGATCATAGTGAGACAGCAAATAATGCCACATACAGGTATATAACCTATCCAGATATTTTTTATTTTAAATCCATCAAATGGAACTTGGAAAGGACGATGAAGTGAAGGGTGGGCGTTTCTTTGCCAAATGACAGTAAAACATACGATGCCAAAAGCAAGAGAAGTTCCTAAACTGATTAAATCACTAATGATATCAATAGGTAAAAAAGCAGTAGTGATAGCAATACTAATGCTTAAAATAATTGTTCCAGCCCAAGGCGTACGATATTTGGGATGAAGTTTACAAAAAATGGGCGGAAGTAATCCATCCTTGGCCATGATATAAAAGATACGACTTTGACCATATAACATAACCAGCATGACAGAACATAGTCCAACAACAGCACTTGTTTTTAAAATCCATGCAAGGTTTGGCATGTGCATATAATCAACAGCTAAGGCAAGAGGATCAGAAATATTCAGTTTTTTATAAGGAACTATTCCGATTAAAATTAAAGCAACGCCAATATAAATAAGTGTAGAAATTAAAAGAGAGGCAATAATTCCAAAAGGCACGTCTTTTTTTGGATTTTTAGCCTCGGAAGCGGCTGTAGATACAGCCTCAAAGCCAATATAGGCAAAGAAGATTGTTGATGCAGCTCGGAATATTCCTTTAATTCCAAAATTCATGGGCCCAGCAGAAGGAGGTATAAAAGGCATTAAATTGTCTAGTTTAATAAAATGAAAACCGAGAAAGATAAAGAGAATTAAAACAGCGATTTTTAAACTGACAATAATCGCATTAATTGTTGCAGATTCAGAAACACCATATAGCAAGAAAATAGCAGTGATAAGAACTGATACAGCACCAATCAAATCCAGAGATTGAATGAAAACGATGCCTTTTCCATATCCGCTATTTGTTTCTTGAATCATAGGATTATGAAGCCATGGAGCAATATAGATATGAAAATCTTTTAGAAGCGATACACTATAGCTTGAGAATCCAGAAGCAACTGAAACAACTGAGATACCGTATTCTAGTAAAAGCAACCAACCGACAATCCATGCAAATTTTTCTCCTAATGATGTATAGGCATAACTATAGGCCGAGCCAGCGGTTGGCGTAGTCGAGGCAAGTTCACTATAGGAAAGTGCCGTAAACAGACATGCAATTGATGCAATAATAAAAGATAAAAGGATAGCAGGGCCAGCATAATTAGCCGCAGCTGTTCCTATCATTACGAAAATACCGGCTCCAATCGTGGATCCAACACCAATCATGGTCAAACGCCATGGCCCCAAACATTGTTTTAACCCATTATTTTGTATACCAAGATTAATTTGTTTCAGCGATTTACGTTTTGAAAAAAAAACCATATTGTTATTGGTAAGGGGTTGATAAAAATCAGGATATAAAGCACCATTTTATGGTAAAAATAAGTTCAATATATTTAAACATAAAATGTTTAGAGCTTTGATTGTTTATATAAAGATTGAAAAATTATTCAAAGGATTGTTCTAAGCGGTTTTTAAGAATATTTTCAACATAGTTGTTAATTGTTTGATCTATTTGTTCAGTTTGATTAATAAAAATATGATCTGCATTGGGTATTGTTTTATAATCAACTTGGATACCTTTTTGAGCATTTAATTTTTCGACTAATTTATTGATTTCTTGTTGAGGCACAATAGTATCGGATTCACCTGCAATCATCAAACCACTGCAAGGACAAGGTGCAAGGAAATTGAAGTCGTAATGATTAGCGAGTGGAGCAATGCTGATCCAACCCTGGATTTCAGGTCGACGCATTAAAAGTTGCATTCCGATAAAAGCACCAAAAGAATATCCTGCAATCCATAATTCTCTAGAATTGGTATTCGCCATTTGTAACCAATCCAAAGCTGCTGCTGCATCCGATATTTCTCCAATACCACCGTCATATTGTCCCTGAGAGCGTCCAACACCTCTGGAATTATATCGTAAAACAGAAAAATTCATTTTCTGGAATGCGCAATACATCGTATAGGTAATTCGATTATTCATTGTTCCCCCTTGCAAAGGATGGGGATGAAGAATTAATGCAAGGGGAGCATTTGGTTGATTAGAATGATGATAACGTCCTTCAAGACGACCTGTAGGACCTGCAAACATTACCTCTGGCATAGAATTATCCGTTTGTTTATTAACACTTGTACACTGTGTAAGATTTAACAATAATATAAATGAATATAGGAAAACAATAAAAACAGTTTATTTCTATAATAATATTTCATTTAAAATTAAAGTATTTTTGTTTAATTTATTAAATAAAATTAATTCCTAACGGAATAGTTTGGACGCGTGAATAGATAGAAATAATCGGAAAGTTATTTATCATTGAATATAAAATTTAAAAATGAAATATAATTGTAAAATACTATTTTAGTAAAGTAAAAATTTTATTTATATAAAAAATATAAATTATTCAAAAATGAACAGGGATATATTTTAAAATTAAATAATGAATTTTCGAATGACCAAAGAATCTGTCTATCTTGATGCTAATGCCAGTGAGCCGATACGTCCTGTTGTTTTATCAACAATGATGGAAATTATGAATCAAACAGGTAATCCCTCATCAGTTCATCAAATGGGAAGGAAAATTTATAATCAGCTAGAAGATGCCCGTGAAGTTGTCGCTGACTATTTTGGAGGATCTGTACAGGATTGTATCTTTACCTCTGGAGGAACAGAGGCGGATATATTGGCAGTATATGGTCAGATTCATTTAAAGGATCAATTACGTCCTTTATGGATAGGAGCAACGGAACATCCGGCAATTATGCAAATTGATTGTGCAAAAGGGATTTTACCTGTTGATTCGGCAGGTATTATAGACCTTAATTTTCTTGAAGATGTTTTAAAAAATAGTTTGATCCCACCATTGATATGCTTAATGTTGGCAAATAATGAAACAGGTGTTATTCATCCTATTCAAAAAGTTTCAGAGCTTTGTAATACTTATGGAGCACTTCTTCACGTTGATGCCGTGCAGGCAGCAGGAAGGATACCTGTTAAACTGATGGAATTAAAAGTGGATAGTCTTGCGATATCAGCGCATAAAATGGGAGGACCCAAAGGTTCAGGAGCATTATTGCTGGCTCCGCAGGGAAGAAATGCTAAAAAAATCAATCCGCTTTTAATTGGTGGGGGACAAGAACAGGGAAGAAGAGGAGGTACGCCTTCGGTAGCAACTCACATAGGTATGGCAGCGGCAATTAAGGATGCGTATTATGAGGATCGTTCCCATATTTTATCAATGCGTAATTTTCTTGAGAAAGAAGTTAAACATGCTGGTGCTTCCATTTGTGGAGAGCAAGCCGAACGGATAGATAATACTTCATCTTTAGCTTATAGAGGTATATCTGCTCAAAAACAATTTATGGCCTTGGATATGGCTGGTTTTTGTGTCTCGACAGGTTCAGCCTGTTCTTCAGGAAAATTGGTACGTTCACCTGTTTTAGTTGCCATGGGTTTGGATTCATTGGCTGATTGTACAATCCGTGTCTCATTACCATGGAATGTGAAACAACAAGATGTTGAATCTTTTGTTGATACTTATTGTCAATTGCTTCAACGATTATAATAATTATTAAAAATTAGAAACATTTAATGATTGAGGTGCAATAATGTCCAGTCTAGAAAAAAAGATTAATGGAAAAAAGATCATTTATCTAGATTATCAATCAACCACACCTTGTGATGAACGCGTTGTAAAGGCGATGTTGCCCTATTTTGCGCATAGTTTTGCGAATGCTAGTTCAGATCATGTTTTAGGAAAGGTTTCCACCCAAGCGGTTGATGATGCTAGATCTCAAATTGCAAAAATACTTGGTGTAAAGGCACAGGAAATTATTTTTACTTCAGGAGCAACAGAATCAAATAATATTGCGCTTCAAGGAAGTGTTCGATACTTTCTCAATCTATCTTCAAGAGCTAAACGTGTAATAACGGTTTCAACTGAACATAAATCGGTTTTGGAAACTGTTCAGAATTTACAGGCAATGGGGGCAGAACCTTATATTTTACCAGTGCAATCAAATGGATTAATTGATCCTGATTGTTTGAAATTGGCACTTCAAACACCTACACTTTTGGTAAGTGTCATGGCGGCTAACAATGAAACAGGTGTAATTCAGGATATTCCACTTTTATCCTCTTTATCCCATGAATTTGGCGCTTTATTTCATTGTGATCTCTCTCAAGCTTTAGGTAAAATGCCTAGTAATGTGAAAATAAAAGATTGGGGAATTGATCTTGCCTCAATTTCTGGCCATAAAATTTATGGGCCAAAAGGAATTGGTGTTTTATATGTCTGTCATAGACCAAGAGTCAGAATTACACCTTTATTTTACGGGGGTTATCAAGAGCGAGGAATTCGATCAGGAACCTTACCGGTTCCGTTGATTGTTGGATTGGATAAAGCAATTACATTGATGGAAGAAGAGGCTAAACAAGATAATGATCGTCTGCAGGCATATAAATTATTGTTAGTGAAAGAATTAACAGAGAAAATACCCGGTTTTAAAATTAATGGAACTTTAAATCAATCAGTATCAAATGGTATAAATATACAATTTCCTCATGTTAAGGCACTTGATCTTTTAGCAAAAATTCCTCATTTATGTTTATCTACCAGTTCTGCCTGTAATCATGCTTCTTCACTTTCATATGTTTTACAATCAATGGGATTGTCAGAACAAGAAATTTTATCTAGTATTCGTCTTTCTTTTGGTCGGATGACAATAGAACGGGAAGTTAAGGAAACAATTCATGATTTATATGATGCGTGGTATAATATCACGGTAAGAAATGTTTAACTATGAAATTGTTTATAAAGTGATTGATTGTAAATTTTGAATGAGGAACTTTAAATGGCACATATAGTTTTTATCGAACAAGATGGTACGCGTCGTGAAGTGGATGCTCCTGTTGGTTTATCTGTTTTAGAGATAGCTCATAAGCACGGAATTGATTTAGAGGGAGCTTGTGAAGGTTCATTGGCGTGTGCAACGTGTCATGTTATTGTAGATGAATCATGGTGGAATAAATTAAAGCCTGCAGCTGAAGAAGAGGAAGAAATGTTGGATATGGCATTTGGTTTACAAAAAACTTCCCGTTTAGGTTGTCAAATTATTATGACTAATGATTTGGATGGTTTAGTAGTTCGTTTACCAAAATTATCTTAAATTAATGCGTATTATGGTTGCAATGTCGGGCGGTGTTGATAGTTCTGTTACGGCAGCTCTTTTAAAAGAACAGGGGCATGAAGTTTTTGGAGCCACGTTACAACTTTACGATACACGTGGTATTGTTAAAAAAGGCGCTTGTTGTGCTGGTCAAGATATAAGAGATGCACGAAGAGTTTCTGAAAAATTAGGTATACCACATTATGTTATTGATGCAGAAAGCCGTTTTCAAAAAACTGTTATTGAACGTTTTGTACAATCTTATCAAAAAGGTGAGACTCCTGTACCATGCATTGCTTGTAATCAGGGTGTAAAATTTACAGATTTATTAATCATGGCACGAGATCTAGGGGCTGATGCTATGGCAACTGGTCATTATGTTCGGCGAATCGAAGGGAAAGATGGGCCTGAATTGCATCGTCCTATTGATTTAAGTCGGGATCAATCATGGTTTTTATTTGCTACAACGTCTGAACAGCTGGAATTTTTGCGGTTTCCTTTAGGGGAGATGATAAACAAAGATGAAGTTAGAAAAGAAGCTGAACGATTTGGATTGGCTGTTGCACAAAAGTCAGATAGTCAAGATATTTGTTTTGTAACAGATAATTCTTATATACAATTTATTGAAAAAATAGCCCCAGAAGGGTTGAAGCCAGGCGATATTGTTGATGAACAAGGCATCATTATAGGTCAGCATGAAGGTATAGCCAAATATACTGTAGGGCAAACCAAACGTTTAGGTAATTTGGCAACAATAAAGGGTCAACGTCAAATGGTATTGCGTATTGAGACTGAAAAAAGACGAATTGTTATTGGACCAAAAAATAATAAAATTCGACAAATATTTTATTTGCGTGATCTTAACTTGCTTATTCCTGTATCAACAAATTTATTACAATGTAATGTACAAATTAGAGCTCATGATCAAGAGCGACGTGCAACTATTTATATAGAAAATAGTGATAGAGCAAGAGTTAAATTAGAAGCAGCAGCCAACCCCGCACCAGGACAGGCTTGTGTTTTTTATCAAGGAACACGCGTATTGGGCGGTGGATTTATTCTTTAAATAATATATATATAATGAGAAAGATTTATTTAAAGAGGCACTTTACTTTTAAAGTTTATTTTTGTTATTAAAAAAATTAAATAATTTTATTTTTTTAATAAAATTGAAGTGTTGTAATCAGGATTTTTATCATTGATAAATATAGTTTTTAAAAATTTAAAAAGATTATTTTTACAAGGATGGACTTTTTTAATTTGTATATTAAGTTTTAGTATTCTTGTACAAAATGCCCATGCTGAATTTCGAATCGGATGGAAAAATCAAGTTGATATTGCTAATTTTGCTCAATTTGATAAGAAACATCAAAAAATTTCTCGTGAATCTATTGTTTGGCAAAATTATAATGATGATTTTAAAGCATTACATGATTTAGCTACTAATCAGGTTGATATTGTACCTGTAGATATGATTAAATTTTTATCTGTTGTAACAGTGGGTTTGCAAGGGAGAATTATTGCTATTGATCGGCAATATGGTGAAGAAAGTGCTTTGGTTGTTAAAAATCAAAGTCATATTAGTAATCCACAGGATTTAACGGGTAAAATTATTGCTGTGCCTTATATGACAAGCAGTTATTATAGTTTGTTACGTTATTTGGAGCATTATAATATAGCACCTGAAAAAATTCATATTGTTAATATGCAGTTAGGAGAAATAAAAAAAGCATGGCAGCAAAATAAAATTGATGGAACTTATTCAGAAGATATAGTTGAGCAACCTTTTGTAAAAGACGGAAATATTTTGGTTAATTCTGCTCAATTAGCGAAATGGGGATATCCAACCTATCAGGTATGGGTTGTTATGGATAATACAATTTCTGATCAACCTTTTTGGATGCAAAGTTTTGTTGAAAAAGTTTTAGAAAATATTAATTATTTTAAACGAGATCAACCTCAATTAATTTCTCATTCTGAACAAATAGTCCAATTATCCAAGCTTTTGAATCAATCTCCTGAACAAGTGAAAGAAACATTGAAACAGCAAAAATATTTGGATAAAACGCAGCAAGTTCTAGTAATGTCACGTTTTTTGCATAAAGAGTTGGAAGAAATTGCCTTATTTATGAAAATTCAAAGGATTATTCCGAACATGTTACCTGATTATTTAATTTATGTATATGACAGCTTTGTAAAAGATGCCAAGTGTGATTGATATTTAATAAAATAATAATTGGGTTTGTCAGGTAATAATTGGCATTATTTATTTTATTTTTAAAATATAATTTGGGTAATAGATTTCTTTTTAAGGAAAAATCCTATAGAGTTAGATCATAATTTTATTATATAAAATTATAAGATGTTAGTTTTTTCATTTTGATTGATATTTAGTTTTGATATGAAAAATCTAGTATTGATAGTGTAATAAATCATTTCTAATTTCATGAATTTTGTTTTACTTTTATTCCTACCTAAGAATTAGAGGTTTTATTAAAATATGGAATTTGTCTGTAAATTTTTGAATAAATCGACTGTTATTGCTGTTTTAATTTTACCTATATTCTTAACCCATCTTAGAGGAATAGCAGATGGTTTAATAAGCTATATAGCAATATGTTTTGTTATTTATTCATTAATCAATAAACAATGGGATTGGGTAAAGCAAAATTGGGTTATTATTGCTTTTTTATGGTGGGGGTGGATTTTATTATGTACAATTCCATTTGGGTTGTTTCAACATAATATTATGATGATTCAAGCGGTTGTTTTAATCCGTTTTATTTTTTTTGTTATTGCCTTACAAGTTTGGGTTTTAAGGAATGAAAAATATCGTCAATGGCTTGCTTATATTTTAATGGTTTGTGCTGCTTATATTATTTTAAATATGCTTAGTCAACTTATTATAGGATATAATATCGTAGGGGCGTCAAGGTATTTTGATGGCACTTTAACAGGTCCCTATCATCATCCAAGAGCTGCAGGACCCTTGGCAAGGTTATTATTACCAATAACATTAAGTTTTAGCATCTATAGTATTTATTATTATCAAGGATGGCGTGGGAAACTTTGTTCTTTATTTCTAATTGTATTCTCTACGTTAATGATGGCTTTTGCTGGTCAAAGGATGCCTTTTATCCTTTTTGTTTTTGGTATTGTCGTTTCTTTATATTGGTTGCGATCTTTGCGTTTGCTTGTTTTATCTATGTTAGTTTTTATTCCAATTATATTTGGAATAACATCCTTGTTATCACCAGCAAGCTATCATCACTTGGTAACTTTATTTCTTTATCAAATGTCGCATTTCTCATCAGATAACTATGGTTTAATTTATACTCGGGCAATGGTTATGGGATTATCTAATCCTTGGACAGGCTTAGGATATGATGCTTATCGTCATTTTTGTGCCAATCCAATTTATTTTCATGGTTTATCTTTTTGGGGGATAACAATAGGGCATGGTGATGGTAAGGGAGCTGAAATTTGTTTGCCCCATCCGCATAATCACTATATTGAAATGTTTGTAAATGCTGGAATACCGGGATTAATTCTCTTTGTAAATATGGTATTCTTATGGTGGAAAAATCTAATTCAAGGTTTAAAATCTAAAATATCAACGTTACAGGAAGCTGTTCAAAATGCTTGGCGGGTTGGTTTATTTTCTGCTGTTCTTATTCATGAATGGCCTGTTTCAGCAGGAAGTAGCTTTGGAAATTTGCCATTGGCCGGTTGGTTTTTCCTTCTCTTAGGATTTGGTTTAGCTTATAGTTGGGATTATAGTAAGCAAATAAAGCGTTAAAAAAGGTTTATTATGGTTGAATTGGATCAAATAGAAAAAGAAAAAATACCTGTAACTGTTTTAACAGGTTATTTAGGGGCAGGTAAAACTACACTATTGAATCGAATTTTAACGCAGCAACATGATAAAAAATATGCTGTTATTGTAAATGAATATGGTGAGCTTGGTATTGATAATGATTTAATTATTGATGTCGATGAAGAAATTTTTGAAATGAGTAATGGGTGTGTTTGCTGTACTATTCGAGGTGATCTTGTTCGTATTTTGAATAAATTAATTAAACGTCGCAATCGTTTTGATGGAATTATTATAGAAACAACAGGCTTGGCTGATCCAGCACCTATTGCGCAAACTTTTTTTGTTGATGAAGATATTCGAAAAAATACACGTCTTGATGCTGTTTTAGCAGTAGTTGATGCTCATCATGTCATGAAAACTTTAGATGAAAGCAAGGAGGCCGTTAATCAAATTGCTTTTGCAGATGTAATTTTATTAAATAAAATTGATTTGGTTGGTCAAAAAGATCTGAAGGCGATTAAAAAAAGAATACGTGCAATTAATCGAATGGTGGCTTTATATGAAATGGAAAGAAGTAATATTCCATTAGATAAAATTTTGGAACTAGGTGGCTTTGATTTAAAAAAAGCTTTGACCCTAGAACCTGATTTTTTATCAATTCATGACCATGATGACCATGATGACCATGATGACCATGACCATCAAGTACATCATTACCATGGTGATGGAGTAATGAGCATTTCTTTGATGGAGATTAAAGCATTGGATGGAAGACGATTCAATATGTGGATGTCTACGGTTCTTCAGAAATTTGGAAAAGATTTATTAAGAACCAAAGGAATTTTGAATTTTAGTCACGAGGATCAATGTTTTGCTTTTCAGGCTGTTCATATGATGGCGGAAGGAGATTATATTAGACCTTGGAAGATTAATGAAAAACGTTCTTCCAAATTGGTCTTTATCGGTAGAAATTTAGATGAAAAATCTTTGCGCGAAGGGTTTTTGAGATGTGTTGCATAATAAATCGATTATAGGAAAAAGATATAGTGAACCAGCCGTTACAATTAATGGAAAGCCGAGGAAGCCTTAGAAAAGTTGAGGGAACTATTATTGCTTGTGCGACGTCGTGGGATGATCAATATAGTGCTTTTGCAACGGCAGATGGAGATTTATGGATTGTTCCTTTAAATTATCTTCATGATCCAGATCAATGGTATAGGATTCAACCTCATGAAGGTGGAATTTTATCTTTATCACAGGATATGAATTGTTCAGGATTTATTACTTCTGGAGATGATAACACGTTAGTAAGGATTGTGCCAGGACAAGAGCCACAAAAAATTTTGCAGTCTAAACGATGGATTGAGAAAATTGTTTCATGGTCTGATAAAGAAGGGAAACAAAAAAAAATAGCTTTTATTACTGGAAAAGAAATTTATTTATATAAAGATGACTTTACAGAGGTTTTTGCTATTTTTGAACATTCTTCAAGTGTCAGTGATCTTACTTTTAGTTTGGATGGAACAAAAATAGCGAGCTCTTATTATAATGGTGCGACTTTATGGTCTACGGATCATAAAGAAAATCATAAAATTAAGGATTTTGTTTGGAAAGGTAGTCATATCGGGGTTGTATTACACCCCAGAGAAGAAGCATTGGTGACGTCAATGCAAGATCATGATTTACATGGTTGGCGCATATCCGATGGACATAATATGAGAATGAGTGGGTATCCAACCAAAGTAAAATCCTTAAGTTTTTCAGCGGATGGAAAGTGGTTGTCAACAAGTGGTGCAGAGCCTGTTGTTTTATGGAAATTTTTTGATGGAGGTCCTATAGGAAAACCTCCGATAGAATTACCTGGTATTCCTGGAAGCTGTTGTATGATTGTTGATTGTCATCCTTCATATGATATGGTTGCAGCAGGTTTTTTAGATGGTAGTATTTTATTGATCGGAATTACCGATGAAAAAGTTATTCCTATTAATTTAGGAAGCAAAAAATCCATCGGCGAAATTACAGCTTTACAATTTAATAAAGTGGGTAGTTTATTAATTATTGGAACTGAAACGGGTTATATTATTTTGATTGATCTAGCAGAAAAAAAATAAATATGATTAAAGACTTTGTAATTATTCAGGTTCAACATGAATATTGATGGATACATTTCCAAGAACTTTATGTAAAGCATGTTCAATACGATCACATATTTTATGAGCGTCATAGACTTTCATATCTCCTGAAACGACTAAATGAAAATCGATGAAGATTAAATTACCAACCTGACGAAAGCGAACCATATGAAATTCTTTTGCCTCAGGTGCATTTTGTTGAATAATTTCATAGATATAGGAAATCGTTTTGGCATCAGGGGCTCTATCCATTAAGCCATTAATTGAATTTTTTATAATTTGAAACCCTATCCGTAAAATATTTAAGGCAATTAAGAAGCTCATAATTACATCAAGTGTAACCCAATGTAGTGTCGGGATTAATATAAATCCGAATATTAGAGCAAGGGTTGTCCAAACATCGGATAAAACATGTTGACCGCCTGCGATAAGGACGGGAGAGCAATATTTTTTACCAATATTTATAAGAATAATGGCCCAAAAAAGATTCACTAATCCAGCTATTCCATTTAAAATTATTCCAGTTAAAGGGGCTATTGGAAAATGTGGATTTTTCCATCCTTGCCATGCTTCATATAAAATGAGTGTAGATGTAATTAATACTAATAACCCTTCTGCTGCTGCAGATATATATTCTGCTTTGTAATGGCCGTAGGTATGGTTTTTATCAGGGGGTTGAGAAGCAATAACTAAGACAATTAATTCAAAAAGTGCTGCAAAAATATTAATTGTTGTTTCTAACATATCAGAATAGAAAGCAATACTTAAGGTCGTTTTCCATGCTAGATATTTTAGGTAAAAGACAAAAATACTAATAAAAAAACTGCCAAGGCTAAAGAGGATTTTTTTATTTTGAATTATTTTTAAAATCATAAATTAAGGTATGTAACGGAAACTTGGATCGTTGATTTTAAGTAAAGGTTTATTTGTTTAATTATTACATAAAGCTTAGCAAAAGAAAATTATTATCTTGAAATGTTTTATGATTTTATAATACTTCATGTATTTTATTAACCTATAGAATGAGTTTAAACAGATTCATTATTAGCTAGATTGCAAAAATCTGCTGTATTTTTTTGTTCTATTTGGAATGTAGAATGACCAATATGGAACCGTTGTTTTAACTGTTGTGCAATGGTGTTAAGGAATTGATCTGAATGTTGGATACCATTACTAACCAAATGAACTGTTAAAGCTGTTTCAGTTGTACTCATTGCCCATATATGTAAGTCATGTAAATCGATAATATTGGGAAGAGAACGCAAGTAGGTTTCAACTGCTTTTGCATTGATATTACTTGGTACTCCGTCAATTGCTAATGTAATTGAATCTTTTAATAAGGACCATGTTCCCCAAACTATAATGATGGCAACAATGAGACTGATGATTGGGTCGAGAATATTCCAATGTGTGAAAAGAATAATGATACCTGTTGTTGCAACACTTAACGATAATAAGGCATCATAGGCCATATGTAAAAAAGCACCTTTAATATTAAGGTCTTCTTTTTGACCCGATTGGAACATTAATGCCGTAATACCATTAATAATAACACCTAGTAAGGCTACAAAAATAACGGTTTTGCCAGCGACAGGGGCGGGACGATAAAAACGTTCTATAGATTCCCAAATGATCCCTCCGATGACGATTAACAATAAAATCGCATTTCCTAGAGAGGCCAGAATAGAAGTGCGACGATAACCATAAGTAAAATTTAAAGAAGGTTTTTTTTGACTAAGATAAGACGCCCCCCATGTGCTTGCGAGTGCAAAAACATCGGAAAGATTATGTCCAGCGTCTGCGATTAATGCCAGAGAATTTGCAAGAATACCCCAAATAGTTTCAGCAATGATATAAATAATATTAAGGCTTATTCCAATAGCAAAAGCCTTGCCAAAAGATTGGGGAACATGGTGGTGGTGATTATGATCATGATGATGAGAATGATCATGGTTATGATCATGATTGCATACACTCGGGTTATGTGTTGAATGATCCGATATGTGCAAAATAGATTCCTTACTAATTGTTTAAATGAATGAAGAATTATATCAGAGAATTTTATTTTAAGTTATTTAAATAAATTATTTAATTTAATTTTTTCAATTTTTCTGCATAAATAAATATTTAAAGTTTAATTTATAAGGTTTTAAAATTATACAGCAATATATATATTAAAGAAAATGTTACTTGTTTTTATTAAAATTCATCTTAATTTATTTTTATTGATTAAATCTCTTGATATCTTTTTTAAAAATTATAATTTTTAGTGGAATATTATAATAATTTTTTTTAAAAGATCAATTTATTGAGACTGGAAATTTTTATTTCCAGTCTTTTTTTAATTTATATGTTAAGGAATAAATAATTATTACAATTTAGATTTTAATTTTTTCGTGAAATGAATTAGTTTTTTATTATTTTTATAATTTAGTGAATAACTTTCTCTCTTTTTTTACAAACTATTGTTATTTTTAATTATAAAAAATTAAAGTCTTTTATTTTCGTTTAAAAAATATATATGTCATTAAAAATCGTAATCTTAAATTTTAAAAGCGTTATTGTTCATATTATATACAAATTAGGTTCGAGAGATTAAGTTATAAAAATGATCAGAATCACAGAAGTAAAATTGCCTTTAGATCATGATGAAACAGATTTAAAACATATTTTACAAAATCGTCTTCAACAAGCACCAATAGAATATCATATTGTAAGACGAGGTTATGATGCACGTCGTCGTGGATATATTCAGTTTGTCTATACTATAGATTGCGTGGTTAAAGATGAAACTGTTTTTTTAAAAGATCATCAATTGGATCGAACCGTACAAAAAGCCCCAGAAGTTCAGTATCAATTTGTTGTATCTTATCAAGAAGGTGAGAAAATTGCTAATCAAGAAGGTTATATTTCGCCTATTATTATTGGTGCTGGTCCCTGTGGTTTTATGGCAGGATTATTATTATCGCAAATGGGATTGCGTCCTTTAATTTTAGAACGTGGTAAACCTGTAAAGGAACGAACAGTTGATACATTTGCATTTTGGCGTCAATCAAAATTTAATGCACAAAGTAATGTTCAATATGGTGAAGGTGGTGCAGGAACTTTTTCTGATGGTAAACTTCATACCCAAATCAGTGATCCGCATCATTATAGGTATAAAGTTTTAACTGAATTTGTAAAGGCTGGGGCTCCAGATGAAATTCTTTATCTTTCAAAACCTCATATTGGCACGTTTCGATTAGTCAGTATGGTTGAAAAAATTAGAGGTGAAATTGAATCTTATGGTGGTCAATATCAATTTAATGCCCAGGTACAAAAGATTTTGATGGATAAAAATCGTCATGTTGTCGGGGTGAGATTAACAAATGGACAAGAAATAGCAGCAAATCATATTATTCTTGCAACGGGGCATAGTGCAAGAGATATGATGCAAATCCTTTATGAAGATGGGGTGAAAATTCATGCTAAACCTTTTTCCATAGGAGTTAGAATTGAACATCCTCAATTTTTGATTGATAAGGCACGTTTTGGTTCACAAGCAGGACATCCATCGCTGGGAGCGGCCGATTATAAATTAATTCATCATGATTATGATAAACGTGGAGTATATTCTTTTTGTATGTGTCCAGGCGGCATTGTGATTGCTGCAGCTTCGGAAGAAGGAGGGGTCGTAACAAATGGAATGAGCCAATATTCTCGGGCTGAACGAAATGCAAATGCTGCAATTGTAGTTGGTGTTCAGCCAGAACGAGATTATGCAGGTCATCCTTTGGCTGGTATTGCTTTTCAGAGGGAACTTGAGCGGAAAGCTTTTCAATTGGGGGGTGGAAATTATAAAGCACCTGTTCAACGGGTAGAGGATTTTATCCTTGGAAAAACAACTCAAGTAATGGGATCAGTTATCCCATCCTATAAACCTGGGGTTAAATCTAGTAACCTTATCGAGATATTACCTTCATTTGTTGTAAAAGGGATTCAGGAAGCTATACCTGCATTCAATCGTAAATTAACAGGATTTAATTTTGCAGATGCAGTGATGATAGGGGTTGAAACACGTACTTCTTCTCCAATTAGAATTCCAAGATTGGATAATGGGCAAAGTGTAAATACATCTGGATTATATCCTGCTGGTGAGGGTGCTGGATACGCTGGGGGAATCATGTCAGCCGCTATTGACGGTATTAAAATAGCTGAAAAAGTTGCACGGCAAATAAAAATCAGTCAACGATAATAATGAATATTGAATTTAAGTCCATGTTCAAAAAAGATAATAAAATAGATAAAATTATAGTTGAATTATTATCGAACATTTGGAAATTTTTTATATTAATTATTCTTCATAATGGATAAGAAATAGTAGAATATTTTGGTATAAGATAAGGTGAAAAAATGGTAAAAATACGTAGGGCTTTATTAAATGATATGGAGAGTATTCTTACTATTCAAGCATTATGTTATTATGCTATTGAACCTGAAAACGAAGTTTCTATGGCTTCAAAAATTATGACAAGTCCAGATACCTGTTTTGTAGCGAATAATAATAGAGAAATCCTTGGATATTTGCTTGCTATTCCTGCTTTACTGGGTGAGCCACCAACATTGAATGATCAAACACAGTCTTTAGATAAAACCGCAAATTGTTTATATTTACATGATCTGGCCATTCATCCTGATGCAAGAGGTAAAGGAATAGCGAAATTATTACTTGATCAATTTATGAATATTGTTCATGAAAAATTTTATAATGCTATATCTTTGGTTTCTATTCAAAATTCGGTTGATTTTTGGAAAAAGCAAGGATTTAGGTCTATTAAGCCTTCGGATTATTTGAAACTTAAATTATGGACCTACGGTAAAGATGCTGTCTATATGGAAAAAAATATCTTTAAGAATTAGGGATAAAAATATTAATGTTTTCTTTACTTTTTTATTTTTTACAACATTGGTAGAAATCGCAAGATGCTTTTTTTGGTCATGGATAAAACTGGGTAAATCTTCATATTGAGTAATTTGGAAATATTTAGTTTGATTTTTTTTGCATGGATTTTAACGAAAATAGATGCTGATTTAGCGGGTCATGCCTAATGCTACTATGGTAGAATTCATATTTTATCTTCTTTATTATGGTTATGGCTTGTTAAAGGTACGCAACTAGATTGTTGGGATATTCTTGGAATAATCATTTGTTTAATTGGTATGAAAGTTATTTGATATGTATCAAGGGGTTAAAATTAATGTTTAAATGAAATAAGTATAATAAATTAAAATGAATTTTTTATAAGAAAATTGTTACTTGTAAGTTTTGATAAACTAAAATAGATTTTTTAGATGAAAAAGAACCCAGGCCAAAATGTCTATATAGATTAATTAAAAAAATGCCTGGGAAAATAAAATAACATTTTATT
Source organism: uncultured Commensalibacter sp. (assembly GCA_946699565.1). Taxonomy (GTDB): domain Bacteria; phylum Pseudomonadota; class Alphaproteobacteria; order Acetobacterales; family Acetobacteraceae; genus Commensalibacter. The sequence goes on along the minus strand of CAMPDW010000007.1, from coordinate 57,624 downwards.
AATATTTTTATAAAATTACAACTAATAAAAGCATATATATATCACTATATTTTCACTTTAGTTAATTATTTATTAATGATAACTATAAATGATGTAATTGTAATTTGAAGCTTAATTGTGATAGAACTAAGATTTACTAGTTTATGTAATAATTATAAAAATAAATGACTGTAATACAATAATTTCTTCTTCTTTAAAATAATTTAGAAGTGAATTAATTGCATCTAGCGAATAAACAATTCTGTCCAACAAATACGCAGAAAACTGCCATATTTAGAGATGGTATCTGAATAAATTTGATTTTTCATAATAGCATTAATGCTAAGTATATGATATAAATTTACGTCAGTCATTGCAGAATGTTCTTTCAAACATAGTTCTGTGATGATTAGGTTGAATAGGATGTTGCCGCATCTTATTTAGCCGCACCCAGATTCTATTCACCAGATGCTTGTCTTACTATAAATATAAAATTGTCTTTTGCAAATTATTTTTTACTATAAATTAAATTTTATTAGTAATTTACTATGATTTCTATATTAAACAATAATAGAATCCTACAATATTTAATATATTTATTATTTAAAAGTAACATTAATAAACTATGGTAATTAAGGTATTACATATGTAACTTGAAAATATGAAAAATTTTTATATATAGATGTATAAATATTTAATAATAGTAAAATGCTGTTTTTGAAATTAATAAAATTAAGGTTATTTATATTTAGTTTTATAAAAATTTAGTTATTAAAGCGCTTTTTTCATATTGTGATTTGTTGAACATAATTTAATTAAATAGGAAAAGGGTTTTAATGTATAGGTTTTTTTTGATCTTTTAGGTTATATAGATTAAAATTAACTTTTATTTTTAAAATTATTGTTATTTGGGAGGGAAGAATTGACTGATAAGCAAAAGGATGATGCCTTGGACATAAAGATTGTTCAGCGTGTTGCTAAATTATCCGCCCTTGCTGTCAAGGAAAATGAACTGGCAATCTATGCTCAGGATCTTGGTGGAATAATCCATTGGGTTGAACAGTTGAATGAATTAGATGTTTCAACTGTTGAACCAATGGTTGGGGCTGAAAATGCGAAATTAAGAATGCGAGAAGATAAAGTCACTGATGGTAATTGCCGTGAAGCCGTTTTATCCAATGCTCCAGAACGTATTGCTGATTTTTATGCAGTTCCGAAAGTGGTTGAATAATGTTGACAGAAATGACGATTGCGAACGCGATTGAGGGATTGCGTCAAAAGGAATTTAGTGCGGATGAATTAACACGTGATCATTTAAAAGCGATTAATTTGTTAAATAATCGGTTAAATGCTTATATTACTGTAACGGAAAAAGTCGCCCTTGGACAGGCTAAGGCGGCAGATGAAAAGTTGGCTTCTGGAGATGCTCCGATGCTGACGGGTGTGCCTTTGGCAATTAAGGATCTTTTTTGTACAAAGGATATTCCAACCACTGCTGCCAGTCGTATTTTGGAAAATTTTATTCCGCCTTATGAAAGTACGGTTACTGCAAATTTATTAAAGGATGGTGCTGTTTTTTTAGGTAAGACCAATCTTGATGAATTTGCGATGGGATCTGGCAATCTTAATTCAGTATTTGGTGCTGTTGAAAACCCTTGGAAACGTAAAGGTGATGATGCATTTTTAGTTCCTGGTGGCTCATCTGGTGGTTCTGCGGCTGCTGTGGCGGCACGGATAGCTTTGGGTGCTACTGGAACAGATACAGGGGGTTCTATTCGTCAGCCAGCAGCTTATTGTGGTATTACAGGGATTAAACCAACCTATGGACGTTGTAGTCGTTGGGGGATTATTGCGTTTGCTAGTTCGCTTGATCAGGCTGGACCTATGGCAAAAACTGTTGAAGATTGTGCAATCCTGTTGCAGTCAATGGCCGGTTTTGACCCGAAAGATAGCACAAGTGTGGATAGAGAGGTTCCAGAGTATCGTGCAGCTTGTAACCGTTCATTAAAAGGGCTACGTGTTGGTATTCCAAAAGAATATTGTGCTTCTGGTATGTCATCTGAAATCGAGGCAATTTGGCAGCAAGGAATTGACTGGTTGAAAGAGGCAGGTTGTGAGATTGTAGATATTTCTTTGCCTCATACGAAATATGGTTTGGCCACCTATTACATTATTGCCCCTGCTGAGGCCTCATCTAATCTGGCTCGTTATGACGGGGTTCGCTATGGTCATCGTGTCAGTGGTAACAGTCTTGATGAACTTTATGCAAATACACGTGGAGAAGGTTTTGGTGTTGAGGTTAAACGCCGTATTCTGATGGGTACTTATGTGTTATCTTCGGGCTATTACGATGCTTATTATCTGCGAGCACAAAAGGTACGCAAACTTATTTATCAGGATTTTATGAATGCCTATGAAAAGGTAGACGTTCTGTTAACCCCAACAGCACCATCGGCGGCTTTTGCAAAAGATGAACATCAGGATGATCCTGTCCAAATGTATTTAAATGATATATTCACTGTTCCCGCCAGTATGGCTGGGGTACCAGGTTTAGCTTTACCTGCTGGATTAAATAAACAAGGTTTACCTTTAGGGTTACAGCTATTGGGGCGTCCGTTTGATGAAGAAACCTTGATTGCGGTTGGGTCAGCAATGGAAAAAGCTGCTAATTTTACATATAAACCTGCCATTCATTCTGGAGTTTCTTTATGAACTATGTGATTGTAGGATCAACAGGATCCTGGGAAGTTGTTATTGGTCTGGAAGTTCATGCACAGGTTATCAGTAAAGCCAAATTATTTTCAGGTGCCTCTGCGCATTTTGGTAGTGAGCCCAATACGCAGGTTAGTCTTGTTGATGCTGCTTTTCCTGGAATGTTGCCAGTAATTAATCGTGAATGTGTTGATCAGGCTATTCGTACGGGATTTGGATTAAATGCCCAGATTAATTTGGTAAGCCGCTTTGATCGCAAGAATTATTTTTATGCTGATTTGCCACAGGGATATCAGATTTCTCAATTTACGCATCCTATTGTTGGTAAGGGTGAAATCGAAATTGAATTAGATGATGGTACGGTAAAAAAAATTGGGATTACTCGTTTACACCTGGAACAGGATGCAGGAAAATCCATACATGATCTTGCTCCGAAAGAGACCTGTATTGATTTAAATCGTTCCGGTGTAGCCTTGATGGAGATTGTCAGTGAACCCGATATGCGTTCGCCTGAAGAAGCAGGTGCTTATTTACGCAAAATTCGTGCGATTGTACGTTATTTGGGAACTTGTGATGGTAATATGGAAGAAGGGTCAATGCGTGCAGATGTGAACGTATCCGTACGTAAGCCAGGTGAGAAATATCGTACGCGTTGTGAATTGAAAAATATTAACTCTATTCGATATGTTATGCAGGCAATTGAAATTGAAGCTAAGAGACATGTGGAAATATATGAAAATGGAGGAGAGATAGATCAGGAAACTCGTTTATTCGATGTTGTTAAAGGGGAAACTCGTACGATGCGTAGCAAAGAAGATGCTCATGACTACCGCTATTTTCCAGATCCAGATTTGTTACCTTTAATTGTTGAACAATCTCATGTGGATCATCTTAATGCAACGTTGATTGAATTACCGGATGCAAAACGTAATCGTTTTCAAAATGAATACGGATTGTCCCGTTATGATGCTAATGTTCTGGTTGCTGAAAAAGACATCGCCGATTTTTTTGAAAATGTTGCAAAAGGACGGGATGGACGTTTGGCCTCAAACTGGGTTACAGGTGAACTCTTTGCTGTATTGAATAAAAAGGGTCTGTCAATTCATGACAGTCCTGTAAAGGCTGAAGCTATTGGTGCCTTGCTGGATTTAATTGGTGATAAAACCATCAATGGTAAAATTGCAAAGGAAGTTTTTGAGGATATGGTTGAAACAGGTGATATGCCTGCGGATATTGTGAAACGTAAAGGTTTACGACAAGTCACGGATACTGGTGTAATTGATAAGGTTATTGTAGATATTTTATTTGCTAATGCGGATAAAGTTGAACAGTATAAATCAGGAAAAGATAAGCTTTTTGGTTTCTTTATCGGACAGGTTATGAAGGAAATGAAGGGCAAAGCTAACCCCGTAATAGTCAATGAACTTTTAAAAAAGCATTTATCTGTATAAAAATTAAAAAAGGAAATTGACAGTTACTTAATAAATGTTTAGAAACGGTAAAAGCAAACGTCGTGTTATAGGCAGGCTCTTCTTGCGGAGGGGTGGCCGAGTGGCTGAAGGCGACGGTTTGCTAAACCGTTGTACGGTGTAAGCCGTACCGTGGGTTCGAATCCCATCCCCTCCGCCATATATAAGTTAAGACTTTATTTTTATTATATGTTTCTCTAAAGACTAAATCTAATATAAAACTCATCTTAGAGAATTTATTGAATTTTACTTTCTTACAATGGAGCTTGTTTTGTGATCGTATCTATATTAATGAATCATGGAATTAGATAATAATTTAATAGCTTGCTCAATAATATTTAAAGAAAGCAAAAACTATTCTTTTGGTTGTATTATTTTTCTAAAATGATCTTTAAAATCTATTTTTAATTGGGCTTGCTATAAAATGATGTAATAAATTTTCAAATGAAGCTAAGTTAGTATTTTTAACTTTATATTTTTGAATAAGTTGTACGGGTGCCAAATAGATATGTAGCCTCATATTGTGCGTTCTTGATATGTTGCTGCACGTCATTTGACGTTGTATATCCAATTTTAAATAATCTACCGTCTAACTCTTGAATGATTTCATTTTTAGAAAAGTTTTTTTAAAGATATAAATATATCCAGAAATTTCTTTTTCTGGAATGGTTATTATATGGTTTGAGCTAAAGATTTCCTGTTTCAGGTTTGGAAATATATCTGCCTTGTGGATCTTTATACAATTCAGTAGCCAAAGAGCGTAATAAATTTTCATCTTCCATACCATCACTAAAAATCAATTTTAAACGTGTGTTTTTTCGTCCATTTCTGATTTGACGCTCTGTTACTTCTGCAACTAAACTATAATTCTGTTTAAGATAAAAAATCATCAGTATCAATTGCTTGCTCTTTACGACAACGTATATTGTTTCTTTTTCCACTCATGGGATTATTAAGATAAGAATCAAATAAAGGTTTAAATTGATTAAAATCAAGGCATTTCATGCGCTTTGAAACGCGATCTGTTTTGGAGATAAGCTTTTTATTTTAGGTGTTTTTGAAAAAGAGAAAATAAATATCTGTTGCAGACAAGTTATCTGTTGATAACAAAGCATATCCTTTATTAGAAATATCATTCAAAGAATTTGGAATATTCTCTATTTTTTCTCTTGGTAGTTTAGTAGAAAATGCCGATCTTGTAATTTTAAAATACGAATATGTTGATTATTTTTATGATATTGTTCTAATTGTACAGCCAGTTTACGTTCATTTAAACTTAATCAATGCCCATTACGCATATCACTTGGTGCATCACCATTAATATCAATAAAAAGATTAATCTCTTCAAAATTATGCAAGATTTTGTTATTTTCACTTAGACGTTAATTTCTTTTTTTCTGATTGGTTAATTAAATTTCTTGCATGCGGGTGAAGATTTTATTGAGGGTTGCTTTAGTCATTATATTATACTTAATTTTCTGGAGTAATAGAACGTTTACATTGTGCCTCTTTTAACTAGACTAAAGTTCGATTAAGCGTCGTTCGATTGGGTTATTACTATGGATATTCGGCTCTTTTTGATGCTCGTTATAAAATATTTTAATTTTTGGTCATAATGCAATTGCCTCGTTTTCGATCATACTTTTTTAAAAGATATAATATAAGTATGCAGTGTGTTCAATGTTTTTATATCCAAGGTTTTTGATAAAATTTCATAAGAACGCTGAAAAGGATTAATCGTGGCAATCAGATTAATATCCGGTTTCTGAAACATGAGTTAACTTGTTGATTATGTGAATGAACTGATCTCTTTTATATTGCTTGATGGTATTTTTTCTAAGTTTCTTTCTCTCCTCTGGAGATAATTCGGGCTTCATTTTTATAGAAGGAGAGTTCATCACTATTTTTGTGTCCAAGCGTTGGTTGATTGCTTCTACTTCTTCTTCATTACAGTTGGATATTTTTTTCTGATAATTCTAGATAAAACGGTTTGCATTAAAATTTCTGGGAGATATTCTTTGATATTCATTCCAGCTTTTAAAACAATGCTATTTTGTAAAGTAATAGCGACTAAATCATTCAAATCATTTTTGCAAATTTCTTTGGTACGTACAGAAGGATAAGTGGCAAGTCCCTTAAATAGATAAAAGAGACTCTCTATTTGGACTATTTTGGATAAATCCTTCGATTGTATCGCTGTTTGTACGGTTTTTAAAACTATAGGAAGAAGCTAGGATTTGTTCCATTAATAAAGAACAGGCGATGGCTTTAAGGAAATTATAGACGGATTCTTGTACACGATCATCGCTGGTATTTGGTTGGGCGATAAGGTTAGTAAATTGCGCATGGTTTGGGAATTATAGAGTGTGGCAATGGTCTTGCCTGAATGTTCCTTTCTAGCAGCCAGAATATTCCCCGCACATTCAGCCAGTTGCTTTTCCTGATCGGATGTTAAGGGAAGAAATGAAAAAGTATTATAGACAATAGTGTTGGAATATTTATAACGTTTCTCTAACTTTTTTCCAATATTGACTAACCATACTGTATGTAAATGAAAGATAAAATCGCAAACAAATATTCAGGGGGAGCCTAAAAACAGCAAATGATGAATCACTAATAATAATATATGCTGACATGAACCCAATGGATAAATAGCGGCGTTGTTCTGAGGAAACGCGAGGAATTAAAAATGCATAATTTTTATTTCATTCATTTCCCGAAATTGATGAGGCTGTTAAGCCATTTGATTGGCTTTAGGATGAAGATTTTGTAACCGTTTTTTTGAACTGCTTCTATTCTTTCCTCAATGGGTAGTATAGATTGTGCCAACGGTAAATCTTGATCGTGAAGCTATAAACAATATCGTTCCTCTTCACGAATAAATTTTTGTGATCTATAGATACGTTTAATCAAAGGAGCTGCTTGAGGATAATTTTTTAATAATTCTTGTTTTTCTGGTGGAGATAACATTAAATTTTCTCTATTTATTGTTATATTTCCTAAAGTAATGGAATTTACATTGCCGAAGGGTTTTCTACGCTTTTGGACAATAATATTATTATTAACTGGTAATAAATATGGAGAAATGTGGGGAATATCATTATACTATGATTTTCAAAATATAACGTTTTCGTGATTGATGATGCATGTCGTAACCTTACAATAATACAGGTCACCTCGCATTATGAGTGGTATTATTTTCTCATTTAAAGGACGGCTAAGTAAAGTCAATTCTAACCTTCAACTTTATAAATGGCTAGAGCAGTTCGATCTAGGTGTCTTAACAAATCGAATTGGTAATGACCAATGCCCCTCCACATATTGTGGTATTATCATTAAGAAATTGTACCGTTTTGAAAAATAATTCAACACTATAATCCAGCATTTTATATTTTTTAGTATTTGAAGAAAAAAGATGAGTCATATCCTATTTTGCTTTTTATTTTGCTAGGTGCTGCCATGAAACGGTGAATTGTCTGCTACATAAATCTTTGTTTTTGGGTCTATCTTTACTACAGAATGGGTTTTTGTCTGTATTTGCATATCCTTGACGGGGTAAATTTTTGTTCAATCTAGCTGTAACGCTTTGCCACAAACTACATGATTTTTCCGTTAAAGGCAAGGTTGCTGGAGAATCACCAAAGATCTCCTGCATTTTCGTATTCATTTGATATTATGCAATTCACAAGGATAATCGTACCGTTTGTACAGCAAAATCTGAAATTGCTATACCATAGATAATGATTCAGCTGGATTGAAGTAAAACTCAACGTGGCAGCAATTTGTTGTTTTAAGTGTTTTTAATACCTCAAATTCCAGTCCTGTAAACTATTGATAAATTGTGTCGAGGAAATATTAATGTTGTTTTGTTTGGTTTTCTTATATTTTTGCTATCAAGTAAATAATTTTTGGAAAGAGATAAAGCCAGTGAAACAGTTAGCAGAGTTTTATAAATCTTTTAGCAAGTGAATGAGCGATTGACCACGTTAGAGAAGGAAAAGCAACGATTGAAGAGCTTGTCCGAAAAGTCTTTAAACGCGTTAAAATTAATTATATAAGAAGGCTGAAAGGCAAAAGGAGAGATAGAAGAAAAAAAGGTGAGAATTAGTCTTATACGAGATAAAATAAAGATGTAATTTATTGCAAATTATAAAAAATATACTATAATAGAACTGTTATATTCATAAGGTAGGTCGTAATTTAAATTTATAACATAATGACCCGTTTTTAGGTCATTTCTTTATGACTAAATTTTAAAGAAAATAAAAGAGTATCTAAATTAAAGACGCAATCATTGCGTCTTTTTTTATGTCTAAATCAATAGGAAAATAAAAAATGACAGATGATAATCAAATACAAATAAATGATGATCAACCAGCAAAGATAATTGCAAAAGCTCCAGAAGATGGAGAGTTTCCTGAATTAAAAATATTAACTTATAAGGAAATGTATAATTTGGTTGGAAAGTTTTTACAAAAAGCTATTCTGATTAAAGGAGCTAAATTACAAATTGTTAAAGGATTGGGAAATAGGATTTCAACACCTAAAACACCTTATATCGTTTTAGAACTTGTAGATGAAAATAAACTTTCTACTAGTGAAACTCATTATACTGATAAGTATAAAATTTTATAGGTAAGATTTCAGATAAGTATAGAGTTGTCATTTATTGGTAATAAGAATATTCCTGCTTTGTAAATGGTTAAGGCATTTACAATAAGGTTTGATAATGCTTGGGCAAGTGAACAGTTTGAAAAATATAGTAATATTTTTTTCCACTTTATAGTGATGAAGTACAAATTTTATCTATTTTTGTTGATGCAGAAAATCAATATGAAGACAAATGTTCTGTAAAAGCTCATTTTGAATACCATCCAGAATTTGGTATTTGCAAAGCAAGTGCCAAAGAAATTGTTATGAATATAATAGATATCAATAAATAAAATGATAGATGAATTTACAATGGTTTATGGACATAAACAAAAAAATAAATAATGACAGTAATCAATTTTCTGTTTATCTTTTTGTGGATGAAATAAATCCATTTACAAAAAAATTGTCAGAAAAATAGTAATTCCTTCTTCCAATTTTAAAGGATCTCTAGAAGTTTTATTTCTCCAAGGGTTAAAAGTTCTAAGGTTAAATTGGGATGATATGTTTTAGGTATGGTAAATAGTAATTTTATATCTGTGTTAGTAATAAAAGTTTATTAGGGTCGTCTAGATTTTCAGGACATAGATTTTGGACAGATAAAAAGAAAGTATTGTTTTCTGGGACAAAAATTTATGATGTACAAGAAATAAATTCAGATATTGATTGTGTTATTGAAAAAATAAAAAAAACAAATAAATATAGTAAGGAAACTATTTTTCATTTTGAAATTACAGAAGATATAAGGCATCTTAACCGCAATATAGATAAAGAATTGATAATTGAAGATCGTATTTCACCTAAAATGGTTAAAGTATTGCTAGCAATGTTAGCGACAAAAGAGTTACATGTTATTTCTGCTTTCTAGCTCAGACATTATGCGATTTATATTAATTGAATGCATTTTTTTCTGCTATTTTTTGACAAGATAACATGATTTATGCCGTTTTACGATGAACTTATTTAAATAACAAAACCTATGTATTTGGGTCATTAAGTTTATTTTTGCTTTTTATTTACTATAAAATGGTGGATGCTTTTTTTCTTGTTAAGTTCGTTGGACATTTTCTTTGTCATTTAATAAAACATTTGAATTGTATCATTAAATTATTTTAATTTATGCTAGAAAAGCGATTGATCTTATTAATTAAAGATAATGAAGTTTTTTGTATTTTACAATAATTTTTGCCTCTTATCTTTGTTTGAATTTATTATTTATTATTTTTTTGTTAATTGTTAATTAGAGGTTCATCAGGAATTAATTTTTTGTTTTTAATATTATTTGGCATTTTATCAAGTTTTTTAGAAAAAATAACATTTTGGTTTTCAGGTGTTTTGTTTTTAGACATGATTACAACCTTTTTAAAGCTATTTTGATTTTGATGATTTATTGTTTAAATAAAGGATGACTAGTAGAAACAATATTAAAAATCCATCCATTTTCTTTTTGTGTCAAAGTGATCGTTGCTTTACCTAATCTGTAAACAAGTAAAATGAACAAGCCAAATAGAATGATTTTCTCAAACTTTCGTATCATACTATAATTCCTTTCTTACGATGTAATTATAGTATAATGCTATTTTACAAAATTAATAAATATTTTGTTTTTAAAATGTTTGTTTAATCATTATTTTGAATTTATATATTGATAATGATTATTTACTTAATTTATATTTAATTAAGGTAAATTATATTGGTGAATGGAAAATTAACATGCCGCTTAAGAAGAACATAAGTAAAGTGATAAATCCATCAAGAAATTGCTAAGCTCGGGGATTTTTAAAAAAAGGTTGTAAAAATATGGTACCATATCTAAGGAAAGTGAACCAAGTTATGCTCGCCATATAGGTGCCAAAGCCAAAAGTCATTTTTCTATACTTATAAAACGCGTTGAAATGTTACTAATCAAAATCATTTGTATCTAAATAGATATGAGGATTTAAAAAGGTAAATGCTAGACAGGTTAATATAATTCTATATCGGTTTATATTTTTTTTGTTGTAAGTTTTATAGTCTCAAGAGTTGATATCGTTCTTTTTGCTGTCATTAGACTATAAGTAGCTAAAAACAGAGCTTTAAAAAATTGTAGAAATTGGAAATAGATTCGAACAAGTTTATCTATACCAGCAATTTTAGATAAAATAAGCAAAACATCGGATAGAGAGCAAATAATTTGACTAATCCGATAAAATTTTGTTGCAAATCCTAGCGTAAAACAAAAGCATTTTGGGCATCAACAGCTATAATTAAATTTGCAATAGTAAGAAAACCAGAAATTAAGTGCTAATAAATGTATAAAAACTTTAGAATAATAGATTCAATAAAATTAAAGATTAAAAGTACAGATATTTCCTATCAGTATTATACATATTTTTTTGAGTTAATTTTATCTGTAGTTTAAATAATAATTTTTGAAATAAGTTTTTAAAAGTTATTCTTTTTATTTGATGGATTAAGTAGGTAGTATATTCTTAGATTTTATAGTCAAGTAAAATTTAGATTTAATTCGATAAAAATTCTATAAATAGTACTTTAAAAATTTAAATATACAATATATAGTATTAAATAAAGATTAGTTGAGATAAAATTATTAAAGAATTTGAATTTTTTTGAACATATTTTTCTTATGTTTTAGATAGTTTGAATATGTGTAAAAAACTATTTCAAATTTCTTATTATTTTTTGAAAAAATAGGAATCTAATTAAAAATTTAAGGAGTTGTTGGGAATATGTTGACACGTTATGAAAATGTAAAAATGACAGCGAAACCTATTCGAAACACTCAGAAATCTAATTCAGTATATGTGAATGAAACTGAATTGATGGATATATATAAGAAATTAACTTTTACAGCGGCCCAGGATGAAGATATTAAACGTGAAAATGCGAATATAGATGGGGATACCGCGATGGGAACAATGTTGAAGTATGGTTCTGAAGGATCAAAATTCTTTATAGATCATTATGTCTTACCTGAAAATATTGCACAGGCTCATCAGAATGGGGATATTCATATCCATGATAAAGATTTTTATATGTTAACTGAAACTTGTTGTCAGATTGATTTAATTAAATTATTTAAAAACGGGTTTTCAACAGGGCACGGCTATTTAAGAGAACCTAATTCGATTGAAAGTTATTCAGCACTTGCTTGCATTGCAATTCAGGCCAATCAAAATGAAATGCATGGTGGTCAAAGTGTACCAAATTTTGATTATGCAATGGCTGATGGAATTAAAAAAACATTCAGACAAGAATTTTGGAAGTTTTTTCGAATTTATATGCAAATAAAAACATATCTTGAAGAAATAGAAATTGATGCGATACAAGAAAAATTTGAACAAAAAATTGTAATTATAAGGTTACATTTGTTTCAGGTTTATAAAGAACAATTTGAAGAATTTCTATATTTAAATGTTACTCAAGATATTTTACGAGATGCATTTTGTTTCGCAAGTCAAAAGGCGGTTAAAGCAACAGAAAGACGTACTTATCAGGCGATGGAAGCATTTGTACATAATCTGAACACAATGAATTCACGTGCTGGGGCACAGGTTCCTTTTAGTTCAATTAATTATGGAACCGATACTTCTGAAGAAGGGCGCATGGTTATTCGTAATCTATTATTAGCAACAAAAGCTGGGTTGGGAAATGGTGAAACACCTATTTTTCCTGTACAGATTTTTAAAGTCAAAGAAGGGATTAATTTTAATTCCAAAGATAAAAATTATGATCTGTTTAAATTGGCAATGGAAACATCAGCTTCAAGATTTTTTCCTAATTTCAGTTTTATTGATGCCCCTTTTAATAAAAAATTTTATAAAAAAGGAGATTTTCAAACAGAAGTTGCATATATGGGGTGTCGTACACGTGTTTTAGAGAATGTTTATGATCCTAAAAGACAAACGATATGTGGCCGTGGTAATTTAAGTTTTACTACAATTAATTTACCGAGATTAGCATTAAAAGCTCACGGTGATATAGAGTTATTTTTCAAGTTGCTTGATAAAATGATATATTTATCTTTTCATCAACTTTTACATCGTTTCCATATTCAATGTCGTAAAAAAGTTAGAAATTATCCTTTTTTGATGGGGCAGGGGATTTGGATAGATTCAGAAAAGTTAGCAATAGACGATGAAATAGCAAAAATATTAAAACACGGTACGTTAACAATTGGTTTTATTGGCTTGGCAGAAACTTTAAAAGCTTTAATAGGTGTCCATCATGGAGAAAGTAAAGCAGCACAGGAATTAGGATTAAAAATTATCAGTTATATGCGTCAAAAAACAGATGAAGCCGCAAAAAGGACAAAGCTTAATTTTTCTTTAATTGCTACACCAGCAGAAGGTTTAAGTGGACGATTTGTTCTAATGGATCGTAAACAATATGGGGTTATCGCCGAGGTAACTGACCGGGATTACTATACGAATTCTTTCCATATTCCTGTTTATTATCCGATTAAAGCTTATAAAAAAATTCAATTGGAAGCACCATATCATTCCTTGACAAACGGGGGGCATATTACGTACATCGAACTTGATGGAGATGTTTGTAAAAATATGGATGCTTTTGAAACGATTATTCGTTATATGAAGGAATCTGGAATAGGATATGGGGCGATTAATCATCCTTTGGATAGGGATCCTGTCTGTGGTTATGTTGGTGTCATTGATAATGAATGTCCACGTTGTGGAAGAAAAGAGGGAGAGTCCGTTAGTATAAAAAAATTAAATGAATTAAGAGAAATTTATTCAAATGTACCAATTTATAATTAAGGAAGATACAGTGTTAAATAACAAAGAAAAAAACGAACAAAATCAATCAGCTTATATAGATCAGAAAAAAGTTGGGGCTAATGTTGGTTTTGCTAGAATCCGACGTATAACCGGTTATTTGGTTGGAACATTGGATCGTTTTAATAATGCTAAACGTGCAGAAGAAAAAGATCGTGTTAAACATGGTTGCAGCTAAATTACGTATTAGTGGTATAGAAGAAGAATCTATAGTAGATGGACCTGGAATACGATATGTTGTCTTTACTCAAGGTTGCCCCCATCAATGTATAGGATGTCATAACCCAGAAACGCATGTTTTAAAGGGGGGTTATGAAATTCCGATTCAGAAAATTTTTGATGTTTTTAGAGATAATTCGCTTTTGTCAGGAATGACATTTTCGGGGGGAGAGCCTTTTTTACAAGCGAAAAATTTAGTATCACTTGCTAGACTTGTCAAACAAATGGGAAAAACGCTTGTAACCTATACAGGTTATACCTATGAACGATTATTGAAGTTAGGACAATATAATCCTTCAATAATACAATTATTGGAATTTACAGATATATTGATTGATGGTCCTTTTGAAATTGAACAACGTAATTTACAATTATCTTTTTGTGGCAGTTCAAATCAAAGGGTATTAACTCAATTGGATCGGAATAAAATAAAAAAACAGCTTAATTGGATAATATGAAAAAAGATCCTTAATAAATTAAAATAAATCAAGGACCAATAAATTATTACTATTTAAGATGTATTTAGTATTTTTTATAAGGTAAAAATTTTCCATTAAGTTGTATATTGACGCGATCTCCATTGGGATGAGTTTTTTTTGTTATATCTATTGAAAAATCAATAGCACTCATAATCCCATCACCAAATTCTTCGTGGATAAGTTCTTTTATTGTTGTTCCATAAACATTAATTAATTCATACAAACGATAAATTGTTGGGTCGGATGGAATAGCTGTTGGAAGACTGCCTCTATTTGGTGGAATAGTTAACCATTTTGCTTCTTCTTCTGTTAAATCGAATATAGCAGCAATTAACGAGGCTTGTTCCTCAAATAATGTCATTTGACCCAAACAAGCGGCAGTTACATATTCTTTACTAAGTCCAACAGTTTCAGCAACAGAAGACCATTTAATATTTTTTTTGATTTTTGTTTGTATGATTTTTTCTGTAACTTTTAAACGGTTCATAATAATTCCTCATGGATAGCGATTATAAATCGTGAATTTAGAAGATTAAATTGGAATAACTAATTAAGAATTAGATGTGTATTTTATTGATATTATCAATAGCATTAAATTATATTAAATTTTTAGAATTTATATAATAAAGACAATAATATGTTATTTAAATATTATAAGAATAATTTCTTAAAAAGAATATTAATGTTTTTTTATATCATTTATCATTTTAAATATTTATAAATTAAGATAAATAAGTGAAAATATTCATTATCATTATTAAATTCTTTTTGAGTAACTTATTTTATTTCACCTTTTCTTTTATGTTTTATCCTTTAAAATCTGATAAGATAACAAATCTTAGTGAATTTTAGATATTAAAAAATAAGGTAAAATGAATGGCTAATTGGTCTGTTCTAGGCAGTGGTATTACAGGATTATGTATTGCTACAGCTTTATGTGAACATGGAGAAAAAGTTGAAGTTATTGAAGCCCCCCATATTCAAGCTGCTTCCTATTTCGCAGGAGGAATGCTGGCACCCTTTTGTGAAGGGGAGAGTGCTCCTGATATCGTTGTTCAAAATGGTCAATTATCAGTGGATTGGTGGGATAAGCATATTGTTAATGTAAAACATACAGGAACACTAGTGATTGCACCAGCTCGTGATGTGTCTGAATTAAAGCGTTTTGCGAATATGACGATTAATCATGAGTGGGTTGAACCAGAATTGATTGAACCAGATTTAGAAAGTCGATTTTCTCAAGGTTTATTTTTTCCTACTGAGGCTTTTATTGATCCACGATTGGCACTTCAAGAATTAAAACAAAATTTAAGAGATCAAAATGTTCATTTTCATACAGGATCTCCATTAGGCAAGGTTATCGATTGCACAGGAATGGCAGCAAAAAGAAAATTAAAAAATTTACGGTCAGTCCGTGGTGAAATGGTTATTTTTGAAAATCATGATGTGAAATTTTCACGTCCTATACGTTTGCTCCACCCACGTTTTCCCTGTTATCTTGTCCCTCGTGCAAATGGACGATTTATGGTTGGGGCAACAATGGTTGAAAGTAGTGATGATGGTCCAATAAGTGTAAGGGCTTTAATTGAGATGTTAAGTTCAGCCTATACAATTCATCCTGCATTTGCAGAGGCAAAAATATTAGAAACAGGAATAGGATTGAGACCTTCTTTTCCTAATAATGTTCCACAAATAATTGAGAAGGATAATCAATTTTATGTAAATGGTATGTATAGGCATGGTTTTTTACTGGCTCCTGTTTTGGCAATACAATTTATAGAAAAATTTTTGGGGTGAATTGATGAAACTTTATTTAAATGGTGATCTTGTTGTAACTCAAGAAAAAAATCTGGCAGGTTTATTACAAGAAAAATCAATTGATGCAACTTGTGTTGCCAGTGCAATTAATGGAAACTTTGTGCCACGTTCACGGTATCAGGATACGGTGCTAAAAGAAAATATGAAAATAGAAATCGTATCACCTATGCAAGGGGGATAATTATGCAATTTTATAATGAAATAATTAAATCACGACTTTTATTAGGTACGGCGGGTTATCCCTCTCCTGAAGTACTTATGCAATCCATTAAAGCTTCTGAAACAGAGATTATTACTGTAAGTCTTAGAAGAGAAGGAGTTGCAGGAGCTGAATTTCGTCAGCTTATTGCAAAAACTCAACGTCGTTTTTTACCTAATACAGCGGGGTGTCATACATTAAAGGAAGTTGTGACGACTGCCAAAATGGCACGGGAAGTATTTGCAACAAATTGGATTAAATTGGAAGTTATTGGGCATGTGGATACTTTGCAACCAGATCCTTTTGCAACGGTTGAAGCCGCTAAAATTTTATGTAAAGAAGGATTTGAGGTTTTTCCTTATACAACTGAAGATTTAATTGTTGGTGAAAAATTATTAAATGTTGGTTGTAAAATCTTAATGCCTTGGGGAGCTCCAATTGGTTCTGGACAAGGATTACGTAATATCGAAGGGTTAAAAACAATGCGGCGATATTTTAAGAATATTCCTCTTATTATCGATGCGGGGATTGGTGCACCAAGTCAAGCAATACAGGCTATGGAAATGGGATTTGATGCAATTTTGTTAAATACCGCCATTGCCAAGGCAAAGAATCCTATTTTAATGGCTGAAGCTTTTAAAAAGGCGATTTTAGCTGGGCAATTTGCATTTGAAGCAGGATTAATGGAAAAACGGGATATGGCCTATACTTCTACTCCAGCATATGGATTGGCAGATTTATTATAACAATGGAAAAAATTTATTTAGTTACTCATTCAGTTGAACTTATTAGGAAGTTATTACCTGTTGGATTAAAATTGGTGCAGCTGCGCATAAAAAATATGCCTGAAACACAATTAAGACAGCATATAACAGAAGCTCAAATTTATTGTCGACAATATGGAGCGCAACTGATTTTAAATGATTATTGGAAATTGGCATTAGAATTAGGCGTTAATTTCATTCATTTAGGTCAGGAGGATTTGCAAAAGGCTGATTTTAGAACTTTGCGGAATGCAGGTATTAAATTCGGAATTTCCACGCATGATCGATCTGAATTAGAGACCGCATTGAATTTACAACCAGATTATATTGCTTTAGGACCTATTTATCAAACATTGTTAAAGAAAATGAGATGGTATCCACAGGGATTAAAAAAATTAATGCGATGGAAACAACGAGTAAAAAATATTCCTTTGGTTGCTATTGGTGGAATAACCTCTGAACGAGTACAAGATGTATTGAAAGCTGGAGCGGATAGCTTGGCTGTGGTAACTGATATTCAAACTTCATATGATCCAATTGGACGTTACAATGAATGGTGTCGACAAATAAAGAAAGTAAAAAATTAATGAAAGATCGTTATCAAAAACAGATGTTTTTACCTGAATTTGGTATAGAAGGGCAGAAGAAATTAAGTCAAGCACGTGTTTTAGTTATTGGTTGCGGTGGATTAGGATGTTCAGTTTTACCTTTGCTGATTGCAGCAGGTGTAGGTTTTTTACGTATTTATGATCCGGATTATGTGGAGGAAAGCAATCTTCATCGCCAATATATGTATTCTATGGCTGACCTTGGTCAGGCAAAAGCTTTGGTGATGCAAAAAATTTTAAAAGAACAAAATCCAGAGTGTAAAATCGAGGCACATGTCCAAAAACTATCATATTCATATCTTTCTAATGCAGTGAGGGATATTGATCTTGTCATTGATGCAGCTGATAATTTTATAGTAACTTATTTATTATCAGATTATTGCTATGAAGCAAAAATTCCTTTTATCAGTGCTTCTGTATTAGAATATCATGGTTATGTAGGTGCTTTTTGCGGTGGGAAACCCAGTTATCGTGCTGTTTTTCCAAAACCTGTTTTTTCGAATATGAATTGTAATACGGTTGGAGTTATGGGACCAGTTGTAGCAATATTAGGTTCACTACAGGCTCAAATGACATTAAATATTATTTTAAATCTATCGAAACCAACATTAGGACAATTATTTTATATTGATTGTTTTAATTGGAAAACAAGTCAATTTAGTTTTGATAAAGCGGAAGAGCCAGATTTTAAAGATAGAATTGATTTATTGGACGTTAAAAGTTTAAAAAAGGATGATTATCTTGTTGAGTTGCGTGATTTTATCGAAAAACCTAATAAGATTAGATCAGATGTTATAAGGATAAAATCTGAAAAAATATTGGATGTTAATTTCCCCAGTGATAGGAGAATTGTGTTGATATGTAAAACAGGAATGAGAGCAATAAAATCTGCATATCAATTGAAAATAAAAGGTTATAAAAATCTTGGAATTTTGTCAGATTAGTATTGTACTGAATGATGTTTTATTAATAAAATAAATTATATTTTTTTTACGTGAAAATATAAAATAAACGTAATATTTATGATTATCATTCATTATTTTAACGTTGGTAAAAATATTAAATATAAATTTTGTTGTTTAAAGTAGGTATAATGAGAAGGTAAGGAAGATGCGTATATAAATTATAAGATTAGCAAGCGTGATATATTGTATTAGGAACTGTTTGAATTTGTTGGATATAATTATGACCTATAAGCGTTGATGAAACAATTACCTTACGACCATCATGAATATCTGGTTTTCGTCGCACAAGTTTTAATTCTTCAAGACGATTGATTGCTTTTGTAACAGCAGGTTTTGATAAATTTAAGGTTTTTGAATAATAATCAATACTAGCTTCTATAGATTCATTATAAACTAATGATAATATAGCAAGTTGACGAACAGTTAAAGCGAAATGACTACTAGCAGAATTTTTAATAATCTGGAAAGAAATATTCATTTTTTATCCTTTTATTTATAATAAATGAAAATATTAAATTTTAATTTTATAAAGATATAACAATAAATTTTCGTGTTATAGTTGTTATTCTATAGTGAAAAAAAAGACCGTCAACAATTTTTGGTAAAAATCCCGCAAATGCAATGAAACTATTGGTTAATAAAAATTATATAATATTTGGATAAAAAAAAGATTTTTAAACTATTAAAAAGGTATACATAATTATTTTTAAAACTATATATAAATAAAATTTATATGTTTATTTTTTGAATGTGAAAAAATTATATTTAAAGATTATTTCAAAATTTATTGAATAATAGTTTTAATTATTTTTAATATAAAAATAGCATTGCTATATAAACAGGATTTAATATTTATTAATAAATTATTATTTTTCAGTAAGTTTATTAAAGGTTTCTGCAAGTTGTTTTATATGTTCTAGAAATAATTTTTGTTTATTAACAGGTACATTTCTAATTAATTTCAAGACATTTTTTTCAATTTCTGTATGCGCTTTTATTTCCTCATTCGGTTCGTTTCCTGTTAAAAGATAAGTCATATCTACCTCCAAAATTTTAATTAATTGGTAGATTCTCTTAGCTGTCAATCCCGATTTTCCTTTTTCATATTGTCCAATCAAAGCCGGGGTTACTTGTAAATGACGAGCAAGTTCTTCTTGCGTTAAATTATTTCTTTGTCTTGCGCTTGCAATTCGTTTTCCAATGGCAATTGATTCGGGATTTGGTAAATTTCTTTTTATCATAATATTTATTTTGATATGGCTTAGTAATTAAATATTAAAAAAATTATTTATATAGCACTGCTTTATTTTTTGCTTGGTTTTTTTAAATAAGAATGTTAATGAAGGAAAAGGTAAAGAAGTTGTAAATAAATATTAATTTTTTTTGAATATTTTGCGAGAAACAAGTAAATGAATAATATTTATCTTGATTATAATGAAATTGATTAAGATTTAGTATATAGATAGAAAACATAGAAAAGAAATACATATATGTATCATCCTTATAAAAAAGTGTATTAATAAAAATTTTATATAACATGATAACCTTTGTGCTTTTTCTTACTTTGAATTTTTTGATCTTAACGAAGTAAGAGTAAAATATTATTAAAGAGAGTAAATATTAGTATTTAGATAGGATAATTTTCCTTTATTATAATATATTTATGATTATACTTGGTCATTTTTAAAAAGAGAAGTTTATTTTTAATAGTTAATAAGCTTTTTACAATTATATATTATTGATTATTTAAGATATTTTTAAGGTTATGAAATATTATATTGTAATAAAGAAACAATAGTAGCATTTAACAATTAATTTTATAAAATATAAAGTCATAAATTAATGATATTTTTATTTATGAATAATTTTAATATATAAATTTAGATTAAATAAAAAGGAGAAAAAATGAATGGTTTTGTAAATAAGGTTATTTTAGTTGGTACATTGACTAAAGACCCAGAAATTAAACAAACACAATCTGGAGACAATCTTGCTATATTGTTTTTAATGGTGAATGATAGTTGGGAAAATAGACGTACACAAAAAAAAACCGTAAAAACTGATTATTTTAAAATTGTAATTTTTAGTAATAATCTAATTCAATTAGCTATGAATGAACTTAAAATTGGTAATCAACTTTATGTTGAAGGTCTATTAAGAGTTCGTAAATGGCAGGATGAACAAAAAAATAATTGTTATAGTACAGAAATTGTTCTTTTTTCTCATAATGGTGTTTTAATTTTATTAAATAATAATAATAACAATAATAATACAGACTTTATTACTTGAAGGGCTTGATTAATTTAATGAGGGCCTTATGAAGAAATTGATAAGAAAAAAACAAACTTTAAGAACTATTCCAAGGATTGTTTCCCAACACCATTTGGAAAGGCAATATCATTCGGGTAAGTTAGTTCTTGAAACTGGAATTGATCCAGAAAATTATAAAAAAAAGGTTACACGTTTACGTAGAAAGTGTGTATATGATGAAATGATGAATCGTGGTAGTATTAATGCTGATCAACGTAATTGTGCTGAACAATATGCGATTTTATGTGAAAAAGCTTTTGGGCAAAGTAGTATAATATACGCTCGTATAAGTAATTGGTTTAAAGAAGGGAGTATTGGTTGCAAAAATTGGGAACCAACACCTATACAGCGTGAAGCCTATGATAAATTATTGCGTGTTTGGGAAAAGATAGGTCGTTATCATCGAGATATTTTAAACATGATTATTTTAGGAAATATGAGCTCAAAAGAAATTTCTCTAAAATTACATTTAAATTTAAACTATACAATGGGTCAAGTTTTATCTGCGTTTATTTTATTGGAAGAAGCATTAGATGTAAAATAAATTATAATATAATAATAAAATATTTATTTATGTAAATAACGGTGATTATTATCATATTTATTATATAATAATGGTGTTAGCAAATATTATAAATATATTCTTATTTATACTAAAAAATAAGTATGATTATAATAAGTTGAATGGAAAAATATATATTTTCATTAAATAAGGCAGATCGTTTTATTAAAAAATCTATGAAAAGCGAAGTAATTATTTTTATCCTAAATTTCATATCGCTGTTGAATATGGATAGATTAATGATCCTAATGGTTTGATTTATTATAACAAAAAATATTATTTTTTTTTCAATATTATCCATTTGAATCAGTATATGGATCTATGCATTGGGAACATGTTGTCAGTGAGGATATGGTTCATTGGCAATATTTACCAATTGCTTTGTATCCAGATCAAGATTATAACTAAGATGGCTGTTATTCGGGTTCTGCTATTAATAATAATGGTATTTTGACTTTATTTTATACTGGTAATGTTCATCTTATAACAATAAAAGATGACATACTTATTCGCCCAGATTCAATGTATTGCAACGAGTGAAGATGGTATCCATTTTATGGAATATGATTCCGTAATGTTTCCACCAGAAGGAATTATGTATTTTCACGATCCTAAAGTTTGGAGGGCGCGTGATTATTGATGGATGGTTGTTGCTGAAAAAGTGAATAACCTTAGATAGATTAGATTATATTAATTTCGTAATTTAATAAATGAAAATTTATTGGTATTTTAAATCAGATAAAAAATGATTTTGAAGGTTATATATAGGAAAACTCAGATTTTTTTTAATATAAATTAAAATGACATTTTTATTACATTGCCGCAGGGATATACTAAATGGGGAAATATGATTTTTGTAATTTATATTAAAGTGGTTTTATATAAAAAAGTAGAAAAAAGATTTTTCCTTCACGATTGAAAATAAGTTTTAAGAATTAAATCATGGCCATGATTTTTACATTCCTCAAATTTTTGAGGCATTTGATGGACGTAGGATTATGGTAAAGTAGATGGAAATGTGGGATGCTTTGATGCTTAATCAATCTGAACGATTAGGGGATGCATTTATATTACCAAGAGAGGTTTCTTATAAAATTCCTAGTAAGCTTAATTGTAAACTTATTGTTGAATTAGAAAAATTCAGAACGAATTATAAATTTTTTTTGAGGTGATAGTATTCAAAAATAAAACTTTATTTTTACAGGATGATTTCCAAGAGTTGAAATTATCTTTTAATTTGAAAAAGTAATGGAAAGCGTTATAGAATTACTATTTATAATGCTGGATGTTTATATATTGATGATTAACTTAAACGATTAGTTTTTGAACGGTTTAGTGATATTACAGTATTAAGATCCTTTTGCAGCCTATCACTACAAGGAATGGATAATGTTGATTTATATATTTTTATAGATTCATTCCTCATAGAAATTTTTGTTAATGATAGCGAATGTAGAATGACAAGTAAAATTTATTCCTGAAAAAGATATGAAGGAATTATTTTTATTTGTAGAACATGGAAAGGTAAAATTACTAATATTAAAGCTTGGAGATTGAGTAGGATTTTTTGATTCAAAAAAAGGTTAGTAAAAAATAGTAATATAATTAAAGGGAAATATTTTTATAATATTTCCCTTTAATTATTAGAAAAATGAAAAAATTAAAATCAATTAATTAATTTATAAATCTATAATTTTGGACCTGCTTTACGAATAGCATCAGGAACATCAAATTTCTCAAAATTATTGATAAATTGCTTAGCTAATTTTCGAGCAGCCTCATCATAAGATTTTGTATCTTGCCAGCATAGTCGTGGGTTTAAAATTTTCTGATCAACATTAGAAACAGAAATTGGAATATCAAGATTCATGATATCAAGATGTTCCATTTTCTCGTCTTTAATATTACCGCTTTGAATGGCATTAATAATGGATCGTGTTGTTGGAATGCTAAATCGATGTCCAACACCATATCCGCCACCAGTCCATCCTGTATTAACAAGATAAACGTGCGATTTGAATGCTTGAATTCTTTTGATTAAAAGTTCAGCATAAACTTGTGGAGGGCGTGGGAAAAAAGGTGCACCAAAACAGGTTGAGAACGTTGATTTGATTCCTGAACCGGATCCCATTTCTGTTGAACCCACTAATGCTGTGTAACCTGATAAAAAATGATAAGCGGCTTGTTCATTATTTAAAACTGCAACAGGTGGTAATACTCCTGTTAAATCGCAAGTCAAAAAGATAATAGCATTTGGTTCTCCACCTTTGTTATATTCTGCTCGTTTAGCTATATAATCGCGTGGATAGCAAGCTCTTGTATTTTGTGTGTAACGATCATCATTATAATCAGGTATTCTTGTACGAGGATCCAATACAACATTTTCAAGGACACTACCAAAACGGATTGCTCGCCAAATAACAGGTTCATTTTTTTCACTAAGATTGATACATTTTGCATAACAACCGCCTTCAATATTAAAGACAGTTCCAGTGCCCCATCCATGCTCATCATCACCAATAAGATAACGATGTTCATCAGCAGAAAGTGTAGTTTTTCCTGTACCAGACAAACCAAAAAATAAGGTTACATCGCTTTTTTCTCCAACATTGGCTGCACAATGCATAGGTAAAACATCTTTTTTAGGTAAAAGATAGTTTTGCACAGAAAACATCGCTTTTTTCATTTCCCCTGCATAGGGCATGCCAGCAAGTAGAACACGTTTTTTTGCAAAATTGATGATAACAACACCTTCGGAATTTGTTCCATCACGTTCAGGATTGCAAATAAATCCAGGGGCATTGATAATTTCCCATTCTGGAAATTTTTCGGGGTTATAAATATCTGGATTAATGAATAAACAACGTCCAAATAAATTATGCCAAGCCGTTTCAGTAACCATTTTTACAGGTAAATAATAGTTTTGATCAGAACCAACATGAACATGTGAAACAAAATTTATTTGTTCTTTTATATATAATTCTACACGTTTCCATAAATGATCAAAACGATTTTCTGGAAAAGGTTGATTAATTTTTCCCCAATGAATCTCATGTTCTGTTTCAGCTTCTTTAACAATAAAACGATCAATTGGGGAACGTCCAGTACGTTTACCAGTTTTTACGTTAAGTGCACCATTTGACGCTAGTATTCCTTCATTACGTTGAATAGCTAACTCAATAAGCTGTGCTATACTGATATCAGTATATTGTATAATGTGATTCATTAAATATTTCCAATGGCATAATGTAGGTTTAAAGAGCTAATTATGAAGGAAATAACGATGTTTGTTTAATCACTTATATGCTACTTCATATTTATTATTGTTAGATAGTAGAATGAATGATGAGATTATTTAATTGGAATTATTTTTATATAAAGATTCAAGGGAAAATTGATTTTACCTAACAAATTACTAAAATTTGCAATTGTTTATTTATTTTTTATTTTTGATTTAAAATTCTTTTTTTGGTGTGTAAAATTATTATTTTACTGTTATTATTATTCTATAATCACATAAAAGTGATAAATTGAATTATTTTTTAATCAAAATATAAATTTTAAAATCAATATAGAACGAACTAAAATTGGATATTATTGTTGAATGCTGTCAATTGTAGTATAGTAATTGCGTAAATTTGGAAAAAATAAACAATTATACAAAAAGATATGGTTATTTAATTGTAATTTTTAAAATTATTTGAATTAAGCATAAGGTAATTATTATGAGTAAAAAAGCTAATTTTGAAACTCTGGCTGTTCATGCTGGGGCATCACCTGATCCTGCAACTGGGGCAAGAATTACACCAATTTATCAGACAACAGCATATGTTTTTAAAGATGTCGACCAAGCCGCTAATCGTTTTGCTTTGACAGATGCGGGAAATATTTATGGTCGAATCACGAATCCTACACAAGCTGTATTGGAAGAACGTATTGCAGCTCTTGAAGGTGGTAGTGCAGCCTTGGCAACGGCTTCTGGACATGCAGCTGAATTCTTGACTTTCCATACTTTAATGGAAGCGGGGGATAATTTTATTGCTGCACGTCAACTTTATGGTGGATCAATCAATCAGTTTGTCCAGTCTTTTAAATCATTTGATTGGCATGTTCGTTTTGCAGATGTTAATAATTTACCTTTGTTTGAAAAAGCGATTGATAGTCGAACAAAAGCGATCTTTATTGAAAGTTTTGCGAACCCAGGTGGTATTATTGTTGATATTGAAGCAATTGCTAAAATCGCACATACCCATCATATTCCCTTAATTGTAGATAACACCATGGCGACACCTTATTTGATCCGACCCATTGAGTATGGTGCTGATATTGTTGTTCATTCCTTAACTAAATTTTTAGGGGGACATGGAAATTCGATGGGTGGCATCATTGTTGACGGTGGTCAATTTGATTGGAAAAAAAATAATAAGTATAAAAAAATTACTGAACCTCGATCTGATTATGGAGATTTAGTTATTGCAGATGCGGCAGATTCATCAGCTTTTGCTATTGCAGCTCGTGTACTTGGTATGCGTGATTTTGGACCAACAATTTCACCTTTTAATGCTTTTTTGATTTTATCTGGAATTGAGACTTTACCTTTACGTATGCAGCGTCATTGTGACAATGCAAATGCAGTTGCTCATTATTTGGTGAATCATGAAAAAGTGTCATGGGTGTCTTATGCTGGTTTATTAGATAATAAATATCATAATTTACAAAAGAAATATGCTCCGAAAGGGGCAGGATCAGTATTCACGTTTGGTATTAAAGGAGGATATGATGCTGCTGTCCGATTTGTCTCTTCATTAAAATTATTTTCTTTACTGGCAAATATTGGTGATACACGTTCTTTGGTTATTCATCCAGCTTCGACAACGCATCGCCAATTGAGTGATGAGCAAAAAATTGCTGCTGGAGCAGGATCAGACGTAATCCGTCTTTCAATTGGTATTGAAAATGTAGATGATATAATTACTGATTTAGAACAAGCATTAGCACAAAGTTAAAGTGTTGTTTAAATAAGAGTTATTCTAATTTTATCTTAGGATAACTCTTGATGATTTTAAGATTTTTCAATATATCGTGCAATTTCGATTAAATTTAAATCAGGGTCGCGTAAATAAATAGACTCAATGGGTCCTAATGCTCCTGTGCGTTTGACTGGGCCTTTAAGTGGTTTAATTTTATGTTTTTGTAAATGTTCAAGAATTTTTTCAGGTTTTTCTTGAGTAATAAAACAGATATCGAGTGAACCAGGTACTGGTAAATGTGCTTTTGGTTCGATTTCTTTACCATACTCATGTACGTTGATTTTTTGATTCTTGAATTGAAAAGCAATTCGATCTTGTCCAAAACGTTGTAAAGAAAATTGTAAAATTTGAGTATAAAAATGAATACAATCATCAAGTTTGTAAGTTGTCAGTACAATGTGATCAATAGAGTTAATCATGATTAATACCACCTTTTATTATAATGAATTCATTATTAAGAAGATAAAAAAAATCAATATAAATTTTTTAAAAGAAATCGGATAATGTTATTTTAATCTATTATCGTTATTTTTATGTTAACTATAAGGAGATGGTGGAGTGGGTTGTTACTAATATTATGTTTCATATAGTCTTATTATACATAGTTTTATACTATAAAAATCAATAAATTAAATAGTTTTATTGTTTTTTGATGTTTTTATTTAATCCATATAATCTCACGATATATGATGGGTTATGTATATTATATGTATATTAATACAAACAAAGAATATAATATAAAAAAAATTCTCTTTTAACCAATTTGCAAATTGATCAATTCTTACAAAGTTTACGTTGATATAATAAGGGAGGCTTCAAACTACCAATATATATTTAATATTGTTACTTTTGAAATACTAGCTTCTGGTTAATTGAATGATTTTCGAATTTTATTAAATCCATTAAAGGCAAAGTCCATAAAGTCAGTTCTAAATTGATTGCAGAGATATTTGGCAGTGTGGTTGAACAATATCAAGCCTATGAAACCAAGGAACTATTAAAAGAAAATCGTGATGTACTACCCATTGATCCTGCCTTAACCATGATTTGTGAGGCAGAACATGTGGATGGTGGCATGAATGCCAGTGAAAAAGAACAAAAACTGGATTGGTTAAAGGCGGAAATTCTAGAAAATACATGCTGTATTTTGTCCAATGTTCGATGTTTATCCGAAGGGGTAGATGTACCAGCTTTGGATGCGGTATTATTTTTAACGCTTCGTTCATCATAAGTGGATGTGGTGCAATCAGTTAGGCGAGTGATGCGTAAAGCCTCAAATAAACAATTGGGCTATGTGATTTTACCTGTGGTTATTTTTGCTGGTATAGAGGCTGATAAAACGCTTGATGATAATCAGGCTTATCGAGTGGTATGGCAGGTTTTAAATGCATTGCGTTCTCATGATGATCGTTTTGATGCGACGATTAACAAGTTAGAATTTAATGGTACAGCCTCATCCAAAATAGAAGTGATTACTGTTGCGGATAAAATTGCCAACAAAAGACAAAAACAAACAAAAACCCAAAAGATGACAGGACAAGCCCGTAGAGGCAGTGCCATTGGTAATGCCGTCCTACCACCTATTCAAGAAACAATGACATTTGAGATTGGTGAGATCAAACGGACATTATATGCCAAGATTGTCAAGAAATGTGGTCGACGTATCTATTGGGAAGAATGGGCAAATGATATTTCCAAGATTGTCTGAACGCATATTAATCGGATTAAAGCGATCCGAGAAAATAAAGAAATATTCAAGTCATTGATATCTTTGATAAATTTTTCAAGGCATTACGCGATGATTTGAATAACAGCCTAGAAGAAGAAGAATTTATTGAAATGCTAGCACAGCATTTAATTACCAAACCTGTCTTTGATGCATTATTTGAACATTATGAATTTACGCAACATAATCCGATTTCTAAAGCAATGCAAAAAGTTTTGGATTAATTCGAAGAATAACGTTTGGAAAAAGAATGTAATACATTAAATTCCTTTTGTGAATCGGTTCAAATGCGCGTCAGTAGTATTCATAATGCCAAGGGAAAACAACGGATTATTGTTGAATTTTATGATAAATTCTTTCGCAATGTGCTCCCAAGAATGACGGAACGGTTGGGTATTGTTTATACACCGATTGAGGTTGTGGATTTTATTATTCATAGTATAGAATATGTCTTAAAATCCGAATTTAACAACAGCCTTGCCGAACCCAATGTGCATATTCTCGATCCAGGTACGGGCACGTTTATAACACGCTTGTTGCATAGTAGGATTATTCCACATGGTAAATTACCACATAAATATACCAAAGAGATTCATGCGAACGAGATCGTTTTACTAGCCTATTTATATTACTGTGATTAATATAGAGGCGACCTATCATGAAATTATGACCCAACAAATTGATGTTCATGAACATCATGGATGTGAAGAACAAGAGGTTGAAAAGCTTATACGCCCTTTACAGGAATTTGTTTAACTGATACGTTTGAAATGACCAAGGATACACAAAAAGACATTGAACATGATGTATTACGGGAAAATAATACACGGCGTTCCCGTCAACAAAACTTTGATATTCGGGTGATTATGGGCAATCCACCATATTCCGCAGGGCAAAAATCCGCCAATGATAATAATGCTAATGTGGCTTATCCTTTGCTGGACGGACGTATTCGGGAAACTTATGCTAAATATTTAACAGCAACCCTAATGAAGAATCTTATGGATAGTTACATTTGTGCCATTCGTTGGGCATCCGATCGGATCAAAGATTGCGGAGTGATTGGTTTTGTAACCAATGCTAGTTTTGTTGATGAAAATTCGATGGATGGATTCAGAAAATGTCTAGCTGAAGAATTTAGTAATCTTTATATTTTTCATTTGTGCGGCAATTAACGAACCGCTGGTGAGCACTCTCGCAAAAAAGGCGGTAAGATTTTTGATGCAGGAAGTCGTGCGCCGATTGCGATTTCTATTTTGGTTAAAAATTCACAGAAAAACCAAAAGGGAAAGATTTATTTCCATAATACTTGGTGATTATTTAACCAGTCAACAAAAACTGGAAACAATACGGAAATTCGGCAATATCGATGGGATTACCCGACATAATGGCTGGAAAATGATTATTCCATATGTTTTTAATGATTGGATCAATCAACGTGATTCTAATTTTGACTTTTATATCTCTATAGGCGATAAAAAAGATAAATAAGTCATCAGCATCTTTGAAAATTATTCTTTAGATGTTGCTACTAATCGTGATACCTGAGTTTATAATGCGCCTTTACAGCAATTAACTAATAATATTCAACTATTTATCAACACATTTAATAACGAAGTACAACGTTATCAAAAATTAAATAAAATAGAACAAATTGAAAATTTTGTTACGAATGATCTCAAAAAAAATAAGTTGATCAAGTAATTTATTATTTAGAGTCGTCAAAAATATTACTTAGAAATTCATCAAAAATGATATCAAAAACACGGTGATTTATAATAACTATTACACGATTAAAAATATTCTAGGGGAAGCCTATGACTATATTGTCAACGGCAAAGCAGCTCTTGAATGGATCATGGAACGCCAAAGCGTTACCACAGACAAAAAACAGGTATTACCAATGATGCGAATGATTGGGCTGTTGATATAATGAATAACCCCAAATATTCTTTCGCACTCTTTCTGCGTATCATTATCGTCAGTTTAAAAACCAATGAAATCGTTAGAAATCTGCCAAAACTAGAACTCTAACCTCATAAATACAAAACGTTTACCATAAAATGACAGCGTTCATAACTCAATAAGAATCTGTTCAAAACATAAGATAGGTTTTATGATGGATCTGACTTAATTTTTGAAGAAATATATAATAAAATCAATACGTTAAATAACATGGATGGTGGAGGGGGTTGGATTCGAACCAACGTAGACGTACATCAGCGGATTTACAGTCCGCCCCCTTTAACCACTCGGGCACCCCTCCATCAGAAGATGGAAAGTAAATAACAGGTTCTTTTAATAAATGTCAACAGAGTTTTTAACTTTTCTTTGTAGATTTTTTGGATTTTTTTTATAATTATTTAATTTTTAATATATCGAAAAGATTGAAATATATATGATCAAAAAACATGTTTCGAATTCATATCAAAAAGGGGGTGGGTATTGGTTATATGGTTTGCATGCTGTGCAAACTGCTTTGAAAAATCCATTACGAAAAAAAATTCGTTTGCTTGCAACGCAGGAAGCGTTTGATGTGTTAGTGGCTAAATCGGAACAGCTTTTAAAAATGACTCATGAAACTGTTGATCGTATGATGCTGGATAAGATTTGTGGACGAGATGCTGTGCATCAAGGGATTGCGTTACTGGTTATGCCACTCCCTGAACCTGATTTAACAGAAATATTAAAACAGCAAGGACCAGTGCTTATCCTTGATCAAGTTACAGATCCACGTAATGTAGGTGCTATTTTACGTTCAGCGATGGCATTTGGAGCAGCAGGCGTTATTATGCAGAATCGGCACTCACCAGAGGAAAGTGGAGTTTTGGCTAAGGCAGCATCGGGAGCCTTGGATTCTATATTAGTTATGAAAGTGGTTAATCTTTCACATATCATCAATCAATTAAAAGAAGAAGGTTTTTGGGTACTTGGAATGGATCCACAGGGCGAGCTGCTAAATGGTCAAAATTATAAACAAAGAAAGGTAGCTTTAGTATTGGGGGCAGAGGGAAAAGGTTTACGTTCCCTTGTTCGTCAGAATTGTGATGAGATTGTATCTTTGTTTATGGCTGGTAATATTGATAGTCTAAATGTATCCGTTGCAGGTGCTGTAGCTTTATATGAAGTTACGCATCTTCGCTCAAATTGATCAATTTAAAAAGAATATTCAATAATTTTTTAATAATTAAATTTTTAAGGTAAGCATTTAAAGTGTTTGGATTGTCTTTATCAATGCGTGAAAAAATAAAAGATTTAGTTTTTCACCAAGAAAATCGGTTGAATCATTATTCAATTGATACATTTAAATTGGAAAAAACAACTGGATGTGATGGAAAATTGCGTTGGAAAGATATTGGTGAATTTTCAAATTATCATACTTATCCTTTTTTGAAATGGCGACATCCTGCTGAAAAAGTGTATCGTTATCATTTCAAGGATATTATAATTGATTCCTATTTCATGGTATTTTTTAAACAAGGGCGTGTAATTGTTAATAGTAATCCTTATATAATAGGTGATTTGCTTGCCTCAATGCGTGTTCAACCTGATAAATTAATTGATGCGCGTAATCAGGGGGTGGTTTTTTGTTGTTCAGACCATTGGGAAAATAATTATTATCACTGGATAATTCATGCCATTCCCGCATATTTTTCGGCGATGCAGTCAGGAATAAAGGCTAAATATTTATTGCCTTATCCGTTAATGGAGTGGCGTAAACGTAGTTTGGAATTATTGGGGATTGATTTATCATTATGCTATCCTATTGAAAAAGAAAAGCAATATCGTTTTGCTGAACTTTACAGTTTTGATTATGCTTCGGGAAAGCTCGATTTTTCATGTTCTGCAAAATCAAAACAGGCTTACGCTTTGATGAAACAGAATGTATTTAAAAGTAATTATTCTGTTGAACTTCATGACAAAATTTATATTAGTAGATTAGGTAAGAATAATCGTCGTCTATCGAATGAAAACGAGTTAATCGCTGCGTTAAAGAAACGAGGTTATTTTATTCTAAATCCAGAGTTATATAGTCTTGATGAGCAAGTTATATTGTTTCATAATGCCAGAATTGTTGTTGGTTTATTAGGGGCAGGTTTATCAAACATTGCTTTTTGTCAAGAAGGGGCTTTGGTTTATGAATTAATTCCTAGTCATCATGATAATCCATGTTTTTTAGCTTTATCCTTGCAAGGTGGTTTACATTATTGGGCGGATCGATTTGATACTGGTGTACATCACGTAGGTCCAGATCATCTTAGTGCTTGGCAAAAATCAATTGATATTCTTTTTGTTATGCAACGTTTGGATGAATTGGAACCTTCTATGCAAAATTAAATTAAATGATATAATCAATAGGAGGTAAACTTAAATCCATAGAAACACCTGGTAAATCATTATGACGAACACCAATTTGTCGGGCAGGGTTTCCAACAACCGTTGTATAGGGTTTAACGGCTTCTAAAACAATTGAACCAGCCCCGATTTTGGCACCTTCACCAATTTCAACATTTCCCAAAACTTTTGCTCCAGCACCGATTAAGACACCTCGACGTATTTTAGGATGTCGATCTTTTTCATCTTTTCCTGTTCCACCAAGTGTAACTTCCTGTAAAATTGAAACATCATCTTCAACAACAGCTGTTTCTCCGATAATAACAGAGGTTGCGTGATCAATCATGATTCGTTGTCCTAATCGGGCGGCAGGATGAATATCAACTGCAAAAACTTCTGATATGCGGCTTTGTAAATGTAAAGCTAAATATTTACGTTTATTATGCCATAACCAATGGGATATACGGTGTGCTTGGATGGAATGGAATCCTTTAAAAAATAGAAAAGGTGTAATTAAGTCTGAACATGCTGCATCACGCATCATAACGGCAATTAAATCAGCCGCTGCAATCGAAATCAAAAAAGGTTTGATCTCATAAACATGTTCGATGAGGTCGGTAAGGGCCTGATAGGGTATAGATGCATCTTCTAATTTGCGGCCAATAATGCTAATTAGGGCTGTTTTAAAATCATGGTGGCTATGAATGCAAGTATCGAAAAAACTTGAAAGTAACGGATCGCAACATCCATTACTTTCTTCAACCATTTGTTTCCACAAGGCTTGCATATTAATCTCATGACTATCAGGGCCACTTGCCAAAAGATTGTTCGGGTCATTCATTGCATTATTTTTAGGTGCAATAGGGTTATGGGATTGAGGTAATGTTTTTTTTCTCATAATGATCAAGGTAAAATATTTTTTAGAGTAATAAATATTTATATGATAATAATATTTATTA
Source organism: uncultured Commensalibacter sp. (assembly GCA_946699565.1). GTDB lineage: Bacteria > Pseudomonadota > Alphaproteobacteria > Acetobacterales > Acetobacteraceae > Commensalibacter. The sequence continues at coordinate 24,044 of CAMPDW010000007.1, read as the reverse complement.
GAAAACAATAATTTTTATAAAATACTTTTAGCATTGTTATAAACATTTTAACATTAAAAAATTATTAATTAGAGGATTGTGCTTTATTGAGTAATGTTTAATAGTGAAAAAATAAAAAGTAGTTAAGATTATTTCTTATTCATACTCAAAGATGAAATATATCAAGCAACATAAAATAATTGTTTGATTTAGATAAAGTAGGAACAGCATTCAATGAAGTATAAAAATACTAATCCTTTTTATTTAAAAAAGAGTTTTTTATGTTTAGTGACATTATTGACCCTTATTCCAATTCCTAGTTTTGCTTCTTCAACTGTTCAACCTATGTTGGATACAGGAGATACGGCATGGATGCTAATAAGTAGTGCATTAGTATTATTGATGACAATTCCCGGATTGGCTTTATTTTATGCAGGAATGGTACGTAAAAAAAATGTACTTGCAACAATGATGCAATCTTTTTCGATTTGTTGTATAATCACTATAGTATGGGTTGCTATGGGATATAGTTTGGTATTTACGACTTGGAATTCTTTTATTGGTAATCTATCCCAGTTTATGTTGCATGGAATCTTGGGAAATTATCATATGGGTGTTGATAAAGGATTCGTATTGGGAGCAAATAGCAGTAACCCTGTCTTAATGACTATTCCCCAAAGTATTTATGTATTGTTCCAGATGACGTTTATTATAATTTCTGTAGCAATTCTTGTTGGGTCTGTGGCTGAAAGAATTAAATTTTCTGCACTTTGTCTTTTTTGCGTTTTTTGGTCTTTATTTTCTTATGTTCCAGTAGCTCACTGGATTTGGAATCCGACAGGATGGTTGGCAAATCTAGGTGCAATTGATTTTGCTGGAGGGACCGTTGTTCATATTAATGCCGGAATAGCAGGTCTGATTTGTGCTTTAGTTATTGGGAAACGTTTAGGATATGGTCGAAGTGATTTGGCTCCTCATAATGTGGGTTACGCAGTTATGGGAGCATCATTATTATGGGTTGGTTGGTTTGGCTTTAATGGTGGATCGGCATTAGGGGCAAATGGACGTGCAGCAATGGCTGTTCTTGTTACACAAATTGCTGCGGCTGCTGGTGGAATAGGATGGATGTCGGTTGAGTGGATTTGTCGTAAAAAACCTACGGTTCTTGGAATAGTATCTGGTGCAGTTGCTGGTTTAGTGGTTATTACCCCTGCAGCAGGTTTTGTAATGCCAGGTCCAGCCTTATTGATGGGATTTTTTGGAGGGATTATCTGTTTTTGGAGTTGTTCATATCTCAAACGAAAATTAGGCTATGATGATTCTTTAGATGCTTTTGGAATACATGGTATAGGGGGAATTATTGGGGCAATTTTAACGGGTTTTTTTGCTTTTGGGCCTTTATCCGCAACTGAATCCGATCCACTAGGGATAAATGCTTCTTTTCATCTTGTGATTGCACAAACTGAGGCTGTCGTTGTAACTTTATTGTGGAGTAGTTTGGTTTCTTATCTATTATTAAAAATTATAGATGCATTCATAGGGTTGCGTGTGAATAATGATGCAGAACGTCAAGGATTGGATATGGTTTTGCATAATGAACAAATAAATTAATAGTTTGATCGAATAACATTTTTTTTGTTTACTTTTTTTAATAAAAAGCGTTTTAATAAACGAAATTCAAGTATTTTGAATTTTATAATTTTTAGGATGTCATAAATGTCAAAATCTATAATTGCACGTTTCCCAGTTATTGGTGCTGGATTATTTGTTTCCACTGTTGCCGGTGCTTCTTTATTCTTTGTGAATACAGCTGATGCGATTTCTTCAAAGGATTGTCATGAACAATTTACAACTGCTAAAAAAGCTGGAAAGATAAAAGATCAAAGTTTTAAAGAATATAAGACAGAAAATTGTAAGAGTGATAATGCAGCTAAAAATGAAGTTAAAAAATCTTATACTAAAGAAATAAAAAAAGATAAAATTACTCACAATACTGCTTCTAAAGAAGCGGCTATGTCTAGTGTAGTTGCTGGGGATGCAGTATTTCCAGATGCAATTGATTCAAAATTTGCAAAGGAAAAAGAGGGAACAGCACGGATGCACACTTGTTTAGAGCAATATAAGACAAATAAAACGAATAATAAAAATGGTAATTTAAAATGGATTCAAAAAGGTGGTGGATATTATAGTGAATGTATGAAACATATGAAAGTTGGTTCTGCTCAATAAAATTTTAAATTCATATAATAAAAAAAATCTGTTTTAAATTAAAAAACAGATTTTTTATTAATTATTTTACAAAATTTTATGTTAGTTGTGAATGATCTAACAGAAGAACTCAATCATTTCAAAAGAGTTAAATTTTAAAAGATAGTTTTAAAGTTATCATTAATAATTTAAATAGGATAATTCTGTGGAGATGAAACAGTTCCTTGATTTTGTTGTTGGTGTTTACGGATGATTTCTTCTCGAGATATAATTTTAAGTTGTCCTGCTTGGGCATTTTGAACATCCATGGCGATGACATAATCACAATGTGCTACTGTAGCAGGGCGATGGGCTATAATAATTCGTGTAATTTTCATTTCATTAAGAACCATAGCTATATGTGATTCTGTCAATTCATCCAAACTGCTTGTTGCTTCATCTAAAAAAAGAATATCAGGTTGACGATAAAGGGCTCTAGCAAGAATAACTCTTTGTTTTTGTCCACCTGAAAGGGAACTTCCCATATCTCCAACAAAAGTTTCAAATTTCATCGGCATTGCTAAAATATCGTTTAAAATTGCTGCCTTTTCTGCACATTGGATGATTCTTTCTTGGTCAGGTTTGTCATCAAATCCAGAAATATTATCTGCAATTGATCCTGAAAAAAGTCCATCATCTTGCAAAACGCCAGCTATTTCCTGACGATAATTATCAAGCGATTCTTTTAAAATATTTCTTCCATTGAAAAAGATATCGCCTTCCTCTGGATGCGTTAACCCCATCATTGATTTTAATAAAGTTGATTTTCCACATCCTGATTTACCTACAATCGCTACACTTTTTCCTCTAGGAATACGGAGATTGATGTTATGGAAAACCCATGGTTCAGTAGGAGAGTATCGAAAGCTTAAATTTTTACAAATTAAATGATCATGATCATTAATATGGAGTTGGTCTGTAATAAGATTATTATTTGTTATTGTAAGCGTAACATTTTCTTCATTTTCCGTCGGTGTTAGGACAATATCAGAAATACGATCACTTTGAATAGATAACATTTTTAATTTAAAAGCAGCCCCAATTAAACTGCCTATACGTCCAGTAAATTGATCTTTATAAGATAAAAAAGCAACGAGCATTCCAACTGTCATTTTATTATCCATAACGTAATAGGCACCAACTACTAGCATAATTAATCGATCAATAGCAAAAATTGAATCATTAATCCGACCAAAAATCAAATCGTAACGTTGAGTTTTTAAACCAACATTAATTGTATCAACTAACAAATTAAGCCAACGGGAACGTCGACGTTCCCGTAAACCAAGCAACTTGATACTAGCTATTCCTCTTATAGTCTCAATAAAATGAGAATCTTTTTTAGCACTAAAAACGATACTTTCTTCAGAAGCTTGTTTATAGGGACGATAAGCTATCAATCGACTGATTCCATCTAGGACAACGGCAATTAAAGTAACAAGGGCAAGCCATTTACCATATATGATAAGCATGACAAACATACCAATGGCCATTAATCCGTCCATTACGGCCTGAACCATATCGGTTGTTATTGTTTGCTGAATAATTCCTAAAGAGCCAAAACGAGATAAAATATCTCCAACATGCCTTTTTAAAAAATAATCGAGGGGTAATTTAGATAAATGTTCGAATAAACTTGCATTCCATTGTACGGAAAGGCGTGTACTAAATAACATAACCATCCATGTACGAGCTGTTGCAATGAACATTTGAAGTAAAATAAGAATAGCAATACCAATAGTAATTGTAATTAAAAGTCCTTTATCCAATGTTACGATAACTTCATCAATAATGACTTGAGATGCCATAGGCATGACAATAGAAATTGTTTCAAGACCTAAAGAAGTTAATAAAAGATAAAATAATGTTGTTTTTAATCCATCTGTTTTTCTAAAAAGATCACGTAGGCGAAGATTACTTCGTTCATCTTTACGAGTGAAATTTTCATTTGGTGCAACCTCTAGGGCAACACCGGTGAATTCTTTGCTTACCTCTTCCCAAAGAACTTTTCGTTGTCCACGACTAGGATCATTGATAATAATTCCATAGGATTTTACATCTGTCAAAACTACAAAATGATTTAAGCTCCAATGTAGAATACAAGGTAAACGTAATTTATTGAGTTCTTCTAATTCCAAACGTAAGGGACGGGTTGTTAAATTATTACGTTGAGCAACATCAATAACGTTTTGAAGGGTTATCCCTTTAATAGAAATGGATTCTCGACGTCTGAATGTTCCAAGATCTATATAATTTTTATAATAACCCATAATCATGGCAAGACATGCTAGTCCGCATTCAGCAGCTTCAACTTGTAAAATTACAGGAACAGTATGGCGAAAGCTAAAATGAAGATTTTTAAATACGTCAATCATGATTTAGGCTTGGTCAATCTTGTTTTAATAGTGTCATTAACTTCTATGATAGGTTGGAACATCCATTGATAAAGTCGTCGATAATCAACTGCAATGTCAGCTTCAACCTGCATACCAGGTTGTAAATAATATTTTTTGTGAGGATAAGCAGAAATAAAATTTTTATCAGGTCTAACACGAATTCTGTAATAATTATGATCAGCATTGCTATTTTGGCCAGCTATTTCATTTTTGAAATTAGGGCTGCTATCTTTTCCCATTATTTCTGAGGTAACGGGTGTATAAGTTATTTCTGTTACAACTCCATTATATAAACCAAATTTTTGGTAAGGAAATGCAGAATAGCGTAAAATAACATTCGTATTTTTCTTTAAGAGCCCAATAGCAGAGCTTGGAACATATAATTCTGCTTCCAGAGTTTGTCCTTCTGGAACAATACTAATCAGAGCAGAATCTTGGGTAACTTGTTGACCGATATAACCACGAAGTGCTGTTAAGGTTCCAGCTGAAGGAGCTATCACTATAACTGTTTGATTACGCTCTCCTTGAATTATTTTTTGTTCAATATCATTAATATTTTTTCTTATTTCATTTAAATCATGTTGGTGATTAGTATCAAATAATCGATATTTTGAAGCATTTTCAAGTATTTGGCCTTCAATTGAGGTCTGGTTTTGTAAAAATTGAGCATGGGTTCCAAGAATTTGTGCATAGGTATAAAGTTGATTTTGATATTCTAAATTTGTCGCTAAGGACATTTTTTTTGCTTGTTCAATCATTAATAATGATTTTTGAACTAAGGGAATAATTTGATTATCTTTATCGATTTGATTCGAAACTTTTTCGTGTTGTTTATAAAGATTTGCAAGAGTATCTTTGATATTTTCTTTTTCGATCGGGGCGGCTTGTTGTTTTAAATTAATTTGTTGTTCAAGAATAATTTTTTGTTTTTTTAATAAATCATTAGTAAGTTGTTGTGTAGGACCTTGTATGGATGTGTTTTCAACGCTTATTGCGAATAATTTGTCACCTTTATGAACAAATTGACCTTCGGAAACGAATTTTTCAGTAACAATACCATTTACACGTGATCCAATGGTAATTAATCCCGTTATAGGCATTAAACTTCCTGATGCGTGAATGCGTCGAGTATATCCACCAAACGTAAAGTATAATATAATAAGAACAACACAAATGAACGAAATAATAGCTATAACTTTGATAGGAATAGGTTGGACATCTTGAACGCGACCCAACCATGTATCTCGTTTTGCTTCTAAAACTTCTGGTCTAAAAAGAGAATTCATAAAATTTATATCTTAATTATTTATAAACTTTAGATAATTGTGTTATATAAATATATTAAAATTATCAAAATAAATTTCACAATGTATGATCTAAATAATTTAATTTTAAATAATTAATAGCTTTTTTAAAATTAATAATTTAAAAAATATGTAAGCAACTATTCAATTAATAATAATATTACGATTAAACAGTTGCTTATTGATTTTATTATTTAATAATAATTAAGCAGCGATACCATATCCCTTTGAAATAGTAGAAAAGCCAGAGGTAAGCTTTGTAACAGCTTGAAGAAGATCAATTTTTTTAGCAAATTCTGATGAAGCATTATGTGCATCAATTAATGAACCAATACCACCACCAATTAATCCACCGCCAGTTGTTCCTGCTTGTGCTTTATTGTGTGTAATTTCATCAACTGTACTACCGATTAATGATCCGATACTTGTTCCAATAGAAGTTGCACTATCATGATGTTTAATTCCAGAAACAATATTCGAAATGCTGCCTATAGCATTACCAAACCATGATCCACCTGCTACGCAGCTAATTTCTTGTGTAGTTATTTCACGCATTTTTAGACTCCTTAATATAATAAATATTTTTTGAAAAATTTAGATTATCATGGCGTAAAAACATCATGACAATTATTAATACACCAAAATTATAATTATTAATACACAAAAAATTTATATATATAAAATGTTATCACTTTAATTTGTTTTGTTACAGATGAATATAATTTTGATGAAATATTAATTTCGTTTATATTATAAAATGAAAATTATTAATTTATAAACTATTTATTTCGAAACGAAATAAATAGTTTTTTTAATCATAATATGTTACGTAAACCTTTGCAAAAACCATTAAGGATACCCATTGCACCATTGCCAATATTAGCAACTGCTTGGTTAATATTTGTGCTGATATCACTAGCTGTGGTTGAATGAGCGGCATCAATAATTGAACCTATACCACTTCCTAGTTGACCGAATGCAGTTTGTTCTGCGTTTGTCTTATTACCAGTAAGATTTGTATAAGCATTATCAATGAGGGAACCAATTGTTGATCCCAAATTTGAACCAATGGAAGATGCACTTGGGGTTGCAGGTACAGCTGGATTATTTGGATTATGACCGATTATTCCACCGATTATATCAAAAATCCCTGCTCCAGAAACATTTTTAATTTCATTAGATGTAATTTCACGCATTTAATAAACTTCCTAAATTAAGTCTATAATTGATTATAATTCATTACTTATCTTTTTCTAAGAAAAGATGTTTATAATTATAGCAATTTTTTTTTTTATGTCATTATTATAATTAATTCGTACTATTAAAATTATAAAATTACTTTTATCTAATAATAATTGTTTATTTGTAAGAAATATATTAATATAACCTTATAATGGATTATTGTGGTTAAGTTTGTTTAGGATCTCTTGTTTGACCTGATTTATTTTTATATTAAATTGTTTATCTGCATGTAATCTGGCAACGACTTCCGCACCTATTAATCGGCCTGCTTCAACATCACTTTGCCAATGGGCTCCACAAATAACGCGGCTTTGTCCAAATTCGTAACCTGTCTTTAAAATTTCATTTTGTTTTTCAGGGAGAATTTCAGTAAGAATTAAAGCAGCAGACCATCCGAAAGCAGCATGACCAGAAGGGTAAGAACCATCTTTACGTAAAAGATTTTCATTTTCAGGTGTGCAACTATGGTTATGAAAATACATGAAAGGTCGGATTCGTTGATAATTTTTCTTTGCTTTATCCGTTCCAAAATAACCACTGATGATTAGTAATTCTTCCATAAAATCATGAGTAATAGGTGTATTTTTTTTTGAAATTTCTATTCCTATTGCTTTAGAAAAGTTATTTCCAATAGTATTGTTGAAAATGGCAGCTTCTTTAATTGCTTGTTCCCAACGAGGTGTATTTTTTAATAAACGTGTTTTCCTGTAAATATTTTTATCATTTTTAAATAAAAAACTATTTTTAGTAGGAGGAGGTGGAAGAAGATCAAGACTGTTAGCAAATTGCCCAGGTCGTATTAAAATATGTTGTGCTTTCGTTTTTAGTTTATTTAATTCAGTAGTTTGCAAATCTTTTGATTGAGCATATAATTTGAATGGAAAGCTAATAAGTAAAATTGGAATAATAAAAAATTTGATAAAATGCATTTCTTTACGAATTTGTTGTAATTGATCTTTGCTATAAATTAAAAAAAATTTATTTTAAAATAAAGAAAAAATTTTTTCATAAAATATTAATAAAATATTAATATTTTAATGTTTTGTTATTGAAATAATGATTGAAATTTAATTGGGATTAAATTTTGATTAATTAGTATTGAATATATTTATTACTTCTATTATTACTTTTAATATAAATGTATTTATATTCTAATTTTAATAATGTAGGTTAACATATTTAAAATAATAATAACATAATTAAGTTTTGAATAATTATTTTAGATTTAAATTAATGATTTTAATAATTTAAAGGTATTTAATAAAATTTTTTTATGTTTTAATTTTCGATAAAAACAATATGGATAAAATGATATATGAAAAATTTAAATCCTATTAATATTGGTCTATTGATGTATCCAGGTGTTCAACATGGTGCAATATGTGGATTAATTGATTTTTTTGCAATTGTTAATAAATTAGTAAAAAAAAGTCATAAATTAAGTAATTCTTTCCCCATTATTCAAATTGTGAAGATTAATCAACCTGTAATTAATTTGGATTTACCTTCTTTTATTGTTAATCAACATAAAGCAGATTTCTCTGTTATTATTATTCCACCTTGTCAGCATGATATCCCTAATAAGAAAGAATGTAATGATTATATAAATTTTTTAAAAAACTTCTTCAAACAAGCCTGTATTTTAGCTTCAATTGGTAATGGTGTTTTTTTGCTTGCACAAACTCAATTATTACATGGATATACGATCACAACACATTGGCAATTGAAACATGAATTTCAAAAACAATTTCCGGAAATTTTTATAGATATTAATTCACTCATAATTGAAGAAAAAAATATTATAACAACTGCAGGGCCATTATCGTGGATTGATTTGGGTCTTCTGTTGGTTAAAAAATTTTTTGGTTCTAATATTATGGCTGAGGTTGCACGTTTTTTCTTAATTCAGCCAGCAAACGGTTCTCAAAGTCATTTTAATCTTTTTATTCCTAATTTTTCCCATGGCGATGTAGCTATTATAAAAGGCCAGAATTGGATTGCAGATCATAAAAATATTACTATAAATTTAAGACAATTATCTAAAATTACTGGTTTAGAAACACGTACGATGCAGAGGCGTTTTATTAAAGCAACGGGAATGACAATTACAGAGTATATTCAGCAATATCGTATTTGTTGTGCTCAATATTTACTTCAATTTTCTAATAAAATGATACATGAAATTGGTGTTGAATGTGGTTATAAAGATATAAATGCGTTTCGTAAGATTTTTACAAAAATTGTAGGGTTATCACCGAGTATTTATCGAAGAAATTTTGCGATCTAATAAATTTCTAGAATTATAAAGTTTTTTTAAGTATGAAATGTTATTCAACCAAAATTTTGAGTTAGTATTATATAATGTTTATATTTTTGTGTTATTTAATATTTTTGTGTTATTTAAATAAATATATTTTATAATAGAAAAAATTATGTTTAAAATATTTTAAACATAATAATTAGAGGTAAATAATTTATGATTAAACCTCAATTTCATGAAATTAAATTATTAAAAAAACAAAAGCTTCCATTAGAAATTATGATAATGATCATTAATAAGGCTTTAAAAGAAAAAAATTATGATATGGCCTTAGAAATTGCGTATAAAGCGGCACCATATTGCCATCCTAAATTAAATGAAGTTAAAGTGGAAATGAAACAAATTAAATTAGTAGAGGATATGTCAGAAGAGGAATTAAAAGCTTTTATTGGTAAAATTACATTAAAATAACAGATTAATCCTAGTAGGAAAATATTAGGGTTATTAACTATTATTTTTCAAAAAAATAGTCAAAAAATCTATATTTTTAAATAATTATATTGATTATTATATATATTTTTTATTCATTTAAAATAATATTTAATTTTGTATTGATACTGATTTCATTCTTACAAAAAGAATTAATAAAAGTTAGACTTATTTATGATTAAAATCATGAGTAGTATTTAAATAATTTATAAAATGTACTTTTAAAACATTTTTTTTTATAAGACAAATTCTTATATAGTAATATTTTAGTAGATATTTAGAAAAATATTGTATGTTTTTATTAAAAAAGACAAGAAATCTGGCTATTAAAGAATCAAAAAAACGTTATTCTGTCCGTCAACATTTGATAGATTTCACGATTTACACGAAATGGGATTATTGTATTGGCAAGCATTATTATTTATTGTGTGAAAAGCTTGAGGCGGTAGAGCGTGGAGAAATCAGCCGTTTAATGGTTTTTATGCCTCCAAAAGCATGGCAAGAGTGAATTGGCATCTAAACGCTTTCCAGCCTGGTTTTTGGGACGTAATCCATTAAAACAGATCATTACAGCCAGCTATTCAGTCAAACTTGCAGATAAATTTGGACGGGATGTCAGAAATTTGGTGGCTTCGAATAAATTTTGATGCTTGTTCCCTGATGTGGTACTTGCAATAGATAGTAAGGCAAAGGATTTATGGGAAATGAATAGAGGTGGTGTTTTTCTGACTGCTGGTGTGGGTGGAAGCATGACGGGTTATGGGGATCATTTGGCAATCATTGATGATCCTGTTAAGGATAGACAAGACGCGGAAAGCGAGGTTATGCGTGAAAATGTCTGGGATTAGTATAAGTCGGTTTTAAGAATCTATATCATGTCTGCTTGAGCTATTATTATCGTTTAGACCCGTTGGCATGTTGACGATTTATCAGGAAGATTATTAAATGAAATGAATAATGGGACTGGTGAAAAATGGGAGGTTATTAATTTACCAGCGATTGCAAATGATAATAATGATTTATTAAACAGAAATATTGGTGATCCTTTACGGCCAGATGCTTATGATCGAGAAGAGTTGGAGCAAATCAAGAAGGCTGTGGGTGAAAACGGGACTGGTCAGCTTTATATCAAGGGGAATCAACGGGATTAATATTTAAAGTCAATATGTTAAATATTATTGATGCGGCACCTCCATCGTTTCAAATGGTCAGGCGTTGGGATTTTGAGGCTTCCAGAGATTATTGGTACATATGATCCTGATTGGATGGTGGACGTTAAGATGCAGCGGAATAGGGATGGCACGTATACGATACTGTATGTTGTGCGATTACGTGGTTTGTCAGATGAGGTGGAAAAAACCGTTAGGGCCGTGGCAAGTCAGGATGGTTACAATGTTAAAATCGTCATTTCCCAAGATCTTGGTCAGGCTGGCGTCGCACAGGCGCAGTATTACGCAAAAATACTTGCAGGTTATAAATTTGAAGTGGTCAGGGAAACGGGGATAAGGCAATAAGGGCTGCCCCCTTTGCATCCCAGATTAATATAGGTAACGTTTCTCTAATACGCGCAAGCTGGAATAGAACTTATCTTGACGAACTGGCAGTTTTTCCAAGCGGATCACATGACGATCAGGTCGATGCCTCCTCAGGTGTGTTTTTAATAATTTCATGTCATAAACGTTTACTTAAAATGCTTACTTAGAAAGGGATTGTGAAAATTTAATGAATGCAAAAAAGAATCATTAATAATATTTATATTTTTTTAATAAATAAGCGAGGTAACTTTTTAGATTACCTCGCTTCGATACACTAAAATATTTAAATAATTTAAATAACTATGATTAACAAAATTGTATGAAATTAATCTTAGTTTAATAGTCAATGACTATAATTAAGTATATTTATAAATATCATATTTATCAATTATTTTTAGCTTTTAAAAATTCACAAATTAGTGACACTAAAGCATATTTCTTATTTTTAATAACTTATTAGAAATTATTAAAAATTGTAAAGGGAATTTAAACAAATTAAAAATTTTAGATTTGAAAGAAAAAAATGTTAAAAAAAATAAATTAAAAAATATTCGTATTCTTCGGCAAAATAATGATAATTTAAATAATCAGTAGAATGTATTTACACCTTATCAAGCACCTGATGGTGTTATTGCTGCAGAATGTGATTCTACAATTGTTAATGATAATTTATTTTTTGAACAATTTCGAAATTTTAACGTTGAGAATAATCCAGCATCGACATTGTTTAAAGAAGTAATAGGTTTCTCTGATTATCTCTATTTAGTATAGCTTTCTTTGTGCGGAGAATATCGATTGATTATTGAAACAAGAGCGGAAGAAGCAACCCGTGAATGGATACAATTTAAGCGAGTTGTTGGAACAAATAAGGATCCATCAATCATTTTTGATGGCGGCATATCGCGATAATCGAGGATTACAAATTGTTGATAAAGAAACAGAAGAACTTAATAACGTTTCAACTCTTCTAACTGGGCTATCAAAATTACAGGCTCAATCGCAGGAACACATTGCTGCAATATCTGGCATTCCGTTGGTTAAATTATTAAGAATTACACCTTCTGGTCTGAATGCTTCATCTGAAGGAGAAATACGCTCCTTTTATGATAAAATAGAAGCTTTTCAGGAGGATGTTATAAGACAACCGATTCAAAAAATATTGGAAATTATTTAGTTTCACTTATTTTGGTAAAATTAATCTTGATATTACATTTGAATTTAATTCTTTTTGGCAGTTGAATGAAATACAGCAATCCGAAGTTGACATGAATGTTGCTAAAATAATCTCGAATTATGTTTCTGCTAATATTTTAACTGTGTCATAGGCTAAAGAATTATTAAAAAATAATGATAAAACAACATTATTTTCATTTATGCATTTTAATAAATGATAAGTACTTTTTAGTTTTTAATTTTTTATTTTTACAAAATATTCTAATACAAAATTATGGATAAATTTTTACATAATCGATCCTTGATATCTGATGCTAAATCAATGTGTTTTGAAGATTAGAACGGACATTTTCGTATTAAAAATACTAATTTAACTAAGGTAAATGTTTGCGAATATTATGGGTTTGAAATTAAAAATCATTCTAAATATTGACTTGAACCTGAACGAAAATATCGTTTTTTACGTTCGCCAGATATTTTGAAAAAATCTGTTAATTCCTTTAGGGAACGTCCTATTCTTTATGTTCATAAAGCTGCAGATGCAGATCAGCTAGATAATTCGAAAGTTATTGGAACAACGGGTTCATACCCGTCTTTTTTTATTCTTATATTCAATCTTCAATCACGATTTGGGATGGGAATTATATCGAAGCAATAAAAAAATAGACAAGCTGAACTTTCTGCATCTTATGCTTTTACTCCAGTAATGGAAAAAGGAAAATTTATGGGTGAACCTTATGACGGAATAATGACTGATATTTATGTCGATCATGTTGCTTTAGTTGAACAGGGTCGTGCTGGTCATGATGTACGAGTTGCAGATAAAAGGTTAAAAAGACAAATGTCACAACTCAATAAATTAGGGCAAAATCTAGTCGTTGTCCTTATCGACTTTATAAGTCAGACCAATGTAAAAAAATGGATCTATCTTTGATTTCCGATGCTGTAGTATCAGTTGATGAGGTACATTGTAAACATGTTGGTAAATTGTTAAAAGTTATATTATTAGATTGTTCTGATGTTTCAGATTGTCCAATGGCAAAAGATTGTCAAAATAAGGATATAACTGAAAAAATAGCGAATTTAGTGTATCAAGTTCTTTTTGAAAATAATTAAAATATACTGGTTTTTGAAAAAATGACGAAGATCCCATTAATACATTGACGACTTCTAATGATTATTCTAATTGATCAGGGAATTTAGATATCAGTGATAGTTCCCTCAAGTCTTTTTTTTTCAAAAAGTCCAGACTTCTGATACGATTTCTTTGGAACAATCCATTAAACGTCGAATTATGGACAAAGCTCAAGAAGCCAGATTGTTAGTAAAACCATTGGTTGGTGAATGGGCATGTATAGAAGATAGTGATGAGGAAATTCTTCGCACATTTCTTGGTGAAATGACGGGCAAAATTTCTCTTATTACTATGGGATATGATCAATTAAAATATACGATTGATTTAATGAGTTCTTAAAAAAACAAATGAGGGCAAATGATACTTGACATATTCGTACCAGTGATTTGCATCGTTTTGGTGCAACACGATTACGGAGTATTTAGACATGGTTTTTCAAAATAAAATTAATTTAAATCCATCCCAAGGATGGAATGGTGATTTTGCTTCTGTAAATTCAAGAGTCAGTTTGTTAAGTAAAGATGGAACCTTTCAAGTTGGTGAAACCTCTATTACAGCAGGTTCATTTGTTTGGATAGATGAACAGCAAAGTCTAGTTAGTAATCAAGGGACAGGTAGCCCAGTTGGTTTTGTAGGGCGTGAATTAACAGAAACAAGCATGGATGGAATGCGTCAAAACAATACAATATTTCCACCTGTAGCAATGGTGACCATTTTTAGTAAAGGTGAATTTTTGATTATTTTACCTGAAACTATCGATGCAATTAAACAGGGAGATCCTGTCTTTGTAACAACAGAAACAGGGAAAATTGTAGCTTCAAGTAATAAGAGTTCTGTAACAACAAATTATAAATATGCGGAAAATACAAAAGGTGGGGATTTAGTTAAAATCTCTGCATGGATTTAAAAGGAATTATTATGACTATTCAAACGAAATCATGGGCTCGTGACCGATCAATCTTAGAAAGTCAATTTGGAATTTATTTGCCCAATGTTCTGGATTATACAAATAATGCACGGGCTGGAGACAGCATAATAACACCGATTACGCCAGCCAATAATGCTATTCCAGAACAATTTACAACTTATATTGATCCCAATATTATAGAAGTTTTAACAGCATTTTGTAAAGCGGTTTCAATCTATGGTGAAGCGAAAAAAAGTGATTGGCTACATGATGCAATTATATTTACAGTTGTTGAACCAGCTGGTGAAATCGCTGCGTATGGTGATTCTAATCATGCTGGATATAGTGTTATGAATACGGCTTTTCCTCAACGGCAACAATTTTTAGTTCAAACCTTTGCTGAGTGGGATGATCGTGTAGAGGGATGTGTCGCATTAGCCAATATTGATATTTCATCTCGTAAAAGAATTGCTTCTGCATTATTATTAAATCATTGGCAGAACCAATCCTATTTCTTTGGAGTTGCTAATTTACAAAATCATGGGGCTTTAAATGATCCTGCTTTATTGCTTGCCATTACGCCTAAAACAAAAACATCTGGTGGCACGGCATGGGAAAAAGCAACAGCTAATGAAATTTATCATGATATTCAGAAATTATATAGACAATTACAAGCGCAGACAAAAGGTATTATTAATCTTGATAATGCCGTAAATATGGATAGTCCATTAAAATTGGTTGTATCCAATCAGGTTCAACCTCATTTGTTAAAAACAAATGAACATGAAGTAGGCGTTGTGGATTTATTGAAAAAGAACTTTCCAAATCTAACTCAAGTTAGTGCTCCACAATTATCTTTAGAAGGTGGTGGATTAATCCAACTTTTTATAGAAAATTATCAAGGTATTGATACGATTACTTGTGCATTTTCAGAGAAATTGCTTAGTCATGGTATTGTTTGTAAAACATCTTCAATGAAGGAAAATCTAACTCAAGGTTCATGGGGAGTTATTATTGCTCGTCTTGTTTTAGTAGCATAAATGATTGGGATTTAGGATGAGTGATATTGTTATTGTTGTTTGTAAATTGCCTCATGGTATTATTTTGGAAGTTGGGAGAAAAAAAATTAAGTTAAAAGGGAGTATGCAATTAGGCCATTTCTATTTATCTATTTCAATACTATCACAGATTGTTGGTTTAACCAAAGTTCCAAAAGATCTTTGGGAAGCATGGATCAAAGATCACCAAGAATTTATGCCTTATAAAAAAGGCTTAATATTTGCAGTAGATAAGAAGAAAAGAATATTGGATGAAGCAAAAGAAAAAGAAGCTTTATTCCATGGTTTAGAACCAATAAATACTAGTAAAATGCCTAAAACATTGGAACAGATAAAGGCAGGTACAGAGTTATGAATGCAATATCTGATTTAAAACTTCAGGAATGTATATTTGATTGGTCAGATTGGGCTGCAAGTTTTCCAGAATTGGAAAGTTTTTTTCGTCCTGAAATTATATATAAAATCGCTGAACGTGCGGCAATATATTTTAATCCAAGAAAATATAGCATTGTATGTTGTTTTAAAGAAAAACTTATTTTATTGAATTTAATTGTATCTCATTTAGTAAGCTTGCAAAAGAAAAATGCTAGTGGAGATCAATTAATAGGTTCAATTTCTTTAGTTTCAGAAGGAAGTATTTTACTTTCTATCAATACCAAATTTTCAGCAAAGCGAATAATTGATCCTTGGTTAGTTCAAACGCGTTACGGATATGAATTTTTGGCTTTGACGAAAAAATATCGTAGTGCCTTTTATACCAAACCTATCCTTGATCCACGTTTATGTATTTTTTTATAAGGAGGAATTTGTGATAAAGGTTAAAACAAAGAATCTTGAACAACAAGATATAGAAAAAAAAGTAAATAAAAACCATGATTTATTGAATTTTAATAATTTATCTAAAAAATCAGAACATCTTAAATTTTATTTACTAGAACCAGAAGATACTGATGTTTATGATTCAATAGACTTCAAAACTTGGAAGTTTTGTGAAGAAGATGATGATTATGAAAAAAATGTTGAAACAATTATTTTTAAAGATGATTTATATTATGTGAATGAAAATTCTACAGAAATAAATAATAATTCAAGTTTTTTTATGAAAAATAATAATATATATAATGATAATTTTGATTCTGATTATATTATTATTGGTTGTCGTATTCCAAATGGTTTAGTTATTGAGATTAATGATCAAATGACTTTATTACGTGGTGTTCGTGATATGCCAGGTAAAGATGGATTACGATCTTATGGTGGAATTGGGTATACAAAATTATTAAAAAGTTCATGGATTGAATTTATTAAAGGCCACTCTAACTGGTTACCATTGTTAAATGGTTCCATTTTTATTTCCAATAATAAAGAAATATGGTGGGATGAGTAAAATTTTTATTTTAAAATATTGAATTAAGATAAGAGATTTTCTATGAAGCTTCATAAATTAGTACGAGGTATGATTGGAATTGTCAATCTAACGATAACAGGAACTTTGTATCGGTCAAAAGGGTATGTTTTAAATGGTGTAAAACAAGAGCCTGTTTATGAAGATCCAGAATCGATAGAATTACAAGTTCAATCTTTAAGAGAAAATGAATTAAAACATTCTTATTATGTCAGTATGTAAATGGACAACTTTATGGGATTGATCGTGTAAAAGGTCTTGGAGTTGATCTTTTAGAATTTATGGAGCGTCCTTTGTTGGTTGTTCAAAGGTTGGAAGAATGGGAAGTGTTAGGATGGTGTAAAGTTCAAATGGTGGCTCAGCTGGATGAACCAAAAAATGATGAGGGGCAAATTCTTATTTACGCAGGATAAATTAATTATAAAATACATATAAATGTGAGATTAATATTAATTTCGTAAATATTTATTTGTATTGACGGTAATATATATTTAAATAATATTAAAAATTACAATGGATAATTAGATTAGTATATTAATTTCTGTTGGTTAATATCTTATTTGATATAATTAGAAAATGTGAAGAAGATTAAAAAAATAATTAAGCAGATTGTTGAAACTTATAGTATAAATTTAACGGTTTCATATTGAAAGTAACCTTGAAATTATTTGTGTTTTCTTTATTTTATTTATAATAAATTTTACGTTTTACATTATATGTTTAATGATCAAATATAAATAATTGCAATAAGTCATAATTTTGTTTTAAAAAATGAGAATGATATGACTGAAAAAGTAAGAAGATTTTAGATTTTAAATATGCTGTAATTTTTAATAGACATATTAATATGATTGATATACAACATTAACTATATTTTTTATGGTTTTTATAATGTTTTACTTTCATAAATTAAGTTTTAATTGTATATTATATTAATTATTTTTTAGGCTATTAATTATAAATATATTGTCAAGTAGAGTTTGCAACGTAAAAATTGATTTAATTTATTTTTTATTAGAGATATAATTATTAAATTATACTTAATAATTGCTTTTTTTAGTAAAGTTTTATAATTTCATTATATATTTATTTAATAAAGGGCAGAAACATGGATGTAATTGAGCTATTTAAAGCCGTGATGGTCGGTTTTTTTAGTTTTATGATAGCTATTGGTGCTGTTTTATCTGTTGTTTCAGCGATTACAAAACAATCAATAACAATGCCACGGCATGTACCTAAATTACCTGCTTTTATAATCTTTGTTGTTATTATACTAGGAGGATGGTCTGTTATCTTTTGGGGATTTCATTCTTTACCTATGGATAATAGTGAAGCTACCCAGCAAATGATGATGATTTATGCTTATCTTTTTGCATTGGTTCCTTCTGTAGCTTTAATGCTTGCATCTTTTGTTTATTATCTGGATGTAAGAAGTGCAGCGAAAAAAGAAGGGAAATCTTAAATTAAATATTAATATTTAAAAAAAATTCTACGTCATTTTAAACCACCTTAAAGGTGGTTTTTTTTATATTTGATTCCATTGAATACATTCAGAAATGATTTCTAAATATCAGAAATACAGGCAGTAATTTTCAATTTTATTGTCTGAATAAGGAAATACTTTATTTAGTATTTCAATAATTTTTTAAATAATTCATTATAATAAGGTTTAAAAATTAATGTCTATACCTTTAAATAATATTGTAAAAATTAATCCAAAGGTTTTAGCTATAGGAAATAATGGTAATGATCTTTTTAGTTTAATGCTTACAAGAAAAGAAAATAAAATTTCTGCAGGAAAAACTTCTATTAACGCAACTTATACAGATTTCACCTATTGAAACTCAGCAGTTTATTCTTATCCTTGAGGGAATGGATTATTGCTTTCGTTTGTTGGATAGAGGAAATGTTGCTGTATTCCTTGATGTTTATTATGGAGCAGTACTATTATTAACAGGAATTTTATGTTTAGACTGATTTCGATTAATTCGTTCTGCTTATCTTGAATTTCCTGGAGATTTGATGTTTGTTGATCAGCAAGGGTTTAATCATTCATCTTATAAAGATTTTGGTAATCGTTATTTACTTTATTATCTTGAAAACGGAATTGATGATGGGATAGGTATATAATGCTATCATCTTGTGAAAGGAAAATTACTGTTATTGGTAATTGTTCTATTTTTATTACCTTTCATAAACATTATTTAAAATTTGAATTTGTAATGGTAGTAGATGAAAATAAACGACAAAAAATATTTGCGAATGGAAAATTAATCCTTTCAGTTGAACAGCTTAAAGCGAAAGTTTTTATTAATTATCAGGGAGAGGAGAGTCTTCCAGAATGTAAATGCACGATTTATAATATGGATGAGCATTAGATCAATCAATTATCAACATTGGGTCAATATAAAAAAAGAGTCAAATGGGTTTGGAAATTATTTGATCATAATATGCAAGTTTGGAAAACAGTTCCGATAAAAATATTATATATAATAAAATATTTGAAGGCGGTATAATAATTGCTTATGCAGATTATAGCAGTGCACCCGATCTTGCTTTCCATGTGAATGCAATAGTTGCTGTAGGATTAAATCTGGTTCTAGCTAAATCCATTTCATTCAAAAATAAAACATCTGTTGTAATTGTTGTGCAAACAATTATTGATAAATATAATGCATCACTACCTTATTCTAATGGGATAGGAAGATTGAGTTTTAAAAATTATGGTGTTAATGCCATTTTAAATAATCCTAATTATCATTATGATTTAATTGAACAAATTCGATGATGTACAAGAGATACGAAAACTCGTTTTACATTTCAGGATCAGATTTGTAAAATCTTTCTTGAAAATATGATATTAAATGATTATGAACGCAGATTAAAAACTAATGATGATATGATAAAAAGTGTAGAAATTTCTTCCAAGAATATTTCTAATAATAATGGAATGATCGGTTATCTTGTCCATTCAGATAAAGGTATCATTGTTCGAAATATTTTTAATCATTCAATTTGATTTGGAGAGGAAATAGCTCTTAAATCAGAATATATTAAAAATGTTAATAGAGTATGGCGATATTTGGTTTCATTAAAACATGAATTATCTTGCTATACACCCGATGGACCATGGTTTACAAATATTGAATTGCAAAAAGACTTTTTCAAAAAAAGATAAAAAGGACATATTGGCTAATGATGAATCCTAACAAAGGAAACAGTGTTCTTAATACATTATGGACTATGATGGATAATGCAATCAGTCGTGTGTTTACTGCTATGCCGATTCTATTTGTGATATTTATTATCATTATGCGGTTAAAGTTCCGATAAAATTTAAGGTTACTTTATCAAGACCTCAAGTTGAATATATACCTTCCAATGTTGAATCTTTAATAAGAAATGCAATTTATGATGCTTTTGTGGAGAATGATGGTTCAATCAGACCGCGAATAGGCAGCCAGATTTTTGTTTTAAGTTTTTATGCCTCAATTCAGAAACTTGGTAAGTAGGCAAATATTATTACTTTATATATTGAAAGGGTAAGTAATTCCATAGATGCTAGTCGTTTAATGCTTCAAATGAATATTAATGAGATTTCTATTTTAAATAGAGATGATTTTGAAAAAGATACTGAGGTGGTTTTTAATGGATGATTTTATTGGTTATTGATGAGAATAAACCACCTTTTTGTCTTGATTATCGTAAAACCGTTATTGCTCAATATGCAAATTCACCTACGCTTTTAAAAGTTATTTCTAATTTCTCTAATGCTATAAAAATTTGTAAGTTTTTTAATAAATTTTATAAAAAAATATGGGATTTAAAAACTGCTGACAAATAGGATTAGATATAGGGGGAAAAATTGTAGGTATTAATCGGACTATTGAAATATTTATAGGCTTTTCTGGGGTTTTAATGAAGAAACTATGTTATTGGCAAGACCCTTTCATGATATGACAAATTACAACGATACTTTAACGAATCCGGTGGATAAGCGTACTGTATAGGGTATGTTTCGTGATTTTCAAGAGTTTGAAGGAAAAGTAACTTTTAAAGATGAAAGTTACAAAAAATTAATTTTTGCTAAAGCCTATGCAAATATAAGTAATTATTCGGTATCAGATCTTAATTATATTTTAAGGAATCTTTTTGGTGGACAAGCAGATAGCGATGATCCAACTAAAAAAGATGTGAGGTTTTTGTTTTAAATAATTTGGATATGAGTATGATAATTGTATTTAATTGGATACCTGATAGTGACGTTGTTGCCGTTATCGTGAATTTAGGTTTGTTATTCAGGCTAGCTAGCGTTGCAATAAAAATAAAATTTCAATTATAAAAAAAGGTTAAGAAATGAGTATTGAACGATTAAAAAATCTTTTTATACATAAATGGGCAGAAAATGGGGAACGGTTTAATTTGAATGGCACAGAATAGGCAGATCATCAACGTGGACTGGCGGATATAATAACGGGATTTCCAAAACAAACCATGATGTCTGTATTACAAGGAGGATTCCTCCTTGGGGGCAGGATTTAAACGGTATTTAATACTGTATTACAGAAGCAATTCAATGATTACAAGGCGGAGAGTTAGCTTTTTTTAATCAAGATTTTGCAAATGTTGTCGGAGAATATAGCGTAGGTGCTGTTATTCGTTCTAGTCAATATCCTTATGTTTTAATTTATTAATATGAAAGATATTAATACAGATGATCCAGATTTAGAAGAGGCAAAAAAGATTGGTTATTGGATAAGTAATAGTAAGTCTGGTAATAGTTGGGCAATACTATCAATTTTGTCAGATAATTCTGATAATATTACGTTTTTAGATGAAAATTATAGGATTATGACACGAATTGCAGGTGCAAAAACAGAACTTTATGTTCGACCTTCAACAAAAAATAATGAATTTGATGGAAGTCATGAAGCGTCTTTCAAGACAGTTCAAGAAGCAATAAATGTCGTTCCAGATGGTGGGTCTGCTATGTTCATTTATGGTATAATGATGATTATAGTTTAACTAAAGATAATAAAAACGATGTAGGAAACACGTTGGGTAGAGGATGGGAAATAAAACATAAATCATTATCCTTTGTACCTTGTGGACAAAATGAAAAAGGTTCTAATGGAGAGTATTTAGATCCAAATGGTTCTGAAATTGATCAGTTACAAGAGGATATCGCGGTAGCTCATAGTCCTAGTAATTATTTGAATTTTAATTTAATAACAAAACCTAGAATTTATATTCCTTTTGGGTGTGATGAAGTCAATAAAAGTATAATATTTGGATATTGTAAAGGTGATTATGGTTCATTAGCGACATTTGATAATTTTCATTTTATTATTCAAGGTGATTGTAAAAAAATAACAATAATAATATTACATACCATCAATTCGGGGCACTTTTTCAACCCAGGGTTAGTTTTCATTTTGAAAATTGTAAATTTACTAATTTAAATATTGCGGGATATCTTTATGGTGGTTGGGGTGGTGGTACAAATAAATTAGAGTTTAAAGCATGTGATATGGAAGCTAATTCTGATAAAATATCTGAACAATTAACTACAATTAATAATCCTGTAATGTTATTAATTTATAATGATATGATAAAAGATAATTTAATTCAGGATGATAAAACTGAAGAAGATTTGATAGGCAAATTTGTTGCGCTTGATGGTCATACTTATACAATTTCAAAAGCTAATGCTGATCAATTTTTTAAATATATTAATAATTATATGGAGATAAAAATGATGCTGATAGCTTATCAAATGGAAAACCCAGATCAGTTAAATAACATTAAACAAAAATTTTATTATCCAGATGGGTTAAAAATCAATTTAGCATTGGATTTTTTCAGAATCTCCTTCTAAGAGCCCTTCTAATAGTAAAATAATGTAGGGTAGATAAAATGCGATTAACGTATACTTTTTCGATTAATCTTTATTGTATTTATCGTATATCAAAACGGTCGACTAAAGAATTATCTGTATTTCTCCTTTCAAACGAGTTTCTTTATATCAGGATTATAGTACTGATTTTTCTCGTTGTTTAGGAAAAGGTGAATGTATTTTTTCAGGATCCGTGTCTGTAAAAGGATCAGGTTTAAAAATTGAAAGTGTTTATGCACATAATCAATATCTGACAGCTTTTATATCTGATGGAAAAAATAATTACTCTTAATTATTTGATTTATTCAGCTTTGACTAATTTTGGGAATATCTTGGTTCAAGAAATGATTTTATTAACTTTTGGACACAACAAAGAAAATAAAATTAATTCTTATTTTATTAGTTTTAAACCAAAAATTAAACGGCATGATTAGCGATCTCCTCTGAATGGAATAAAATTGATTGTCAATACAATGGTGTATGTAGTTTAGAATTTTATGATTATGAAAAAACGAATTCAACAAAAAATACAACATTGACAAAAGTAACGGATGAAATAGATCTAGAGGATAAACTATTCATTATTCGTAAAGATAAAGAAAAGACAAGTTATTATCGAGCTAAAGTTGAAGAGTTAAGTTCTGAAGCGGTTCTTTATTTATTGAAGAAAGCTACTTAATTAATGCCGAGAACTGATCCAGCAGATGGCCGTTCTTTGTGGGTGAATGATGGTTTTATTTGTATGGCTAGCGGTGACGTTTCGCAATCTGGAGCAATTTCCCCTTTTACTTTAATACGTGTGTTTAAAGAAGTTTTAAAGATGTTTCCAATCTAAGATCATGGGGATGGTAGTCCTTGGATTAATGGCGGTTATTTAATGCAAGGATCTTTGAAAAAATGAGAGTGAATATTAAATTAAGACAACAAAAATCTAATATGTAAAATTCAAAATAAAATAAATATTTTTTTAATATCTAATTTAAAGGAAACGAAATGTCGACTATTATTGTTACGGTTC
>CAMPDW010000006.1 GCA_946699565.1 uncultured Commensalibacter sp. | reverse complement strand
TGAATAAGGCTGTTCGTTCTATCTGTCCAATTATTGCAACTTTAATTATTTTATTTACTCCAGTTCCGCACGGATTAGAACCTCATGCTTGGCGATTTTTCGCTATATTTTTAGGATGTATTGTTGGTCTTATTTTAGAACCTTTACCTGGCGGTGCCATAGGATTAATAGGAATATCAATTGCTGCTCTCTTTGGTTCATATGTTCTTTTCAGTTCAGAAGAGTTAGCCCAACCTGGCTTCAAACCAACTATTAGTGCTTTTGAATGGGCAGTATCTGGTTTTTCAAATTCCACGGTTTGGTTAATTTTCGGGGCTTTTACCTTCGCACTGGCGTATGACAAAACCGGTTTAGGAAAACGCATTGCCTTATTGCTTGTCAGATCCCTTGGGAAAAGCACATTAGCTCTTGGCTATGCAATTACTTTCACAGATACAATTCTTGCACCATTTACAATATCAAGTACCGCACGAAGTGCTGGAATCATTTATCCTGTTATCAGTCACCTTCCTCCACTTTATAATTCTCGCCCTTATGATTCATCACGAAAAAAAATAGGAACCTATTTGATGTGGACAGGAATTGTTTCAACATCTATTACAAGCTCGTTTTTTATGACTGGATTAGCACCTAATTTATTATCTATTAGTTTAGTCAATAAAATTATCGGGATGAACATTACATGGTGGGAGTGGTTTACAGTTACAGCTCCATCTTGTATTTTATTAATTACACTTTGTCCTTTATTAAGCTATTTTTTATGTAAGCCAGAAATTAAATCTGGAAATGCCATTCCAAATTGGGCAAATGATGAATTAAAAATATTAGGCCCTTTGAAATCCAAAGAAATTTTATTAATTGTTTTTGTATCTTGTGCCCTTCTTTTATGGATTCTTGGAGGTAAATTTATTGCCCCACCGCTTGTCGGTATTGTTGTCGTTTCTGCAATGTTAATTACCAAATTATTAACTTGGAATGATATTATTGAAAATAAAGCTGCTTGGAATATTTTTACCTGGCTGGCAACCCTAATTGCTTTTGCTTCTGGATTAAACAAATCAGGATTTATTGATTGGTTTGGTACATTAATTAGCACCTATATCATTCATTTTTCACCTTTAGCTGCCATAGTTTTATTGCTTTGTATCTATTATGTCTTACATTATTTTTTCGCTAGCAATACGGCTCATGCAGCCGCTTTATTACCTATATTTCTTGGCGCCGCAGCGCATGTCTCAGGAATCAATATTCATCATTACGTTTTATTAATTTTACCTCTTCTTGGTTTTATGGGGATTATTACACCTTATGCTGCTGAACCTAGTGCTGTTTACTATGGAAGTGGATTTATTCCAAATGCCGTATGGTGGAAACTCGGCTTTATCTTTGGTTTATTATTCCTTGTCGTCTGGCTTTTTATTTCTCTACCTTGGGTTCTGTTGATTGCATAAACTTCAAATTTTATTACCTATGTTTATAGTAAATAATTTTATGAATAAAACTATATTGTTTTATTTTATCCAAAAAACTTATTAAATTAAAATATCTACATTTAGAAATTATCTAACAAATTATTTAAAATTAATCTTAAGACTAAACTAAATTCCTATCTTATAAAAAAGCTGGTTGATTACAATTAACCAGCTTGTATTAAAATTAAGCAATATCAACGACAGATTTACCCTGAATTAATAAACCAGAGTCATTAGCACTAATAAAAATGGTATCTCCATCAAAAACATCACCCTGCAATAATAATTCAGCTAACTGATTTTGCAGGTTACGTTGTATGACACGTTTCAAAGGACGTGCTCCATAAACAGGGTCATATCCAGCTTCTTCTAACCATGTATGAGCTTTTTTATCCAAATCAAGCTTGATTTTCCGGTCTTCAAGCAAACCTTGCAAACGTTGCAATTGGATATCGACGATTTTTGCCATATCAGCTTTTTGTAAACGACTGAACAAAACAACTTCATCTAAACGATTAAGGAATTCTGGACGAAAATGAGACCGCACAACTTTCATAACCTCGGCTTGAACTAGCTCTGTAGATTCACCCTCTGTTTGATTGGCCAAAATTTCCGAACCAAGATTACTAGTTAAAATAATAATTGTATTACGAAAATCTACCGTACGACCTTGACCATCTGTTAAACGTCCATCATCAAGAACTTGCAATAACACATTAAAAATATCTTCATGTGCTTTTTCAACTTCGTCAAACAGAATAACTTGGTATGGTCTTCTACGGATAGTTTCTGTTAAAACGCCACCTTCTTCATAACCGACATAACCAGGAGGTGCACCGATTAAACGAGCAACAGCATGCTTTTCCATAAATTCGCTCATATCGACACGCAGAATTGCCTTTTCATCATCAAAAAGAAATGAAGCAAGTGCTTTCGCCAATTCCGTTTTACCAACTCCTGTTGGACCCAAAAATAAAAATGAACCAATAGGACGATTAGGATCTTGTAATCCAGCCCGTGCTCGACGCACCGCATTAGCAACTGCTTTTAATGCAGATTCTTGTCCAACAACACGTTTACGAAGCTCATCTTCCATCCGTAAAAGTTTTGCTCTTTCCCCTTCCAGCATTTTATCGACTGGAATACCCGTCCATCGAGAAACCACTGCGGCAATTTCATTTTCAGTAACAGATTTAGAAACTAAATTTGCCTGATCTGGATGTTCATGCTGTTTGTTTTGTAAATCTTCAATTTTCTTTTGCAGTTCAGGAATTACGCCATACATTAATTTGGAAGCCTGTGCCAAATTACCTTGACGCTGAGCAACTTCAACTTCTGAACGTGCTTGATCCAATTGCTCCTGCAACTTTTGAACATTATTAACCTTTTCTTTTTCAGCATGCCATGCCGCTGTCATTGCGTTTGATTTTTCTTCTAAGTCGGCAATTTCAACTTCTAAGGCTTCTAAACGGTCACGACTAGCAGCATCTTCTTCCCTTTTTAAAGCCTCACGTTCAATTTTTAACTGAATTAAACGACGATCCAATTCATCCAAAGCTTCAGGTTTACTATCAATTTGCATCCGTAAACGACTTGCCGCTTCATCAACAAGATCGATAGCCTTATCAGGTAAAAAACGATCCGTAATATAACGGTTTGATAAAGTTGCAGCTGCTACCAGAGCACCATCACTGATTCGAACCCCATGATGCAATTCGTATTTCTCAGAGATACCCCTTAAAATTGAAATCGTATCTGCAACCGAAGGTTCACCAACAAACACAGGTTGGAACCGTCTTGCTAAAGCAGCATCTTTCTCAATATATTTACGATACTCATCAAGAGTCGTTGCTCCGATACAATGTAAAGTGCCACGTGCTAATTCTGGTTTAATTAAGTTAGATGCATCCATCGCCCCATCACTACGCCCAGCACCAACCAGCGTATGCATTTCATCAATAAATAAAATGACTTTACCTGCTGCAGCTTCAACCTCTTTTAAAATCGCTTTTAAACGTTCTTCAAATTCACCACGATATTTAGCTCCTGCAATCAATGCACCTAAATCCAAAGCAAGTAGTTGCTTATTCTTTAATGCTTCAGGAACATCCCCGTTAACAATCCGTGCAGCCAACCCTTCAACAATTGCGGTTTTACCAACACCTGGTTCACCAATAAGTACAGGATTATTTTTAGTACGGCGCGCCAATACCTGAATGGTTCGGCGGATCTCTTCATCCCGTCCAATTACAGGATCCAATTTTCCCTGACGCGCAACCTCTGTCATGTCCCGAGCATATTTTTTCAGTGCATCAAAAGAAGCTTCAGCATTTTGACTATCGACTTTACGACCTTTTCGAATAGTATCAATCGCTCTAGCCAAATTCTGTGGAATAACATTTCCTTTTTGAATTACTTGACCTGCTAATGTATCTGATACCGCCAAGGCAAGCAATAAACGATCCTGAGCAACAAATTCATCACCCGCTTTTTTAGCTTCATTTTCAGCATTATCCAAAACACGAATAAGTTCTGATGTTGCTTGGGGTTGTCCCGCACCACCTCCTTGCACTTTAGGAATAGAATCCAATTCATGTTCTACTGCTGTTTTAATAATAGCAGGATCCCCACCTGCTGCACGAATTAAAGAAGCTGCAGCCCCTTCTTCATCATCCAGTAATGCTTTTAATAAATGTTGAGGTGTTAATTGCTGATGAAAATCACGAATTGCAATTGTTTGAGCTGCTTGAAGAAAACCTTTTGAACGTTCAGTAAATTTTTCAATATTCATAAATATTTATGTCCCTTTTAAAATATAGGCAACATGCCTGCTAAAGTTTACGTCCCTTCTACAAGGCAACATTACTTTGCAAAATTAGAATTTAATTTCCTACCTAAAAAATGACAATTTATTTATTTCAAATTCATATTATATAAACTTCTTATATAAACTTCATTTTTATAATAGAAAGAACTTTTTTTGTTTTCGGTAAATTATTTTATACTAAACTTCTTTATAAATGAATAAAAATCAACATATTATAAAATAAAATTCGAATGTTGATGACATTATCATTTTTTTCTGCCATATTTTTAAGAACGCAAATCATTCTTAATAAGAAAATAATTAATAATTTAAATAATGTCTATTCTAAATTTAAGTATGCTTTCCTTGGGGAAAACAAGTATTGTTGATCATGTTGAAGAGGTTCTTTTACCTGATCCCATTGCTGATCGTTTACGTGATCTTGGTTTTGTACCAGGAGAGAGAGTTAAAGTTATTGCTTTTGGTCCATTTGGTTCAAACCCAATTGCTGTTCAAATAGGTTCAACACGTTTTGCTTTACGCCGCTCTGAAGCAGCTAGAGTTATATTAAGTTCGGGTTCTTAAGTTTATGTCAGGATCAGCCTCACTTTCTATTTCGAAAATTGCTTTAGTAGGCAATCCAAACTGTGGAAAAACAGCTTTATTTAATCAACTTACTGGCAATAGGCAAAAGGTCGCAAATTATGCTGGTGTTACGGTTGAACGTAAAGAAGGCAGCTTCATTACGTCAGCCAATAAAAAAATTACACTTATTGACCTACCTGGAGCTTACAGTCTAAAAGCAACAAGTATTGATGAAGCTGTAACCCGTGACATCTGTATGGGAACTTATAATAACGAATCTCTACCCGATGCTTTGATTTGTGTCATTGATGCAACTAACTTAAGATTACATTTACGTTTTGCACTTGAAATATGCCGTTTAAAACGTCCAATGCTTATCGCTTTAAATATGAGTGATATTGCTAAGAAACGGGACATTAATATTGATCTTCCAAAACTTGAATCTATTTTAGGTGTTTCTGTTATTCCTACGATAGGAACACAAAAAAATGGTACAAAAAAACTTTTAAAAAATATTGATACTGCCTTTAAGATTCCCACTATCAATATTAATGATCAAACAGATTTACATGTAGAAGTCCGTAAACTTTTGTTAGAATGTGTTCATACACCCCCTAATAATACCTTTCAACTTGATGAAAAAATTGACCATTGGGTTTTACATCCGATTATTGGACCAATTATTCTTTTAGTCCTACTTTTTATCATGTTCCAAGCCGTTTTTTCATGGGCACAGCCTTTTATGAACGGAATACAAGATTTAACTGCTTGGCTAGGAAAAATTATTGCAGATTTTTTACCCGAAGGTACATTAAGAAGCCTTATTATTGATGGTATCTTTGCAGGAGTGGGAACAACTTTTGCTTTTCTTCCCCAAATCCTCATTTTATTCTTATGGATCTTATTTCTTGAAGAATCAGGATATTTACCAAGAGCCGCTTTTTTATTAGATCGAATTATGGCTTTAGTTGGATTAAATGGTCGTTCTTTCATTCCTTTATTATCCAGCTTTGCTTGTGCTATACCTGGTATCATGGCAACACGCACCATTCCAAGTGCCAGAGATCGACTTGTTACCATTATCATTGCACCTTTAATGACTTGTTCCGCTCGATTACCTGTATATACTTTATTAATTAGCGCCTTTATCCCACATCGTTCCATTGGAATCCTTTTTAATTTACAAGGATTAATATTATTTGGACTCTATTTACTTGGTATTGTAAGTGCTTTTTTTGTTGCACTGCTTTTGAAAAAAAGAAAAGATTCTTATAATAACACACTATTATTAGAGCTTCCTTCATATCGCTTTCCAAGTATTCGAAATATTCTTTTTGGTCTTTGGCAACGTGTTGAAATCTTTGTTAATCGTGTAGGGACTATTATCTTAACCGTCAGCATTCTGTTATGGGTTTTATCAAGTTTTCCTAAACCACCCGCTGGAGCTACAGGATCTGCTATTGATTGGAGTTTTGCTGGAATAATCGGCCACTGGATTCAACCTTTCTTTACACCAATTGGTTTTAATTGGGAAATATGTGTTGCCTTGATCCTCGGATTAGCTGCCAGAGAGGTTGCTGTCACTTCTCTTGCAACAGTTTATTCTATTGCAGGGGTTGATTCTGATGCACCTGGACAACTTGTACATTTTCTTTCAACACAATGGAGTTTAGCAACGGGTCTATCTTTTCTTGCCTGGTATGTCTTTGCCCCACAATGTTTTTCGACCCTAGCCGTTATCAGAAAAGAAACAGCTTCATGGAAAATGGTAATCATAACTACTTGTTATCTATTTTTCATGGCTTATTTTGCTTCTTTTATTACTTGGCATATCACATCATTCTTTTCATAAAGGAGAATATCCATGCAAACTGCTCTTGTTATTTTGATTGTTTCTTTGGCCGCCCTTTATTGGCTTAATCGTTTTTTCCCAAAAATTGAACAAATTTTATGGTCAGGAATAGCTCGAATACTCAAATTAATTCATGCCCCGATAACAAGTCAACAATGGGCATTGAAACATTGCAATATTGAGAAAAACTCAGATTGTAATAGTTGCAGTAAATGCGGTGGAAAATGCCATTAAATTAATTGTTTTTTTAAATTAAACCTGAAAAAACTCATTACAAACTGTAATGAGTTTTTATTTTTTAAATCAATTCACTAAATTATACCATATTAATAACGATAGCAATCTGGTTTAAATGGCCCCTTGACATCAACACCAATATAATCAGCCTGAGCCTTATTTAATTGAGACAAAGCTGCCCCAACTTTATTAAGATGTAAAGCTGCTACTTTTTCATCTAAGAATTTAGGTAAAGTATAAACTTTCGCTTCATATTTACCCTTTGGTGCTGTCCATAATTCAATCTGTGCTAAAGTTTGATTAGTAAAAGAAGCGGACATCACAAAAGATGGATGACCAGTTGCATTTCCAAGGTTAACCAACCGTCCTTCAGAAAGAAGAATAATATGGTTTCCATCTGGGAAAATAATTTCATCAACCTGAGGCTTAATATTTTCCCATTTAAAATTCCGCAATTTATCGACCTGAATTTCTGAATCAAAATGGCCAATATTACAAACAATCGCACGATTTTTCATGGTACGCATGTGTTCCAACGTAATAATATCGATATTACCCGTGCAGGTTACAAAAATATCACCCCGTGGTGCTGCACCCTCCATGGTAACAACTTCATATCCTTCCATCGCTGCTTGTAAAGCACAGATAGGATCAACCTCAGTCACAAGAACACGACAACCAGCGTTACGTAAACTTGCGGCAGAACCTTTACCAACATCACCAAAACCAGCAACAACCGCAACCTTGCCAGACATCATTACATCTGTACCACGACGGATTGCATCAACTAAACTTTCACGACATCCGTATAAATTATCAAATTTGGATTTTGTGACACTATCATTAACATTAAATGCTGGAACTAATAAGCTTCCCTTCTTTTCCATTTCACGTAAACGATGAACACCTGTTGTTGTTTCTTCAGATAATCCCCTAATATTTTTTAACATTTCAGGATATTTTTGGTGCATTAAAAGGGTTAGATCACCCCCGTCATCCAAAATCATATTTGGAACCCAACCATTTGGACCGTGAATAGTTTGTTCAATACACCAGTTGAACTCTTCCTCAGTCTCACCCTTCCAAGCAAATACAGGAATACCAGCAGCAGCAATTGCTGCAGCAGCATGATCCTGAGTTGAAAATATATTACAAGATGACCAACGTACTTCTGCACCTAAAGCCACAAGCGTTTCAATTAAAACTGCTGTTTGAATGGTCATATGCAAGCAACCAGCAATTCTTGCCCCTTTAAGAATTTGTTTGCCTGCATATTCTCCGCGAAGCGCCATTAAACCAGGCATTTCACCTTCAGAAATAGCGATCTCTTTTCGTCCCCAACTTGCAAGTAAAATATCCTTCACTTTATAATCATGCCGATTACTCATTTTATTCTCCTATAAATAAATAACGTGCTTAATCTATTATTGCATCTTGATATATTAATCAATTCAACAACATACCTTGTTTCAATCCTTCCTTTAAAAGCTGATCATCTGAATATTTATATTTTTATGTGAATTGAGATACCAAATCGCTTATATGACCTAATTCTACCATCTTTAATCCATTTAGAACTGATAATTTACGATTTCCGTGTGCAATGCGTTTAGGCAAGATAATCTCATCAAAACCAAGTTTAAATGCTTCTTTCATGCGTAAATCAGCTTGAGGAACCTGTCGAATTTCGCCCGATAAACCAATTTCTCCAAAATATACAGAACCTGAAGAAGTAGAATGATGAGTTAACGCCGAAACCAAAGCTGCTGCCACAGCCAAATCAGTCGCAGGTTCGGTAATTCTTAAGCCACCTGCCATATTCAAATAAACATCCACCCCATTAAACCGTAAAGAACAACGTGTTTCTAAAATCGCTAATAGCATATTAAGACGTGCATTATCCCAACCAACAACTGTACGCCTTGGTGCTGAATCTCCAAATTTAGGGGCCAATAATGCCTGTACTTCTAATAAAACAGGACGGGTTCCTTCCAACCCAGCAAAAACAGCCGATCCTGCAATATGTCCATGTCGCTCTGCAAGAAATAAAGCTGATGGATTGGCAACTTCTACCAAACCTTGTTCTGTCATTGAAAAAACACCGATCTCATCAGTTGCACCAAAACGATTTTTTGCGGCTCGTAAAATACGGAATTGATGCCCACGATCCCCTTCAAAGTATAAAACAGCATCAACCATATGTTCTAAAACACGGGGGCCTGCTATCGCACCTTCCTTTGTAACATGTCCTACAAAGATTAATGCAAATTCTTTCTGCTTAGCCATACGAATTAATTCAAATGCCGCGGCCCGAACTTGACTTACCGTTCCAGGAGCTCCATTTGCTGTATCCAGCCACATGGTTTGAATGGAATCAATAATAACCAAACCAACATTTTTTTCTTTTTCCAGCGTTGAAAGAATATCCGTAACATTAATACAGGCAGCCAATTGTATATTTTTCCTTTGTTCAGAATCCTCCAACCCTAACCGATTGGCACGCATCCTGATCTGATTGATAGATTCTTCCCCCGATATATATAGAACAGACTGTCCCTGTTTTGATAAAGCACAAGCAGTCTGCAATAATAATGTTGATTTTCCGATCCCAGGATCACCACCCACTAACGTCACTGAGGATTGGACAAGCCCACCACCTAGAACACGATCAAATTCAGAAATACCAATTGATTGACGATCAGGTGGGGAACTTTCACCATCCAAACCCATAAACTGAATTATTTTTCCCGTATGCCCCAATACAGACATCGGATTTGATTCTTGTATTTCCTCACTAATCGTATTCCATTCACCACACGCCTCACATCGCCCTGCCCATTTATGATAAATAGCACCACAGCTTTGACAAACAAATAGTTTGTTTGGTTTTTTCGCCAAAACGTCCTCTTATACTTTTATTTCCATTTTAATAGGCCCCTCATAAAGACCATGCGTAAATTGATGAACATAAGGATTATCACTGTACATCAATTTATCAGCTTCACCTTGCCAAATAAGTTCACCTTTATACAACATAGCAACCTGATCGCCAATCCGCTGGGCAGAAGCCATATCATGAGTAATTGCAATAGTTGTGGACCCAAGCTTTTTAACACAATCAACAATCAAATTATCAATAATCGCCCCCATAATTGGATCTAGACCCGTTGTTGGTTCATCAAAGAAAATAATTTCCGGTTTCGATGCAATAGCCCGTGCCAAACCAACCCGTTTCTGCATCCCACCGGATAACTCATTTGGATATAAATCCTCAATATTATTTGCATCCAACCCGACAAGCTTCAAGACTCTATTTGCTCTTTTCCGAGCCTGAGCACGATTTGCCCTTGGCTGGTTTTTACGATGCCCATTTAAAAGGGAAAAAGCAACATTTTCCCAAATAGGTAAACTGTCAAATAAGGCAGAATTCTGAAATAACATACCCATTTCCTGTAGTTTTTCAGCCTGCTCAGAATAAGATAACTCGAAAATATTTTTACCATCAATTTCGATTGTACCACTATCTGGTGCCATTAACCCCAAAATACAACGAAGTAAAACAGATTTACCACTTCCAGATCCGCCAATAATAACAAAGGAAGTCCCCTTCATCACATCCATATTGATATTACGCAGAACATAATTGCTGCCAAAAGATTTCGATAAATTACGAATACGTATTTTAGGATAAGGTTGGTTCATTTTGCAAAAAAGATATCCGTTAATAAATAATCAAAAACAAGCAGTAAAATTGAAGCCGCAACAACAGCAGAAGTTGTCGCAGCTCCAACACCTTGTGCACCTCCACGGCTGCGATATCCATGATAACACCCCATCAAGGCAATAAGAAATCCAAAAACAGCCGCTTTAACCAAACCAATCGTTATATCAATTGGTTTCACGGCATTCAAAGTTGCTGCAATATAACCCTCAGGTGAAAATTCTAGTTTAATAACCGAAACGGTAAAACCACCCAAAACTCCTAAAATATCAGCAATCAACACCAAAAAAGGTAAAGCAAACGTTGCAGCTAATAAACGAGGAGTAACAAGATATTTAATAGGATTGGTTGATAAAGTTTTTAGTGCATCAATCTGGTTTGTTACCTGCATTGTTCCAATTTCTGCAGCCATAGCAGCTCCAACCCGTCCCGCAACCATTAAACCTGCCAAAACAGGACCTAGTTCACGAGTAACAGCCAATACGACAATATTAGCAATCGCACTATTTACGTGATACTGAGACATACCGGTATAAGACTGTAAAGCAATTACTCCCCCTGAAAACAAAGCCGTCAAAGCCACCACAGGTAAAGATAAATAACCTATATCCAACAAAGATCCCCAAAAGATACGCCAATAAAATGGAGGATAAAAAATATTTATAAATCCTCTTATTGCAAATAAAGCAAGGGTTCCCGTCTCTTTAATGCCGTTTAAAACCATACGACCTAACATAGCAACCCAAATCCAAGGACGTTTCATTTGATACATCTTAATTCCTAATTAAACTGTTCACAACTTTATTTGCGGACTTTATTTAAAAATCAATTTAATGATCATTTTACAAATTTATTCTAAAATAATGTCATGCACTAGCTTGAAAATGATATATAATCAACAAAATAATAAATTATTCAATAATACCTATTTAAACTACGTGTCATTCTATATACATTCATATTACGAACATTATAGCATTATCATTTGAAATTTAACCTTAAACTGTATTTCTAAGTTTGAATAATTTATATCTAATGCTTAAAATCATGAGGTTTTCTCTAATTTAAAATTAAAATAATCCATAATATTATTACATAACTTCTTAACTAATAAAGTAATTTTACTACTTTTAATATAAAAAGAACTTCATTACTTTAAATGTAAATCATTTTTTAATTATCATTAAATTGATTTTTTTTATTTTTTTTATGCTTAAAATAACTTAGGTTAATTAACATAAAGCTTCTGTATTATCTCAATTAGAAATAAGGAACATTCTGTGCGTATAGCAATGATTGGCGGAGGATATGTTGGTCTTGTTTCTGCAGCTTGTTTTGCAGAATTTGGACTTGATGTGGCCGTTGTGGAAAAAGATCTCAACCGATTAAATGCATTAAAACAAGGTAATATTCCTATTTATGAACCTGGACTAGATCTTTTGGTTCAAAATAACATTAAAGCTAACCGTTTACACTTTTTCGAAACAATTAAAGAAGCTATTCATGGATGTAAAGCGATCTTTATTGCTGTTGGCACTCCCCCACGAAATGGTGATGGACATGCAGATATGACCTATGTTCACCAAGCTGCCTTGGAAATTGCAAAACATCTTAAAGAATATGCAATTATCGTAACAAAATCCACCGTTCCAGTGGGAACAAGTCGACGTATTGCCCAAATTATCCGTAAAGAAAATCCATCTCTAGATTTCGATGTTGCATCCAATCCTGAATTTCTTCGTGAAGGTGAGGCTATTCAAGATTTTATGACACCTGATCGCATCATCATCGGTATTGAAAAAGATAAGCAAGATCATGCACAGAAAGCTCAAGAGATCATGAGTCGTCTTTATCAACCTTTATTTCAGAAAGAAACACCGATTTTATTTACTAATCTGGAAAGTGCCGAACTGGCAAAATATGCTTCAAATTGCTTTTTAGCCATGAAACTATCATATATCAATGAACTCTCTGACCTTTGCGAACAAGTTGGAGGAAATATTGAAGAAATTGCCAATGCAATTGGTCTGGACAACCGAATTGGCAAATACTTTTTACGACCAGGGCCAGGCTATGGTGGTTCCTGCTTTCCCAAAGATACACTTGCTCTTATTCGTATCGCTCAAGAAGCAGGTACTTCATCACGTCTCATAGAAGCGACAGCACAAGCCAACGAAGCCCGTAAAGCCAATATGAGTGGACGTATCATTCAGCTTTGTGGTGGCACAGTTCATAATAAAATTATTACTATTTTAGGACTCACTTTTAAACCAAACACCGATGATATGCGAGAGGCCCCTTCTATTCCTATTATACATCGCTTGGTTGAAGAGAATGCCCAAATAAAAGTATTTGATCCTGTCGGAAATGAAAAGGCAAAATCTTTATTACCCAGTACAGTTCAATATTTTGACACAATTAAAGATGCCACCCATCAAGCAGATGCCCTAGTTATCTTGACAGAATGGAACGAATTCCGTTCTCTGACACCCAAGATACTTAAAAACTGGATGAAGGCTCCACTAATTATTGATTTTAGGAATATCTATGATCCTAAAGTCATGCGAAACGAAAATATTAAATATCATTCGATTGGTCGACCAAAACCATAAATTGAATATACATATTTAATTATTACTGCGATAAACTTGAAATAATTCCTGTATATGAATCTTCATAGAAATAGGAGATAAGATGTTTGAAAAGTAATCTTCATAATCAATCCCATTTTTTACTAAATCTTCAAGTTTATCTTTAAAATCCCAGATATCACCCGATTTAAAAACAAAATTATTATTTGAATTATGTAATTCACTTGCTCCACCTGTATTACTTGTTAAAAGTGGAATTTTTCTTGAATGAATTTCAATAGCAACTTGAGGTAAATTATCCTCCCATAATGGGGGAATAATGCCCAAGTCTACATTTTCTAATATTACATTCAATGAATCATGGTTATAACCGTCATAATATTTTAAAGAATGAAATTTGCGAGAAGTTCGCATTAAATCATCCAATAAATGATCTACACGCTTAGCAGCAACAACCAATTTAATTTTCTTGGATATACTATCATCTATATGTTTCAAAGCATATAATAGAAACTCAAAACCTTTATCTCTTCTCATATAACCTAAATAACAAATAGTAAAAACGTCTTCACTTTTTTTCCTAATAGGAAATGATTGCTTCTCAAAAAATTTATATTGTTCAGTACCAATATATAAAACTTTACATTTATCTCTATAAATACCAAATTTTATACATATTTCTTTGACTCTTTTTGACACACAAATAACAGTATCTACATATTCATTTATCGTAGAAACAAAAAACTCACGTCTATTTTTAAAATATTCAATTTTAGGTTCTGTATTAATTAAAGATACGCTTTTTTTATCTTTTATAATATTTTTACTATGAATTATTTTGTTAATAATCGGTAAAATTTTATGACGCAAATCATTAACTTTAAAACAGTATTGATATATTTTACAAAATAAAAAACTTCCCTCCCTCACCTTTAAATCTTTCAAAAATTGATATAAAAACAAGTCTTTTTTAATAAAAGATTCTGATTGATAGGGACGAACACAAATTATACAACTTCGCCCATCTCTATAATCTTTACAATTAACAGATTCATCGTGCCAAAGATTTACTTGTGAACAAAAAGGATAGTAATTATGAATAGATAATATTATTTTTGTTTGTGGATAAGCTTTTTTTATAGCTTGAAATACGCTTACTGGAATACCTTCAATATTATTAAAATGGATAATATCAAAACCTTTACAAGCAGCAATAATATCTAAAAATACTTTACAGGTTTTGTCACCTTCTAATTGCGAAACACTACCATAAGAAGAATGTGCAGGCGCAATTGTTTCAGAATTATAAATTCTAAATATATTTTTTTTTCTTGTAAAAAAAGGATCCTTAACTTTTAAAGAATAATATACGCCTGAGGAAATATAATAAATTTCGTTATATTTTGAATCAATATTATTTATTAGATTTCTTTGGTAAACAGTTACTCCACCTCCTCTATTATCTCTATAATCTACCCAATTATAATAACAGATTTTCATCCTATACCCTCACAAACATCAATAATATTATCTTGTTCAAAACAAACAAAACTGTTGAAAGATATAATGTTTTTATTTCATATAAAAGTTAAATTATAAATTAATTTATAATTTTCGATAACAATATGATTTCATCAACGTCATAAAACGCCGAAATGGCTCCGTTATGCGCCATGAATGAGAATGATATAAAGCATCAATTTGTTGTTTTAGCTTGGCATTTTTTTGTTCAAGCGCTTGATATTGTTGAAGGGAAACAGATGGACATGCCTGTCTAGTTTGTTGATAAACTTCTTTCCAACTTTCAATACGTTTTAACCTATCTTCTTCAGGGGATAAAAAAACAGAAAATTCATAATTACTTGTGGAAGGATCAATATCATACCATTTCACACACGCCATTTTTAAAAGATCATTTTCAGCCAAAATTGTCATATATTTCGCAAATAAATTTAAATGTAGTACCCAGCAATGAACATCTTCATAATGATTGGGGTCAAGTGTGCGTTGCCCCCATTCTAAAACTTCTGAAAACGGAAATTGAGATTGTAATTCATTTTTATCCGGGTATAACCCATGTTGAAGATGAACTTGGGCAACATCATGTTCACTTACTTTATTTAGAGCAAAATCTAAAACAAGATGCGTATCTGGACAATAGGATTTTTTCATCCATTCTGCTAATAAATCTGATAAGCGTGTATCCTGCCTTTTCATATCAAAAGAATAACGACCATCTGGTAAAGTTAAACGCAATTGACCTAAAGGATTAAGAACCTCTCGTATCTCCTCTATCCAACCAATTAAATTTGGAACATGTTCAGCAACATGTGAGGCAATAATATAATCAAACGTGCCCTCAACACATTCCTTTAAAGAACGTTCTTTCTCCAAAACATAATCTATAGTTACAAATTGGTGAGATTGCAGATTTTTATCCCATGAAAATTGCTGTTTTATATCTTTTAACGATAAACGATCAGCATAAAAAATCTGTCCATCCTCCTGCTTTAAAATAGGATCAATAAGTGCTCCAATTTCCATACAACGATCTTGTTGAAATTGAATTCCTTCACGTAAACGTAAATGACGTAATTCTTTAAA
Source organism: uncultured Commensalibacter sp. (assembly GCA_946699565.1). Taxonomy (GTDB): domain Bacteria; phylum Pseudomonadota; class Alphaproteobacteria; order Acetobacterales; family Acetobacteraceae; genus Commensalibacter. The sequence continues at coordinate 124,637 of CAMPDW010000006.1, read as the reverse complement.
AGGCAACATAAAATTTACTATCCATTATAAAAAAAGGATTCATTAAATCATAATGAATCCTTTTTAATTTAAAATTTACTTATTTATTAAACAAGCAATTTAATTATTTTTCGATATAAATCAGTTTATGATTCAAAAATTCAAAAATACCTTCGTCAGATAATTCACGACCATAACCCGAATGTTTTACACCACCAAATGGAAGATCTGGTGCTGTCCAGGTTGGACGATTGATAAAGACCATCCCCGTATCGATTTCTTTGGCAACACGTTTTGCACGTTCAATATCTTTTGAAAATACAGTTCCACCTAAACCAAAATCAGAATCATTTGCAAGCTGAATTGCTGCTTTTTCATCTGGAACACAAAAAAACATTACAACAGGTCCAAAAAATTCTTTATAAAATGCAGGATTATCTTTAGTAATATTAGTTAAAATGGTTGCCTGCATAAATGCACCTGGATGATCAGGACGTTTACCACCAATCACAGCTTTAGCCCCATATTGAATTGCTTCAGCAGTCATTTCAGCAATTTCTTTAGCCGCGGATTCACTCGATAATGGTCCTAATGTTGTGCTACGATCCATTGGATCACCCATTTTCAATTTAGAAAAACATTCAATAAGACGTTTTAAATATTCATCTGCAACAGATTCCACAACAATAAAACGTTTAGCAGCAACACAACATTGTCCTGTGTTATTCATACGCCCCCAAAGACCCCACTTGCAAGCTGAATCAAGATCAGCATCTTCGAGCACGATAAAGGCATCACTACCACCTAGTTCAAGCGTAGATTTTTTAAGATTTTGACCAGCTTTGCTTGCAACGATACCACCTGCTTTTTCACTTCCTGTAAGGGCAACACCACGTATACGCTTATCTGAAATAATTTTATCTGTATGTTGAGATAATACGTATAGATTAGTGTAAACACCTTTTGGTACCCCAGCATCAAGCATTAATTTTTCAAATGCACCCGCACATTGTGGAACGATTGAAGCATGTTTGACCATAACCACATTACCAGCCATTAAGTTGGTAGCTACAACACGGACAAGTTGATAATAAGGAAAATTCCATGGCTCAACACAAAAAATAATACCAATTGGATCATATTCTACATAAGCTTTTCCCCCATCAGCAGGATGAAGAACCTTTGGCGCCAAAAATTTTTCTGCATTATCAGCATAATAATCAAAAATTGCTGCGGTTAAATCGACTTCTGCCTCTGCTTCTGCAATTAATTTACCCATTTCCAATGTTACATAATATGCAAATTCTGCTTTTTTATCACGTAAAATTGATGCTGCTTTTTTCATTACCTGACGGCGTGTCGCAAAATCTGTTTTACGCCATTTCAAAAAAGCAGCCTGAGATTCATCAATTTTAGCTGATACTTCCTGTTCGGTTAACTCTTGAAACGACTTTATTGTTTTATTGGTAAAAGGATTAACTGATTGATAAGCCATTTTAACCACCCTTTCTATAAGAATTTAGTTTGTTATCTAACTATAATAATATTTTCAAAAAATAGATAAACATTTAAATTTTATCTATTACACTAAAATCCAATATAAAAGTAAATTGTTGGATTGTATTATTCCTTAATTAAGGATTAATAAATATTAATCCAAAGAAACAATTTCACTTCAAGTAATTTTAGTACCTTTTAAAATATTGTAACTTACAATAAGGCTTTTTTATGAATTCTATTCTTGTTATTAATGGTTTAAATATATATTTTGAAACTTTTGTTCAATATTTTCTAAAAAGAAAGGAAACAATTACAGAATGGCCCTTACAAAATACATTGTGATAGAAAAGAAAAGAAAATAATCCAACAATTACCGCTGCTAAATTATGTGCCAATATTACTCTCTGCTTAATGCTGTTGGAAAGGATTATTTCAATAAGAAACTTATTCATAATCTAAAAAAAATACTATGTTTATTCTGAATATGTTACAATAAAAGAAGCTATCCTCCTCTCCCACAGCAACTTCTTTTATTACATATACACAAGAAAATAATACAATTATTGTTACAAAAAATGCTAATAATAGCTGAATCCATCAAGACATTATAAATGCCACCTTTTTAATTCAGGCATATGACATTATTCTTTTACAACAAGAAATATACCCATGGAAACTGAATTACAAGCAATCGATGTTGCCAACCACTTAAATAAAACAATAATTATCAACTCTGCTCCTATAAGAAAGTTATCAAGTGATAACCTTTTACCTAATTAACATAAAATAATTGCTTTTAAACAAAATGATAGCGAAGATTTTAAAGATATTATATTACAATCACCTGTACCAATTATTATGACATAGGAGGAAAATTCTGTTTAAAAAGAAAGGTAATACACTTCAACATATTCCTGTCTATTCTGTCCCTTCGAGCAACACACAACTAGAGCTAAAGATATATTTTGTGGTGTCTTTTGCTGCTTTTTTCATCTAGAATTTGAACAAGCTTTAGAAAAAACCTTGCAAGCTTCCATTCCTTCCGTTACACGCATTGGAGCCCAAAATGGTACACCAACTTTAAAAAAATTAACTGCCTATTATTCTTTTAACTAATCAATTCTTTATTTATATGGAGAATGTTTTCCTATGAGTCATGCTTTTTTCCATTATATTGATTTAATTGGAACATTCGCCTTTGCGATTAGTGGTGCTCTGGCTGCCATTAATCGAAATCTTGATATTTTTGGCGTTTTCTGTATTGCTTTTGTTACAGCTTGTGGCGGCGGTATTATTCGGGATATTTGTATCGGATCTTTTCCATTAGCTGGAATGATGAATCTTGAATACCTTATTATTGTTTTATCCTCTGTATTTCTTTCTGCTTTTTTTCAGAAATTACTTTTACATTTAAACCATCCAACTCTATTTTTTGATGCCATAGGCTTAGGTTTTTTCGCCTCTTTCGGCGCACATAAAGCATTTATTTTTACGGGAAATTGTGAAATTAGTATTTTTCTAGGAACTATTACAGCAATTGGTGGTGGGATATTACGGGATACCTTAACCGCTTTTATTCCATCTGTTTTAACCAAAGAAATTTACGCTTCTGCAGCAATCGGTGGGGCTGTTGTTCAAATTTTGGGGGATAAATATATAATCAATCCTACTCTTGCTCCATGGTTTGCCATTATTATTTGCAGTGTTATTCGTCTATTGTCTTTAAAATTTAAATGGAATTTACCATCAATCAAACAAATTCATTGAATTTTATAGAATAGTTTATCCTATAAAATTCTTGATCTTTTAAAAAATATAATTCATAAAAAAGAAAATCTGGCTATTTTAATTAAAAAGAGCCTCAATACGTCTATGGACCCGTAGCTCAGCTGGATAGAGCGTTGCCCTCCGAAGGCAAAGGCCATGAGTTCGAATCTCATCGGGTTCGCCATAAGAATCTTATTCTTCCCATAATTTCTAGCGACATCAAAATCAAAAATAATAAAAATTCATCCAATTATATTCTATCTCATTAAATTAATTAACTATAATTCAAAAATTAATTATTCTCTTCTTCATTTTAATAAAAAAACTGGAAAATATTTAATTTTCCAGTTTTTTTATTTTAAGAGTTTATGGAAACAATTTTTTTGTAATAAAATAGAAAATCACATAAAAAAACAAATACACAAAAGGCACAAAGAATATAATTAATTCAAGATGCGTCCCCATTAGAATTCTCCTGTCGAATTATGATTGTCTGACTGAGTATCAAATAAAACTGTACCAGCAACAGATATAAGAACAATCATCGTCGTCCCAATTAACCAAGCAAAATACCAAGGTCCTTGATCACCAACAAAAACGGCGACTAATAATGCTATAACCAAAATCAGACCTAATCCGATAAAACGTAAAAATATAGACATAATAGCACCTCAATTTAGTAACTATGATGATCTTTTATAATACTAGCGGTTTTAACTTTACCCCGCATAACATAGAAACACCATGATGTATAAGAAAGGATAATAGGGACAAAAATACATACAAGAATAGCCATACAAATCAATCCATATAGACTTCCACAACTATTCCAAATGGTTAAACTTTGATCTGGAGCCGTTGTTGAAGGCATAAAGAAAGGAAACATTGCGGCACCAACAGTACCAATAACACCAATCCATATTCCAAGACCAATCCACCATCCACATGCAGGCTTATTCGATTGAGCCATCAATACCGCACCCAACATGCATAAAATCCCCCAAATAGGTAAACTCCATAAAATTGGATAATCATAATAATTATGTAACCAAGCACCTTTATACGTTATAACATGTTGACCAAATAATGGATTAGGTGACATTGCAGGATCACCACTTGCCAATACAAAACCTTTAATTTGAAAAATCCATATTCCTCCTACAATAAATAAACACGTAGCCACAATGGCTGCCATAGTTGCATATTTTTTGGCTCTTGAATAAATAGGATCCTCTGATCGAATCATAAGCATCATCCCACCTTGAAAAATACTTAACGAAACAGATAATAATCCGCATAAAATGGCAAATGGATTAATTAAATAACTCCAGAAAGATTCATCCTGAAAATATTGGCCATTCCAAATAAAGTGATATCCAACACCCTGTAATATATTACCAAAAGCTGCTCCACAAACAAACATTGGGAAAAACCCGGAAATTAAAAAAATCCAATCCCAGCTGGTACGCCAAAAACCTTGATCTATTTTTGAACGATATTCAAAAGCTACAGGTCTTAAGATCATACTGAATAACATTAAAATCATAACCACATAGAAAACAGAAAACGCCGTGGCATATAAAGTTGGGAAAGCAGCAAAAATAGCACCTGCTCCCAAAATAAACCAAACCTGATTCCCTTCCCAATGAGGTCCAATAATATTCAAGGTCGTACGACGTTCAATATCATTTTTACCAACAAAACGCAGTAATATACCGACACCCATATCCATACCAACCATAAGGCCAAGACCAATAAAAAGAACGCATAAAATTACGGCCCAGATTAATTTAATAATAACATAATATTCCATATCAACACCTTTTAACCTTTTTGATATGTAAATATTGTTTGCAATGAAGAAGTCTGTTCCTGGTGGATTTGTGGGCCAAGTCGAGCAAATTTAAACATCAAGAAAAGTTCTGCTGCAATAAATATACTATAAAGTAATAAAAAACCTATCAAGGAGAAAATCATGTAACCTGAACTATGAGTTGAGGATGAAATAACAGTCGGTAAAATTTCAAAAATTGTCCATGGTTGACGCCCAACTTCTGCAGTTATCCATCCAAATTCAGAAGCAATAAAAGGAAGTGGAATTGACCATGAAATAATTTTTAAGAATATACGGTGTTTTTCAATTTCTCTTCTCAAACTTACATAGGATGCCATTGCAAAGACGATAAAAAAATAAATCGCCAAGAAAACCATAATTCTGAACGCCCAGAATGTAACAAAAACATTTGGATAAATATCAGATTTCGTTTTTTTAACAATGGTTGGAATATGCTCGGATTTTATTTTTGTAACATCTTGATCAGGAGCATATTGACTTGCCAAGAAACCATATCCCATATCTTTCTGATGAGTCTTAAAAATATCAAGATCAGTCTGCTGATGATTTTCACTATATCGTTTCAAAGCAGATACCGCCTGAATACCCGATTCAATTTTTGGTCCAGCTTGAATTTGTAATTCTTTAATTCCTAATATTGGCGTTTTAAAATCATGAGTTAATAAAGGCGTTAAAACGAATGGAACACCAACTTCCAAATAATTTGTTTGTTTTTTATCATTTGGAATACCAAACAAAATCCATGGTTCATAAGGTGGTTTACTTGTCTCCCATAAACCTTCCATTGCTGCAACTTTGGTAGGTTGATGTTCATAATCCAAACGACCAAGGACATCTCCAAGCGTTATGACAGCTATAGTTGAAATAATTCCAAATAAGGCAGCCATACGAAAAGAACGTGCAGCAAATTCACGATGTTGTTTACGTAATAAATAAAATGCACTGATCCCCATTACAAACATTGATGCAGTTACAAATCCTGCTACAGAAGTGTGTACAGCTTTTGCCTGTGCATCAGGATTGAAAACAAGTGCAACAAAACTTGTTGAAGTTAATCTCATGGTCTCTGGATCAAAATGGGCCCCTGCAGGCATATTCATGCACGCATTTGCCACTAAAATCCATAAAGCGGAAATATTTGACCCTAATGCAACAATATAAGTAACAGCTAAATGTGCACCACGGCTTAAACGATCCCATCCAAAAAACATCAAACCAATAAAAGTTGATTCCATAAAGAAGGCCATTAATCCTTCAATAGCAAGTGGCGTTCCAAAAATATCTCCAAAGAATCTTGAATACATAGACCAATTTGTCCCAAATTCAAATTCCATTGTTAATCCCGTTGCAACACCAATTGCAAAATTAATGCCAAACAATTTTCCCCAAAATTGCGTCATATCCTTGTAAATTTCTTTACCAGTTATGACATAAGCAGTTTCCATAGCAGCTAAAATAAATGTTAAACCGAGCGTAAGCGGAACAAACATGAAATGATATAACGCTGTTAAAGCAAACTGAAAGCGGGACAACTCTACAACTAAAAGGTGTATAACATCCATTTTATGTAACTTTCGTATCTTTAATTTTACTTTAATTGCTTGGTCAAGATAGAAATCTTAAAAATAAGCAATAAAAATTTTTTACTAAATAATGAATAAATTACTTAGATTGCTTAAGTTAAAACCGATCAACGAGGCAGTGTTTTTCTATAATGACCAAACGAAAATATTACAAAATATTTTAATCATGAAATTATTTCATAAAATGGAGGCGCACGTGCAAAATTCGCTTTAATATGAAAAACCAACGGTATTTGCATTACATATTTTTGATACAAATAAGTTATAATCGATATTAAAACTAAGGGTAAAACCGGATCATAGCTTACAATGGATATCGGTAACCAAAAAATACTACAGAAAGGGCAGTATAAAGCACCTTTTTGTTCTGAATGTGAATACATACCTTGCGGCATCATATTCTCATCCATAATCATTACAGCATTTTTCATAAGCATCATACTATTCATATGCTGCATATGCATCATTGCTTTTGAATAAAAGCCCCCATTTTCCATGGGACAATGCCATTTATCTGTAAATGTAATCGGCGTCGTAATTAAATGAAATATAAAGAAAAAAAGAACTACTACCGCTGTAAAATTACAGTGTTCTTTTGAAATTTGTTCTTTATATTTTTGTTTTAGATTCATTATTAATTCTATATAAAATCAACACCTTTTATATAGCATAATTAAGATAATTTACTTATTAAAAAATTGTTTAATATACGTAAAATATTTGTGTATATTAAACAATTTTATTAATAAAAAAATAAATAAAACACTTATTAAACATTTCGAAAATAACCATCTTCTAAAAGATAAACTTTATCCATTAAAGGTAATATTGTTTTCTTGTGTGTGATGATGATTAAGGTCTTATTAACATATAATTTCAATAAGGCTTGCATCATTGTTTTTTCTGTTGAAGGATCTAATCCATCCGTTGGCTCATCAAGAATTAACCAAGGTGTTTTACGTAAAATTGCAATAGCAATTGCTAATCGTCTTGCTTGTCCGCCCGATAATTCTATTGCATTATTTCCAATGTTACTATTAATATTTTTTGGTAATTTTGCAATAAAATAATCTAATTGAACAATTTTTAATGCTTCATAAATTTCCTCATCCGTCACTTCTGGCATTATAATTTTAAAATTATCTTTAATCGTACCTGAAAATAAATGAAAATCTTGAGAAACAATACTTATAAATGACGATAAGTTATCAATATTTAAAACATTAACATCTTTATTATCAAATGTAATTTTTCCTGCCTGTATTGGATAAAAAGAAAAAACTAAATTAATCAAGCTTGTTTTCCCTATTCCTGATTCCCCAATAATCGCAACTTTCTCTCCTTGTTTAATTTCTAAAGAAGCATCTTGCAAAATTTGTCTTAGATTATGAGGATAGCTAAATTTAACTCTATCAAAAATTAAACGTGTTGATGACGTAACAGATGATATTATTTCTTTTTTTTGCTCTATAGATTTTGCATCAGATAAAATTCGTAAACGTTTTTGTGCTAAACGTGCTTTTATTTGTACATGACATGCCAATGGTAAGGGTATAATCACATCAAAAGCCGCCATTGTTCCTAAAACAAGCATAGGTATTTCAGCAAGATCCAACCCTAAGGAATAATGTGCCTGATTAGCCTGAAATAAAACTACAATTGCACATAACATCATTATAAATGTTATCATGACCCGAGCAAAACTCTCAATAAAATCTAATATTAATTTACTTTGATCAAGAATAGCCTGTGCCTTTTTAATTTTATTCAAATATTGATCAATTGCATTATATATATATAACTCGCTAAAATGACGAATAATTTCACTGAGATCAGCTTGTAAATTACTTTTTAAATCAAACATTTTTTGAATGTAACGATAGGATATAAAATAAACACATAAAGAAATTATAAATCCTGATATACATAAAGCTGTCATTAAGGTAAAGGCAGCAACAGGTAAAAAACAATAAAAAATAACAACAAATACAATGCTACAAATCAAAGCTCGAATAAAAGGTATAAACGTATCGGTATAATAGGCGGCGATACTCTCTGAATCTGAAACAAATCGACCTAATAAGTCCCCACCTCTTTGATTATAAAGGCCAGCAGGCGTTAAAGGAATTAACCAGCGATAAAGAGTTTGACGAATTAAGCTTGTAACACGCAAAGCCCCATCATGAGTTATGACCCGTTCCAAATAACGAGTTACAATACGAGACGTGGCAAAAAAACGAACCCCTGAAGCAGGTAATAAAATATTAAATGTCTGTGCCACAATTATTCCAGCCATACCAACAATGGCCGCACTTGCAATCAACCATCCTGATAAAAATAATAAACCAAAGTTACTCAACGCCGCTATACAAGATAAAAATAACCCAAAAAATAAATGCCATTTAATTGGTTTTACCAACTGCATAAAGAAAGATTTTAAAACCATATTATCTATACGATCTAAACTGATTGCTAAACTAGTTGACCATGATCAATTTTGATCAAAACATCACTATAAGACGCCAAAACAGGATTATGTGTTGAAATAATAATAATTCTATCTTTTTTACATTCTTGAATTGTATTAATAATTTCCAATGCATTATTTTGATCTAATCCAGAAGTAGGTTCATCAAGAATTAAAATATCGGGATTTTTAAGCAAAGCACGTGCCAACATCAAACGCCTTATTTGTCCCCCTGATAAATTTTGTCCTTCCTCTCCAATAGTTGTATCAAAACCTTGAGGCAAAGTTTCAATAAACGATAAAATTCCTGCTTGTTTGGACACTTTTTGTAATTGTAAAAATGATGGATTAGCAACTTTTAATGTTAAATTATCCTTTATTGAACCAAATAACATTAATGATTCTTGAGGAACCCAAGCAATATTAATTTTATCTACTGATAATGACTGATCATTTAAATCAATCATTTGCATAAGACCTGAATGAATGGGTAAAAAGCCAAGCACAATATTTAACAATGTTGTTTTGCCTGCCCCACTATGACCAATAATCACATTTAACTTATCCCGTAAAAAGACACAGGAAATATCTTTTAATAAAACTTTATGATTCTTAGCTAGAACTGTAACTTTGTTAAAAATGATTCCTTTAATAGAAACATTACCTTTTTTATTTCGATAAGATAAACTTATGAGTTCAGGAATGTTATAAAGTTTTTTTAATTGGACCAAAGCTGCATTAGCATTTTGCCTGGCATGATAACTTGCTGAAAAATTACGTAATGGCATAAAATATTCAGGGGCAAGCAATAAAACAAGAAAAGCATCATGAAAATTCATGGTTCCATTTAATAAACGCGTACCAAATGTAACTGCAACAATAGCAATTGATAGGCTGGAAAAAAATTCCAATACTGCAGAAGTCAAAAAAGCGACTTTCATCACGGATAATGTTGTCTTACGATACTCATTAGATAAACGTTCTATATATATTAAACTAGCTTTTGCCCGTCCAAATAATCGTAATGTTTTAAGTCCCTTTAACATATCCAAAAAAAAACCGCTTAATACGGATAACTGACGCCATTGTTTATCCATAATAATTTGTGCTGTATATCCAACCAATGCCATAAAAAGCGGAATTAAAGGTCCTGTGCATAATAAAATTAAAAAACCCCAAAAATCAATATTTAAAACTATTACTAAAATAAAAAAGGGTAAAATAATCATCATTACAGCACTTGGAATATAACGAGAAAAATAAGGCACTAAATTATCTATAGCCTCTGTTAAGCTATTGACTATTTCTCCCAAGGGAATATGGCTGTAAGCAATAGGGCCCGTTTTACACAAATGTGCATAGATATCTGACCGTATAGAATTAGTAATTTTCAAACCTGCTTTTGTACCAGCCAAATCAGAAAGAGATTGAGTTAAAATTTGGAAAAAAACACAAATAATGAAATAAAAAATATCTTTATGGTAAAATAAAAGATTAAAATTTGAAAAAAGAATTGAATTGATTATTTTAGTTAATATTAAAAGTTGAATTATTAATAATATAGAAGAAATAAATGATAAAATACCAGTAATAATAAACCAATTTGCTGATATTTTAACAAATTTATTAAGCATTATAGACATATTATCCATGTTTATAAAACATATAAAATAAGCATTAGCTAACTAACCAAGACTTTGAACAAAACTAAATTTTACATATTCTAATGGAATAAGCAAAATAATCAAATGAACATTTTCGCGAAAACACTTTTAAGATAGTTAAACTTTTCAGTATATGATTTTTAAATACTATAATATTTAGTAAATTAAACAATTTATAAAAATTTTCTTTTGTTTTTTCGTAAAATAGTTCATATTTACTTTTACATAAGTATTTTACCCATTTTAAGCTATATCATCATGTTTTTATCCAGATCTATTATACGAACATTATACCTATATATAGTTTTAATATTATCCCTATTCCTTGTCATTCCTTCTTTTGCTTATACAAAAACATTAACACTATTAAATGTTTCCTACGATCCAACCCGCGAATTTTTCCATTACTATAATCAATTTTTCCAACATTATTGGAAGCAAAAAACAGGACAAAATGTTATAATTTATCAATCCCATAGTGGTTCAGGAAAACAAGCTAGGGCCATTATTGATGGTATGCAAGCCGATATTGCAACTTTAGCCTTGGCGGGCGATATTGATGCAATTAACAAATATCAACCCTTGCTTTCTAAAAACTGGCAAAACAATTTTTCTAATCATAGTGTTCCTTATACATCAACCATTGTTTTCCTTGTTCGCAAAGGCAACCCCAAACATATTCATGATTGGGATGACCTTATCAAACCTAATGTTACCGTCATTACACCTAATCCAAAAACCTCGGGTGGTGCAAAATGGAATTTTCTTGCTGCATGGCTTTACATTTATACAAAAAACCATAATCCACAAAAAGCATATGACTTTGTTAAACATCTTTATAAAAATGTTCCTATCCTTGATGCCGGGGCAAGAAATGCCAGCCTAACCTTTACCCAACGCAATATCGGAGATGTCCTCATTTCCTGGGAAAATGAAGCTTATATGGCAGCCCATGAAATAGAAATGGGACAATTTGAAATCATTACCCCATCCATATCGATCTTAACGGAACCTCCTGTTGCCATGATTGATACCGTTATTGATCGAAAGAAAACAAGAGCTGTTGCCCAAGATTATTTACTTCAACTTTACAGTGATGAAGGCCAGAAAATCGCTGCTCAACATCATTATCGTCCTACCAATCCGAAAATAGCGGCTCAATACCCTATATTCCATTCTATTCACCTTATTAAAATCGAAGATTTTTTCAAGAATTGGCAAGAAATCAATCAAATATTTTTTAAAGATCACGCCATTTTTGACCAAATCATGAACGATATAAACCATTAAAATGCCATAAGGTAAAAAATATGTCGTTTCCAAAACATTCTATTCTTCCAGGATTTTGGCTCTGTTTAGGATATAGTCTTTTCTGGCTTTCCTTTATCGTTTTGTTACCCTTAGCTGGGCTATTTCTTTACACTGCTCATATTAATAGCTATCAACTCCACACAATCTTAACAGATCAACGCTTATTAAGTGCGTTGAAACTTTCTCTTTATACCTCTTTCTATGCCTCCCTTTTATCCTCTATACTAGGCGGTTTTCTTGCCTGGAATCTAACCTATTATGAATTTACAGGAAAAAAAATAATCGATTCAATGATTGATCTGCCCTTAGCTCTTCCAACCGCTGTTGCAGGTATTGCCTTAACGAACCTATATGCTCCTAATGGATTATTTGGAACTTTTTTACCCTTCAAAGTCGCTTATACACCTTTAGGAATTATCCTTGCCCTTGTGTTCGTTACTATTCCATTTGTAATCAGAACATTACAACCCGTTATCAAAGATTTCCCACCTTCATTGCAAGAAGCAGCTTTAACATTAGGGGCAACACGTTTACAAATATTCTTATATATTTTCCTACCCATCCTTTTTCCAGCGTGGTTGACAGGTTTTTCACTTTCTATTGCCAGAAGTTTAGGAGAATATGGTTCAGTTGTATTTATTGCGGCAAATATACCCTATAAAACTGAAATTTTACCGATATTAATCGTATCCAAACTAGATCAATTTGATTATATCAGCGCAACTGTAATCAGTCTTGTAATGTTACTTATTTCTTTTTCATTATTATTTCTTTTCAATTTTATCCAGAAATATTTTAAACCTTATCGCTTTATTCTTTCCACGTCTCAATTTTCACCAATATACTTTTTAAAGAAAAGTTCGTAAATGTCATCCTATTCCTCGAACCCAGTTTCAAAATGGCAAAAAAAAAGTTTTATCTTCTTAAGCTGGCTTATTTTTTCTTTTATCTTTATTGCTCCTCTTTCCATTATTTTCATTCAAGGATTAAATAGAGGCATAACTTTCTTTTGGTCTGCATGCACCTCACCAGAAGCACTTTCCGCCTTTGAATTAACACTTATAGCAACTTTCTGTGCTGTTTTTTTTAATGGAATTTTTGGACTTATAACTGGATGGTGTTTATGTAAATATGATTTCAAAGGAAAAAATCTACTTTTGACCCTTATTGATCTTCCCTTTTCCATTTCTCCTATCATTGTGGGTTTAATTTATACATTATTTTATGGATCACAAAGTTTTCTATATCCTTTTTTAACACATCATCACCTACAAATCATTTATTCCGTTCCAGGGATTATTCTTGTAACCATTTTTGTAACTCTTCCTTTTATCGCTCGATCTTTGATTACCTTAATGCAAACCCAAAACAATGAAGAAGAAGAGGCCGCCCGTTTATTAGGCGCATCAGGATGGCAAATTTTTAAAAACATTACCTTTCCAAATATTAAATGGGCATTTCTATATGGTATTGTTATGTGTGCTGCCCGAGCCATGGGTGAATTTGGAGCTGTTTCAATCATTTCTGGTCATATCCAAGGACTAACCAATACATTACCACTACATATAGAGATTTTATATAATGAATATAATGCTGCAGCCGCATTTAGCATTTCTATTCTGCTTCTAATCATGGCACTCTTTATTTTGTTTCTAAGATATTGGTGTGAAAAACAACTTAAACAATCTAAAATAAAAGAGAATAATTAAATGAACATTCAAATTTGTCATCTCGATAAATGGTTTCACACCTTCCATGCCTTGAATGATATCAATCTAGCCATTCAAAAAGGAAAGCTCGTCGCACTTTTAGGGCCATCAGGATGTGGCAAGACTAGTTTATTGCGTATTATTGCTGGATTAGAACAACCAACTTCAGGGAAAATTTTTTTTGAGAATCAAGATATCAGTAAAAAAGATATTCGTAACCGTCATGTCGGATATGTATTTCAAAACTATGCTTTGTTTCCCCATATGACAGTTATCGATAACATAACCTTTGGTCTACGCATTAAACCGAGGAAGGAGCGACTTTCACCGAAAGAAATTCTCCATAAAGCACAATTTTTACTTAAAATGATACAACTTGAGCATTTAGCCAATCATTATCCCAATGAGCTTTCAGGAGGACAACGTCAAAGAATTGCTTTGGCTCGCACCTTAGCCATTAATCCAAAAATCCTATTACTAGATGAACCTTTTTCTGCACTTGATACAAAAGTCAGAAGAGAGTTAAGACGCTGGTTAACTCAATTTCATCATGAAATTCGATTAACAACCGTTTTCGTAACCCATGATCAAGAAGAGGCTATGGAAATTGCCGACCAAGTTGTTATCATGAATAAAGGTACTATTGAACAAATCGGCTCACCGACGGAAATCCTGAATAATCCTATCAATACTTTTGTATATAATTTCCTCGGGGATTCGAATAATTTACGTATTGGTGAAAAAACATTCAATTTTCGTCCCTATGAAATTGATATTCAAATTAGTGATACTGCACCTAACAGCTATTATCCTGCTGAAGTTATTGACATACGACCCCTTGGTGGGTTTTCCAAACTTATATTACAACCACAACAATCCACCACTCAAATTGAAGCTCAGATTCCAAATACCATATCCAAGATTCATCATCTAAAAAATGGTCAAATTATTTATTTTAAACCCATCTTGGATTTTGAAATATAAATTATTATAAAAAGAAAATATGATATATAAATCAACACCTTATAGCATATATGTACTATTATTTATAGTTATTAATTAATTTATTTATAAATAAATTACAATTTTTATTGCATAAATAAAAAATATCATTTATTTTACTTTCTATTAAAGTAATTTAAGGATAATTTTAGCATGAAACAACTCTTACGAATGTGTATTAACTTTTTTAGCGCATAGCATCTACTTACTAATACCCAATTTTAATTTCTCCCTTCGGTTTTAAACGATAAATTATCCTTAAATGAATCAAGGTAAATGTTTCAAAATGACACCACTTGAATATTATTCCAAACACGCTAGTGATCAATATGAACAAAAACTCAAACGAACAAAGTCTTTTCTGCAAAAAATAAATCAGGATTATTCACCTTTAGTTCAAGCAACTAGCCTAGGCGTAGAAGATATGATAATTACTGATCTTATCCATCAGCTTAATCTATCCATTCAAATTTCTATGCTGGATACATTAAAACTCCATCCTGAAACACTAGCCTTAAAAAATCAGGCGGAAATATATTACGATATAAAAATAAAAAGCTATTATCCAAACAAAAAAACAACTCAAAATTATATTAAAAAAAATGGTAAAAATGCGATTTACCAATCAACTGAACTTCGTAAAGAATGTTGCCACATCAGGAAACTGATCCCGCTGACTGACCTTTTACGAAATTATAAAGGTTGGATAACAGGATTACGTAAAGAACAATCAAATTTCCGGGCTAATCTTCAAGCAATAGAACCTGAAGACAAAGAAAAAGACCAACCTGAAGTAAAGCTAAATCCTTTACTTGATTGGACCAATGGAGATGTATGGTACTATGTTAAAACACATCATGTGCCCTATAATACGCTTCATGATCATTTTTTTGTCAGTATCGGATGCAAACCTTGTACTCGTGCCATCACTCTTGGCGAAGATTTTAGAGCCGGCCGATGGTGGTGGGAACAGAATGAAACCAAAGAATGCGGACTTCATGTCAGTAAACCTATTTCTTTCAATTCTTATCAGTCTTAACAAATTTTAATAAGGTTCTTTGATCATGAATTTTTCCATATCTTCTCCAAATTCTGCCCTAAATGATCTGGAAGAAGAGGCTGTATTCGTCATGCGTGAGGTGGCTGGTTCCTTTGAAAAACCAGCCCTATTATTTTCTGGTGGCAAAGACTCTTGTGTTTTATTAAGACTCGCTGAAAAAGCTTTTGGACAAGGATGTTTCCCTTTTCCACTACTCATGATCGATACAGGACATAATTTCCCAGAAGTCATTCAATTTCGTGATCAAACAGCACAAACGTTAAAAGCAAATTTAATCATTCGCTTTGTCGAAGACTCAATAAAACGAGGAACCGTCAGATTATCTCACCCCTTAGAAAGCCGTAATCCACATCAATCCGTAACCTTATTAGAAGCCATTGAAGAATTTGGTTTTGATGCATTAATTGGAGGGGCTCGCCGTGATGAGGAAAAGGCCCGTGCTAAAGAAAGAATTTTTTCGCATCGTGATTCTTTTGGTCAATGGCAACCCAAAGATCAACGACCGGAACTATGGAATCTTTTCAATACAAGAATTCATCTAGGTGAAAATTTTCGTGTTTTTCCAATCTCCAACTGGACTGAATATGATGTATGGCGTTATATTGAACAGGAAAATATTCCCTTACCCAACCTCTATTATGCGCATCAACGTGAAGTTATTCCGCGTAAAGGCTTGCTTGTTCCCGTAACTGAAGTTACCCAGCCTAAGCAAAATGAAAAAATCCTCATTAAAATAGTTCGTTTTCGCACCGTCGGTGACATGACCTGTACCTGTCCTATTGAAAGTAATGCAAAAACAGCTAAAGATATTGTTAAGGAAACAACTACTGTCACAATTAGTGAACGTGGTGCAACCCGTATGGATGACCAGACCTCGGAAGCTTCAATGGAAAAACGTAAACTTGAAGGTTATTTCTAATCTTTCTATACCTAATTTTTAAGGAATACACCATGACATCTTCATCCCAGCATTCAGTCTCTCATTCTCATCACACATTAAAATTCCTGACCGCAGGAAGTGTTGATGATGGTAAAAGCACGTTAATTGGCCGTTTATTACTTGATAGTAAGGCAATTCTTGCCGATCAGTTATTTGGCATACAACAACAGTTTTCAACAAATCATTCTTATGATCTTGCTAAACTTACAGATGGATTACAGGCCGAACGGGAACAAGGAATCACAATTGATGTAGCATACCGTTATTTTGCCACTCCAACGCGTAATTTCATTATTGCTGATGCACCAGGTCATGACCAATATACAAGAAACATGGTTACCGCTGCCAGCAATAGTGATGCTGCCGTCATTCTAGTTGATGCAACAAAATTAAATTGGGAGATGGAAAATGTTGACTTATTGCTTCAAACACGTCGTCATACATTACTCGCCAATCTTTTAAAAGTACCTTCAATCCTATTCGCCATTAATAAACTGGATGCCGTTAAAGATCCTGATTCTGCCTTTTTACATATTAAAACGGCATTGGAAAAATTCACTCAACAGGCCAATATATCCATTACACATATCATCCCTATTTCGGCATTAAAAGGTTATAATATCATTTCAACCAAAGCGGATAAGCAAAACTATAGCTTATGTAAAAAAGTCTATCAAGGACCAAGTCTTTTAGACGCCCTAACCGAATTACCTTCACAACAACATACTGTTAAAAGTCCTTTGTACTTTCCCGTTCAATATGTTCAAAAACTATCTGATTCTAAAACCAACCCTACCCAACATGGACAAAGAATTTTCTGGGGGAAAATAGCGGCAGGAACTGTTAAACCACAAGATGAAATTGTTATACAACCTTCGGGATTAAAAGCAAAAATCGCTAAGATTTTTGCCGATGCTTTACAAAACGAAATCGCTTATGCCGAAGCAGGTAAATCAGTTGGATTAATTCTCGACCAAGAAATTGATACTTCCCGTGGAGACTGGATAACTTCTCCTTCCATACCTCCATTACAAAAAGAAGTCTACGCTACCTTGGCATGGCTGGATGATGAAGCTTTGATTATTGGAAGACTTTATTGGTTAAAACATGGTCACCGTTGGATCAAGGCAAAAATTTCATCAATTCATAATCATTTGAATATACATAATTTGGAAAAAGAACCCGTCAAAGATTTACAAAAAAACAGTATTGGGCAGGTTTCCTTAATCTTGCAACACCCAATCCCTGTTTTATCCTATAACCAAGCAAAAGAAGTGGGTTCAGCCATCCTCGTCGATACAGCGACCAACCGTACTTTAGGGGCAGTTTTGCTTCAAAACTAGATCATTTAAAGTTATTATTTTCCTTTATTTAAAGATATATCAACTTTTATTTTTTTATAATTGTATCTGCTTGACTAGGAAAATAAATCGGCACTTTTTCTTTCCCATGAATGAATAACCAGGTTGAAGCTGAGATGTCTCCACCCGATGGCAAAAGCTGATCAGGATTAAAAATCCAACTTATAATATCTTGTGCCACAATTTCACGATTTTTGTCACGCAATAATAAATGGTATCCCCCCGGAACGTAGTCTTTCCTTACCCAAACAGGAAATTGCCTCCAAATTTTTTTCATTGAATGTGCCGGAACAAGCTGATCATTATCCCCATATAAAACCAAAGTTGGAGAATGAATATAAGAACTTGTCTTTGCTGCCTTACTCATCAAATTTACCAACCCGTACAAAGCTCTTACACGGACATTATGCATCGACAACGGATCAAAATATAAGCGTAACAAAGATTCATCATTATCACTTGCCCTAATGGTTACTGGAGCACTTTTTTCACTTAATTGCCAATTAGGTGCAATCATATTGACCGTACGCAAAACAACATCGACAACCAATCCCAACTGTTTATGTCCCCATACGGCTGGAGCTAGTAAAATATAACCATCAACTTTTGGAATATTGGGACGGGAAGCCACACACATAGCAACCGCACCTCCCATACTCTCCCCCATAACATACAAGGGTATTTTAGAATATTGGTTTTTTAAAAATGTTATTTCCTCAATAACATCATTAATCATCCGACGGCTACCAGCCCATTTTCCACGTAAAGGTGCTTGTCCAAAACCCCTTTGATCTGGAGAATATAAAGTTATGCCTGCTTGAACAAAATATTCCGCTGAGTCTTCCCATGCATCACGACTATCATTAAACCCGTGTAAAGCCAAAATAATTGCCTTTTGGGGTGTTGCACGCCATATACGCACAGGAATACGAGCATGATCTGACATGTTCCACCATAAATCAGCGGGAACCAGCTTTTTATACCGAATATAAAGATCATCATTAATAGAGTATGTATTCAAAACTGAACGCTTCACTTTAACTTCTGCATAGGCTATAGTACAATGTTGAACTAAGAAATAAATCCCAATCAGGAAAAAAAAACAAAGTTTATATAAATAAATTGAACCTAGACGATTTAAAAACATAGTTGTTCAAACTAAAATTTATTTTTATAAAAGACAAGTTTTAAACAATTAAACAAGGGTAATTTTATGAATTTAGAAACTGATTCAACAGCTACTTTTCCTGCCAAACCAGTTGAAACCGTTTATACTTCTTCTAAAGTTGTAGCATGCGAAGGTGACCACTCTGCTCTGGGTCATCCACAGATCTTTTTGAGGCTTAAAAACGGACAAGTAACCTGTCCTTATTGCTCAAAATTATTTGTTTATAAACCTTCTGAAGCAAATTAACATTTTTCATGACCTCATCTTCTGCATCAAATCAAAAACATTTAATCCTTGTTGATGGATCTGGATTTGTTTTTCGTGCCTTTCACGCCATTCCTTTAATGACGGATCCATCAGGTAAACCCGTCAATGCGGTTTATGGTTTTACCAATATGATGATAAAACTTATCCGTGATCGTGTAGCTAGCCATATGGCTGTTATCTTTGATGCAGGAAGAAAAACTTTCAGGAATGATATTTATCCTGCTTATAAAGCTCACAGACCTCCTCCACCTGAAGAACTTATCCCACAATTTTCACTTGTTCGGGAAGTCTCGAAAATTCTTGAATTACCAACGATCGAAATGGCAGGATGGGAAGCTGATGACCTAATCGCCAGCTATGCCAAAGCCATCGTTGCAGATGGAGGACGATGCACAATTATTTCTTCTGATAAAGATCTGATGCAATTAATTAACGAACATATTCAAATGCAGGATCCTATCAAAGAAAAAATTATTAAAATTGATGAAGTACAAGCCAAATTCGGCGTTTCTCCTAAAGAGATGATTTCTTTACAGGCATTGATGGGGGATTCTGTTGACAATGTACCTGGCGTACCTGGCATAGGACCTAAAACTGCAGCAACTTTAATCCGTGAATATGGACAACTAGAAGATATTCTGGCTGCCATCCCTATAATGAAACCATCTAAACGACGCGATAATCTTGAAGCAAACCAAGATAATGCTCGGATTTCCTATCAACTTGTTCGGCTCAAAGATGATATTCCTCTACCTACTCCAATTGATCAATTAAATTGTTGTAAAGCCGATCCTGAAAAGGTAACAGCGTGGCTGCAAAAACATGGGTTTTATTCAATCTTAAGTCGCTGGACAAAAACATCTCAAAACGTGACTACCACTCATCATGCTTCGCAACAGAAAGTAGATTTTAGTTCTAAACAAAACCAAGCAGTTCTGACTGCCCCTTACTACCATTATAAAACCATTATTAATATTACCCAACTCCAAAAATGGATAGATCAAATTCAAGAAACGCATTTTTGTGCTGTGGATACTGAAACTGATAACTTAAATGCATTAAAGGCTAATCTTGTCGGGCTCTCTCTAGCCATAGCACCAAGTAAAGCCTGTTATATCCCTATTAATCATCAGCTGGAAGGAAAATTACTAAAACCTGAACAAATTTCATTAAAAGATGTTATTCAGCATCTTAACCCAATTCTAAAAGATCCTTCTATACTCAAAATTTTTCATAATGCCAAATACGATTTTCTTGTCTTGGAACATAATGGATTTTGTCAACCAGCCCCTTATGATGACACAATGATTATTTCCTATAGTCTGGCCGCAGGTGAACATCGACATGGAATGGATGAGTTAGCAAAACGTCATCTAGATCATAAAACAATATCTTATAATGAATTAACAGGAACTGGTCGTAAACATATTCCCTTTACCCAAATTTCCATTGAAAAAGCAACTGAATATGCAGGAGAAGATGCAGATGTTACTTTACGTTTATGGGAAATTTTACGACCTCAATTAAGAACCGAACATGTTTTAAACCTTTATGAGGAAATTGAACGTCCTTTAATTCCAATTCTGACCAAAATGGAACAGGATGGGGTTATGATTGATGCATCTTTACTTCAAAAACTTTCTGCCACTTTTACCGAAAAAATGGACGAACAAGAAAAAGAAATCTATCATATCGCTGGTAAAAAATTTAATCTGGCCTCCCCTAAACAGCTAGGAGAGATCCTTTTTGATCAAATGAATTTACCTGGTGGAAAACGAATGAAATCTGGTAAATG
Source organism: uncultured Commensalibacter sp. (assembly GCA_946699565.1). Classification (GTDB taxonomy): domain Bacteria; phylum Pseudomonadota; class Alphaproteobacteria; order Acetobacterales; family Acetobacteraceae; genus Commensalibacter. Next base: position 103,209 of record CAMPDW010000006.1, on the reverse strand, counting down.
GGGGACCGATGTCAAAATATTACAAGAGCTTAGTGATCAAGGGTATGATATTGCTGAAAAATTATTAGCTTGGCGACAATTAGCAAAATTGAAATCAACTTATACCGACGCGTTGGTTAAGGAAATAAATCTAGAAACAAAACGTGTACATACCAGTTTTAATATGGTTGGAACTGTTACTGGTCGTTTATCTTCTAATGACCCCAACTTACAAAATATACCCATTCGAACAGAAGAAGGCGGGAAGATCAGAGAAGCATTCATTGCTGCACCTGGTCATGTTCTTATTTCTGCAGATTATTCTCAAATTGAATTAAGGCTTCTTGCACATGTTGCAAATATTCCTCAACTAAAAAAGTCCTTTATTCATAACGAAGATATTCACGCCCGTACAGCTTCTGAGGTTTTTAATATTCCAATATCTGAAATGCAACCTTTACTGCGTCGACAGGCAAAAGCCATCAATTTTGGAATTATTTATGGAATTAGTGCTTTTGGATTAGCTAAACAATTAAATGTCTCTACATCTATTGCTAAACAATACATTGATACTTATTTCAAACGCTATCCAGAAATAAGGGGCTATATGCAAAACGTTCAGGAAGAAGCAAAAGAAAAAGGCTATGTTCTTACACCTTTTGGCAGAAAATGCTGGATTGCTGGTATCAAAAATAGCAAAGGTTCACAAAAAGCCTATGCTGAACGTCAAGCTATTAACGCTCCTATCCAGGGTGGAGCAGCTGATATTATTAAATGTGCAATGCGAGATATGGATAAAGTTATCGTAGAAAAAAAACTTCCAGCTCGCATGTTATTACAGGTTCATGACGAATTACTTTTTGAAGTGCAAACAGATTACGCCAAAACATTCGTAAATATCGTTAAACAAACCATGGAAAATACTGTTAACCTTTCTATTCCCCTTGTTGTCGAGGCTGGAATAGGAAAAAACTGGGCTGAGGCGCATTAATCATGCCACAAATACAAAAAAAATCAGTCTGGATCATCTCATTTCTGTTCGTTGCTTTTATCATAAGCATGATGTACCTTGGAATTAAATTTACAGCCAATCATACAGCGGTTTCCCCTAGAAATTCCAACATCATAAGAGGAGGATTCCAACTTATCAGCCCTGCAGGTAGTATTGTGAATGATGGAATATTCAGAGGGAAATGGATGCTAATTTATTTTGGTGCAACCCGTTGTCCACATAATCAATGTCGTAAAGATCTTATCAAAATGGGCGAGATCATGAAACATTTAAAAAATAAAGCCTCTCAGCTTGTACCTATTTTGATTTCTTTTGATACTAATTATGATACACCAAACCGTTTAATGTTAAGCATGAAAGCATATAATGATAAAATCATTGCCTTAACAGGTGGTGAGCTAGCACTTCGGGATATTTCAATCCTATATCATGTTTCTATTAAAAAAACAAAAATCAATAATGATTTGATCCTAATTGAACCTTATGATCACTTTATCCTTATGGATCCAGAAGGGAAATATAAAACCTCCATTCCAACGAGAACAGATACCGACCAAATTATAAAAACAATTGATACAATTATTCAGTGAGTAGAGGTCAAATAAATAATAATCATTTTTAATATGAAAATAATAATTATAAATTCAAAATATATAGTTACTTCAAATATTGATGATGAAATAATAAATGATCATGAATAAAGCTAGCGACGAAATAATAGCTATGATCATAATCTTTTTGCCAACGTAATTGGAATGGCCAGTTTCTTTTTTGAGCAATAGATTCTAATCGTTCTGGTTGTAGTTGTTTTGATAGAAATTCATCAGCAGTTCCCTGATCAATTAATATGGGAAATGGTTCATTATTATAGTGCTCCATTAAAAAACAACTATCATAAATCTGCCATGCTTCTTTCTCATCACCAAGATAATGATAAAAAGCTTTTTTCCCAAATGAAACCTGCATTGGATTGACAATCGGGGCAAAAGCTGAAACCGAATTAAATCGATTGGGATGCCTGAAAGCCATCATCAAGGCACCATGACCTCCCATTGAATGTCCAGCAATAGATTGTTTTCCGTTAGTTTTAAAATGCCACCTGATCAACTCGGAAAGTTCAATAGAAATGTAATCAAACATCTGATAATGATTTTTCCAAGGTTTAGTTATCGCATTCACGTAAAAACTCGCCCCTTGTCCTAAATCATAGGATGAATCATCAGGAATTTTATCACCACGAGGACTTGTATCAGGGATAACCAAAATCATTCCCAATTCTGCAGCATATTTTTGTGCACCTGCCTTGATTACAAAATTCTGATCATTACAAGTTAAACCAGAAAGCCAATATAATAGAGGTAAATTTTTATTTCTATAATCAGGTGGCAAATAAATTGAGAAATTCATTTCGCAATCTAATACGGCTGACCAATGTTTAAACCGTTTTTGTTGTCCGCCAAAAGATTGATGACTTTCCAATTCAACATATTTCATCATATTTCCTATCAAAATTACCTTCAACTAGTAATGTAAAACAGTTCGAATAGCTTTTCCCTGATGTAATAAATCAAAAGCCTTGTTAATTTCATCAAATGCCAAATCTTGCGTTATAAAATCCTCTAAAACAAATTTACCTTGTAAATAATCATCTACAATAGAAGGCAATTCTGAACGTCCTTTAACGCCACCAAACGCAGATCCTCGCCATATTCGACCTGTCACTAATTGAAAAGGACGCGTGGAGATCTCTTCACCTGCCCCAGCTACACCAATAATTACAGATTCTCCCCAACCTTTATGACAACATTCAAGCGCAGAACGCATAACTTGAACATTACCTATACATTCAAAAGAAAAATCCACTCCACCTTTTGTTTTTTCAATAACAACTTCCTGTATTGATGCTGAATAATCTTTTGGATTGATAAAATCAGTAGCGCCTAATTTCTGTGCCAATTTAAATTTTTGCGGATTAATATCGATTGCAATGATACGACCTGCACCTGCCATATGTGCCCCCATAATAACCGACAAACCAATTGCACCTAATCCAAAAACAGCAACACTATCACTTTTTTGTACTTTGACTGTATTTTTTACTGCTCCCATACCTGTAGTAATTCCACAGCCCAATAAACAAACTTTCTCTAAAGGTGCATGTTTACTTATTTTAGCCACAGCTATTTCTGGAACAACTATATGTTCTGAAAAAGTAGAAGTCCCCATATAATGATAAATAGGTTTGCCATCTTTATAAAAACGTGTAGTACCATCGGGCATTAATCCTTGACCTTGTGTTGTACGAATAGCCTGACAAAGATTCGTTTTACCAGAACAACAATATTCGCATATTCCACATTCCGGAGTATATAAGGGAATAACGTGGTCACCAATAGAAACGCTTGTTACTCCCTCACCAACAGCTTGTACAATTCCAGCTCCTTCATGACCTAAAACTGTAGGAAAAATACCTTCTGAATCCTTCCCTGAAAGCGTATACGCATCCGTATGACAAACACTAGTAGCAATAATCTTAATTAAAACCTCCCCTTTTTGAGGAGGCATTAAATCAATCGTTTCAATTGAAAGTGGTTGGTTTGCTGCCCATGCAACGGCAGCCTTTGTTTTTATCATTCCCATTTATAATCACCCTTGATATTAAAATAAATATATTTGTTATTTTCTTAAATAAGATCTTACAAATTCAACGGATCAATTCAAAATAAAGTGCGTTTTTAATTCAAAACAATTAAATTTAAAAAAATAACAATTATAAATAATAATCAATAAATAATTATTTCATAATCATATTTTTAAAATAATAATATTAATCAAACATATCATGAATGTTATACATATGAATTAAAATCATATATTGTTAATGATGTTTTAATTGAAAATGAACAGACGTTGTTGTTTGAAGCAACGGGATGTTATCAACCACTTTACATTTAATTTGCTGTACCGCTTCAACAGCAGCCTGATCTAAATCATCAAACCCACTTGTTTCAACAACTTTAACCTGTTTAATCTGACCATTAGACAAAATTTGCAAAGCAATTTTTGCTATACCTTGTTCATGCCTTTTACGTGCGGCAAAAGGATAACTTCCTTGTGGCAAAGAACAACGCTGCATTGGAAAATTATGGCTAATCGAAGGTTTTAACAATAGCTGATTTGGCCTAGTTATCCCTGTTTGTTTTGAAGATTGGATTGTTTTAGACAATGAATTTATTTTCTTTTGTTGAATTAAAGTATTATTCAATATTTTCTGATCTTCTGAAGTAATTTTTGGTAAAGATTGAATATCTGGCAAAGAATTGATCAAAGGTTCAGCTATTGGATTAGGAACATTTGCTTGATCATTATTAGCACGAATAGGATCCAAAGCTGAAACGGGTTTTATTTCCTCTTGAAATTGAACCTCAACATTAGATGAAAACGGAATAATCTCTTTTTTAACATGTAGACAAAGAAACATTAATATAAAAACAGTAATATTGGTAATAACAGCTACAGAACAAATAATTTTGATTTTAATAGACCTTGAATACTCTGAAGAAACCAAAATTTTTTTTGAACATAATAATGAAAAATCTAAAACATTTCTGGAGGGGCAAAGTGGTTCCTGTTTCATAATCATTAATATGCTATCATTAACAAAGTATAATAAAAAGCAGTTTTTATTATGCCTTAAAAATTTATTACTTAAATCCCAAAAAGAAATTTGACTTTATCATTTTTTTAATCAAATAAATAGAAAATAACTATAAAACTTAAAAATTAAGGCATGAATGTTTTTATCCTTTACAAAAAATTTACGGATAAAAAAGAATAAAGATTCTTACACTTTATCTTTATACTCTATTTTTATTGTCTTATTTCTTTTTATAAATCATTTAATCCTTATTCCATTTACCTTTACTTCATTATGGCATTGTCCGATGATGCAAATACATTCTGCATCAAATTCTATACCTATGTCGATGTGCGATGAAACAGCTTCCACCCTTATTCAAACAAATCAAAAATTAAATTATACTTCACAGAATAATCAAAAACATCATAGAATCTTTATCTGTCCATTCTGTAACGGACTAGCCATTTTTAATCCACTATTAAATTCTATTTTTGTTTTTCCTGAATTAACAATTAATCACTTTTTTTTAAAACATAAAGTTTATCAGGCCCAACCACCACCTATTTTACCTGTAGAAATACAATTACCACGTGCTCCCCCCCACTTTTTTTAACACTGATATTTTCAAAGGTCAGATAAAACATATATGACCACCATTTCCTTATTATTTTTATATCAGGTTAAACTATGTCCTATCGACGACATTGTTCTTATAAATTTTACCTTTTTTTAAGCATTTTTTTTCTTCAACCCTTCAATGGAAAAGCACAAGAAAATATTGCACAAAAAAAGCATCTATCTTCTAAAACCAATATAGCTGCACCTATATCTGATATTCATATTGAATCAGAAGACATTCCGGATTTTTCTAGCAACCCACCCAACAGTACGTTCTTAAAAGCGGACAAATTAAAAGATATTGTTAATAACAGTCCCAACACTATGGATCTTTTTAAAAATCAAATGGGAATCAGCCAATATGGTGCAGGTCGTATTGCTTCTTTACCCGTCATTAATGGCATGGCAGATGATCGAGTAGCTACAATTATTGATGGTATGCATATTAATGGGGATTGTCCAAACCATATGAATCCCGCCCTTTCCTATCTAAATCCTCACGATGTCGCAACAGTTAATATTATAGCTGGTATCACACCCGTAAGTATGGGAGGGGATAATTTAGCTGGAACCATTGATATCCAACGAAAAAACCCTCTTTTTGCATCAAAAGACAAAAAGCTTCTTGTCAAGGGTGATATTTCAAGTTTTTATCACAGTAATGGTTCAGGTGTAGGGACTTCTGGAAACATTACAGTCGCAAACAAACATCTAAGTTTACGCTATAATGGTTCATGGTCTCAATCCCGTAATTATTATACAGGAAGCGGAGGTGGAAAAGTGTATTCTTCCGCCTATAAGATATTTAATCATGATGTAACCCTTGGCTATAAAAAAAATAATCATCTAATTTCTTTAACTTATGGCCAATCTGATACACCTTATGAAGGTTTCCCTAATCAATATATGGATATGACGAATAACCGTTCTATTTTCGTTAATGGAAAATATAAGGGTGACTTTGATTGGGGAACAATCGAAGCAAGGGGGTATTGGCAGCGTGTCAATCACGCCATGAATATGCTTAGTAACAAAGGAGGACATTCAACGACAAAAGGAATGCCCATGAAACTTGATGGGCGTACCGTTGGTTATAATGTCAAAACAACTCTATTTATTGATAACCGAAACACATTAAGAATTGGAAGCTCTTTTGATCATTCAGGCTTAAATGACTGGTGGCCTCCTCTACAAAAAAGCATAATGATGGGACCCCATACCTATCATAATATTAATAATGGTCATCGGGACCGATTAGGAAGTTTTGCTGAATGGGAGACCCAATGGACGCCCAAAGTCACAACTCTTCTCGGTTTACGAAATGATCTAATCATGATGAATACCGGCAGAATATCAAGTTATCAAGGGGTCAATGGCATGAATGCCGAGGAACGTAAAGCCATCTATAATTTCAATAATGCAAATCGTGGTCGTACAGATACTAATTTTGACGTTACGGCTATGACACGATGGACGGTTAATAAATCTTTTACATGGGAAGGCGGATATGCTCGAAAAAGTCGCTCTCCCAATTTGTATGAACGCTATACATGGGGAACTTCTCCAATGGCTATGCGTATGATTGGTTGGTTTGGTGATGGAAATGGATATGTTGGTAATCTTAACCTTAAACCAGAAGTTGGTAACACCGTTAGTACAACTTTCAGCTTTCATGATTCACAACAAGATAAATGGGAAATTAAGATTCAACCTTTTTATACTTATATTCACCATTATATTAACGTTAATTACCTCGGCAGTATAAAAACACGCCAAAATACAACAGTATCAAAATTACAATTTGATAATCATAATGCTCAAACTTATGGCATTAATACTGCTGAATCCTATAAATTATGGAACAGTAAGAAATATGGTAAAGGAATACTCGAAGGAAATATTAATTGGGTTATGGGTCAGGACAAAACCAATCATAACAGCCTTTATCATATGATGCCCTTAAATGGCACCTTAAGTCTGAATGAATATGTTGGTCATTGGACTGGTAAAATCGAGGCAAATTTTGTCAATACAAAAAGCCAAATCGATCCCATACGTCGTGAACCAAGAACCCCAGGTTATATTTTATTCAATATCGGAGGTAGTTATACGTGGCGTATGTTTCGTCTTGACGCAAGTATTGAAAATCTTGCCAACAAAAAATACTATCTTCCTTTAGGAGGAATATATCTAGGGGATTTAATCACGACTAATGAATTCCATGCCTTGCCTGGTCTAGGTCGTTCATTTAATATTGCTCTGACCACCAGCTTTTAATTAAAGTTTTTGTAATTTCTTAAGTGTTTCTTTAATCACCGTTTCCAACGGATGAGACATATCAATTTCGATATAAGGTTCATCCGCTTGAAGGGGTTCAAAACTTTTTAATTGTGTATCTAGTAAACTTACTGGCATAAAATGCCCTTCACGTTTTTCTATACGATGAAGAAGAACATCATATGGAACTTTTAAACTTACAAAATAAAAAAGCTTATCAATGTCTTTACGTAAAAAATCACGATAAGATCTTTTCAAAGCAGAACAGGTTAACACCCCTTTACCATCATCACATGATTCCAACCATGCATGACATTTCTTTAACCAGGGCCAGCGATCATTATCTGTTAAAGACTTACCCTCTGACATTTTCTGAATATTATGTTGGGGATGTAAAGAATCTCCTTCTTGAAAAGGCCAATCCAGATATTGATCCAGTCCTTTTGCCAATGTCGTTTTTCCACACCCCGAAACACCCATTATTACCAATAAACAAGGCTTTATCTGTACCTTCATAGAAAAAGACACTGATTTTCTCCCTTTATTTATACAAACGTTGAATCCCGCTATGTCCTACGACTAAAGCCTCATCAGTACAATTAATGAATAAACCACTTTCAATGACACCAGCAATTGAAATAATCTCTTTCTCTAACTGAACAGGATCATCAATAATTCCAAAATCACAATCCAAAATCATATTTCCACCATCCGTCAAAAAAAAGTCAGGATGATCTATTTTAACTCGAACCTTTATTGACGCTCCAATTTTTTCTAAATGTTTCATTGTGGCTTCCCAGCCGAAAAAAGTAACCTCAACCGGAACAGGTGTATGCTCACCAAGCTTATCGACTAATTTACGCTCATCTACAACTATAATAAATTTTCTGGCTGCATAGCGAACGATTTTTTCCCGTAATAAAGCCCCGCCTAATCCCTTGATTAACTGCAATCCCTTTCGAGTAACCTCATCAGCACCATCAATCGCTATATCAAGCTCTGAACATGCTCCTAACGTCGTTAATTCAATCCCATAGGATTCAGCAAGCTTGGCCGAAGCAATAGAAGAAGGAACCCCGACAAAACGTAATCCTTCTTCCTGCCAACGTTTACCTAAAGATTGGATGACACATGCAGCAGTACTTCCACTTCCCAAACCAACTTTCATTCCTTGTGTCACTAATGAAGCACCTATTTTTCCTAGCTGCTCTTTATATTTAACAATCTGTTGTGCATCCATTTTTTATTTAAAAATCTTTCTTTATCCGATAATCACTACTTTTATTCACCACCAGCAGCTTTATCCAAAATCCAATGCACTTCACCTTCTGTTTCAACATTTGAAGAAGGATAAGTAGCATCTTTTTTCCTGACCTTACTAAAAATTTCGACCTTGCTTTCACCACTAACTACAAAGATTACCAGACGACTAGAAGCAATTGTTGGATAGGTCAATGTCATCCTTTTATATGGTGCATCGGTTGGTTGACACCAAGAAACCCATTTTTTTTTTTCTTTTAAAACAGGTGTATTAGGGAAAAGTGAGGCTGTATGACCATCCGTCCCAAGCCCCAATAAAACAATATCAAATAAAGGTTCCCCTTTTTTTAATATTGAATCCCCATATTCTTTTTGAAGATCCTTCTCATATAATTGAGCGGCTTTTTCAACATCATCTAAAACAGGCATTGGATGAACATTTCGAAATAGAATATTGACATGGATTAGCAAAGACTCTGAAACCATGCGAAAATTACTAGCCTCATCTGTATAGGGAACCATCCTTTCATCACCAAAAAACAAATGTAACCGTTCCCAAGGCACACGATGACGATAAGTGTCGCTACCTAATAACTCGTATAATTTTTTTGGTGTTGATCCACCCGATAAAGCAATTCTAAAAATTTTATCTTTTTTTTCATCCATTTGACGCAAAATAATATCAGCCAAATAATTTGCTTGGGTATTCGCGTCGGGTAAAACAAGCACATAACCTGTTTTCGCATTATGTCCTTTTTCCGTAATATCTATCATACTTTACTCATTCTTTATTATTAATAAAAATATACTTTCTTTTTAATTATTAGTGTTATTTAACAGAATATACTGAAATCTTATAATTCATAAATATTACTTTAATAAAATAAAAATATTGTTAATGCTTTTCTCTATTATTTTAATTATCATAATTAATGCATTAATTAAATTATTACATTCTAATTAACCTATTAATTATATTTAATATTAAAATAATATTATCCATATCATTAAATAAATACTACCCTTTTAAAATAATTTTCGAAAAATTTACTAATTGTTATTATAATTAGTATTTATTTGATTAGCTAAATTTATATTTCTAATGTTTTTAAGTAACTCGGTACCTTTTCAATAATATCAAGTTCAAGCCAAACAATTATAATTTTTTTTATAAAATAAATTTATTTAAATTTTATAAATAACGCTTATTATTAAAAAATGAAAAAATTATTAAAAAAATTACTTGATTATTTAATTAATAATCATTATTTGCTTAATGCCTTTTTTCTTAAAATTAATATAACATTTAACTCCAACTCATATTAACAAGAGTGTCTATTAATTTATCGTGTGTAAATGTCATAACATTAAAAGGAACTTCTACCAAATCAAGTTTATCACTATTTTCTAATAGATCTAATAAATAATAATTATGAGTTGTTTTAATCATATTATTATTTATTTCAAGAAGCTCCCAACTCATAACATGCTTATAAATAAAATCATAAAATCTATCAGGATGAAATGAAGCATATCGCCCATCATAAGACAATAAACATGTTTTTGTCTTTCGTCTATTTTGTACAAGAAAACACAGTTTATCTTGCACAAAATCAGTAAAAATAAATTTCTTTTTACTATCAATCGCTAGAAATTTATCATTACTTTTTAAACAATATAAATAAAAAGGTAAATTAGCCTCTTTATTTATCCGTTGAATCTTCTTAAAACCATCTATAGGTAATTTAACACCATTTGCATGCAAAATTGATGGAATAGTATTATATTTATGATTTTTTAAAATCATTCCATCAAAAGAAAAATCTTCTTCAGAAAATACAAATGTTGATAGTAATTTATCATAATAATCTAATTGAATATTTAAATTTTGATTTTGATATGCAAAATACTGCATAAGTGCCTGATCATCATAAACATTATATTTCTGAGAAATATCTATACAAAAATTTATCATTTGACGAATAGCACCAACATAACCTATATAAATACCACTATTAAGATATTTATTTAATAAGCCTACTTTTTGATCAAAAAAATCAAAAATTTCTTTCCTATTGATTTGACCTATTTCTCCAAGACCATTCAACGATGGCCAAAAAATTTTTTCAGCATTAAAAAGTATATCACATTGTAATAATAAAAAATTTCTCAATACGTTTATACTATGATCATTTATACAAACATCATATCCGTCTGTAAATAATATAATAGCATCATCATGTAAAACATTACTTTTCAAAAAGTTATGTATTATAGCAATTTTCCTAGGTATACTAACCTCTCCACGCTTATAATTTCCCGATAGATTTATAAACTGAAAACCATTATCAATTGATTGTTGTTTTAAATTATTTAAATTTTCACTAAATGGAGTACCAATAGTTAAATGGTATATAATCATGCTTTAACCTTATTCTTTATTTTGAAAAATAATGTTATCGTATTAAAAATACAAAGATATACAAAAAACAATTAACAATTTATTAATTAAATAAAATTCTATATTTAATATATCTAAGTATAAATAACAATCTTTCCCTTATTTTACGATTTAAGACCTAAAACAACTGGATTAACCTCATCTGTTTCAATGGATGCCAAAGCTTCATATTGTTTATAACGACGATTAATCGCTTTTTGTGCATTGTCCATAATTTCCTCCGCATCATTCGGACGTATACGTTTTAAATTACGATATCGAATTTCATTACCCATATAATCTTTTAAAGCAATACGAGGTCTTGCTGAATCCAATTGGAAAGGATTTTTTCCAACTTTTCGCATTAAAGGATCAAAACGAAATAATGGCCAATAACCCGATGCTGTTGCCAATTTCTGCTGCGTCAATCCATGACGCATATCTATTCCCTGACCAATACAATGACTATAAGCGATAATCAAAGAAGGTCCATCATAAGCTTCAGCTTGACGAAATGCCTTTAACGTATGTTGTGGATTAGCACCTAATGCAACCTGAGCAACATAAACATTATCATAGGTCATTGCCATCATGGCCAAATCTTTACGAATTGTTTCTTTACCTTTTGATGCAAACTTAGCTACAGATCCAAAAGGGGTAGCTTTTGATGCCTGTCCCCCTGTATTGGAATACATTTCGGTATCCAATACAAGGATATTGATATTTTCACCTGATGCAAGAACATGATCTAAACCACCATAGCCAATATCATAAGCCCAACCGTCACCGCCAACGATCCAAATACTACGACGAATTAAATAATCAGCCAACGCAGATAAACGTTTTGCATCATCATTTTTGAGCTGTGCCAACCGTTTCTTTAACGTTTTAACCCTTTCACGTTGTGCTTTTATTTCAGATTCTTCTTGCTGTACAGAATTCAAAATAGCATCTGCCAATTCTGTACCAACCTGTTCCCTTAATCGTTTTAGTATATGACTAGCAACTTCCATCTGTTTATCAACAGCAATTCTAAACCCCAATCCAAATTCAGCATTATCCTCAAACAAAGAATTAGACCAGGCTGGACCTTGACCTTCTCCATTAACAGACCAAGGTGTTACAGGTAAATTTCCCCCATAAATTGAAGAGCATCCAGTAGCATTTGCAACTTGTAAACGATCTCCAAAAAGTTGTGTCAGTAATTTCAGATAAGGTGTTTCTCCACATCCAGCACATGCACCAGAAAACTGAAATAAAGGCTCCAAAAACTGGACGCCCCTAACATTGGAAAAATTAACTTTACTACGATCATCAACAGGTAAAGTTTCAAAAAAGGAAAGATTTCTTTTTTCTCTTTCCAACAAATACTCTTTTGCCGTCATATTAATCGCTTTAACATTAGGATCTATTGGGCTTTTGGCAGGACAAGCATCCACACATAAAGTGCATCCGGTACAATCTTCTACATAAAACTGTAAGGTATAATTAATATTGGGATATCCTCTTACTTTTAAAGGTGCTGTTTTAAATCCTTCCGGTGCCTTATCTAAACACCGATCATGATAGGTTTTTGAACGTATGACACTATGAGGACAAACATAACTACATTGTCCACATTGCACGCATAAATCTTCGCGCCATTCAGGAACATAATCAGAAATATTTCGTTTTTCATAAACCGATGTTCCAGAAGGAAAAGTTCCATCAGCAGGGATTAAGCTCACTGAAATTTCATCCCCTTTTCCCGAAAAGATTGGTGCAATAACTTTATGAACAAATTCTGGTGCGTCAGCAGGAATAGAATGTTCAAGGTCAATATTACTTGAAATCCGATCTGGCACATTGACCTGTTGTAAACTATTACAAGCCGCATCAACCGCTTTATAATTCTGCTGAACAACATTTTCGCCTTTAACAAGATATGTTTTCTTAATTGATTTCTTAATATAATTAATCGCTTCCTTTTTAGGTAAAATATTGGAAATCGCAAAGAAACAAGTCTGCAAAATAGTATTTGTTCGCATCCCCAGACCCACTTCCTGAGCTACTTTGGATGCATTAACAACATAAAATTTTAATTTCTTATCAATAATGTGTTTCTGTACCACACGGGGTAAATGTTGCCAAATCTCATTAGCATTATAATTTGAATTAAGTAAAAAAACACCACCTTCGACAACATGTTCCAAAATATCTTGACGATAAAGAAAATGAAAATGGTGACATCCTACAAAATCAGCACGTTGAACCAAATAGGCCGCCTTAATAGGAACTTTACCAAAACGCAAATGAGATACAGTCTGGGCACCAGATTTATGAGAATCATACACAAAATAACCTTGAGCATATTTTCCTGCATCTTCGGCAATAATTTTTACACTGTTTTTATTTGCACCGATTGTTCCATCCGCACTTAAACCAAAAAACATAGCACGTTTAATTTGATCATTATCAATAGTAAAAGAACGATCATACTTTAAACTGCTGTACGTCAAATCATCTTGAATACCAACCGTAAAACCATGTTTTGGATTTTCTACCTTTAACTCATCAAAAACAGCTTTAACCATTGCTGGTGTAAAATCTTTTGATGAAAGACCGTAACGACCTCCCACAACCAAAGGCAATGTTTTTCTTTTTCTTCTTGACACCGCGTCTGCCAAAGCAGCCATAACATCAAGATATAGAGGTTCACCTAATGCACCTGATTCTTTGGTACGATCCATAACAGCAATACGCTTAACAGATGCGGGTAAAATTTCAAGAAACTTTTCTACTGGAAAAGGACGATATAATCGTATTTTTAAAACACCTATGGATTCACCCTGTTTAATAAGTGCTTCAACCGTAATATCTGCTGTTTCAGCAGCAGAACCCATAATCACAATAACATGCTCTGCCTGAGAATCACCAACATATTCAACTAAATCATAATAACGTCCTGTTAAATCGCCAAGACGTTTCATGTATTTCTCAACAAGTCCTATAACCCGATTATAATATGGATTAACAGCTTCACGTGCCTGGAAAAACGTATCAGGATTATGAGCTGTTCCTCGTATAAATGGTTTCTCAGGATTTAAAGCCCGTTCACGATGAGCGATAACGAACTTATCATCAATCATTTTAGCTATATTTTCATCAGAAATAAGATCTAATGTGTTCAACTCATGCGATGTTCGAAAACCATCAAAAAAATGGAGAAAAGGTACACGCGCTTCTAATGTTACGGCATGGGTAATCAAAGCCATGTCGTGAGCTTCCTGTACAGAAACAGAACAACACATACCAAATCCAGTCATTCTTGTTGCCATAACATCCGAATGATCCCCAAAAATCGACAAAGCAGATGTAGCAACAGAACGAGCCGCCACATGAAAAACTGTCGAAGTAAGCTCTCCAGCAATTTTAAACATATTTGGCAACATTAACAACAGTCCCTGAGATGCTGTAAATGTTGTTGTCAATGCACCAGTTTGTAACGATCCATGAACTGCGCCAGCAGCCCCACCTTCACTTTGCATTTCTTGAACAAGTGGAATATTTCCCCAAATATTTTTTATTCCTTTTGCTGCCCATTCATCAATATATTCAGCCATAGGTGAAGAGGGTGTAATCGGAAAAATCGCACAAACTTCATTAACACGGTAAGCAATATGGGCAACTGCAGTATTGGCGTCCATTATTGTTTTAGACATTTATAACCATCCTCTCTTGAGACGTTATCTGCACATGATTTATACTATATTTAGACATTTTCTGCTATCATATCAATTGCTTGACATGGACAACTTTCAAAACAAACAGCACATCCTGTGCAACGTTCAAGATCTAATTCATATCCTTTGCCTAAGCCAATTTTTATTAAGGCATCCTCTGGACAAGCAGCAAGGCAATTATCACACTCGTAACAATTTCCACAAGAAAGACACCGCTGTGCTTCATACAATGCCTCTTTTTGTGAAAAACTAATTAAAGTTTCAGTAAATCCAATCCGTTTTTCAACAGGCAATTCTTTCTGAATTGTTTGAGGAGTATCTTCTAATAAAGGTAAATGTAAATCTTTATAATAGGTAATTGCATTTTTTGAACCAACCTTATAAATTTCCCCTAGTAACCAACTATTTATAAAATAAGCCGCTTTTTTACCTGAACCAACGGCATTTGTAATACTACGTGGACCATCAATAGCATCACCACCGACAAATACTCCAGAAATGCCAGTCATCATTTGATTATCAATAACCAACGTACCTTTGGGATTAAATTCAATTCCCTCAATATTTTTTAAAAAATAATTATCAGGTTGCTGTCCTAGTGCCATAATCAAAGTGTCCATCGGAACTTCTTCTAATTCTTCTGTTGGCTCTGAACGTTTTGTTTGACCAATAACCATCTTTCGCAGAATGACTTTATCCTTACCAATAGAATCAATAGTTCTCATACATTTGAAACAAATTCCTTCAGCCTCAGCATCAATAATTTCAAATTCGTGTGCCTCCATATGAGGGCGATCCCAAAAAAAAATAACCGTAACAGAATGAGCACCTACACGAAAAGCTGTACGAGCCGCATCCATTGCTGTATTTCCAGCCCCATAAACCAAAACATTTTTACCAATTTGAAGGTTTTTTCCTGCGCTTACATTACTTAAAAATTCAATTGCTGAAATTACTTGAGCCTCTTTATCGGTCGGAATATTTAATAAACTTGATTTGGTCGCTCCTATCCCCAAAAAAACAGCATCAAAACATCCTTCTTGTTCTTCTTTTAACAAATTCTTGATACGATAATTACAGGTAATTTTAACACCCATTTGCTCGATACGTTGAATATCTAGCTTTAAAACATCTTTTGGTAAACGATAGGCTGGAATACCATAACGCATCATTCCACCTGGTTCAGGAAACGCTTCACGAATTTCTACCTCATGACCCATACGACGCAAATGATAAGCTGCTGATAAACCTCCCGGTCCAGCTCCAACGATTAAAATACGTTTACTATTTCGATTCTCCTTAACCGATATTTTCCAACCTTGTTCATTTGCCATATCCCCTAAAAAACGTTCAATGGCATGAATAGTAACAAATCCATCTAATTCCTTACGATTGCATGAATTTTCACATGGATGATAACAAGCGCGACCATGAACCGCAGGCATAGGGTTATTATCAAGAATATGTTCCCAAGCTTTTTTAAATTTTCCATTTTGAGCCAAAGAAAGCCACCCTTGAATATCTTCACCTGCTGGACAAGCGTAATTACATGGTGGTAAGTGATGATTATAAACAGGATATGATTTTCTTACTGGCCCACCAAATTGTTCTTGCGTCATATCAATGGCGGAACTCATATCATGATGTTTTGTTCCCATTAGACGATACCTTTAAATTAATATCTTAGTAATTTTTTATTTTTTTTATTTGTTAAACTTTTATGTCATAAACAGTTTAATAGCGAATATTGTTTATCAAAATATCAGTCAAATAAATTTGATTAAAAAACCAATTTATATTTTATTCACAATCCATAAAAAAAGCTTTAACCTTCTGCGATTAAAGCCTTTTTCAAAAAAAAGAATTAATAAATTATTATTTCTTTTCTACATGTCCCCCAAAGCCAAAACGCATTGCAGACAACATTTTTTCACCAAATGTATTCCCTGAACGTGAACGAAAACGTGTAAACAAAGCAGAGGTAATTACTGGTACAGGAACAGCCTCTTCAATGGCGGCCTCAATAGTCCAGCGACCTTCTCCTGTATCTGCAACATCACCTTTAAAGCCAGCAAGGGTACCGTCTTTTGCAAGAGCATCAGCACATAAATCCAGCAACCATGAAGGTATAACGCTACCACGGCGCCATACTTCTGCGATATCAGCCATATTCAAATCAAAACGTTCATCTTCAGGCAAACGATCTGATCCTTTTGTACGCATGATATCGAATCCTTCTGCATAGGCCTGCATCATGCCATATTCAATACCATTATGAACCATTTTAACAAAATGCCCAGAACCAGCAGGTCCACAATGTAAATACCCTTTCTCAGCACGAGGATTCAAATTTGCATTACGTCCTTTTGTACGAGGAATATCGCCTATTCCAGGTGCCAAAGATTCCAGAATTCGATCAATATAATCGACAGCTTCCTTACAGCCGCCATACATCATACAATAACCCCGTTCCAAACCCCATACACCACCTGAAGTTCCGACATCAACATAATGGATGCCTTTTGCTTCTAACATTTTCGCACGACGAATATCATCTTTATAAAACGTATTTCCACCATCAATTACGATATCCCCTTTAAACAACATATCTCCAAGGTTTTCAATTGCCTGTTCTGTTACTTCACCGCTAGGCAACATAATCCAAATTATTTTTGGAGAAGGGAGTGCCACTACCAAAGACTTTAAATCATCAACAATGGTACTTTTAGGAGCCTGTTTCTGAATTTCTTCACTTTTGCTTCGTGTACGATTTAACAAAACGACCTCATGACCGTGACGTGCCAAACGAATGGCCATATTCCCCCCCATTCTACCTAGGCCATACATACCTAATTTCATAATTAATCCCTCCATTTTCATCACAATCAGTTTATATCTTACAATTATCGTAAGATATAAACATTCATTAATCTACAAAATATTTAAAATTGTCTGGCTTAAATTATTTAATCCGACTTTCATATTCCCTTTTACATGGATACGGATAACCCTTCTGTTTCGTTCAGATAACACATCGAAATCACCGCGGGCTTGTGCTTCTTTTACTATTCCAAATGTATATTTTTCACCTGGAATAGGTAAATCATGATCATCATCAACGGTAATCTGTAAAAATACACCACTATTAGGTCCTCCTTTATAAGCTTGACCCGTTGAATGTAAGAACCGCGGACCAAACTCAGCAGCTGTTGCCACTTTTTTCTTGTCCCGAATAGCCAATCGTAATTTTTGAATCCAATCCTGTGTTGCCAAATCACGTTCAATATAAGCCAAGACAGCAACATAATCCCCTTCGGTAACTTGATTGAAAAATTGCTTCAAGGCTTCTGAAAAGGATGTTAACCCCGCCAGCTTTGCAATTTCGGCCTTACCTGCATAAAGGTCAAAATCCTCTTCCCGAACGACAGGTGTAATAATGGGAAGTGAACCTTTTTCATTATAAGCAGTTGTAATTTTCCTGGTTTCAATCTTACTTGCTTCAACATCAGGCTGGTCAAAAGGATTAATTCCAATAAACGCACCCGCAACCGCTGTTGCAAATTCAATTTGGAAGAATATTTGAAAAATCTGGTTTTTATTGTGCAAATTAATCTCTATAATCGGCTGATTAGCTGCTTTTAATATCCCCATCGAGTATTCATCTTGAGGGTAAATATTATCATCTAATCGCAAATAAATAAACAAACGATCTTGTCCATAGAAAGCAGGATCTGTCAGAGTTTCCCCATCAATAGGAATGATTCCTTTACCTACTTTACCCGTTGATTCTGCCAAAAGCTGTTCAAGCCATGATCCTAAAGAACGTATTGCAGGAGAAGCAATAATTGTAAATTTATCCCGTTTAAACTCAGCGACACTCACGCCAAAAATTGTTCCTAACTGAACACCAGGATTTTGTTCAGGTGGCGCTCCTGCGGAGCAAACTTTTTCCATTCTTTGGGCAGAATATAAAATTTCTTTCAAAGGTAGTCCAGCTGCCGCTGCTGGGATAATTCCAAAATTAGATAAAACTGAATAACGCCCACCAATGGTTTTCAAACCATAAAAGATTTTCCAGAAACCATCCTTTTTAGCCACTTCTTCCATATAGGAACCAGGATCAGTTATAGCAATAAAATGCTGACCTACTTTATTGCCCAATATTTTTTTTGCTTCATTAAAGAAATAAGCTTTAAGAATATTAGGCTCTAAAGTACTTCCTGATTTAGAAGATACTATAAATAAGGTTGTTCTCATTGTTATTTTTTGCTGGAAAGTATGAACTTGTTGAGGATCAGTACTATCCAAAACATGAAGCCGGGGAAAACCTTCCTGATGTCCAAAAACCCCACCCAAAACTTCAGGACCAAGGCTTGAACCGCCCATACCCAATAAAAGAATATCACTAAAACCCTTATTTTTAACTTCTTTTTGAAATTCTTCTAATTGTGCAAGATTATCGACTTGTTGATCAATAATATCAAGCCAGCCCAACCATTTATTTTCGTCCTGCCCAGTCCAAACTGAAGATTGTCGGTTCCATAATTTACGGACATTCCCATCTTTACGCCAACTTTCTAATCCTGTTTTAACAGCGGCTTTGTAATCAGCTGGTAAAATAAACTGCATAGAAGCTAATTTCTCACCTTGTAATGAAATATGCTTTTCACTAACAGAACCTAATAATTGATCAAAAGCATCTGCAAAAGCATTAACACCATCTTCTAATAATTTGTCAGTAATAGTTCTTAAATCAAAATTCAAACGTTTAGCTTCAGCTAACACTCTTCTAGCATCATCGATATTTTGTTCCAATGTGTCAGCAACAGTACCATGATCCTTAAATGCCTCCATAGTAGCAGGCGGAATTGTATTGACCGTATTCTTACCAATTAATTGATCAACATAGATAGTGTCTGGAAATGTCTTATCTTTGCAGCTTGTACTTGCCCATAATAAACGTTGAGGTTTTGCACCAGCAGCTTCAAGTTTTTTCCAACGATCACTTTGCATAACTTCAAGATAATGCTGATAAGCTAGTTTAGCATTAGCAATAGCAACCTTGCCACGAATGGTTTTTAATGCTGAGCTTTCCTTATCCCCGGCAGCAACACGCTGATCAATTTCTTTATCAATAGCTGTATCAATACGACTTATGAAAAAGGAAGCAACGCTAGCGATATGTGCAATATGATGACCTTTAGCAAGATGTGCTTCTAAACCTTTAATATAAGCTTCAAGAACCTGCTTATACATATCCAAGGAAAATAACAAAGTTACATTAATATTAATTCCTTCGGCAATTGCCCCCTCGATCGCAGAAATACAAGGTGCTGTCGCAGGAATTTTAATCATTAAATTCTTTTCTAAAATCTTTTTCCATAAACGACGCGCATCTTCTAAAGTTGCCTTTCCATCCATCGCAATATAAGGAGAAACCTCCAAACTTACATATCCGTCTAATCCATGTGTTTTTTCCCAGACTGGATATAAAACCGAACAAGCATTACGAATATCATCAATTGCCATGGTTTCGTACAGATCCACAACATCTGTTATACCTGATGAGACCAACTGTATAAATTGATTATCATAATCACTGCCCTGTCGCATTGCCTTTTCAAAAATTGAAGGATTAGATGTAACACCCTTTAATCCATCTTCATCAACTAATTTTTTAAGAGCACCGCTTTGTGTAAATGAACGTTGTATAAAATCCAACCAAGGAGATTGTTGATACTGTTCTAATTGAACTAAAGGATTTTCAACCATTTTCTTTCTTTCTTTTAATCTATTCAAAAAAATCCTTCTTAATAAATTAAGAAGGATTCAAAACACTTATTTGGCTAACTGTTTTTTTGCTGCCTTTAAAACATTCTCAAGCGTAAAACCAAATTTTTTCTGTAAATCACTATAAGGAGCAGAAGCACCAAACCCATGCATAGCAATAATTGCACCCGTTGTCCCCGCATAACGGTCCCATCCAATTGGGGACGCATGCTCAACTGCAACACGTGCCGTGACATCAGGTGGTAAAACCAGATCACGATAAGACTTTGGCTGTTCTTCAAAAAGTTCCCATGATGGCATGGATACAACACGCACTTTTTTACCAGACTGTTTTAAAACTTGATAAGCTTCTATAATCAATCCGACCTCACTCCCTGTTGCCATCAAGATTAAATCCGGTTTACCTTCACAATTCGCAACAATATAAGCTCCTTTTTTGAGTCCTTCTGCAGAAGCATATTGATGACGATCAATCGTTGGTAAATTTTGACGACTTAACGCTAGAATAACAGGTCTTGTATGTTCCTGCATCGTATATTTCCAGGCTTCTACCACTTCATTTGCATCAGCAGGACGGAATACAATTAAATTAGGTGTTGCCCTAAAATGCACCAGCTGTTCAATGGGCTGATGGGTTGGACCATCTTCACCAACACCAATACTGTCATGTGTAAAAATATAAATAACAGGAAGATGCATCAATGCAGATAAACGAATAGGATTTTTCATATAATCTGAAAAAATAAAAAATCCCGCAGCATATGAACGCAAGCCACTCAAAGACATTCCGTTGACAATGGCACCCATGGCATGTTCACGAACACCAAAATGAAAATTGCGTCCATCATACGTTCCACCATAAACGGGGTTTTGGAAGATGCCAGCCCCTTCAAAATCAAGGTTACTTTTATTGGATGGCGCAAGGTCCGCAGATCCCCCAATTAACCAAGGAACATTTTTCGCAATAGCATTTAAAATTTTGCCAGAACTTGCCCGTGATGCTACTCCTTTAGCATCGGGTGCAAAAACAGGAATATCTTTATCCCAACCTTTAGGTAAACGATGGTGCAAAATATCTTCAATTTCCTGACTTAATTCTGGGTATTTTGCTTTATAATCCTCAAAAAGCTTATGCCATTTTTGATAGGCTTCGGCTCCACGTTTACCAATATTTTCTTTAAAATGTTCCATCACACCTTCAGGAACATAAAATTCCTTATCTTCAGGTAAACCAAGATTTTTCTTGGTAGCTTTTACTTCGTCCACACCAAGAGGTTCACCATGTGCTACTGGCTTTCCAGCTTTATTCGGTGAACCATATCCAATGATACTTTCCACAATAATAAAACTTGGCATATTTTTATTTTGATGGGCTTGATTGATCTTCTTTTGAAAATCCTCAATGTCATTACCATCTTGAACATGGTAAACTTTCCAACCTGCCGCTTCAAAACGTTTCTCAACATTTTCTGTAAAAGCAATATTGATGTTACCTTCAATAGTGATCTGGTTACGGTCATAAACCCAAAT
Source organism: uncultured Commensalibacter sp. (assembly GCA_946699565.1). Classification (GTDB taxonomy): domain Bacteria; phylum Pseudomonadota; class Alphaproteobacteria; order Acetobacterales; family Acetobacteraceae; genus Commensalibacter. The sequence continues at coordinate 80,941 of CAMPDW010000006.1, read as the reverse complement.
TAAATTACTTAATTTTAAATGACCTGCCAAAGATGCTGCCTCATAGGAAATTCCTTCCATAAGGTCACCATCACCACAAAAAGAATAAACATGATAATTAAATAATGGAAAATCTGGTTTGTTATAACGAGCTGCAAACCATGTCTGGGCAATTGCCATCCCAACAGATGTTGCAATTCCTTGAGCCAAAGGTCCTGTTGTTGTTTCAATCCCTGTTGTATGAATATATTCTGGATGACCTGGAGTTTTTGAATTTATTTGTCTGAATTGACTTAAATCTTCAAGGGTTAAAGCTGGTTTATTTTCAACCCGACCATCACGTGTAACTTCCTTAATTCCTGTTAAATAAATGATTGCATATAAAAGAGAACAAGCGTGTCCACCTGATAATACAAACCGATCTCTGGCTGGCCATAAAGGATGAGCTGGATCATAATTTAAAATATTATTCCATAAAGCATAAGTTGCAGGAGCTAAATCAAGGGGTGTTCCTGGATGACCAGAATTAGCTTTTTGCACTTGATCAATTGCAAGTCCCCGAATGGTATTAATACATACCTTATCTATATTCATTCAAATCTCCATCAAAACAATTTAAAAGTCATTTCATTAATCATAATGTAATCAATTCTTTTTAATTAATTGTAATAATAAATAAAAATATATAAAATTTTATTTAATTAACAACTTTAATAAAATCTATATTTTTATCTTTATTACAAAATTATTATTTTGTATTAGATCTATAATTCAATCCTTAAAAATTTTATCTAGATTAATATTCCATATGTTTAATACATGCTTAAGAATATTACTAAATAATATAAAATCATACTCTTTTATAAAATTTTCTCCTATAAAAGAAAGCTTATTTTCTGAATCTTTCTTTTTATTATGTAGCATTATAAGATAAAATATTGCTTTAATTGATTAACTCTTAATAATATGGCAATAGCATGACAGTTTCATCTTCATTTAACCAAACTTCCAATCCTGAATTCACCAGTCATGAAATAGAAACGCTTTATTTCAACTCTGCCCGGGAAGGTTCTATTTCTTTGTTACAAGAATTTATTGCTGCAGGTATGGATATTAATCATCAGAATAAAAAAGGCTATACTCCGCTTATTTTAACGACTTATAACCATCATCGTGAAGCTTCACTTTTTCTTTTGGATAAAGGTGCTAATCCTAACCTACAAGATAAAACAGGTGCAACAGCTTTAATGGGTGTAGCATTTAAGGATTTCATTGATATCGCTAAAATTTTAATCCATGCGGGTGCTTCTGTTGATATCCCAAATAATTTGGGGCGTACTCCTCTAATATTTGCCGTATTTTTTGACCGATATAATATGACTGAACTTTTATTAAAGTCAGGGGCAAATCCTCTTCATGCTGATGGAGAAGGAATTACACCTTTAAAACTTGCAGAGCAGCAAGGAAATAAGCATATATTATCTTTATTAGAACATTATAAGAAAATTTAACTTTCATATTTATTACAGGTAAAGTTACATGCAAAACCCATATTGGAGTTCATTCGTTAAAAATTTAGTTCCTTATACACCAGGTGAACAACCTAAAATGCATAACCTTATTAAATTGAACACCAATGAAAATGCTTATAATATTTCCCCAAAGGTATTAGAGTCCATTAAAGAACACACTAATAATACACTTAAATTATATCCTGACCCAACTGCACAAGAACTTTGTGAAGCTTTGGCACATCTACATGATGTTCACCCCAATCAGGTTTTTGCTGGTAATGGTTCTGATGAAGTTCTTGGTTTTGCATTTCATGCTTTATTAAAACATAAAAAACCTGTTTTATTCCCTGATATTACCTACAGTTTTTATCCAGTTTATTGTAATCTTTATAATATTAATTATAAAACCATTCCCTTAACCGATGATTTTCGTATCGATCTTAAAAAATATAATGCTGAAAATGCTTGTGGTATCGTTATTACCAATCCAAATGCTCCCACGGGGCTAATATTAAATAAAAAAATAATTCAACATTATCTGGAAACACATCCTGAACAGATTATTCTTGTTGATGAAGCTTATATTGATTTTGGTGGAGAGTCAGTTATCCCCCTTATTCAATATTATCCCAATCTTCTTATTATTCGCACTTTCTCAAAATTTCATGCTTTTGCTGGCCTACGTGTTGGTTATGCTATTGGCAACTCAGAATTGATCGAGGGAATTAGACGTGTCAAGGACAGTTTTAATTCTTACCCACTAGATCGCCTGGCACAAATTGGAGCTATTGCATCTATCAAAGATATTCAATGGTCTATAAATAACGCTCAAAAAATCATTCAAAACAGACAATATCTTATTAAGAATCTTTCCGAACTTGGTTTCAAAATATTAAATTCGAAATCTAATTTCATTTTTGCATCTTACCCAAAATTGTCTGCTGAATTTTTAGCAAAACAATTAAGAAAAGAGAATATTTTAGTAAGGCATTTTAACACAAAACGTATTCAAAATTGGTTGAGAATAACGATCGGCAACGAAACTGAATGTCAAACACTATATAAAACAATAAACGAAATTATATCAATATATTGACAAAAGAATAAAAATAACATTAACCTCAAAATCACATTGTTAATAATAGTCATTCTCAAAAAGTTTTATTTAAATGTCGCATGTCCCTTTTTGTCGTCTTTTTTCTAAAAAAAATTATATATTCAAGATATTTTTAATACCTTGTGTTACATCTTATCCTATCTTGTACCAACATTCCGCTTATGCGATTGGCAATTCTCCCATTGTAAATCAAAAAGCATCACCATCCACAAATATAAGTGGAGCAACGCCAGTCAAAAAATCACCTCCACCTGCTACAGTCCTTAATAAAGATACAGGTCAAGCACCTGAAAATAACGATATGTTGTTAGGAAATGTATTAGGGTTACGTTCTTTAATGGCACAATATGGTCTTACCTTTACTTTGGTTGACGTCAACGAAGTTTGGGGAAACCCTTATGGAGGCATTAAACAAGGGGCAGCCTATACTGGATTAACAACTGTTACCTTGAACTGGGACCCTGAAAAAGTTACCGGTCTTAAAAATGGACTTTTTAATATTAGTGCCCTTCAATTACGCGGTCGTGCTTTTACAGCAGAAAATATAGGGGCTTATAACTCAACCAGCGGATGGGAAGGCGATCGTTCAACACGTTTGTGGGAGCTTTGGTATCAACAAGGTTTCTTCGATAATAAAATGACAATTCGTGTTGGTAAATTAAGTCTGGATCAAGAATTTAATATTAGTGATTATGCAACACTTTTTATCAATTCCTCTTTTGGTTGGCCTATGATTCCATCAGTCAATACCTATAGTGGAGGAATCGATTATCCTGTTGCCTCTCCAGCTATTCGTTTTAGCTTTCAACCTAATAATCATTGGACAGATCTTTTAGCTGTTGCAGACAGTAATCCTAATAATGTACCTTTTTGTAATCCATCAGGCTCTTTTACCTGTGATCCCTATTCTAAACATCAATCAGGAACACATTTCAATTTTACAACAGGTGTATTTATTACAAACGAAATACAATATCATCTTAATCCCGGTAATGAAGATGATGTAAAATATACAACCTATCCAGGAACCTATCGATTAGGAGCCTACTTTGATAGTTCAAAATTCCCAGATCAACGCTATAACAGAGATGGATATCCTTTAGGAAATCCTGACAATTCACAAACCATGCGTAATCACCATCATACTTGGTCAGTTTACGGAATTATGGATCAAATGATATGGCGCGATCCTAACAATCAGAAAGAATCGCTTGGTATATTTGGCAGAATGCAAGTAAGCCCTACAGATCGCAGTCCGATTAATTATGCGGCGGATGCTGGTATTGTTTATAAAGGACTTTTAAATAGAGAACATGATTCTCTTGGTTTTGGTTGGGGGTTTGCCCACACTGGAAACCGTGCAAGACACTATGACCGTGATTACCGTAATTTTACTGATCCATATTGGTATATTCGAAAAACAGAACATCATATTGAACTCGCTTGGCAAGTACAAGCGACACCATGGTTAGAATTAAAACCAGACTTTCAATATGTATTCCGATCAGGAGGTGGACTAAATCTTGAAAATAGCAAAAAGAGAATTCCCAATGCTGCTATTTTTGGATTGAGATCAACAGTCAATTTCTAAAAATCCATACAGGAACAAGAATTCACCCTATATGGATATTATAAATTTTACTTTATATTTTAGATAATTCTTTTCAAAATACTGTCTATAAGTTGGGTTAATAATAAACAACAAGAGGTTGCACCAGCATCTAAAACACCTTTTGAACGCTCTCCTAACCGACTTGCACGACCAATTTTTGCAACAAGATTACGTGTAGATTCTCTACCATCATGAGCAGCTTGTTTCATAATAATTAAGGCTTCGTGAAAGGTTTTACCAGATTCATTAGCTTTTTTAAAACTCTCAATTGCAGGAATTAAAGTATCAACCAAACATTTATCACCTTGTTTTGCACTACTGATTTCCTGTAGTTCGCTTAAACCCTTAAGAAGCATTTCCTTAAATTCGTTTGAATTTAAAGTTTTTTTACCTTGAACCGCTTCTGCCCAACCAGCAAAAATACTTCCATATAAAGGCCCCATAGAACCACCAATTCCTTCCATCAAAGAATCACTTAGCGTTTCAAAAGCCTCTGCCAAAGAAAGATTTTTTCCATCAATACGATGCTTGCAAATATTAAAACCTTTTGCCATGTTAATTCCATGGTCACCATCCCCTATAGCACCGTCGATTTCACTTAAATAGTCACGATTATTCACGATACAGACAATTAAATCATCAACAATATCTGTACCATTATCAATTTTAGCAATTTCTGTCATTTTATTTACTCTTGTACTAATCCCAGCGAACAGGCAGGAAGGTTAACTAATTTCTTCAGTTCTGCATCTAATTTCATTACGGAAAGTGTAACCCCCATCATTTCAAGAGAAGTAAAATAATTTCCAACATAACATTTATAAATTTTAACTTTATTTGCTCTTAACAAACGTTCAACTTCTGCATAATAAATATAAAGTTCCATAACAGGTGTTGCCCCGAGCCCCGAAACTAGCACGACGACTTCGGATCCAGCTTCAAAAATTCCTTCTTCCATAATTGGATCTAACATTGTTTTTGCCATCTCTTTTGCAGTTTCTATGGGAACGACCTTAATTCCAGGTTCACCATGATGGCCAATACCAAGCTCCATTGTTCCCTTTTCAATATGAAAATTAGGTTTTCCAACCGCAGGAATTGTACAAGAACTTAATCCAACCCCTATTGAACGGCAATTATCAATAGCCTTTTGAGCAGCAGCAATAACATTGTCAAGATCATATCCCTCTGCAGCTGCTGCTCCAGCAATTTTCCACATTAAAATCTCACCAGCAACACCACGACGTTTTTCTTTTTCACTGGCAGATGCGGAAGCAATATCATCATTAGCAACAACAGTTTTGACTTTAACCCCTGCTGCAGTAGCTTTTTTAATAGCCATTTTAACATTCATATTATCGCCTGCATAATTACCATATAAACAGGCAACTCCAGCCCCTGTATCAGCCACTTTCATTGCTTCTAAAAATGCTCCCGCAGTTGGTGAAGAAAATATTTCACCAATTGCAACGGCATCAAGCATATTTTTACCTACATACCCCAAGAATGCTGGCTCATGTCCAGAGCCACCCCCAGTAATAATACCAACTTTACCTTTTTTTACTGAACCTGAATATTTTAAAACTCTAGCATTATCTGTTTTTGCATAAAAATCTGGATGAGCAGCAACATACCCCTCAATTGCATCTTCAACGACTAGATCTGGATCATTAATTATTCTGTTCATTATCATTATTTATTCTCATTATTTTTAAAATTTTTATTATTGAACGGTAAATCCACCATCAATAACTAGATTAGCACCATTCATGATTGATGCTTCTGAACTGGCAAGATAAACAGCCGCAGCAGCAATTTGTTCGGGTTCAGCAAAACGACGCATAGGAATTTGAGCTTTCATTTCCTCACCTATTTTACCTGCCCATGCTTTTTTTCCAAGTTCCGTTAAAACAACAGTAGGAGAAATTGCATTAACATTAATCCCATGAGGTCCCCATTCCAAAGCAAGGACGTGTGTTAATCCAATAACACCTGCTTTACTGGCACAATAGGCTGCATGTTTCTGTAAAGCAATAATCCCTGCTTGTGAAGCCATATTAATAATAGTCCCGCTTTTTTGCTTTAACATAACATTACCCGCTGCCTGAGCGATCCAATAAGTTCCTGTTAAATTAACATTAAGTGTTGTAATCCACATTTCTTCGCTAAGCATTTCCGCTGCATCCAGCAGTGCCACACCCGCACAATTTACTGCAATATCAATACGACCAAAATGATCAACAACTTTTTTTACAGCCTGATCAACCTGTTTTTTATTAGTTACATCAACCTGAATACCAATAGCATTTTCTGAACTTAATTTTTTAGCCACATCAGCAATCGTATCTAATCGATCTAATAACGCTACTTTTACACCTTTTTTTAAATAAGCGCGAACGATTTCATTTCCTATTCCTGCACCACCCCCCGTAACAAGTGCAATCTTACCTGCTATATCAAACATTTGTTTTGTTGACATAAATTTCTCCTTAAAAAGCTATAATGATTCTTCTATTGCAACACTAACTTCCTGATCAATCGTTTCATTTTGATATTGTTGAACCTTAACAAATATCATCAATGCTGCAGCAACGAAGTAAAGCCCAACATAAATAGACATTACCCCAAAGTTACCAACTATCCCTTGAAATATCATGACAATAGCATAACCAAAAAAGTAACTCATTCCTGCGCCAAAATTAAGAATTGACATAGCAGCTCCCTTATTTTTAGGAGCAAGATTAGGCATAATAGCAGATAGAGGAACAAATGCGGCAAGCAACGCACCATAGATAGCAGCAAAAATTTTTATAGTGAAAAGATCAGCATGAATATAAATACAATAAGTATATGCCATTACGCTTAATGCACAACCAATACAACCAAACCATATCACAACGTTACGCCACCCCAATTTATCACTCGCAGCACCAAAAATAAGATTGAATACAACATTACTCATCCATAAATATACAGCAACCTCAAGCCATGCATTTTCAGCATATCCCATACCATATAAGAACGTTGGCATAAAAACCGAGAAACCATAGGCAGCATTCGTATTGATCATCCGAACAAGACCACCAACCCCGACTTTGGGCTTTTCATAAACAATTGTCAAACCTTTTAACAAATGCTTTAAAGAATGGGTTTCATCATCATTAGAATAATTATTTTGTGCAGATTTTTTCCCACTAAGACTTAAAGCAATAAGGGCACCCACAGCAACAAAAATTAATGCTGTCCATAATAAATGTAGATTTTCAATATGAAAATAATAAAGCATAATATTTGAGTAACCCGTTCCCAAAACGGATATCCCACCCGCATAAACCAACCAGAACATACCGACAGCTCCCCCTAATCTTTCCCGAGGGGCTTCATAAGCAACTGAAACTAAAAAACCATAGGCAAACAGAGGATAAGCAAGTCCCCGAACTGCGTAAGTAGGTAATATAATGCTAAAGTTATAGGTTGGAATCCCAAAGACCAAAAAAAGAAATGAACCTGCAAAAAATAGGACAAGCCCAATAGTCATTACTTTCCGAACGCCGAAAATCTCTGCCAAAACACCTGAAAGCCAAGATGAAATGGCAACCATCAATCCATAAACCGTAAAAATAGTAGAGGCCTGATATGCAGTTAAACCATGCTGCTGCAAAAAAGGAGATAACCAGTTTTGTTCTAACCCCTCACCAGCCATGAAAATCAACACTCCAAAATAACCTAACATTAATTTCGGAGAAATAAAAAGTCTTTCTATGACTTTGTTCATGTGCAGGCCTCCCCTATTATAAATAAATTACTTTCAAATAAATAAATGGCTAAAATTTAATGAAATTATAAATTTGGATCGAGTACAACCTTTAAAGAACCAACGCCTTTTTTCATTATATCAAAAGCTTTTTTGAAATCTTCCAAAGGAAAAACGTGAGTTACTACACCTTCCGTTGGAAAATCACCGTTTTGTATCCCCTTAATCACCATAGGATAACAATAAGGTCCCAAATGTGATCCAAGAACATCAAGTTCCTTACGATCACTAATAATGCTCCAATCAACAGAAACTGGGTCTTTAAAGACTGAAAATTCAACAAAACGTCCAAGTTTACGAATCATTGATAAACCTTGTTCAACAGATTTGCCGGCACCCGTGGCTTCAATATAAATATCACAGCCATACCCTTCTGTCATATCCTTGATTTTCTTAACAACATCTTCATGAGCTGGATTCATAACAATATCAGCACCAAACTTTTTAGCTAAAGCCAAACGATCATCATTTAAATCAAGAACAACCAGTTTATCAGGACCTGATTTTTTTAATGCTCCAACCATACCTAACCCTAAGGTTCCAGCCCCAGAAAGCACAACAAAATCGCCCAATTTAACATTTGCACGTTGAACAGCATGTAATGAACAAGCATAAGGCTCAACCAAAACAGCCTGTTTCATTGGAAGATCATCTGGCAAATGATAATTAATCGCTTCTTTAGGTAATTTTATATATTCTGCCATGCCGCCATTAACATTATTTTGAAATCCATAAAGATCGTGTTTTTCACACATCCAGTACTCACCTCGTTTACAAAAACGGCATTCCCAACAAGGAACAATTTGTTCTGAAATAATACGATCATTTAATTTAAAATCTTTAATTTTATCGCCATAAGCAACAACATGCCCAATAAATTCATGACCGGGAATCATAGGAGCTTTGATATAAGCAGGCTGTTTTTCATCACCCCAAAAACTTGGAGCACCATCAAAAGCTTTCGTATCACCAGCACAAATTCCACATGCTTCTACTTGTACAAGAATTTCTTCAGAACCAATTTGTGGCACAGGTACTTTTTCCAAACGATAATCATGAGGGGCATAAGCAACAATAGCCTTCATAGTTTTAGGAATATTATCTAATTTTGTGATAGTAGGTTGACCATTATTTTGCATCGTTTTTCTCTAAAAAATATTATTATTATTATTGATGATCAAACAGAACATAGCCAAAAACAAATAAACTTCTTGTGATAATTTAATCAATAATGCTTGATTTTTATTAATCAAAAAAGTGTTAATGTTAACATTACTAAATATTAAACATTTGTTTTAATTTACGAACAGATGAAAATATTTTAACAATTAATTTATTAAAATATTAAGGAAAATAAAATGCTTCCAATTGCAATTGGCTGTGATGATGCCGCTATTGATTTAAAAAATAAAATTGTTAAATGGCTTGAATCAAATAATGTTAAATTTGTTGATTACAGTACTGATACAAATCGAGAATCTAACCTTTATCCCGATATTGCATGGTCTGTAGGACAAGCAATAAAAACTGGTAAACATAAACGCGGAATTTTAATTTGTGGAACTGGTATAGGAATGGCCATTGTAGCAAATAAAATTCCTGGTATTCGTGCAGCACAATGTCATGACACCTATTCTGCTGAACGAGCTAGAAAAAGCAATAATGCCCAAATTATCACATTAGGCGCCCGTGTTATTGGTGAAGAATTAGCAAAAACAATTCTTCAAACTTGGCTTAATTCCGAATATGAAGAAGGAGGAAGATCAGAACCCAAAATAAAAAGAATTTCTTTCTATGAAGAAAAAACTTTATCTAAATAACACCCATGATTATGTAAACTATTTTATAATAAAATAGTTTACAAAAATAATATAAAAACACATTTTTCCATTTAAGAAAATGTATAAAAAGAAAGCTGACAACGCATATCAGAACTTGTTGAAACAATTCTATGATATTGGCATGGTTTAATAAAATTAGGTTGTTTCGTTACAGAATAACTGCATATTTGAATCACCTTTTTATGATCATTCAAAAATTCCATAACCAAAGATCCTGATAATATTTTCAATTTTGCCCATACGCCCTCTTTGGTATTATGACACTCCCTAAAGGGTCGAGGTAACTTTTCAGCATCCCATTCAGGCAGTATCTTATAACATTTTAAAGTCCTATTTTTACTGAGTTGATTTATGTTCTTATTCTCTAAAACCATATTTCTATTTCTTAAATTTTTTTAAATTTCCTAGTTTTATCTTTTGTTAAATTTAGACGATTTTATTAAATCCCATCATCAAATAATCAACTTATTGTTGTGAATAAAATACTGGACATTTTACAATAGGAATAGCAATTTTTGAATGTGTTTTCTGGGATTGAATACAAAAATTCGCAACAAAGGTCGCCATATAACCACGCCATGCATCTGGCCCTTTTAATTTACCAGCAAGACATTCATTAATAAATTCTTGTATTTCAATATTATAGGCTTCTAAAAACCAATCTTTCCAATTTGCAAAAAGTTGATCATACCGTTTTCCATTTTGTGAAACTGAAACTGCTGCAGGAGGGGGCAAATTAGCAATTCCTAACTCTCCTACAATTTCACAATGAATATCATACCCATATTGACAATTTACAAATAGCTCCACGTTAACCATTATTCCAGAACGTGTTTTTAAAATTGCAACTTGTGGATCTTGTAAAATATCTTTAGCTTTTGATGTCTTTCGCGGAAAAATCATTTCCACGGAAACAAATTCATCTTTTAATATCCAACGAAAAATATCAATTTCATGGATAAGTGTATCTGTAATCACCATCTCTGACATAAAATTTTCCGAGGATTGCCGATTCCTATGAGCAGCATGAACCATTAAAATAGGTCCTAATTTTTCACTTTGAACAATTTGCTTGAGCTCTTGATAACGGCGATCATATGACCGCATGAAACCAACTTGAACTAATCTTTGACCATATTTTTGCTCTGCATCAAGAATTGCTTGGCAATCTTCAATGGTTGTTGCCAAAGGTTTTTCACAAAAAATAAATTTGCCAGCTTTAATGCTAGATAAAATATATTTAGCATGCGTTTTACCCGATGAAGCAATAATAACGGCATCTACATCTTTTGCATGAATTAAATCATCACCCGATTCATAAGCTTTAGCATTAAGACCATAAGTTGAAATAGCATTCTGGGCGGATTTTTTATCAATATCGCTAACGGCTACAACTTTAACACCTGAAAGAAAATTGGTGCACCGCTTAATATGATCCTGACCAATGGTACCAGTACCAATAATTCCAATTCCTAATGTTTTATTAATAGATATTTGTTGAATCATCATCAAACTCTTTTCTTAGAATCCCTAATTTAATTAAAGATACAAAAAATAAATTATTCCGTTATTTTTCAATTAAACATAATAATTATATAAATATATAAACTATAATTAACAATAAAACTATTTATAATTACGAACAAATATTTTTTTATTAAAATAAACTTATTTTATTCTTGTTTTAAAAAAATGAAATTACTTTGAAATAACATATTTGTTATTTTTCATACTTATGGAATATTGGTAACATATTCGTGTATTATATGTATTTATTTCCAATAAGGAACATTTTATGGCTCAAGCTCTTGTACTTGAAGAAAAAGGTAAATTAAACATTCGTGATATCGATTTATCTTCCACAGTAGGAGATAACGATGTTAAAATAAAAATTCGTAATGTTGGTATTTGTGGCAGTGATGTACATTACTATACACATGGAAAAATTGGTCCTTTTGTCATTAACCAACCAATGGTACTTGGGCATGAAGCTTCTGGTATTGTGATAGAGACAGGAAAAAATGTTAAAAATTTAAAGGTTGGAGATCGTGTATGTATGGAACCTGGTATTCCTAATCCAAACTCACGCGCAACTAAACTTGGTATCTATAATGTTGATCCTAATATCGTATTTTGGGCAACTCCACCTGTTCATGGCTGCTTGACGGAAACAGTTGTCCACCCTGCTGCCTTTACCTTTAAATTGCCTGACAATGTATCTTTTGCAGAAGGTGCCTTTATAGAACCCCTCGCAATTGGCGTTCAAGCCGCTGTAAAAGCCAAATTAAAACCTGGCGATATCTGTTTGGTAACAGGTTGTGGTCCAATTGGTATTCTAACCGCACTTGCTGCCCTTGCTTCTGGAGCAAGCAAGGTTTTTATTTCTGATCTTGCTCAACCTAAACTTGATATTGCTAAACAATATCAGGGTATAATCCCAATCAATTTAAAAAATGAATCCGTAGAGGAAAAAGTCAAAGCGAAATGCGGTAAAGATTGGGGGGCAGATGTTGTTTTTGAAGCCTCTGGCCATCCTTCCGCTTATGATACTGTATTAGCTTGTGTCCGTCCAGGCGGAACCATTGTCTTTGTAGGAATGCCTATTAATAAAGTTCCTTTTGATCTTGTTACTGCACAAACAAAAGAAATTCATATGGAAACAATCTTTCGCTATGCCCATGTCTATGACCGAACGATTAATTTGATCGCTTCTGGAAAGATTAATATTAAACCATTAATTTCAGGGGTTTATCCTTTTTCAAAAAGCATCGAAGCCTTTGAACGGGCAGCATCAGCAAAACCAACTGATGTAAAATTACAAATAGAAATGACCAAATAAAATTCTTCTGAATTCTATTTTCATACAAAGCCCGAATATTAATCCTATTCTAATTTTTTATATACTTATCATGTTTATACATTTATCATGCTCAAAGATTATTTATGAATACTATTCAAATAAAATTAAGTATAATAATGGAAATGCCAGTCTCTCTATTTTGAAGATATAATGCAATTGCTCTTTTCATGATTGATAATGGTCTAGAATTAAATTTCCTTTCAAAATATATTTTTACTCTGGAGCTCCTAAAAGTCAGCCTTATTTTACTGTTTAAGAATTAACCGCTGCAATTTCAAGCTGACTCTCTGACGTTCTTGCTAAAACATTTGATACCAAAAAAAATCATGATAATTAGTGCCATTACATGGATCATCTTCCACGCTGCTTCTATGCTTTTCGGAGTCATTCCTCATAATTATTATATGATGTTGCTTTTCTACGGTCTACACAACTTTGCTTATCCCTTATTTTTTATGTATTTTTCTATTGAGTTGTAAAAGAAACCCCTGATAACTAACTCGCTTCGGCAGTAAGATGTGAATATGGTTCATGTTTACCTTAAAGTTTGGTATCCTTAGAAATTTATTGCTGATTTATTCTGTTCATTATTTTGGTAAAGTCAATACTTTATGGCAATCCATAAGCTGAGTAGCTACAGGTGGAGCAATAACTTTTTTTCCTTCTTAAAGCAACTATTCTTGAAAAGAAAAATCATTAAATTCATTCTTTCGAAAAAAAATTAAAGGTATTATTCAGGATTTTTCTCTCGTCTTTTATAATCATGACCTAGCGATCGCACTCACAATTCATGTAATCTGTAATTTTTTCCTTTTTGACATTCTTGCATTTGTAATCCCTATTTTTTATACCTCTGAACATAATGGTCATTTCATAGATAAACAATGAAAAATTATCAACCTCAGCATTTGTCCAATCCAACCTTTTACCAATGTTCTATGGGGTATTATCGGTAATTGCATCAATTGGTTAAAACAAATGCGATGGATTGGATTTGTAGGATGTGGAACAGCAACTATCCTGCTTTATTTTATTCCAATGTGGTTTCTTGGAAATATGTTAGCAAGCATATGTAGTATTCTGTTCTTTACCTTGACTATCACAGCCTTTGTTCCAATGAGAGCTATATTCACAATGTTAACACCAGAACAGGAAGGAGCCTCCTTATCCATTCAAAATCTTAGTAGAGGTCTAAGCAATTTTGGTGGCCTCGCTTTAGTTTCTCTCATTCTTTTCATGAGATTTGGACATTTTAGCGTCTTCATCATATATTATTTTGCTGCAATCATGACTTATTTTATTCGCCTTAAACAACCAAGTATTAATTGATTATTTTTCCATCCAATAACGGTAAAAAATTTTAAAACCTTAATTTCATGAAATAACCCTATTCAACCAATCCAGCAAATAGAATTTTATTTTTGAAATAAAATTATTTTGCCTGTCCTTTATCCTTAAATCGATCATTTCGAATAAAAATAAACGAGTTCGGGGCAATTTGAGTATACTCATTTTTTAAAATTGTTATAACACAACCTAAAAATTGTTCTGGAGAATACATATTCCATATTTTTGCAGGATCATAATAGATAACTGGCGGTTTATTTTTAGGTAAATCCACACAAATATCACGATCATAATGTTGCCAAGGATGTAAGGCATAATCTGCCTCCCAAGGTAAATAAGCGTGGTATTTTTTTATTGGTAAACGATGAGCTAAAATATAAATATCAGGATTATAAGGTATAGACAACATTCGCTCATCTTGCCTTACATAAAAACGAATAATACGTGCTTCTTCACTATTATCCTCACGAAAAGCACGCCATTGATACATATGTCGCTGTTCTCTATTAAATACACCTGGCGAGGTCAAAGCATAAAAATCAATAATCGTAAAAATTACAACCATCGATAAACAAGAAAGAATAATCGCTATTTTAGGTTTATATTCCATTAATTTAATAAATGAAATAATCATAATTGCTATTGATGCGAGCAAAAACGTTCCATTTTGAAATAAAACACTACCCCGCGCCTGAAAACTTAAAATGGCTATCAGCAATAAGCCAACACTTATTTTATATTTTCCTTTTATAAGTAAAATAATACTGCCTATAAAAAATGCACATACAGCAAAGGTTTCAACAATACGATCAGATGCAAATGATGGAGCTAAACTACATAAAAAATTCATAAAATTAAAAGGAAGATAATGTGCATAATTAACCTGATTACCAATAAAATGAAAAGCAATCATTCCACCAATATCACCATATACCCATAACCATAACACCATTAAACCTGTTGATATACAACATCCCAACACAATTATAATTAAAGTAGATTTATATTTCGAAAATTCCATACATGCTCGACCTACGACAATAAGAAGTAAAGCAAGGAGAAATAAAGCAAATGGATAAGCAACAAAAGGTAACAAGGCAGTAAAAAAACTGCCTATAAAAGCTTGAAATTTGGAAATCTGTATATTGTAAAGCAATGGAATTATCAGCGTTGCCATACCAATTGTTACAAAGCAACCACCAATTGTCCAATAACTGTCAAGATAAAGACCTTGTATAAGCCATATGCTAGAAAGAATACCAAACCATAAAGCTGTTGCTAAATTACGTTGCCACAGATGACTAAAAAGAGGGGAAAAGAATATGGATAAGGCTGCGGCAAGAGCACAAAAGGTTGAAACTAGTCTAAATAACCATACTTCTGAAAAACCAACAACAAGCCCTATCAACCATGTCAGCATATAGATTACTGGGCCATGACAATCTACATAATCACGATATATTATATCACCTTGATGAATGGCTTGCGCTGCTAAAAAATGTCCTGATTCATCTGTAAATCTTAAAAAACCCAAACCTTCTATTGTTTGATATAAAAAAAATAAACTGCATAAGATAAAGAGTATGAAAGAAAGAAATATTACTTTAATTTTCCTTAATTGATTGAATTCCATCTCTATCCACACCTTAAAATTATTTATTCTTTTTAAATTTTATATAAAAGAAAATTGTATTTAAATAAAATCTTATCCCCATGATTTTTAATTATGGCAATAAATATCATTTAAATTAAGAGCTTATGTCATCAAAAAGTTAAAATAGTTTAATATCCATTCGATCTAATCCAACGAAAATTCAACAAAAGCCGTTTTTCCTGCTTCATCCATTATAGCCAGTTGTTGTTTTCCATGATAATTAAAAACATAATTAAAGCTATGATCATCAACAGTTTCCTGAATAAGGTTACCATTTAAAAACCACCATTTTTTTCTTGCCCCACCAATAGCTGATAATTTTAGGGTTAAAAGTTGCACATTACTGACTGGTAATTTTAGATGATCTCCATTTTTAACACCCATAACAAATAAAAAAAGAAGGTTCCATCAATAACAAAGGGGGGCAGGATAAATCCTTTTTAGGGAATCGATTATGACGATGTTCTGTAACGGGCAACCAAAATTCCAAAGCTATAGGCCAAAAATCAACCTGCTTTTTAATTGAATCTGGACAATCTGAAGCCACTTGAAGTCCTTGCTTATTTTATCCATATTGTTTGACTTATTCTTTCACCCAAGGGTTGGTCAGATGTTTCCAAAGTAGGTGGAACGATAGTATTTAAAATCCATGCTAATCGCTTTTGTCGACAATTTAGATCTTTATCAGACAATCTCTGTCCTAATGGCCAGCATATCTGTGCAACACTTACTGTTTCCGGCTTAGAATTATTTACATTATATGAAAGCATTTGATGGGCTTGATTCCTAACCATATCATAAGTTTGAAACAATAAAGGTATTACTAAAACCACCCCATATTGACCAGCAACAGGAGTAACATCGGATCTTCCAATCCATACGCCTATTAAATAATGCTTACCAACCCCAATGGCCCAGAGACATCTCTAAACCATAACTCGTACCCGTTTTCCATGCTAGATGATCCTGCTGAACGACCTGCTGATTCAAATTTTCATCTGTAGGACTTTCCCCAGACAAAATTTGCCAAATGATCCAAGCTGAACCTTCTGACAATAATGGCTGCTCAATTATTGGCGAATATTTTTGAAAACATAACTGAGCAACCTTCCCTTTTCTAGCAAAAGCACTATAGCCTGTCACAATATTTTCTAGTGAAGTACCAACCCCACCTAAAATAATTGCCAGATTTATATCAGCCATTGATGGCAATTTTAATTTTATACCAGCACCCATTAATTTTCCATAAAATTTCTTCAGCCCATAGGCTTCAAGCACCTTTACGGCTGGAAGATTAAACGACATTTGCAAAGTCTGACTTACCGGCACAGGACCTGTAAATGAAGAAGAAAAATCTTCTGGTCTATAATGACTGGACTGTCTTGGTACATCCTACAATAGTGATTCAGAGTGAATAAGCCCATCATCAAGAGCCAATCCATAAAGAAAAGGTTTTAAAGTCAAACCTGGAGAACGAATGGCCGTCACCATATCTACATAACCGAATCGTTGCTTATCTTGTAAACTTATAGAACCAAGATAAGCCTTAACTTGCATTGTCATTGAATCCACGACTAAAATAGCGACAGAATTATGAGTAGATAAACGATTTTTCCAGTTTTCGAGAAGCTCTTCTAAATGACGCTGCATATCGATATTAAGAGTGCTATGAATGACTGCATTTGTGCTTTGAATCGATAACCGTCTTGCTAACAAAGGTGCTAATTGTGGAATCTAATGTTTGCTTAATAAAACATTTTCTTCTTTGATATCCTGAATATCTTTAGTGGACCAAACCTTAAATTCAGTTAATCGATCCAGAACTTTATCACGAGCCTCCTTAGCGCGCTCTGGATAACGGTCTGGTCTTAAACGACTAGGTGCTTGTGGAAGAACAGCTAATAGAGCTGCTTCTCCTTTGGTAAGCTGATCTAGTGATTTGCCAAGATATGTCCAACTTGCTGCTGCGATACCTTCTTTTATCCCGCCGTAAGAAACATGATTTAAATAAATGGTCAAAATCTGATCTTTATTTAGATACCACTCAAGCTGCATTGCTCGAAAAATCTGTCTAATTTTTCCAAAATAAGTATGAGAACAGGGATCGACAATACAGGCAACCTGCATTGAAAGCGTACTACCCCCTGAGACAATCTGACGATTATATATATCTTGTCCCAGAGCTCTAACCAAAGCAAAAAAATTAATCCTAGGATGATGATAAAACCATCGATCTTCATAAGCTAATAAGGCTTGGATATAATAAGGTGAAACCTGTTGGATGATAACAGGGTAACACCAAACCCTTTTTTGATTGATAAAATGACATAAAAGCGTTCCATCTTCAGCCAGAACAATGCGAGCAGAACTGTCATTTGGTAAAGGAAGAGGATAAATTTTATCCGCAATAAATAATCCAACACAGATACAAAAACAGGATAATATTCCCTTTCGACAAATCTTATGCATAATCCTTTTAACAGACACAGTTTATTCCCGAAAAAACGTACATAAATATATTGATGTACGCCTTGTTAACCTACTTATTCAATTTAATGTGTAATTTAACCTTTAATGTTAAGTGATCACCGGCTCTTGCAAAATGATTAGGTCTATACATTGACTGTAATGTAGAGCCGCTGGAACACGATAGCTTCTAGGCGTCACCACGCTGGCCGAATAAACTAGTTCAGTAGCACTACGAAGATCCAATTGGGCTACGTAACGATCATCTCGATATTCTTGATGTTAAATAGATGCCTCCTGCATATTTTCAAGCAATTTTTTTTACCGTCTTTCCTACGTTTTCTAAATTAACAGAAGTATTCAAAAGATCCTGATTTTCCAACTCCAATCCAGCAGGCAGGAAATCAACCACCAAAGCATTTTGCATTGCATATTCAGGAATCATATATCCTCGATCCCGTGCCTGAACGAAAAAATCCGTAACATAAACGGTCAGCCAATATTCTTCTGAGCTATCACTAGTCCATAAACCGAAACTTCCATTTGAACGCTGCATCGTTAATAAATGAGAAATGCCTTCATTAATCGCGACATGACGCTGTTGATCGGTATAATTATTAATAATATGAAATTTTACTAATAAATCCTTAATAGCAAAAAGAGATGGATAAATTATTCTTGTTGTTTGTTCAGCACATCCATAAGGATAAGCCTTTAATTCCTCAATATATTTAGATAAATTCAAAAGTGGATAGGGATTTATACTTAATTTACCTTCACGCCCTAAAAGATCAAGATTATGCATAATCTTTGGAGAAATTTGCCAAGCATTTTTATTTAATTCAGTCTGTACTATTAAAGATTGGGAACGCGACTTAATACTTAATTTTTTCCTTCGAATACAAGCTCAGAAACATCAACTTTGATTATTCCATCACCCATACCTATTCTTGCTTTAACAGGGATTTTTAAAGTTTTTCGCTCATTAGGAGCCAGAATAGCAGATTGATCTCTTGCAGACGTTACAACTATATATCCTTCTGTTTTAAGATGAACGATTAGTTTTTGCTTTTGTTTGGTCATATTCGTCAAATCGAGTGCCAAAACCGTTTCATCACCCCCTGCCAAGAAACGTGGTGTTGACATTTCGACAACAATAGGGACGGCAACTATTATTTTATTTTCTGCCATACTAAATTGATTGGCGGTTCATACTTGTCCCATTATTCTTAATTCACCATTGAAATCTGAGACAATAATTGGAATTTCAGCTTCACCTTGTACATTCACATGTACAGGTTTATTTTGAATTGTAACAATTTTAATTTTAGTGTCAGGAAGCTTTCCACCCTTTGCAACAATATCCCCACCAAAGGCTAAACTTGCAACAGGATTTTGACCTGCTTCGGTAAGTTTACCATAAACATCAAACTGGTCAACATTATACGCCTTACGATTAAAAAAAGCATTAAAAAGATCAGACGTTTTATAATTTGTAATATTTAGAACACCCATATCCACAGCAGATAATAAAAACCGTTGCATTTTTTACACGAATCCCTTTGGCATTAACAACTTTGACTTTGATTTTATACGTAATTAAAGGTTCAATTTTAGTATCCATAGACATTTGCAGATTCAATATACGATCTTGTCAATCTAAGGGTAAATGTAATATTCCAACAGCACGCACGCTTTAGAGTTGTCCCAACTTTACGATCACTAAGACGAATAATCATCGTTGTAATATACACAAATCATGGCGTAACCATTTTGGATCAATAGAAAGGATAAAATTTGAACCTTTCGCTGTAGCCTGAATTGGTTGTTGCCATAATAATTGATCAGATGATTCTACAGCTAAATATCCTTTACCATCTAAAGGAGGGGTCAACGTAATTTGGGCAACATCACCCGCTTTATAAGCAATTTTATTCAACCTAATTTTAACTTGATCAAGACGCAAACTCTCTTCCGATCCTGCCTCCTCAAAATATCTAGTTTCAAAAGAATAGCTAGAGGTTAAACCTGTAACGGGGTTAAAAATTTCCAACCGATAATGTCCCAAATCTTTAGAAGGAAAAGTTAGCGTTGCTGTTTTATTTTGGTCTATATTTAAAATTTGTTCATGTTCAAGAATATCTTTTTAGTGAAAATGACTTCCCCATCCTGTATCGTTAGAATAAACTCAGAAATAATCATGACGTTTATGAATAAATCGAACCTTTAAATCTTTTACTGGTAATTTATACCCTTTCGCATCTGCCAAAACAACTTCAAATTGGATAGGTTTCCCTTCAGCTATAGTCTTATCAAAAAGAGGTCGAATTTCCAATCAATTGCCTTGCTGGCCATACAGATTGGGTCAGGTACCTTACAACTGGACGTCCACCCGTTTCAAATAAACTTGCCTCAGTAATTAATTGCACAGGTGATTTTATCTTTCGCCACTGGTTGTCCAATTTAATAAGACCGTGACCTAATTGATCTAGATTAATCTCATTAAAATCCATCCGTTTACTAAGTTTTTTCACCAAATTCAAACCCCGGTAATTGATAAACCGCATTTCTTAGCGACTGCATAGTAACCGTACCTGACAAAAGATTCTAACTTGCAGGCACACCATATAAATACCAACCATTAACCTTAATATTTAAATCTTGTTCAGGGGTTAAAAGCATATTGTTTCCTGGTTGTAAAGATAATCCCATACGTTCAGGTAAAAAATCTTCAACAGAAAACTGATAATGATTTAATTCTTTTTCACCTGCTTTTATAACAATATACCATTTTCCAGTTACGGCATTAACAAGTAATTTCAACTAATATTGATAAAATCCTGTATCCAAAGCATTCTAAACAAAATTTTGAAATTTTTTGCCTTCAGCATTATAAATAATCGCATTAACAGGAATATCCTTAATAGGCTGCCTACCAATATCCCTTAATAAAGCATTTAATGGAACTGTTTCTTCAGGACGGTATAAATCACAAGGTTCAAAAGCAAAAAACTGAAGGTTATGTTAATTATCACCATTAATTTTAAATTCAGATAAATTCAAAGCAGGTGAATTTAATTTTATAAAAGATGTTTGTACATTTTGTGTCGCTATTAAATATTTAGCTTCGGACATATTCCTCAAATTCGCATAACCATTTTTATCCGAAGACTTCATTGCAATGATTTGTCCATAAACATTCAAAGCACTGATATGAACATGGGGTAAAACATCTCCTGTTTCTAAAGATTGTGTAAAAACACTAATTTGATCGTTATCTTGATAACGATGAGCAGAAATACCAATATCAGAAATTATAAATACAGTAACAGGATAACTAGAATCGTACATCGAAGCGGGATGCATAACAGCAAAATAAATACCTTTTTTTGTAAAAGTTGAATGGATGAAATCGGTAATAAGAATTTCTGACGACGATTCTTTTCCACATTCAATTTAAAAGTACCCGTATAAACCAGATTCGCTTTATCAACCAAATTTGAAATACTATAACTTAGCGTTATCAAAGAAGAGCCTTTTTTAGAAAAGAAGTGAGTAAGCTGATTATCTCTTAATCTAAAAAATTCAATCGTTGCTTGTTTTACATTTAACGTTGTAACAGGCAAACCTTCGGCTAATTTTATAGGAAATAAAGAACCCTAACTGGCAAAACCAATATTTAGTTTCAGATTTTTTGTCTGTATCGATGTATGATATTCTTCTTTCAAAATTTTGCCATCATTCCCTTGTAATTCTGGATCAATCGTTAATATCAATTTCTGATCAGGTTCTAAATGACTAAAGATAAGTTCTTGACGATCTTTGGATAAAATCCATGCCCCAACTACTTTACCTGTTTCTTTATCAACGAGATGCATTTTATCTTCAAAATTCTGGTTTTCATTCAAAGGAGATGAAAAAGTTACAGCAAGACTATCCCAGTCACCAATATCTCTTTCAGGTACATCAAGAACTGTTAAATTTTGATGACTATCGGCACCATGCTGATTATCAATACTGTAAATAGGTAAAGTATAAAAAATGTTAAACAAATAAAAATTATACTAATCAAAAAAAGGAAGAATTTATATTTTTTATCATTTAAAACCTGAAAAATACATGACTTAAATTAAAAAACATTTAAATAAAATTAATATTTACGAATGCGTTAAGAATCATCAAAATAAATAATTTTTTTAAAATAGGCGAAATTATTATTTTTTATATGCAACATAATCATAAAATAATAAAAATAATATTATTTTCTTTTTATCTTTTAAAAATAAATGATTTAAAAGTTATTAAATCATCTAATTTTATTATGTTATTCATCAATGATTTAATTAATATTATGTTTATTTTTTGATGATATTCCATGTTATCATTGTTCGTTGGTCTCCTTCCATAATTCAAGATATATTATAGCTAAGACAGAAAATAACATTATTAATTAAATGGAACTGTAATTCTTTTTCCATCATATAAAGAAAACATAACTTTTTGATCGTAATATTCAGCCAAATAAATATCTTCTAATTTTAATGAATATTTATTCAATAAATACAAAACAGTCTCTTCACTAATTTCCAATAAATGAGATGGACAATCTTTAATCTCTCTCTCTAAAATCAAAATAACAGAAGGTTCTTTTTCATCTCTATTTTTAATAGTCAATGCACCATTAGGTTCAATTTGTGCATAATATATTTCTTGCATTGAACTGATACCTCTGGAATGTAGACTAGACATAATATTAATCATATCAATTTTATTTTTCTTATCCTGAATATTATCCATCAATAAAGAACCGTTTTTAATAAAAACGATTGTATTTCCAAGTGCCAAAGAACGAAAAACATCAAATTTCTTAGCAATAAAATTAAGGAAATGCATTAGTAATGTGCCGATAATCAGTACAACAACATATCGCAAAAGAGAAATACTATCCGTATAAATAACACCCCCGATAATACCACCCAATACAAAGTTACCAATTAAATCAACAGGTGTCATTTGGGAAAGTTGTGTTTTGCCAGATTGATTAAAGTAAAAAATAATTACAGCAAAACCAATTATGAATTTAATAAAAACTAATACATAAAAATTCATATAATTTCTCTTACATTAAAAATAAAACAATAACGTTTATTCTTTACATAAAGAAATTATAACATATTTAACAGTATAAATATATTTATTTAGATATTATTTCATAAATAAAAATTATAAGTATTACAAAATTAATAAACCTCAAAAATTTTAAAATTATTTTTTCAATACTATATCATTACTCCATCCTTTTTTTATAAAAATCTGCTTTTATAGTAACTAGCAACTTTTTGAATAAACAATTTCATATGTAAATTTTCTTCATTCAACCAATTTACTGAACATCAACCAACCTTGATCTTAAATGCTGCTTAGATCATAATTTGACTATCAACAATATTATTTATTTTGAGAATAATCAGCCCTATACCATGTAAAGCTGATAACATTCGATACTCATTCATTATCCCGTCATCTGGAATACTTACACAAACCAAATATTCATAATTTGCCCAACTAAAATTACTGAAAGCTTGAATAAAATATTGCCGAACAATTGATCGGGCCATTTGTTTCTTCACTTCAAACAACCAAAGATAAAATATTTTTGTATTATCCGCTTGCACACAGATTTTAATTGAAGAATCCTACTCTTCAGCTATTGATTGTAATTCAACAATGTTGGAATGCAACCATTTATTAACATTCTCTCTTTTGTCTTCTTTAGAAATTTTTATTAATACAGTCACATTTCAAATTAAACTCCCCATCTAAATATTCAATTAATAAAAGATAAAAATCATATTCAGGATAATTATTTTTTTAAATAAAAGACTTAATATCTTTTTTATCATCCCCCTCTTCATCAGATAAACTATTTATAAAACTATTTTCAGGCTCAGAATCTCCAATCTACTGAAAAAATATGAAGTCTGGATTGATCCTGAATCTGATTTTTTTACCAAATTGATTGAACCGTTTTTTAAAAGTACCAATCTCGGTTACAATCTGAGAAATAAAAGCCTGACTTAAAGCAAAATGCTGTCGGCTATTTCGCTTTTTTGTTAATAATAATCTGAATAAATTTAAATAAGTTGCTTCACAATTTGACGTGCAGTAAAAAATTTTTGTGAATGTTGTTTTAAAAACAAAATAACTTGCTAAATTAATATATGGTTTTTCATAATGATAAAAATGTTATTCAATAAGATAATTTATCTCTATTCAATAACATTTTATAAATAATTGTTTAATTTTAAATTAATTAAATATACATAAAAATTCTCTAGCTTTTTTAGGCATTCAAATCAAACATAAATTCAAATAATTAAGCCCTACACGCGTTTAGTCATCCCACCATCAACAACAAGATTAGTTCCAGTAATAAAACTTGCCTGTTGACTTGTCAAAAAAACAACACTTGAAGCAATATCTTCTGGTGTACCCATACGACCCAAAGGATTATTTTTTAATGCTGTTTGATAAAGATCAGGCTGTTCACATTCAATATGGTTCCAAATCCCGCCTTTAAAATAAACTGTTCCTGGTGAAACAAGATTAACTCTTACATTATATTCCGCAACTCTTAACGCAACCGATTTACCATAATGATTCAAGGATGCCTTCAAAGCACCATAAGGTTCAGCAAAAACATCAATTTCAAAAGCAGAAATACTTGATATAATTACAATAGATCCGCTTTTTTGTCTAGTTAAGTACGGCAATACTCCATTCACCAATACAACTGTACCTAATAGATCTGTATTAATAGCTTTTTTCCAAGTTTGTAAATCATGTCCTGAAGCCAAGGCACTTACATTAGCCACCACATGATCAAGTCCTTCCATCTTACGATGGCTTTCCTTAATCCATTGTTCAACTTCATCCCTTTTAGAAATATCAACAGCCATACCTATAGCTCGATCACCTAAATTCTCCAAGGCCTTATCAATACCTTGATCATTTCTGGCACAAATACTTACAAAAGCACCTTCATCAATAAATTTTTGAGCAATCGCTAACCCAATTCCTTTAGAACCACCACTAATTAATATTTTCTTATTTTGTAAACCAAGATCCATAATTTTATAATCTTTCATTCATTTTTATTCTGTAACTCTCATAAATTACGTAAGGTCTATATTTTTTGCAATAAATTACCCTATACTATACTTTATAAAAACTACTCTTTCATTATAAAATCTAAAGTATCAATCTTATGTTTAACCCTGAAATTCTTATTTCTATTCTTCATGCAATACGCACAAAAAATCCTCTTATCCATAACATTACCAATCAAGTTGTAACACAATTTACAGCTAATATTTTACTAAGCCTTGGAGCATCTCCCGCCATGATCAATGCAGAAGAAGAAGTCGTTGAATTCGTTCAAAAAACCAACGCTCTAGTTGTTAATATTGGAACTTTATCCTTACCCCAATCGCGTGCAATGAATTTAGCAAGCCATACAGCCTATCAACACCATATTCCTTGGGTTCTTGACCCCGTCGGAATCAGTATTTCTTCTTTTCGTCAAGAAACAACTTTTAAACTTTTACGGTCTCATCCTGCTGCAATCCGAGGAAATGCCTCGGAAATTATTAATCTCTACCACTACCATGAAAATGCATCATTTATGACAAGAGGTCATGGCGTTGACAATATTGATAGCTCTAAAAAAGCATTAGAGATTGCAAAAAAATTAGCTCTACGTTATAAAACTGTGATCTCCATCAGCGGAAAAACAGATTATATAACTAATGGAATCGAAACTGTTTCCGTACAAAACAGCCATTTCCTTCTAACTAAAATTACAGGTTCTGGTTGTGCTGCAACCGCCATTACCGCGGCATGCTTAGCAGTTGAAAAAAATACATTATATGCTTGTGCCGCAGCGATGAGTTTTATTGGCATTGCCGCTGATCTTGCTATGCGTTATAGCAAAGCACCTGGGAGTTTGCAAATCGCTCTCCTTGATGAGCTTTACCTTTTAAATGCAGAAAAAATTATTAAAAATGTCAAAATTAATTATATCAATTAATAAAAATCTTTTTAAATATGATGAAAAATTCATATTTCATCATATTTATTTTCTCAATAACCCTTTATTATCCAAAAGATGGAAGACCTTCTGCTTTGAAAACGGTAACAACACCGGGATCTTTTTGCATCCTCATATAATATTTTAATAAATTATTATAATCAGAAATATCAACTTTTAAATGTTGAGCCCAGGTTAATGTCATAAATAAATAAGGATCAGCAACACTACGGAAACCAGCAATCCATTCTTTATCTGCAAGTTGTTGATCAACTTCACCATACAAACGATGCAGTTGTTTGCGTGCAGCAGAATCAAGAGTCTCAATAATTTTTTGATCGGAACTAATCCGTTGTCCTCCAAAAATTAAACGAAAGGCGGGATGAATATCAGAATTAACTAAAGCAAGCCACCGTAATGCTTCGGCTTTTTCTTGTTTGCTCCCATTCCCTAATAATTTTCCTTGGGAAAATGAATCAACAATATAATTCATAATCGCGATATTCTGTGTCAAAACAAACTTACCATCAACAAGAACAGGAACTTGTCCTGATGGACTTATTGTAAGAAATTCTTCTTTTTTTAAACTTGCCTGATCTACAATTTCGACATCATACTCTGCTTTACTCCATTCCAAAGCAATATGACATCCTGTTGAACAAGCACCTGGCATTGTATAAAGTTTTAACATAATAACCTCCTTTTAAAACTCTATAAAATTATAATGCTTTTTTAACTATTAAGGTAATAATAAATCATTTTTTTTATTAAAAGATCGCTTCATTAAAAATAAACCAACAGTAATCGAGATAACCAATAACAATAAACTAATGATAATTTGACTTGCATAACCGATACGCAAACCACCACCCAATAAAACAAAAACGACTGTTTGCGGAAAACTTCCTAAAAAAGTAGCACATAGAAAAGGAAGAATGGAAATTCCAACAATACCAGCCATCGTATTCAATAAAACCGAAGATCCAATTGGCATTAACCGACAAATCAAAACTGTATGAAAGGGATTAATTTGAATAAAGTGGTGTATTTTCCTCAATCTTGAAGTAAATAAATATTTCTTGCCCCATTCGTGACCTAGCCACCTTGCCCAATTATAAGCTATGATAGCTCCGACAACCGTAGCAATTGTTGCGTAAAAAATACCAAACCAAAAACCATAAACTATTCCAGCTGTTAAACAGACAATTTGCCTTGGAAAACCAATCGTGCACATAATTATGGCAATAGATAAGAAAATTAATGGCCCCTTTATCCCTCGTCTAAGCAATGTATGATTGTTTAAAAATAGATCAAAACCATGAAAATAACGAGCAAGTAAAAGAACAATAACAATTCCTAAAACCATGCATACAGGTTTTATAATCTGGCCTATGAACATTTTATATTGAATTAAATTTATATTTTTTTTCATGACACAACTAAATTATTACCTTATCCAAAGGCTTAACTTGCAAAAACCTTTTTATAAGACTAAAAAATACAATATATTACTTTTACAAAAAACGATACTTTTTATCACTTAATCAGAATTTTCTTTACTCATGCAAAATAACAAATCTATTTCAACATGGTTATTCCTTATCTGCTTTATGCTTCTTTGCATGATTGCACTTGGCGGATATACACGTTTAACTGGCTCTGGTCTATCTATTATGGATTGGAGACCTATTACTGGCATCATTCCCCCGCTTAGTCATGAAGAATGGGTCAGAGAATTTAATCTTTATAAAACCATTCCACAATATGAAATTCTAAATAATGGCTTTGGACTAAATGGGTTCAAACAAATTTTTTGGGCTGAATGGAGCCATCGCTTTTTGGGAAGATTGATTGGATTGGTTCTTATTCTTCCCTTAATCTGGTTTATTTATAAAAAAATGATAACCAAACAACTAGCTTTACGTTTGTTTATCTTTTTTATACTTGGTGGTCTGCAAGGTGGTATTGGCTGGTTTATGGTTCATTCTGGGTTTAGAGCCAATAGTACAGCCGTTGAACCAATTCGTCTTGTTTTACATTTATCCTGTGCGATTATTCTTTATATCGCCATTTTATGGACAGCCCTTTCCCTTCGCAACCCCATTTCTGATCCCCTTACACAAACATCATCCATTAAGCCCCTAAAAATCCTGTTAAAAATTGATTTTACCTTATTACTTATAACAATTTTTGCAGGTGGATTTACGGCTGGGACACATGCCGGTCATTCATTTAATACATTTCCCTTGATGAATGGAAATCTTATCCCTTCTGATTATGATAAATTATCACCTTTTTGGTTAAATTGGTTTGAAAATATTTCTGCCATTCAATTTAATCACAGGTTTTTAGCAACTTTTACAGGAATCATGATTTTAATAACTATATTTATGGGGTTAAAATCCTCTTTAAATAAAGCAACTAAAAACACATTCATGTCTATGGGTTGGGCATTACTTATTCAATATACCTTAGGTGTAACCACTTTATTACTTGCTGTTCCTGTATGGGCCGGTACGATTCACCAGGCTTTTGCGATTATTCTGTTAACAATAGTCACCATTGCCTTACATCATATGCGTAAAACGCAAATATAATTATATCTATTTATCTAACACGAGACTTCAAGAAAGTTGCAATAATATGACAGACCCCATTAATGCATTGGCTCTAACAGATTCAATCTTTTTTAATCCGAATACAACACAATTAGATCGAGATCAAACCGAAAAATCTGTTCAACACACGCTCTCTCCTATGGATGATGGTGAACTTTTTCTGGAATATCGTGAAAGTGAGATGATCAGTATTGATGATGGAACCATTCGTAATGCCACTACCGATATTACTTCAGGTTTTGGATTACGTTCTGTTTTGAATACACAGACTGGTTTTTCCTTTTCCAATGAATTAAGCGATAAAGCCCTTAAACGTGCCAGTGAAACCGTTAGTCAATTACAATCAGATCAACAAGTTGTTTTCAGTAATAAACCTATTTTAACCAATCATCATCTTTACCCTCCTGAAAATCCTCTCTATCAAGGTAAATTTTCAGATCGAGCCCATTTACTTCATGAAATTGATACTTATGCGAGAGCTAGAGATCCTCATGTTGTTCAAGTTAGCGCTTCACTATCAGCAGAGTGGCAAGCTATACAAATTATCCGAGCAGATCAATTTAAAGTAGCTGATATTCGTCCTCTTGTTCGATTAAATATCGCAATTATTACCGAAAAAAATGGACGACGTGAAGTCGGTTCTTACGGATGTGGTGGACGTTATGGCTATGATCATATTACCCAAGAAACTATATGGAAAAATGCTATTGAAGAAGCTTTACGCCAATCTTTAGTCAACCAAGAAAGTAAACCTGCACCTGCAGGTGAAATAGATGTTGTTCTTGGTGCGGGGTGGCCTGGTATTTTATTACATGAAGCTATTGGTCACGGACTGGAAGGCGATTTCAACCGTAAAGGGACTTCTGCCTTTGCAGGATTAATGGGAAAAAGAATAGCTGCTTCAGGGGTTACCGTCGTTGATGACGGAACAATTTCCGAGCGGCGAGGAAGCCTTAATATTGATGATGAAGGAACACCAACGCAATGTACGAAACTTATTGAGGACGGTATTTTAACAGGCTTTCTTTATGATCGCTTAAATGCACGTTTAATGAATAAGCAATCAACCGGAAATGGGCGTCGAGAATCATTTGCCTGTGTCCCTATCCCTCGAATGACAAACACTTTTATGTTGGCTGGAAAAGATACACTAGATGATATGATAAAAAGCACAAAAAAAGGTATTTATGCAGTTAATTTTGGAGGTGGTCAGGTTGATATTACTTCTGGCAAATTTGTTTTTTCAACATCAGAAGCATATTTAATTGAAAACGGCAAAATTACCCATCCTGTTAAAGGGGCTACCCTTATTGGAAATGGCCAAGATGCCTTGACAAAAATTACCATGATTGGTGATAAAGTCGAACTCGATAAAGGTATAGGAACATGCGGAAAAGCTGGACAGGGGGTTCCTGTAGGTGTTGGTCAACCCAACCTTAAATTATCTGGACTCACAGTCGGTGGAACAGATTTTTAATTGTAAAATTAATTATCTGATAAAAGAAATAGTCTATTTTCAAAAAGCTATTTCTTTTATTATCACTATTAACAATTTCCTTATTTCCTGAACATGAAATTTATAAATCCTCAATAATAATTTGTCCTCGTGTTAAGTCAAGCAAACGCAATTTTAAAACTTCATAAAATTCTTCAGGTATAGATAAATGACATTCCACATCCATGGAATTAAAATTTTCCTTAGTTATTTCAGCCCTATAATTTCCAATCCGTGCTTTTATTAAATTATAATCCGAAAAAGAACAAATAATAATCATTTCTTTTCTAGGAATATAAAGCTTGGATGGTGCTTGGCGTAAGCATTCTGAGGCCACACCACTATAGGCACGAATTAACCCGCCTGCACCCAATTTAACACCACCAAACCAACGAACAACTAATATCAGAACACAATCAAAATTTTGCCGTTCAATCACTTGTAAAATTGGTCGTCCTGCAGTTCCTGAAGGTTCACCATCATCATTTATCCTATAATTCAAACCTATACGATAAGCCCAACAATTATGCGTTGCTTCTGAAACTTTAAATTCTTCTAATACTGCCTCAGCTTGTAATTTATCATAAACAGGTACAGCATGTGCCAAAAATATGCTTTTTCGAATCTCCTGTTGTAATTGAAACGGTGCAGTTAATATGTAAATCAAATCCTGATCTGCCATGAGTCCATTCAAAAAATCTGTATTAAGACATTATTTATTTTAAATCTTTTTATCTATCTTTTTCATAAAATTTTTCCAAAAATTGCTTCATTTTTTATTCAAAACTTAAATAAAACAATTTTTATATATTTTTATAGTGTAATTTTCATAGTCGTTATAAAATAAACTAACTTTGCCTTTAAAAAAAATCAGGAGCATATATTTATGAAAATATTAAAATGCCTATTGCTTAGTTTTCTCTTATTTACAGAATTAATATTTTCACACGGCACGTATGCTCAAAATAAAAATACACCTCTTATTTCTTCCTCGATCAATTCAAATACGCCTGTTTTTCTTAATATCCCTGATACAACAACACAACCAGTTTTAAATCAACTAACAAAACAACTTAAGAATATTAATAAAAACTTACAATCGCTTCAACATTCAGAAGATTTTTCACAATTTAAAAATTTGTTAAAACAGGCCCGTAATATTTCTTCCTCAGCTGATGCTATTGTAACCAATTTAAACCCACGTTTAAAAGGTTATAACCAAGCTTTAAAACTCCTTGAGAATGTTATCCAAAATACTGATGGGGAAAAGAATAAAAACGACTTAAAGGATTTAAATGATCGTCAAAAATCCTTTATACAAAACAGAAATGACCTAAGTGCAAAAATCCAACAAGCTACCATCATTTCACTAGAAGCAAATAGTCAAATTGCACAAATCCAACAAGCTTTATCCAATATTCAACAAGTACAATTATTTACACGTATTTCCTCACCCATAGGTTATAATTTTTGGCATGAAATAAGTCTTCGTTATGAAGATGATCAAGCCCGTATTAATAAATTATATGCTGATTTTGGAAGTTTATTTAGCTCAACGTGGAAAGATGGTTGGGGTAGCCGCTTCACAATGTTAGCAGGATTTGTAGGGACTTTTCTTTTAATTTTTCTATTACGTCCATTAATTGAAAAAGCTCTTGTTCGCTTTACAGAAAAATTTATCCCGCCGACCCGTCTTAGACGCAGTCTGATGACTTTATGTTCAGCCATTCTTGCATCTTTAACTGCTGGATTATCAGCAACCCTTATTTTGGTTACTTTAAATAATCACAATACAATAAGTCCAGAAGCTTATGGGTTCGCACAAAATATTATTCACCAACTTTATTTTTGTGGATTTATTTTTGGACTTTACCGAGGTTTTCTAGCAGTGAAAAACCCTCAATGGCGCTTACTTCCAATCGGTGATGAAGTGGCGAATTCAATTAGTATTTTACCAAACATATATATGGCTATTATTTTACTCTTGGGAATAGTACGTTATATTAATAATGTAAGTGGTGTCAGCATCATTGCCCAACAATTATGCAATGGTTTTTTTGCCTGTATTGCTTCAATTCTTTTCCTTACCATCCCCATCAAACTTCGAGAAGTTGGGCAGCAAAGAATAAAAAAACATTCCACACAAAATAATCAAAGCCCAGACATTACGCTTCTTCTCATAGCGATTGGTCTTCCACTTTTCTGTATCGTCTCAATCGCAGCAATATTGGCTGGATATATACATTTAGGCTTTTCAATGTGTGTATGGTTAAACTGGGTTATCCTTGTTTTCAGCACATTAAGTCTTGTTAGGATATTACTTAATGATATCACTAATCTTGTTTTTGACCCAGACCGCTGGTTAGGTAAAAAAATCCAACTTTTAGGAATACGTCCTCAAAGTATGGAACAATTATCAACAATAATTACAGGTATCATTACCTTAACAACCATTATCCTCATTATTCTATCAATCATCTCCCCTGGCAATTTTGATCTGATCGTCTTTATCCAGCATCTTACAACCACCTTAACAAATCAAAAAATCGGTAATTTTACTTTTTCCTTCTCAACAATCGCGGAAGCTATTCTTGTTTTCTTCGTTGGAATTTACTGTATAAAAATCATTAGAAACTGGTTAAATAAAAACTTTTTTCCAAAAACAAGTTTAGATAATGCAACCTGTAATTCCATTGATACAATTTTCAATTATTGCTGTTGGGTCATTGTAGCAATTATTGATTTATCTATTTTAGGTGTAACCACCCAAAATATTACTTGGATCGTAAGTGCCCTTTCAGTTGGTATTGGTTTTGGTTTACAAGCGATTGTTCAAAATTTTGTGTCAGGACTTATTTTATTGGCTGAACGACCTGTTCGAATTGGTGATACTGTTATCATTAATGGTGTTAAAGGCGTTGTCATGAGCATTAAGGTAAGAGCCACTGAAATTCGTTTAAGTGATTTCTCTACCTTAATCGTTCCAAATTCACAAATCATCACAACGTCAGTGCAAAATGCAACACGTGGACGGAACATGGGACTTGTTTCTTTTAAATTACCCGTTATTACTATTAAACAACTGGATCAAGCCCGTAATTTAATCATGAAAATTATACAAAAACAACAAGACATTTTAAAAGATCCAAAACCCTATATATGGATCGATAATATTACTGAAACCTCTTTAGTCATGACAATTGTTTGTTATACAAATTACTTAGCCAATACAGATGCCGTAAGAAATAATATTTTATCGGAATATCTTATTAGTCTTAGCCAAATATCATCAAATGTAAATTCTAAAGGACAAAATGATGAAAAATTGTCAAACTAATAAAATATAATTTTTTACAAAACGCTTTTTTTAAATTAATATTCCATGAAGTAATTAATTATTAAAATCATTTTAAAAGCCTATGACTATGAAAATCGCTCTTGCTTTATTTGTTAAAAATGAAAATCAAAATATTTTATCCTGGCTAGCATGGCATATTGCCTTAGGCATCAATAAATTTTTTATTCATGACGACCATTCTACCGATGGAACTTACGAAATATTGAAAGCTGTATCAAATATTTATGATATTGATGTTGAACTTTCCGATACCCAAAATATACCTTCCTTTTATTGGAGACAAGCTCAAGCATTCCAATCAGGTTGCCAAAAAGCTGCAGATCAAGACTATGACTGGATTGGTTTTCTAGATGCTGACGAATTTGTTTCATTAGAAATAGATCAAACGCTTCAAGATTATTTTGAAAAATTTTCCGATTATAATGGTGTTTCCTTAAACTGGAAAATTTATGGAAGTTCTTACCGAGCATTAAAAACGAAAATACCAACCTATGAAGCCTATAATTGGCATTGTAATAAAGATTTGGATGATACCTCGCTTACAAAATGTTTTATAAGACCAAAAACATATAATGGATATATAAATCCACATCATTTTAATGTAACCCCTGATAAATATGCAGATGCAAATGTAAATGATATTTCTGAAAAAAAAGAAAAGACTGAAAACGTAATATGGGAAGCTGCATGGATTAACCATTATATTAACCGTTCAATGGAAGATTTTCTTGAAAGAGTTAGAAATCGATTAAATGAAGATATACCAGATTCAACTTTTCGATGGAATCACTTTGAAAGAAATGAAATATACCAATCAGAACGTCAAGATTTCATTAATAAAGCTAATGAAATTTTATTATCAATAAAAAAAGAATGCGTTTCTCATTATTTATTTAATATCACAAAACATATTCCTCAATCAACCACTCCAAACGATCAAAATATCATTTTCTCTCTGCAAACAATTCAACATAATAAAATTGGGCTGGAAAAAGAGGAGGGTTTTTTATATCACGCTGCTAATCATCAAAAACTAAAAAAAATATATGGTGTACGTTATAAAGATAACCCATCAATTATTTATCTTTTTCAATATAACAATAACACAATTTCAAATGTTCCCTTTAATATAAGGGGAATCGAAAAATTTATTTCCACTTATCAATTAATCTTAGAGCCCGTTAAAGATACAAATTATTTTAGTTTAAAATCACCTTATTCAAAAAAATACTTGAGTTTTCCTCAAGATGGCAATGAGATCAGCTTAATACAAGCGGATAGAGATGAAAAAAAAGAATGGGAATTTATAAAAATTGTCCCTGAAACCATTAAGATGAATTTTATAAATTCCCCAAGCTCTATCCAAGATTTATATAGTTTTTATCATTATCTATACAAAAATAAAGAAACGCTTTCCTATGAAGATTTTATCCTTGCATTTAATCTTTTAACATTTGAAGAAAAAAGAGAAATACAACGTCAACCTGATGGTAAAATTATTAGCTGGTTATAATTAAAAATTATATTTTCAACTCATCAAATTCTATTTAAATTTTAAAATCTTGTGAATCCTTTCTTTAAGTTCAGGTAATACTTCTGAATCAAAAAAAGGGTTTTTTTTTGCCCAAATTCTGGTGCGCCATGATGGATGAGGAAGAGGTAAAAATTGTGGAAGATAATCTTTAAAATTTTTCACGCGATCGGATAGTTTACCTTTTCCTAGAACATAGTTTTGAGCATAAGAACCAACTAATAACGTAAGTTGAACATTTGGTAATAGTTTTAAAAGTTTATCACGCCATTGTGGAGCACATTCTTTACGAGGGGGTAAATCACCTCTCTTTGCATCACGTCCTGGATAACAAAAACCCATTGGAATTATCGCTATTAATGTGTCATCATAAAATAGTTTACGATCAATTCCTAACCATTCACGCAAACGATCCCCTGATGGATCATTAAATGTTATACCTGTTTCGTGAGCTTTTGTACCGGGGGCTTGTCCTGTTATTAATAAAGTTACTTTTGGAGAACTAACCTGTAAAACGGGTTTAGGGCCCAAAGGTAAATTTTTACATAGATGACAATTTCGAATTTCTTTTAAAAGAATTTGTAAATTATCAGTCATTTTTACCCCTTATTTTTACAAGATATCAATAAATCATGAACAAATTCAGAAACTAATTCCGTTGCTTGACCTTGCCTAGATTCATCAAAATTAGAACTTCCCATTGAACACTCCAAATTCAGCTCTATTGTTCTGGCTCGTCCCATCACACTCTTAACAAATCCAGCTGCTGGGTAAACAACACCTGAAGTTCCAATTGACACAAATAAAGTGCAATTCCCTAAACGCTGTTCTATTCTATCCATATAATAAGGTAATTCTCCAAACAAAACAATATCTGGTCGTAATGAAGTTTCACTACAATAAGGACAAGCTGTTTCAGGATAACAAGGTTTATGCCATTTCATATGTTTATTACAAAACATACACCACACCTTATATAACTCACCATGCATGTGATAAAGGGAATGCATTCCAGCACGCTCGTGTAAATCATCAATATTTTGTGTGATTACAACAAGCTCGGCATTGATTTCTTTTTTAAAAATTGCCTGTTCTAGATTTGCCAAAGCATAATGGGCTGCATTGGGTGAAAATTTAGGTAAATCAGAACGCAATTTATTATAAAATTCATGAAGTTTTTTAGGATTTTTATAAAAACCTTCTAACGTACATACCTCTTCTATGTTATATCTAGCCCAAATACCATTAACATCACGAAAAGTATCTAAACCGGATTCCTGACTGATTCCAGAACCTGTCAAAATAACAATCTTTTCCATTTAATTCTACTTAGATCCCTTCTTTAATTTTTCAAAAATTACCTTGAAATAATAAAAAAAATTAATTTAATATTCCTTATAAAACCAAAATATCTTATATTTTTAAATAATATGTTATACTCATTAATTAACATTCTATAATTTATATAATTATTTCTTAAGTTCTGAGATTCTTCTAATGAATATAAATATTTTTAAGCAATCCTATAAAATCGCTGTTCTCACGGGTGCAACAGGTGGCGTAGGTAAAACCCTTGTTTCACATCTTTTAAAGGAACATTACAAAATTATTATGATTGCAAGAAATCTTGCTCAATTAGAACAAATTTCCCTTAATTATGGTAACAAAGTCGTTGCATGTATTTGCGATATTTCTCATCTTAATGAAATACAATATTTATGCGAAGAAATTAAAACAAATTTTAAACATATTGATGCTTTAATTCATTGCGCTGGGAATATTTATCCTGGTTCATTTGAAAGTTTAAGTGATCAGATGATTCTTAAACAGATTCAAGTAAATCTCAATGGGGCTATTTTCTTAACAAAAGGTTTATTACCCCTTATGCGTAAAAAAAGTTCAATTATTTTCATGAATTCTCTTGGAGGTATATTCCCTTTAAAAAACAGTACTCTTTATTCTGCCAGTAAATATGGATTGCGTGGATTTGCTTTATCTTTAGCCATGGAATTGCGTCCCAAAAAAATCTATGTTTCTTCAATCTATCCAGGTGCCATTAATACGCCTATGTT
This sequence comes from uncultured Commensalibacter sp., assembly GCA_946699565.1. Classification (GTDB taxonomy): domain Bacteria; phylum Pseudomonadota; class Alphaproteobacteria; order Acetobacterales; family Acetobacteraceae; genus Commensalibacter. The sequence goes on along the minus strand of CAMPDW010000006.1, from coordinate 43,574 downwards.
ACATAAAGAAATGCAAAATGGTGGTTCTTTGCTTAATTTTAGCTCGCCACCACTTACGCCTAAAACTGTATGTAAAACTGTCATAAAAGCATTAAAAGAAAAAAAACTAGAATATTTCATTCCAAAATGGTCAGGTCTACAAACTAAATTAATCATGCTTAAACCCTCTTTTATCTTGCACCTTATGCCTTTTATAGAAAAAATTTGTAAAAAAAGAAAAAAAATATGGCATGAAAAAAACCCTTCTCATTCTTAATATTCATAAATCTGTTGCGTAACATATTTTTACCTTTTAAAACACTGAATGGTTTTATATCAAATTAAGCAATGATTATTAAAAATGAATACTGCATCTGATCAAAAAAAATTTAATCCTCCAGCGGCTATAGATTTAAAAAAATATATTCGTACTATTAAAGATTATCCCTATAAAGGTATTCTATTTTACGATATTTCAACTCTTTTACGTAATGCAGATGCTTGGCAAATAGCATCTGCACGCATGGCACATGGTATTGCGGCATGGCAACCTGATTTGATTGCAGGAATTGAATCTAGAGGATTTGTAAGTGCTTCACCCCTTGCAACCGCTTTAGGATGTGGAATGGTTATGATTCGTAAACCCGGTAAATTGCCTGGAAAAACAATTTCCATTCAATATAATTTAGAATATGGTCAAAATTGCATTCATATCCAAGAAGATGCGGTTATACCTGGTCAACGCGTTGTTGTTATTGATGATTTATTAGCTACTGGTGGCACATTACAAGCTTCAATAAAACTTTTACGTAAAATAGGTGCTAATGTTATTGGAGCAGCAGCTTTAATTGAATTGAAAAATTTAAAGGGACATGAAAAAATTGACGTCCCTTTATTTTCAGCAATCACTTATGAAAAATAGTAAAAAGAATTATATGCTTTTATTTTTTTCAATAAAATTCTCTAACCAATGAATTGTATAATCACCTTTCCTAAACTCAGGATCCGCAAGTATTTTTTGGTGTAGGGGAATAGTTGTTTTTACGCCAGTAATCACCATTTCTTCCAATGCTCTTTGCATACGTACAATTGCTGTTTCCCGATCATGCCCATAAGTTATTAATTTAGCAATCAAGCTATCATAATAAGGTGGAATAGTATAACCAACATATAATGCGCTGTCCAAACGGACACCTAAGCCACCTGGAGAATGAAAAACTTCAATTTTCCCAGGATTGGGAAGGAAATTTTCAGGGTCTTCGGCATTTATACGACATTCAATTGCATGTCCCTTAAAATGAATATCCTTTTGCTTAAAATTTAATCGTTCACCTGAGGCAACACGGATTTGCTCTGCAACAAGATCAACATCCGTGACCAGTTCAGTAACTGGATGTTCAACTTGTAAACGTGTATTCATTTCAATAAAACAAAAATGCCCATCTTGGTATAGAAATTCCAATGTTCCGGCATTTTTATAACCTAACTGTTTCATAGCTCGTGAAGCTATTTCACCAATTGAATTACGTTCTTTCTCAGTTAAACAGGTTGGCAGCGCTTCTTCTAAAACCTTTTGATGGCGTCTTTGTAAAGAACAATCTCTTTCACCTAAAAATAAGACATTTCCATGTTGATCACCAATAATTTGAACTTCAATATGCTTAGGTTTATCGAGATATTTCTCCATATAAACTTCATCGTTGCCGAAGGCCATTTTAGCTTCCGCTCTTGCAACTTGCCAAGCTTCTTCAAGTTCACTTTCATTAGAAGCAACCTTCATTCCACGTCCACCGCCACCAGCAGCAGCCTTGATCAAAACAGGGTAACCAATTTTATCAGCCACTTTTTTCGCTGTAGCAAGATCTGTTAATGCTCCATCAGATCCGGGTACCAGAGGAACTTTAAACTTTTTCATGGTTGTTTTTGCTTGAATTTTATCACCCATCATACGAATATGCTCAGGTGATGGACCAATAAATACAAACCCGTGTTCTCCTACTAACTCGGCGAAATCTGCATTTTCAGATAAAAAACCATAACCTGGATGAATCGCTTCGGCGCCTGTAATCGCTGCAGCAGATAAAATAGCTCTTTTATTAAGGTAACTTTCTGTAACAGAAGGAGGACCAATACATACACTTTCATCCGCCAAGCGAACATGCATCGCATCCGTATCCGCGGTTGAATGAACTGCCACAGTTTTAATGCCCATTTCACGACAGGCCCTTAAAATACGTAAAGCGATTTCACCACGATTCGCTATTAAAATTTTTGAAAACATTTTATTCAATTACCGCCAAAACTTCACCATATTCGACTGGTTCACCAGAAGAAACCAATATACGGGTAAGTTTACCCGCTTTAGGGGCACGAATTTGATTAAAGGTTTTCATGGCTTCTATCAGCATTATAATCTGACCTGATTTCACTTCATCTCCAATTTTAACGAACGGTGAGGCCGAAGGCTCTGGAGTAAGATAGGCTACACCAATCATTGGACTTAAAACAGCACCAGGATTTTTGGAAAGATCTTCTTCTTGTTTATTTTCATTACTACTGACAGCAGCAGAAGCAGACATAGGGGTCGAAACAGGTGCTACAGATACAGGCGCTGTTGTTACAGAACCTGCATTAATAGTAATATTTTTAACAACACGAACATGCTGATCTTTTTCAGAAACTTCAATTTCTGTTAATCCTGTTTCTGTTAAAATATCAGCTAATTTCCGAATAACTTCTACATCTACGAGCATTTTGCTCATCAACTATCCTCTTCTAAAATAAGATTTGCCATCGCGGCTAAAGCCAAAGCATAACCTTGCAGACCTAATCCACAGATTACTCCTGTTGCCACATGGGAAATATAAGAATGATGCCGAAAAGATTCTCGGCGATAAATATTTGATATATGCACTTCTATAACAGGCAAATCAACTGCTAATAAAGCATCTAAAATTGCTATTGAAGTGTGACTATAAGCACCAGCATTAATAATAATTCCTTTTGCTTTTCCTCTACATTCTTGAATCCACGAAATTAATTCTCCTTCATCATTCGATTGACGAAAATCAATTGCAATTTCCAATTGTTCAGCATTTTGAATACAAATTTGCTCAACATCATCCAAAGTTGCATAACCATACACATTTGGCTGACGCATTCCCAACATATTTAAGTTTGGGCCATTTAAAACACTTATCAGAGGTAGTTCCATACTAATTATTCATGCCTAGTCAAATTAAAATTAACATTTTAGTAAATTTTAAATAACCTCTTACAAAATCAATCTACTGATTCATTTAAACTTTTACATGTTATCAAATAACAAATATATATATAAAAATTATAATAATTTAAATATTGAATATATTACGTTGAGACAATACAAAAAATATTTAACACAATAATTATATCATCTTAAATAAAATATTTAAAAATCCTTTTTTTTGACATTTTATTAATATATTCTACAATAGAGACTTTTTTTATTCACTAATATATAATATAAAGGTTTGTAGTTTTTTATTTTATCATAATTTAGGTACTACAACAAATAGAAACATATGAAGCGTTGCAACAAACTATTAATTTTATGTCTTATTATTGGAGTCAACTCTCAAATACTTCAATTTGTTTATGCACATACTACTCATTATAAAACAATAGCTCATCATATAAAAAAAATGAAAAAAAGAGCTATACCATATCATATTCGAAACAAAATAAATGGTGATAATGATACAAGCCTTTCCAACAATTCAGAATTCCAAAGTGGTATTGCTAGCTGGTACAGGGGACGACATACACAAAAATGTCGAACATCATTTGGAACCTATTTAAACAATCAAAATTTAACAGCTGCTCACCCAACTTTACCTTTGGGTAGTAAAGTGCTTGTACAATCTAAAGAAACAGGTCATTCAGTCATTGTTACAATTAATGACCGTGGACCTTTTGTAAAACATCGTATTATTGATCTATCAAAAGCAGCAGCCGTTAAAATCGGAATGCTTAATAAAGGAACTGCACACGTCACTATTAAACCCCTAAACGAAACAGAAGTTGCGGAAATACCCCAATAATTTATTATTTTTTTAGATCATGACTGTCATCTAAAATATATTCCTCTATTTTTGAATTAAACTGAGCCCCAACTAAAACGACGTAGCAGGAAACTAAGAACCACATCATAACTGCAACAACAGTTCCTAAGGGGCCATAGGTGATAGTGAAGTTCGCAAAATGAGCAACATAATAAGAAAATGAAACAGCAACAAACAACCATAGTGATGTTGCAATAATTGCTCCTGGATAAATCCATCGCCAATAAACACTGAAACGACATGGACCGAAACGATAAAATAAAGAAAACGTCCATGTGGCAAAAAGAAAAACGATAACGTTACCCGCAACCCGTACCATGTTATAGGCTGGAAAATAGTCGCTTAAAATATTCAAAAACTGTAATGGTAAAAATTTTAATATAGCAGGTAAGGCCACAATAACAGCCAAGGTAAGAATCGTTCCTAAAATTGCACAAAAAGTTAAAACAACAGATAAAATTTGAAATTTAATATAATTACGTGATTCATGCTTATTGTATGCGACATTCAAACCCGTAATTAAACCTTTCGTTCCAATAGATGCAGACCAAAGAGCAAATAAAATTGAAATAACTAATTGTATAGTTAACGTTGAAGAAGTTTGATCAACAATAGAATTAATCATTTTCTGCAAAAAAATATAAACGATTGGTGGAAAAAAATGCTGTAAAAATTTAAGCTGCGGCTCCACAGTCTGTGGATCAAAAACTAATCCATAAATAGAGATCAAACTGCTTATCGAAGGAAACAAAGATAAGGTCGAAAAGAATGCACATCCTGCTGCTACAAGCACATAAGGACCATCAATTAAGCTACGAATTGTATTAATTATGATTGTTATCCATCCACGAAAAGATATTTTCAAAGGAGAATAACTCTTATCAACAAAAATATAATTTAACGATGACTTATCCAAGTCCTGCATTACTTTTTCCTAGACCTCATTTCTCAATAAAATTTTTGAACCTATTCATTTCAATAACTCTATTAACAAATTAATCATCCAAACTATACAGAATTTATCAGAAAAAACCCTTTTTTATCATCAAAACCAATATTTACGAATTACAACAATACTTTAATTTAATAAAGACTGATGTCTATCTTATTTTATTTAGTTAACAGAAATAAAGCCTGTTCGCCAAAAAAATTAGCAAGACGTATGGATCTCCGCCAAGGAGCTTTTTCCCCTTCTCCATGATCATCAATCGCCATCCATTGACTGATATGATATCCTTCTTTCTTACACAAAGAAACAAAATCTGTTAAAGTGCAAGGATGAATATTAGGGGTTTCATACCAACAGGTTCCCCATACATTAGTCATTGGCATATGACCTTTAAACAATAATTGCAATCGTAATGTCCAATGACCAAAATTGGGAAAAGAAACAATAGCATATTGTCCAATTCTCAACATTTGCTGTAATACTTCACGTGGATGATTAACGGCCTGTAAAGTTCGAGAAAGAACAACGTAATCAAACCCAGCCGTTGGATAATTTTTCAAATCATAATCCGCATTACCCTGAATGACAGATAAACCTTTGCTTACAGCTTGAGTTACACAAGACATATCTAATTCAATACCTCGAGCATCGCATTGATGGTAACAACATAAATAATCAATTAATGTTCCGTCTCCACAGCCTATATCAAGTATGGTTGATTTTTTTTTAATCATATTAACAATGCAACGCTGATCAAGACGCATTATTTTTTAACTGCCTTTGCCTTTTAATCCCTGCTAAAAAACCACTAATCACTAAATCCAAATCTGGTTCATCTAATAAAAAAGCATCATGCCCCTTATCACTTACAATTTCAACAAAAGAAACATTTGCCCCAACACGATTCAACGCCTTAACAATAGCCCTTGATCGTGAAGTAGGAAAAAGCCAATCAGATGAAAAACTAATAACACAAAATCTCGATTGGACATGCGAAAAAGCCTTTACTAAATCTCCATTATAATTTTGAGACAAATCAAACCAATCCATCGCACGTGTAATCGTCACATAGGAATTAGCATCAAAACGTCTTACAAAATTAGATCCTTGATAATGTAAATAACTTTCCACTTGAAACATTTCGCCTAAAATGAGCGAAGAGGAACCCATCATTGTTTCTTGTAATCGTCGTCCAAATTTACGATTTAGGGCGTCTTCGGATAAATACGTAATATGCGCCATCATTCGTGCAACAGCCAAACCCCTGGAAGGAATAACCCCATACCGCCAGTAATTACCATTCCGCCAATCAGGATCAGAAAAAATAGCCTGTCTTCCGACTTCGTTAAAAGCTATGTTTTGAGCTGAATGAAAAGAAGAGGTTGCAATAGGAATAACTGCATAAACACGATCTGGATAACTTACCGCCCATTGTAAAGCCTGCATTCCCCCCATCGAACCACCAATTACAGCAAATAACTGGTTAATCTGGAAATGATCAATTAAAAGTTTTTGAGCATTTACCATATCCCCAATCGTAATCGTTGGAAAATCGACACCCCAATATCCCATTGTTTGCTGATCTAAACGCATAGAACGCGGTCCTGTCGTTCCCATACAACTTCCAAGAACATTACTACAAATAATAAAATATTTATTTGTATCTATAGGCAAATCTGGGCCAACCATTCTACTCCACCATCCAGACTTTTTACTAAGTGGATTAACACTGGCAACATATTGATCCCCTGTCAAAGCATGACAAATTAAAATGGCATTATCTTTTGTTGTTGATAATTTCCCATAGGTTTGATATGCAATTTCTAAATGTGATAATTTCTGACCGCTTTCTAAAACAAGTCCTTCTGAAAAAATCATTTTCTGAATAGATTCATTCTGATTTTCGTCAGCCATAACCTGTTTAATTTCTGAATTTATCATAAATAATACAGGTATCCTTCCTTTAATAAACTAATAAAACCTATCTCGAAAAAACCATTTCTTTGCTAAAAATTAAATAATTCTATACAATCGCTTCAGTTTAAATATTACAGTTATACAATTAACATAAACCTATATACTCATACCAAATATTCTGCTTTTGAAAAAGGCTTTATATCATGAATAAAAAACTGGCTTTTTCACGATTAACTTTCCTTCAAAAAATTATCCTTTTCTGTTTTGTCAGTATTTGTACAATACAACCCTCTTCTGCAATAACCCATCATTCAAAAAAGGTTAAACATTTAGCTAATACAACATTAGGAAAAGTTATCTTAACACCTCAACACGCAAATAGTCTTTCAATAATCGCATATTCCCTTAATAATATTGATATTAATTTTGCCATTCAGCACAATGAAAAACCTCTGGTTCTTATTGGTAGTGCTAATTTATCAAGTACACAAACACCCCAAATAGTTTTATTTACCCAATTACAATCTGCCAGCCTATGTGGTTCGGGAGGCTGTACAACAACAGCTTATCTTAAACATAATCATCAATGGATTAAAATACTGGATTCAGTGACGGGCAATATCTTAATTAAAAAATCCTCCCATAATGGAATGCATGACCTAGCGGTTGAGGATTCAAGATTGTGGGTATGGAATAAGACAATTTATCGTGAAAAATAAAGATTTCTAATTTAATAGATTAAATGTAAAAAATAAATATAAATCCGATTTATCTGAACAAAACTTACTGATACTAAAAATGAATCAGTGAAAAATTATTTTGAAAAAATCATCCAACTTAAAAAAAATGATAAATAAATTTAAATAATATATGGATGATCTTTAAGACAATATTTTTTAATAATGCCCAATTATCTTTTCAATTTCTTCAGCTTTATCATATTGGCCAAAACGATCAATAATTGTTGCGGTTGCATCATTCATTCCCTTAACTTCTACTGTTATTCCTCGTTGACGCAAATGAATAATAACTTTATCCAATGCCATTACAGAACTAACATCCCAAAAATGAGCATGTGTTAAATCAATTGTAACATTCACAATATCCTCTTTAAGGTCAAAACTATTGATAAAACGATCTACCGTTACGAAAAAAACATGGCCATTTACTTTATAGATACGACATTGACCGTCTTTTTCAGATTTAATCAACATAAAATGAGAAACCTTACTTGCAAAAATAAGAGAGGCAACCAATACACCTGTCAACACTCCATAGGCCAGATTATTTGTTCCAACAACAACACACATGGTTAAAATCATAACAATATTTGTTGATAAAGGATATTTTCTTAAATCTAAAATTGAACGCCATGAAAACGTACTAATAGAAACCATAATCATCACTGCAACTAAAGCTGCCATTGGAATACGAGCAACCCATGTCCTTAAGAAAACAACAAGTATAAGTAGGAAAATACCAGCAATAAATGTGGATAATCTTCCTCGTCCTCCTGACTTGATATTAATCACCGATTGACCAATCATCGCACACCCTGCCATACCTCCGAAAAAAGCCGTACAAATATTAGCAATACCCTGCCCCTTACATTCACGGTTTTTATCGCTGAAAGTATCAGTAAATTCATCAACAATTGTTGCTGTCATCATGGTTTCAAGCAAACCAACCGCTGCCAATCCTGCAGAATAAGGGAGAATAATCAAAAAGGTATGAAAATTCAGAGAAACATCTGGAATAGCTAAAATAGGCAGAGATTCTGGAAGTTTTCCTATATTGCCTACAATTGGCACTTGCAATCCGCAACTTATTGCTATAATCGTCATTATAATAATACACATTAAAGACGATGGAATAAGCTTTGTTAAATAAGGAAAAAGATAAATAATCGCCAATCCACCCGCAACAATCGCATAAACATGCCAAGTTACATTAATTAATTGCGGAAGTTGTGCCATAAAAATTAAAATAGCTAAAGCATTCATAAATCCAGTAACTACAGAATGAGACACAAAGCGCATTAATTCACCTAATTTCAAATAACCAGCAATTATTTGGAGAATCCCAGCCAAAATTGATGCAGCTAACAAATAACTTAATCCGTATGATTTGACCAACGGCCCCATCAATAACGCCATTGATCCCGTTGAAGAAGAAATCATACCTGGACGTCCACCAAATAATGCAATAACGCATGGAATGGCAAAAGCTGAATAAAGTCCGACACTCGGGTCAACACCGGCAATAATCGAAAATGCAATTGACTCTGGTATCAAAGCCAATGCAACGACCATACCAGATAAAATATCTGCACGGATATTTCCAAGCCAATCTTGTCGATTACAAGACAGCAACATATTATAATCCTATAGGTTTTGAAAAATTTAAAAATGGAAACAAATTAGATTGAAAACCCATGCCTTCATCTTTTTTTAAAAGACAAAGATAAATAAAAGATTAAATTTTATTTAAATCAATTATAGTGGGAAAATAATGAACATCTTTATTAATATAACCATCTGTACTCTAACACTATTTCGAATTAATTTTTTGAAAAAAACAATCTAATTTTTAAAACTCACAATTTATAGTGGATAATTTTTACAAAATCAAGATTAAAACTTTTACATTATTTCTTAATCAGTTTTTACATAATAATATAACTATAAAATCAAGAAATATTATTATCACTAGTTTTCATGGAGCGGATGAAGGGAATCGAACCCTCATATACAGCTTGGGAAGCTGTTATTCTACCATTGAATTACATCCGCAAAAGATCATAAAACAAATAATATTTTTTTTAATTGAATGCAATCTTTAATAATTAAATATTAATGATTCTTGCTATTTTCAAAAGATCAAGAAATAATCAACTCAAATTCTCTCTCTATCATGAATAATTTAAATGATTATTAAAGAAAATATTATGAAAAAAACTTCTTCTCATCGCCTTGCAACCCGTTTACTTCATGATCATATTGAACGGTCTTTTTTTTCTGAAACATGTGAAGCCCTTTTTCTAACCTCTGGCTTTATTTATAAAAATGCACAACAAGCCGAACGAACCTTTAAAAAAGAGGAAGACCATTATCAATATAGTCGCGTTAATAACCCAACCATTACGAATTTAGAAAACCGTCTTATCCATTTAGAAGAAGCCGAATGTTGTATTGCAACGTCAACAGGAATGAGTGCAATTTTTACCGCCCTTTTTGCAGGTTTAAAACAGGGTGATCGTATTGTCGCATCTAAAGCTATCTTTGGATCGACCTATTGGTTCATTGATTATTTTTTACCTAAAATTGGCATTGAAGCTGTTTTTATTGAAGGTACTGATATTCAAGAATGGAAAAAAGCATTATCTAAACCTACAACAACTGTTATCATTGAAAGTCCTTCTAATCCCATGCTTGATATTTTAGATATTAAGCAAATCGCTAATTTGACGCATCAAGCAGGCGGAAAACTCATTATTGATAATGTATTCGCCACTCCCCTTTATCAAAAACCTTTAAAATTCGGTGCTGATATTGTTGTATACTCCTGTACAAAACATATGGATGGGCAAGGGCGAATTTTAGCAGGAGCTATTTTAGGTAAAAAAGAATTACTCGAAACAGATATTATTCCTTTTGTTCATAATGCTGGATTAACCATTTCCGCTTTTGACGCGTGGATTTTATTAAAAAGTTTAGAAACCTTTCCACTTCGTATGGAAAAAATGACCAAAAATGCTCAAATCTGTGCTGAATTTTTAGAAAAATCAGATTTAATTAACCTCATACGTTATCCTGGTTTATGTTCCCATCCCCATTATGAATTGGCTCAAAAACAAATGGATGCTCCAAGCACCATGATTGCTTTTGAAGTTAAAGGTGGAAAAGAGGGAGCTTTTAACTTTATGAATGCCTTAAACCTGATCTTAATTTGTAATAACCTTGGTGATAGTCGCAGTATCGTCACCCATCCAGCGACAACAACACATTTAAAAGTCAATCCGGAAGATCGTTTAAAATTAGGAATTACCGATGGTACCATTCGCTTTTCAGTAGGGCTTGAAGATTCACAAGATTTAATTGAAGATTTACAAAAAGGTCTTGATGCTTTAAAAATTACCAAAAAATATAAAAATAAATAGACTAAAATAATATTAATCAGTTCCATTTATTGGAACAAAAGAAATAAACTATAAAAAATTTTATTCTTTTATATTAAATAAAATGAATAAAGATATTTCTTTGCAATTTTAAGAAAAATATTCCTATATAAATTTGATTTATTTCTAAAAAACAGAAATAGCAAATAAGTTTATCAGTTTAAAAAGACCTAAAAATATTATGACTAATAAAAAAACATCTATGCCTTCTCGTTTAGAAGCTGAAAAAGCTGTACGAACTCTTATTCGTTGGGCGGGCGATGATCCTAATCGTGAGGGCTTAATTGACACACCCAGCCGCGTCGTTAAAGCTTATCGTGAATTTTTTGCTGGCTATAAAGAAAATCCCAAAGAAATCCTCAGTCGTACTTTTGAAGAAGTTGGAGGCTATAAGGAAATTGTTCTTTTACGTGATATACGTTTTGAAAGTCACTGCGAACACCATATGGTTCCTATTATTGGTAAAGCTCATGTTGCTTACCTACCTAATCGTTATGTGGTAGGGATATCTAAGTTAGCAAGAATTGTAGAAGCTTTTGCTAAGCGTTTACAAATTCAAGAAAGAATGACTGCAGAAATCGCAATTACCATCCAAGATGTATTACACCCCAAAGGTGTTGCAGTTATTATTGAAGCATCTCACCAATGTATGACAACACGAGGAGTTCATAATCCCAGTGTATCCATGGTTACTTCTAAAATGCTTGGAATATTTGAACACGACCAGCAAGCAAGAGCAGAACTTTTAACTTTACTCAATCATCCTGCTATTGCTTTATAATTAATTAAGTTCAATGATAGAGTGATCATCTAAAATGCGACGCAATGTTAGTTGAACATCTGGATATTTTTCTGTTGAAATAACCTCACATAAATAACGTATTTGTCGTCGCGTTGTGTAAAGTTGATCTAAAAGTTGAAGTACCAAGGACATGGAATCTTCTGTAACGCCTAAATGATCTCTTAATTCAATGATTAATCTGGCTCTCGCTTCATCAATTTCTTTGAATAGATAATTTCCCTCTTTTTTCTCCGGTCTTAACCATTGATTATCAATCCAATGATGAACATCACTAACTGTTATTTCAGGTAAATTATAACATAACATTTCAAGGGTAATCATCTTACTTCCCTTTTAATCTTTTAAAAAATTTAATTTGATTGATCAGAAGATTTTCGCAAAAATTCTTCTAAAACAGGGTCAACTTTACCCAATTTAATTTGTAAAGTTACGTATAAATTCCCTGCTTCATGATTTTTCCGAGCTGGAATACCCCGTCCACGTAATCTTAATACAGTACCACTATCTGAATGTGCCGGAACATTTAAGGCAACCTCACCAGTAGGTGTTGGAACCGATAATTTTCCACCTAAAACGGCTGTTTTAAGATCTACTGGCCAAGTCATTCTTATATCCTGTCCATCACGTTTGAAATAAGCATGCGGTGTTACTTGAATCGTAATTAACGCATCCCCTGCAAGACCATTTTGAGAACCAGGCTCTCCTTTCCCACGTAACCGCAATGTTTTACCGTCTTCAATTCCAGCAGGTATTTTTACATCAAGCGTTCCACCTTCTGGCAAAGTGATTCTTGAAATTGTTCCGTTCACAGCATCAAGAAAACCGATTTTTAAATGATAACGACGATTCTGACCTTTTTGAGATCCTGTTGATCCACGTGAAAATTTATACCCACCAAAGCCGCCACCAAATTGATTCAGAATATCTTGAAGGTCCTCTTCTGAAAACTGACTTCCATGAGTCCCTCCAGCTTGACTGTAACGAAAACCTTGATTCCCATCTGCATAATGGCGATATCCCGCTCCACCTCCTGGAAAGCCTTGTTCCTGACCATGAATATCAATCTCCCCACGGTCAAAACGAGCCTTTTTTTCAGGATCAGAAAGGAGTTCATTCGCAACACTAATTGCTTTAAATTTATCTTCAGCCTCTTTGTTTCCTGGGTTCAAATCAGGATGATATTTCTTAGCAAGCCTTCTATAAGCTTTACGTATCTCATCCTGACTGGCTGTTTTTGATACACCCAAAATAGTATAAGGATCTGTACTCACTACACTTTTTCTCTTATTTTTTTAACATTATCACTTTAAAATCTAGTTTATCCACCAAAATAATTAATAATTCTTCAAAAACATCCACTTTAATACCTTTTTCCGCGGCTTCATTTGTAAGCTTGTTTAACTTTTCTTTGATGAATTGTTTTTCAACATCGGTTCCCTGTATTATTTTTTCATTCATTTATAATATCCCCGATAAACACTAAAATCATTAAAGTTACTTTTCAAATTATAACCTTATTTCTATTAAACTTAAAAATAAAATAAATGATTCTAGAAACGGTATTTCAAAAAAACACTTTAAATATAATTAATAATCGAAATGAAAACAAAAAAATATTATTTTTTATTGAATATACTAAAATTAAAAAGCGATATAAAAAACACTTATCTATATTCAATAAAACTAAAAAATGAATAAATAATTAAAACCTAATATCAGTTAATTAAAAATTTTTTAAACAATTATTCTTTTCCAAATTTCCCAACATACATAATACTAACAGATTACAAAATAGATCATTTAAATTCAAATAAATCTATCGGTTCTGAATTCCCCAACTTGACCACGATGTCTTAACCAGTGATCCGCTAATACACAAGCAAGCATTGCCTCACCAACAGGAACTGCACGAATACCTACGCATGGATCATGTCTTCCTTTAGTAATTACGTCAACGGCCTCACCTTTTAAATTAATAGAAGATTTAGGAATAAGAATTGAGCTTGTAGGTTTAACGGCAAAACGGACTATAATAGGCTGACCACTGGAAATACCCCCTAAAATACCGCCTGCATGATTGGAACCAAACTCTACATTTTCATTCTTGAGAAAAATAGGATCAACATTTTGTTCACCTCGTAAAGAGGCCACATCAAATCCATCACCAATTTCTACAGCTTTAACAGCATTAATACTCATCATTGCCTGAGCAATATCAGCGTCTAATTTTCCGTAGATAGGAGCTCCTAATCCCGCTGGAACACCTTCAGCAACCACTTCGATAACAGCACCAATAGATGATCCTTCTTTACGAATAGAGACTAATGCCTTTCTCCAAGTTTCAACCATTTGAGCATCAGGACAAAAAAATTCATTCTTTTTAATCTCATCCCATGACCAATGATCACGGTTAATTTTCATATCCCCAATCTGAATCAGAGCTCCGCGTACCCTAATCGCTTTACCTAAAATTAATCGAGCAATTGCACCTGCGGCAACACGCATGGCCGTTTCCCTTGCAGAAGAACGTCCACCTCCACGAAAATCTCGTATACCATACTTTAAAGCATAGGTAATATCAGCATGACCAGGACGGTAAGATTGTGCAATATTCGAATAATCTTTTGAACGCTGATTTGTATTTTCTATAAGTAAGGATATCGGCGTTCCTGTTGTTTGTCCTTCAAAAACACCCGATAATATTTTAACCTTATCAGGTTCATTGCGTGTCGTAGTAAAAGCCGATTGACCAGGTCTGCGTAAATCCAACCATGGTTGAATTATTTTTTCTGAAAGTGGAATCTTTGAGGGGCATCCATCAACTACACAACCAATCGCGGGTCCATGACTTTCCCCCCATGTCGTAACCCTAAATAAAGTACCAAAACTATTATACGACACGCTATTTTTCACTCATTTCAACAATAAATTAATTATCTGATAATGAAATATCAGGCGCACTCGGATTTTTCATACCAACTAAATGATATCCGCAATCAACATGATGGATTTCACCCGTAACACTCTTTGATAAATCAGAAAGAAAATATAAACCAGCCCCACCCACTTCATCAATAGTGACATTACGTTTTAAAGGAGAATTTAATTGATTCCACTTTAAAATATAACGAAAATCACTAATACCACTTGCAGCCAATGTTTTAATAGGACCTGCTGAAATAGCATTTACACGTATATTATCAGGACCAAGATCTGCAGCCATATATTGAACAGAAGCTTCTAGAGCTGCTTTTGCTATACCCATGACATTATAATGCGGCATAACACGTTCAGAACCCAAATAGGTCAGTGTCAATAAAGATCCACCATTAGTCATTAATTTTGATGCTTCTTTTGCTATTACTGTAAAAGAAAAACAGGAAATATCTAATGCTGTTGCAAAAGCATCTCTAGGTGTATCTACATAACGCCCACGTAAATATTGTTTATCCGCCCAACCAATTGCATGAACAACAAAATCAAGCTTTCCCCATTTTTGAGCAATATCTTTAAAAACATTTGAGATATCCTCATCTCTACTTACATTACAAGATAAAAGATAAGAAGAACCTAAACTTTCAGCTAAAGGTGCAACCCTTTTTTTTAAGGCTTCTCCTTGATAAGTAAAAACAAGTTCTGCCCCTTGTAAGGAACATGCACGGGAAATTCCCCATGCTATTGAATGATCGTTAGCTAATCCCATAATCAAACCGCGTTTACCTTGCATTAAATTTCCTTTTACAGGCAAAACATCATTCTTTGCTGTCATAACATTCCTTAATAATTATAAATATACGTACTTTAATGATCTTTTAAACGAACGAAATAGCTGAAATTATTTTATTTCACAGTGTTATTTTAATGCAAAAAATCAAGAAAATAAACCACTATCATTATAGATCAAATCTTTATAAATCCAACTTAAATATTTTATAAAATATAACATTAAATTTTACATACGCAAAATAATTGCGCTCTTAAATAACTAAAAAGTGATCTATTTCAATTCCCTATTTAAACCATCACTTCATTTTATCTATTAAAAAAATAATTTAACGATTAATATTAAAAATCATATTCGTTTATTAAGATAGAAGGAATAAATGATGCTTAGCGTCAAAAAAATACTCATTCCTATTCAGGGAACACCTTTATCAGAATCTACTTTAACAACAGCCTATTATCTTTCCAAAAATTATAATGCCCACCTTGCAGTTATTCATATTCAACCCGATAAAAAAGATCTTATCCCCCTTACAAGTGAAGGTCTTTCAGGAACTATGATTGAAGAGGTCATGAATGTTGCTGCTTCTGAAAATCAAAAACGATTGAAACTTGCTCGAAAAATTTTCGATAATTTCGTTGATGAATATAATATTGAATTAACAGATCCTAATATTACTGAACCAAGCAAAGATAAAATTACTGTAAGCTTCACTACCTTAACAGGCCATGAAAATGATTTAATTACCTATTGGGCCCGTCTTTCAGATATAACCGTTATTTCCCATCCAGATTCAGAAAGCGAGATTTCATCTTCTGAAGTTCTTCACACTCTATTATTTGACAGTGGCCGTCCAATTATCATCGCCCCTAAACAAAAACCCCAAAATGTTGGTAAAAAAATATGCATTTGCTGGAACGGAAGCGCAGAATCAGCAGCGGCACTTCATGCTAGCTTAAGATGGTTACATTTTGCTGAACAAGTTTATATTTTCTACACCAATGATTATGAAACAAATGGCAAAAAAATTCAGGATGTTATTAATTATCTTAAATTCCATAATATTCAGGCAAAACCCCACCAACTAGGCAACGAAAAAGACGTTGCTAATAATATTCTAGCTGCTTGTAATGAATTGGGAGCAGATATGTTATGTATGGGTGCGTATTCACATCCACGCTGGCAGCAACTTATTCTTGGTGGTGTTACACGGTACATGCTTGAAAATTCAAATATTACCGTATTAATGAACCGATAAATTAATATCGTCTTTTATCCCATAGTAAAAGGTTGATATATCCTTTTACTATTTATTTTGCGTAATTATAAAAATTATTGTATATATAACTATAGTATTAAGTTATTAAAAGGATTTACCTATAGTGGTTGTTCAAAACAAACAAGCTAATCAATCTGAATATTACGTTTTAACCGCAAATCGCCTTTTGGATGGACGGGTTGTATGGTTTACCTCACAAGAATATTGGGGAATCATGATAGAAGAAGCTCATCTTTTTTCAAATAAAGAAGAGGCTGAACAAAAAATACAGCAAATTATTCAAACAGATTCCGCACGTTTTTTAATTGATCTTCATTGTACTGAAATTAGAAATACTTTTCTTCCTACAACTACACGCGAAAAAATTAGAGCTTTTGGTCCCAGTAATCATCCTGAATTTAATCCACGCTCCATATAAGATAATAATCAATGAACCATTTTTCTCATATTTCTGACTCAAACACCTCCAAAGCAATAGGTCGTTATAATTATAACGATGTTGATTTTGAATTTTTAACCGAAAGGATTAATCAATTTCGCTCCCAAATAAAAAGACGGCTGAATGGCGAATTAACTGAAGATGAATTCAAGCCTTTTCGATTGATGAATGGTGTATATTTACAATTAAATTCTTATATGTTACGCGTTGCAATTCCATATGGAACATTATCATCAAAAATGTTACGTGGATTAGCTTATATAGCCCGTTATTATGACCGTGGCTATGGTCATTTTACTACCCGTCAAAACATACAGTTTCATTGGACAAAACTTGAAGAAGTTCCTGATATTTTAACCTATCTAGCGTCTGTTGAACTTCATACTATTCAAACCAGTGGGAATTGTATCCGTAATATTACTAGTGATGAATTTGCAGGTGTAGCACAAGATGAAATCTTAGATCCTCGTATTTATGCCGAAATTATGCGTCAATGGTCAACCCTTCATCCTGAATTTTCTTTTCTGCCCCGAAAATTTAAAATTGCTATAAGTGGGTCTTCCAATGATCGTATAGCAGTATGTTTCTATGATATCGGCATTTTAACCTGCCTTAATAAACAAAATAAACCGGTTTTTGAAATCTGGGTTGGAGGTGGATTAGGACGCATTCCTATTAAAGGAAAAATCATTCGTAATGATTTACCTCCTGAACATTTACTTGCTTACCTTGAAGCCATTATTCGTGTTTATAATCTGCATGGAAGTCGCAATAATCTTTATAAATCTAGAATCAAAATTCTTATAGAAAATCTTGGTATTGATAACTATCGTGAACAGGTTGAAAAAGAATTTCAAGCTATGGATTTGGATCAATACCGTTTATCAAATGATATTATGACATCTATTCAAGAAAATTTTGGACAACCTAATCTTGTGGATGTTCCTAATGCTTCGGAAACCCTCAAAAAACATCGTCAGGAAAATCAAGCCTTTAATCAATGGGTCAACCATAATAGCTATCCTCATTTCCATAAAGATTATATAGCCACCATCATTTCTCTTAAAAATATTGGTGAAACTCCCGGAGATATGACAGCAGATCAAATGGATGCATTAGCTGATTTAGCAGAAGAATATTCTTTGGGTGAAATCCGTGTCACGCATTTGCAAAATCTTGTTTTAGGACATGTTAGAAAAGATCAACTTTATGTTTTATGGCAAGCTTTACAAAAACATCATTTAGCTGTACCAAACCAAGGTTTGATTACAGATATTGTCTGTTGCCCAGGTCTTGATTATTGTGCTTTGGCAAATGCACGGTCAATCTCTATTGCAAAAAAAATCATGTCTTTATTCCAAGACATTCATTTGCAAGAAAAAATAGGTCCTCTCAATATTGGTGTCGATGGTTGTATCAATTCCTGTGCCCATCATCATATCATGAATATTGGAGTATTAGGAGTCAATAAAAAAGGTGAAGAATTTTATCAAATCAAACTTGGTGGGTTTTCCTATAAAAACAATGCTACAATAGGATCTATTTTAGGAGCAGCACTTACTATGGAGGAAGTAATTGAAGCAATTCGAAAACTTATTAATTTCTACCTTGAGCAACGTCAAAAAAATGAATATTTTATTGATACATTTAATCGACTAGGTATTAATCCTTTCAAGGAGATTGTTTATGCTTCTGCTTAAAGATGGTGAAGTTATTGATAATCCATGGGTGACAATAGAAGATCACCTGCCTACATCCTTACCCGAATATCCCATTTTATCTTACTCGCTTTTATCGACCCTTGATGATAATGATAAAATCAATCAACCACTCGGCGTCTTATTTCCTTGTGATCTGGATATTGAACTTTTAAATCCTTTTCTTAAAAAGCTTTCCCTTATCGCTTTAATATTCCCTACTTTTAAAGATGGAAGAGCCTTTTCACAAGCCCGTCAAATCCGAGAACATTTAAAATTTACAGGGGAATTAAGAGCAACAGGACAAGTCCTTCCTGATCAATATCAATTTTTAACCAGAGTTGGTTTTACAACCATTATGATCCCAGAAATTACTAATATAGAAAACTGGAAAGAAAATCATCACCATTTTACCATTGGCTTTCAAAACTCTATTTTAAAAGAAGCTAGACACGGTTTAGTAAGAAAACTTTAAAAAAATTTTTATAAAATGACATTACTATAAACTTTATACTGTCATTTAATGTATAAAATAAAAATTATCTTCAAATTTAATAATAAAAATCTATATCAAAGAATATATTATATTAAATACTATCTTTTTTAACAACAATTTGTTCATTTTCAAATGTTTGCCTCTATAAAACAATTAATTCAAAATAGTTTCATCTTTATTTTAAGAAGCTATTTAAAATTAGCTTTAAAAACTACAAACTGGCAATTTGAAGTTGACCCGCAAGCTCATTCTTTACTTACTTATAAGAATAGTCAATCCGCTCTAGTTATTTTCTGGCACGAGACTTTGATTCTTTCCCCCCGTTTATGGTGGTGGGCTTTATCTCAAAATCCTGATTTAACTTTATATGTACTCATCAGTAAAAATAATGATGGACGCCTCATTAGTAAAATTGTTAATCCATGGCGAATATTAACAGTACAAGGATCTGCCAACAAAAATAGACAAGATAAAGGAGGAGCGACTGCTTTTCGAAAACTTTTAAAATTTTCCAAAGAAGGACATCTAATCGCCATTATGCCAGATGGACCAAGAGGTCCACGTCATTATTTACATCCTGGACTGATCAAACTGGCCCTGCTTTCTAAAACAAGAATTGTACCCGTTGGAGCTTATTGTCGTTCAATAAGACTAAATAATTGGGATAAATTAATAATTCCCTTACCGTTTGGTAAAGGGAAAATGGTTTGTAATACACCTATTGAGGTTACAAAAGAAAATTATGATATAATCGAAGCTGAAATCATTAAACAACTCCATCAAGCAAACCAACAAGCCCAATTATGAACATTACAACTAAGGATCATTATCTTTTAAAAATTTGGACGATGCTAACCTATTTCCTCGTTCCTTTTTTACCATTATACCTTCAATTACGTTGCAGGAAAGGAAAGGAACTTTCTAAACGAATTCAAGAACGACAAGGGTATCCTTCCTTATCCCGACCAGAAAGTTCAATTATTCAATTTCATGCTGCAAGTGTTGGAGAACTTATTTCTCTTTTGTCCGTCATTCAAACCATTCACATTCAAAAATCAGACCAGATTTTTTTAATTACAACAGGAACCGTTACTTCCTTTCGTATTTTAGAAAATTTTTTATCACATCATCCTATATTAACCAAATATGTAATTCATCAATTTATACCCCTTGATGTTCCCTCATGGGTCAACCGTTTTTTGACTTACTGGCATCCATCCCTGATTGTTATGGCAGAAAGTGAAATCTGGCCTAACTTTATTAAAAAAGCCCATCAAAAAAAAATATCTCTTGCTTTGATAAACGCAAGACTTTCAGATCGTTCCTTAAAAAGATGGAAAATTTGCCCATCCCTTATTCAAAATATTCTTGCTCGTTTTCAATGGATTATTTCCCAATCTGAACATGATCAAAGTAATTTTAAACAACTAAACATTAAAACCGATTATTTAGGAAATTTGAAACAAACAGCACAAAAACTTCATTTTAACACTGAAGAATTTGTCAAATTACAAAACTATTTTCATCATTTACCAATCTGGCTTGCAGCATCAACCCATCCTAACGAAGAAATTATAATTACCAAAGCCCATTTTACATTGAGAAAAAAATGGCCCAATCTTATTACTATTATCGTGCCCCGTCATCCTGACCGAAGTCAAGAGATTATCCATGAAATAGGAATTGTTGCACAACGCAGTAAACATGAACTTCCTTTTAAAAATGGTTTATGGCTTTGTGACACATTGGGAGAACTTGGATTATTTTACAGATTGACTAATATTGTCTTTATTGGCAACAGTCTTGATAATGTTCATAAAGGAGGTGGACATAATCCTTTTGAAGCAGCACAATTAGATTGTGCTATTGCCACTGGACCTAAAATACATAATTTCAAACAGGCTTATCATCTTTTACAAAAAGCGGTTACAATAATTTATACTATAGACGATCTTACAAACTGGGTCGATAAAATGTTAGCCAACCCGAAATTAAGAAAAAAACAAGCCAGTTTAGCTTTAGAAATCATGAAACAAAAAAGCTACCTTGCTACGGATATAGGAACCTATCTTTTAAAATTAGCAAGGCAATCGATATGAAAGCGCCTTCTTTCTGGCAACGCTATCCTCCCACGCTAACAGCAAAAATTTTAACTCCCCTTTCATCCATAACATCTTTTATTACCCGTTATCGATTAAACAAATCCAGTTTGCATGCTTCTGTACCTGTCCTCTGCTGTGGAAATTTAACTGTTGGTGGCACAGGAAAAACAATTGTAGCACTGGAATTCGGAAAATATTGTCAACAACAATCCATACCTTTCGCATTTTTAACACGCGGTTATAAAAGAAAAAGCAGAATTAAAGAACCCTTTATGGTTGATCTCAAACAACATACTGCCAAAGATGTTGGTGATGAAGCTCTTTTATTAGCTCAACTTGCCCCAACATGGATTGGAAACAATCGAGCCATATCAGCTGAAGCAGCCATACAAACAAGCCCTGCAAAATTATTCATTATGGATGACGGTTTACAGAATCCTAGCCTTTATAAAGATCTACCCATTTTAATTGTTGATGGTACAACAGGATTCGGAAATCATAAACTTTTACCTGCTGGCCCTTTACGACAATCCATTATTGAAGGTCTTAACCATGTCAAAGCCTGTATTTTTATTGGTGAAGATAAAACAAAGCTTTTACCTATAATTTCTTCCTACCTTCCTATTTTTCAAGCAGATTTAACCATGAACCCTCCCATTCAATCATTTTCTAAACAATCTGTTATTGCTTTTGCAGGAATTGGACGACCAGAAAAATTTTTTCAAACTTTAAAAGATAATCAACTTATTCTTGTTAAAATGCTATCATTTCCAGATCATCACACTTATACTCCAAATGATCTACATAAGCTTTTATTACTTCATCACCATTATCAAGTCCCTCTGGTCACAACACCCAAAGATTATGTTAAATTACCTAACCAATTCAAATCTTTTATAACCCCTTTGCAAGTCCATTTAACGTGGCATGACCCTAATTCATTACATAAAATATTTCAAATGCTACCTACTTGAAATATACTTTTTCAAAATTACTCTATATTTTTTTCATATAATCTTTTAAACTTTTACCATTTAATTTTTGTAAAATCTATTCATAAAATATTCCCACATGCCCTTATCCTTACCCTCTTGTCAGCTTATCTACAGCCAGTTCAAGCAAAGTTTATATTATGGTGAATATCTGATTGCTAAAAGCTGTATACGTTTATTACAAACACTTTCCCCTGAACAAGCTTCTAATTTAGGAGGGATAATTTGTCGAACCATTGGAACAAAGCTCCCCGTTTCTAAAATAGCCGATAAAAATTTAAAACTTGTCATGCCAAATTTTTCTAAAGAGGAAAGAAAAAAGATCATTGCTGATATATGGGAAAATCTTGGTAGAACCGTCGGTGAATTTCCTCACCTTGCTTATCTTGAACAAGATACAGAACAAGGTGCCGGTTGGGAAATCACAGGAGAAAATTATTTAATCAAACAAGTTAAACATAAAGGGCCTATTTTATTCGTATCAGGTCATCTTGGAAATTGGGAAATGTTACCACCGGGAGTTGCAAAATATGGGGTTCCTTTTTCCTCTTTTTTCCGCGCAGCTAGCAATCCCTATATCAATAAACTTATCCTCCAATTACGCTATCAAGCCATGCAACAAAAAATCCCCATGTTTGCCAAAGGAGCAAAAGGAGCAAAACAAGCTTTAAAACATCTTTTACAAGGGAAAAGGCTCGGTGTTTTAAGTGATCAAAAAATGAATGATGGTATTCAAGTTAATTTTTTTGGTAAACCGGCCATGACTTCTTCTGCAATTGCAAATCTGGCCCTGAAATTACGTTGTCCCATTATTCCTGGTTATGTAAAACGGCTTGGACCAGCAAGACTTCGCATTATTGTGGAAGAACCTATTGATTATTCAGATCTAACCGTAAATAATATCAAAAATATACAAATATTAACTCAACGAATTAATGATAAAATTGAAGAATGGATAAAAAAACAGCCAGAACAATGGCTCTGGCTGCATAAAAGATGGCCTAAAGAATTTTATAAAATTTAATTAACTTTATTAGAGAATCGAGGTGTGACGGACGAAGTAGTAGAAATCATTTTCCCACCACCAGTGGATTGAATTTCAAAAATCTGTAAATCACGTTTTACCGACCCGTCAGGTTGTAAAGCAAAAAAGCCATCAATACCATTAAATCCGTCAGAACGCGTTAAATTTTCTCTTGAATATCCTCCGAGACGTTGTCTTAAATTGTTTGCCAAGGCAGCAGAATCATAAGCAAAATCAGCAAGAGGTTTAGGAGATTGACCATATTTTTCCATATATTCCCTGATAAATTCCTGACGTCTAATTGGATTAGGAGCGGCGTACCATGCCCCTTTTAATTTCCCTAATTTTCCTGCAAAAGAAGACCATAGAGTTGGCCCCATAACTCTTACTTGATCCGTGGAAATTTGGGCTTCATTCATTGCATTAATAACAGATTGTAGCTGTAATCCTGTGTCTGCCAATAATAAAGCATCAAAAGGTGGCTTCTTCAACATTACTTTTAGATTATCCTTACTCTTTTCTGATTTAGAAGGGATAAGCTCATTTTGTAAACTATCACCATTTTCCTGTAACTTATCAGTTCCAGAAGAATCAGTTGTTTTAGATTGATTTTGTGGATTATTTTTAGCTAATTCCATTCTTTCATCAAAATTAGATAGGATCTTTAATTTTTGCGTTATATTGGAGGATGAATCCGAATGATAAACAATTATAGGTTGCATAAGTCCTAGATCAGAACAGCTTTTCATCAATCCATCTGCCATTGCCCGACCAAAACTGTTGTCAGGTAAAAAAGCAGCAAATTTTGTTCGCCCTTCACTTTTAGCCGCTTTTACCATCGTTTCAATTTGCTGATTTTGTGTAATTCCAAAAATCCACACATTAGACGAAGCTATTGAAGCATTGCTACTATAAGACAGAACCGGAATATTGGCTATATTTGTTACTGAAGCGACTTCAGTTGTATCTTTTGCTGTCAAAGGACCTAAGATAATACCATCACCTGCTTCAATGGCTTTATGTGCAGCAGCAGACGCACCTCCTATTTGTGCTGTGTCATGAATATCAAGAGCATTCGGCTCATGGATTGCAAGTTGGGCTGCTTTTAACATGTTATTACCCAAATTGCCATTTCTGCCTGTCAAGGGAAGCAATAAACCAATTTGTTTTTTCGGGGCTAGTTGCAAATTTTGAATAGGTGTTGTAATAGGAGTATGGTTATCACTATGATTAGAAGAACAAGCTGCCAATAAACATACTGGAATCGTGACCTTTAACAAATTTGTTATAAAAGAATTCATCCTTAAACAATTTTGTAAAAAAGGTTTTTTCTGCTCTATCAATAGTTTTCTCCTTTAATTTAATCAAAACTTGATTGTTTATTATTAAAATGCAAAAACAAATTATACAATCGAATATTACTCCAATTAAATTAAATCAAGTCTCAAATCATCATTTTATTGAGAATAATACTCAATTTTTTTTAGTTTCAACCCCTATTGGTAATCTTGACGATTTCAGTATCCGAGCAAAAAAAATACTTCATAACTGTGATTTAATCCTTTGTGAAGATACGCGGGTCAGTGCAAAACTACTATTTACTTATGGAATCTCAACAAAAACAGAAAGCTTATATCAACATAACGAACTTCATCGTATTAAACAAATTTTAAATTTACTCCATGATGGTAAAAAAATCGCACTCATTTCTGACGCTGGCACACCACTTATTTCTGATCCAGGCTATAAATTAACACAAGCCATTATTCAAGAAAATATTAAAATCACAGCTATTCCTGGTGCAAATGCTACTTTAATGGCTTTGACTTTATCTGGACTTCCTCCTCATCCTTATTTATTTATTGGTTTTCCACCGACAAAATCAATAGCCCGACAAAATTCCTTTGCCACCCTAAAAGCCATTGAACAAATAGGAATGACCCCGACCTATATCTGGCATGAAGCACCCCATAGATTGCTGGACATGTTACGCGATTTACAAGAGGTTTTTAGTGAAAATCGTCAAGCAGCAGTAGCAAGAGAATTAACCAAAAAATTTGAAGAAGTTCAACGGGGTAATTTAAAAACCATTATTAAACATTTCTCTACAACAGATCCCAAAGGTGAAATTATTGTTTTATTAGGACCTGCATCTTCAAAGAATGAAACAAATATCGAAAATAATTTGGATCAAAATCTTCTCAAGGCTTTAAAAACAATGTCCATTAAAGATGCGGCTCTGATTGTATCAACCGCACTGCATTTGCCAAAAAAAATCGTTTATAAACGCGCGTTGGAATTACAAACACAATAATTATTCATCATCTTTAAAATGAATATTAAACAAATCATCAGAAACAGCTTTTATAGATTGGATATTATATAAATCAACTTTAGTAACTTGCCCTTGTGCATCAACAACCTGCCATCCTCTTAACAACATTACATTTTGATTAAATATTAATGTTAGACTTCCTTCCAAAGGCGCTGCTGTTCTGACAACCGTAATTAAAACAAAACCATTTTTCCTTTCATAATTAACAATTTTAACATCACCAGAAAAATGAAGATCCGGTTTTAAAAGTAAACCCAAAGGATTTTGATCAATTGGAATGACCGTTGTTTGATCAATAGCTCCATCATGGAAAACCATTTTTCCTTTATTGGCAACCAATAATAATTGACTTGGTTTATTATATTCAAACCGTATACGTCCTGGACGTTTAATCCAAACTTCGCCAGTACTTCTTTGCCCATTCGGGGCAATTTGCTGAAATTCCGCTTTGATTATACTTAAATCATTAATCCAGTTTTCAATCTGTTGGACATTATTTTGCTCCTTAACGGTAAGCATCACAACAAAAGATTTACCTCCAACCTGATCTTGGGCAAAAGCAGAAATGTTTACTCCCATGCAACCCAGAATAGTAATGATCCAACATCTAAAAATAAAATTAATGAACCACACCAATATGTTTCCTTTCAGCAAACATCTATAACAATTTAAAGACTAGCCTGTACAATACGATAACTAACATCAGGTGTAATATTTTTTCTTTCCCCTAATGCTGTCATATGATGACGTTTGAGTTGTTCAGCAACCTTATCAACCGCACTTTTATCAATATTATATTCATGTAAATAGGTTTTTACGCCAAAACTTTCAAAGAATTCTCTTGTTTTTACAATAGCATCGTCAATAATTTTTTCATCATTATGCCCGCTTAATCCCCACACTCGTTTACCATATTGAATCAATTTTTCACGTTTATCCTGCCGCATTTCCTGAAGCACAGAAGGCAATATAATTGCCAAAGTCTGTCCATGATCCAAACCATATAAAATGGTTAATTCATGACCAATCATGTGTGTTGCCCAATCTTCTGGCACACCTGCCCCAATTAAACCATTTAAAGCCATTGTTGCAGCCCATACAAAATTTGCACGAGATTCATAATCTTCTGGTTGGATAAAGGTTTTATGTCCTTCCTCGATTAACGTCAATAAAATCCCTTCTGCAAAACGATCCTGAACTAAAGCGTTTACAGGATAGGTTAAATATTGTTCTACGGTATGAACAAAAGCATCAATAATGCCATTTGCAATTTGACGCTTTGGTAAACTAAAAGTCTTTGTTGGATCTAAAATAGAGAAAATGGGATATAAAAGTTCATTTTTAATTGGTAATTTGTCTTCCGTAGTTTTACGAGAAATAACAGCATTTGCATTCATTTCTGAACCCGTTGCAGGTAAGGTAAGCACAAAACCAAAAGGAACTACTTTATTGATATCCTTTCCACAATCAAGAACTAACTGCCATGGGTCACCCGCATAATGAACCGAACCCGCAATAAATTTGGTACCATCCATAACAGATCCACCGCCGACACCTAAAACAAAATCAAAATTTTCATGCCGAATTTTTTCAACAGCTTTCATAAGCGTTTCATAAAGAGGATTCGCTTCAATACCTTCAAATACTTCTACATGACGTGTACCCAATGCTTTTTGTACTTCAATCAAAGTCCCATTTTTACGAACACTTCCCCCTCCAATAGTAATTAATACTTTTGCATTTTTAGGAATTAAATAATCTAATTTTTTAATTGTGTTCTGCCCAAAAACGATACGGGTTGGATTATAAAATTCAAAATTTTGAATCGACATGACTTAATTCCTTTTTCTAAAATTTATTTTATTAGAATAAATAATATTTGATTTTAGTAATTCAAAAATAATCTTATTTATTCATCATTTAAAGCCGATTATTAATATCTTACTAAATACTTGCTTCTTGGAAAATATGTTTAACCTCCCCGTTCCAAACGGTATTGTAACGATGCAGCCAATATTCAGATTGATTCATTTCTCCCATAGCAATTTTTTGTAATGGAAGAAGATATTGTGATTCATCATTGCCTTTCTGATCAAGAAAATTCCGATTTTTTAATCCTTGGCAAGCAAGTTCCAAAAGCCGTTTTAAATATTTTCTTAAATCCTCTTTTCCAAGGATAGCAGATAATCCTTGTTTTAGAACTTTATTTCTTAATTCAATGTAAATATACCAGTTATGCTCTTTAACTAATTTTTCCACAGCTAATAAAGTTGGGGAATCATACAATAATCCCGTCCAAAATACTGACATTGCCACCATCATTTCTTTAGATCCAGCATCAGCACCCCGCATTTCAAGATATTGCTTTAATCTAACATCGGGAAAAGCAACCGTAATATGATTTTTAAAATCACCCATAGTCAATTTTTCCTTTTCCAAACCAACGGGAGGCTTACCTTGTAACCATGCCCGAAAAGATGCGCCCGCTACATTAATCATTTTATCATTTCGTATAATAAAATACATTGGCACATCTAATAACCATTCAACATAGCGTTCGAAACCAAAATTATCTACAAAGAAAAAATCGGGCATTCCAGCACGTTGATTATCTGTATCTGTCCATATATAAGCACGTGTAGATTGAAAGCCACTTGGTTTTCCTTCATAAAAAGGAGAATTTGCAAAAAGTGCCGTAAATAAAGGTTGTAAAGCCAAAGATACCCTCATTTTACGAGCCATATCCTCTTCTGAAGCAAAATCTAGATTAACCTGCACCGTGCATGTTCTTGTCATCATATCAAGACCTAAACGCCCAACTTTCGGCATATATGCTTTCATAATCTCGTAACGTTGTTTAGGCATCCACGGCATTTGGTCACGACGGGCAAAAGGATGAAACCCTAAAGGAACAAAACCAATTTCCAAAGGGTCTGCAGCTTGATGAATATCTTTAAAATGAAGATCTATTTCACGAGAAGTTTCATGAAGAGTTTTAACAGGTGCACCAGATAATTCAAATTGTCCTGCTGGTTCAAGAGAAATTCCACCTCTGTCAGTATTAAAACCAATAATATGTCCAGAATCATAAAGAGGATCCCAAGCTTTATGCTGTTTTTCCATATTTTTAAAAATAGCTTCAATGCCATTGGGTTTATAAGCAGGAGGAAATAAATAATGTTGATCTTCTGGTTGATGAATAAATCCAAATTTTTCATGTTCAGTTCCGATCCGCCAATTTTGAGCTGATTTACATCCGCTTGCTAAATAATCAGCTAATTGTTGTATAGAAGTTATTAAGGTCTGATCATGATTTATTAAACTGGACATATATAATTCTATCTACATTTGTTGTTCTAAAAAAAGAGATAATTATTATACTACATTAAGCTTTTATATAAGGAAATAATTTTGCAAGCCCTGTAACAATAGCCGTTTCAGCTTTTAAAACCAAATTTCCAAGAGATAAAGGAACCACGAATTGATAAGAAAGTAATTTTTTAATTTCACGTTCATCAAAACCTCCTTCTGGACCAATTAACAATCCTTCATTACCATTATATGATAATTTCCTTTTGCTATCAATTAATCTTTCTTGGCATCGCTCTAAAGCCACAAGTAAAGGTTGATCACCAAACCAATAATCACATATTTCAAAAAGAGGACGTATAGGTTTTATTTTTGGAATTGTTAAACGCTCACTTTGTTCTGCGGCTTCAATCGAAATGATTTTTAACCGTTCTTCTTTAATACGATGACTATTTGTTCTCATCGTTTGCACAGGTTGTATAGTTTTTACACCCAATTCTGTTGCCATTCGAATAGCCAAATCCGTAGCATCTCGTTTTAACGGTGCAAAAAGTAAAGTTGGACCAACTGGATTAATAGGTGATCGTATCTGTTTTTTTACAAAAAGAAATGATTTGTTTTTAGATAGTTGTTCTATTTCACACATCCATTCTCCTTCTTCATTGTTGAATAAAACAACTGAATCCCCCTTTTTTAACCGTAAAACATTTCCTAGATAATGAGAAACAGATAAAGGTAAAATATATAACTCATTATTTACTAATTTCGAAAATTGATGATTGGCATCAACATAAATACGAGGTACAAAAGACATCATTTCACCATTTTATGCGAAAATAGACAATTAAACTTTTTCTATTAAAAAAACAATTTTATATTATAACAATGGAAAAATATTCGAGCGATAAACATCCTTACTTTGACCCTAACCACTTTTGGAATTTATTGTGAACCAAAATTCTTCTTCATATACCGATATCAATTTATCAAGCTGGATCAATTTTCTGCCTTCTTCATTACAACCTTATGCTATTTTATCAAGAATAGACCGTCCTATTGGTACGTGGCTTCTTTTCATCCCTGGGTTATGGGGAATTTTACTGCCTCATCACATTCATTTACTCATCCGTATTAAACTGATCGTTCTTTTTGCCTTGGGTAGCATCATTATGCGAAGTGCAGGATGTGTCGTAAATGATATATGGGACCGCGAAATTGATCAACAAGTTGTTAGAACTCAACAAAGACCTTTAAGTAATAATACTATTTCAATGAAGCAAGCCATTTGCTTTTTAGTTTTTCTTTTAACTCTGGGTCTTATTATTTTACTACAACTAAACCCTCTTTCTTGGTTATTAGGAGTCTTATCATTAATCCTTGTTACACTTTATCCAGGGGCCAAAAGAGTTCTTTTATGGCCTCAAATTGTTTTAGGACTAACGTTTGGATTTGGTGCTCTTTTAGGTTACACCGCAGCAACAGGAAGTTTATCTTGGACACAATTTAGTTTATATGCATCAACTATTTTCTGGCAAATTGGTTTTGATACAATTTATGGATATCAGGATATTGAAGATGATCAACGCATTGGTATTCACTCAACGGCGCGATGGGCTGGAGATGCAGGACAAATTTTTGTAGGTACAAACTATATATTCTGTATTGTAATGTTATTGATTACCATGATCCTTAACAAAAACAATTGGCTTTCTTTTTGTTTTCTTCTTTTACCCATTGGACATTTTATATGGCAGATCAAAAAATTTAATTTATATAATCCTAATTGCTGTTTAAAATTATTCAAATCAAATCGTGATGCTGGTTTATTAATCGCTATAGCCATACTTATTGGAAACTTTTTTTAATGAACAAAATACTTCATTCCAAAAATTTATCAACGAGTATACCCTTTTAAAACGCGTCAATTTTGTTCCTGAAATTTTACTTTATCAAGCCAATGAAAATACGCACATTTGGCAGGCAATAGAAAACTGATTTGCCCAACAAAATATTAAACCATCTTTTTTGGCTTTTGCCTAACCAAGTGGAAAAACATTAGCACGATATATTTTGGATCATCCCCAATTTATAAAACACAAGAAAATTCCTGTTTTGCAGCAGGATGCGGAATTGCTGCCATCGCAGCAAGAAAAAATAAAGCTAAATTTATTGAAATTGCAGATATTGAACTCCTTGGCACAATAAGTTTGTTCGACAAATGCAAAAGCAAATCATATTCTTCTGGATAAAAATTCCAAAAATGTTATTGGGAAATCTTGTCAATAGGATCTGATTCTTTGAGAATAGTATTTGTTATAAAGATCCAATGATCAAACATATCTAAATTCTGGTTAAAACAAAATATGCTATCGCTGGTCAACAAATTATAATTGCCAATCCTAGACGCACCTATTTTACCTAAAAAAAAAATTACTGCTATTCGTAAATATAATACCCCAACAACTAAAGAACTGAAAGATCTTATAATTATCATACCATATTATATCAATTTATTCCTTAAATATTCAAATTAGAAATAGACATATCAGGACGTTCCCACCAATGACTTTTCTCATCTTTTAATTGAGGAACAAAATCAAATGGATTACCCGAAAAGCTGATTGTATTCGTTGGTGTTTCTTTAATATCAATTTTATAACAATATAAACCAGTATTTTCTGCTTCCAAAATTTTATTGACTTTAATCATCAATAAACAAACCATTAATTCAGTTGTTGGATCCCCTGGTGTTACCAACAAATGCTTAATACGTTTCGGTTCATTTTTAATAAACCATGGCAATAAAGGATCATCCTCTGAAAGCTGAAAAGAATGATCTATTGCACCATCAACAAATTGATGCCATTTTTTTTTTGCATAATAAAAAGGTAGAATCATATTTGCCGAACCATCCAATCTTTCCACTTCATGAGCTTGTAAATAAATACTTACTTCTTCATTATGCCCGTGCGGTGTAGCACAAATATCCCCAGCCCCGTGAATTAAACGGTGCCCCATAGAATAACGACGTGTAAAAACTAAATCAAACACTTACATTTCCTTTTGCTGTAAATAAGCTTCCCATCCAGCTTGTCTTAATTCACAAGCAGGGCAATGTCCACAACCATAACCCCAATCATGATATTGGGTACGATCTCCCAAATAACAACTATGAGTTTCTTTATTAATTAATTCAACAAGGGCTTTATTTCCCAAATTTTCAGCCATTTTCCATTCTGCTGCCTTATCAAGCCACATTAATGGCGTATGCAAAACAAATCGTGTATTCATCCCAAGATTAATTGCAACTTGTAAAGCCTTTAATGTATCATCCCGACAATCAGGATATCCTGAAAAATCTGTTTCACACATACCACCAACTAGATGCTGCAAATTCCTTCTATTCGCAATGATCGCCGCGTAAGTCAAAAAGAGTAAATTCCTTCCTGGCACAAAGGTTGAGGGCAGTCCTTGTTTATTCCATTCTATTTCAGTTTCTCTTGTCAATGCTGTATCAGAAATTGCTCCTAAATTTGATAATTTTAAAATATGATCTTCTCCAAGATGTTTTTTCCATTCTGGTTGAATGTACATAATTTTTTCACGAATAACGAAACGGCATTCCATTTCCACCAGATGACGTTGTCCATAATCAAATCCTAACGTTTCTACCTTTGAAAAATGTGTCAAAGCCCAAGCTAGACAAGTCGTTGAATCCTGACCGCCTGAAAATAAAACTAAGGCCCCCTCTAAAAAACGAGCTGTTTTTTTCATTATGGAATTCCTATTAACTTATGGGTTTGCAATGAAAGATACCATTTTGGATTATCCTGACAATATTGAATTGCCTGACGCAAATGTTCTTTCTTATATTTATCATCCTTAGGCTGTAAACGAAAATACTTAAAAGACAATGATTCAAATTTCTTGGGATCCATTGTTTCTTGCGGAAAAACCAACTTTAATTCATCTCCATAAGTTTGCACTAAATCAGTACTATGCTTTGGACTTACACAAATCCAGTCTATACCTTCTGGAACAAGAATCGTTCCATTTGTTTCAATAGCGATAAAAAAACCTTTTTTCTTTAAAACATCAATTAGGGATTTATCTAGCTGTAACAATGGTTCCCCACCTGTAAAAACAACAAAACGACAAGAAAAATCTCTTTCTCCCCAATGCTGTTCAATGGCTATAGCCAAAGAATCTGCATCTTCAAATCGCCCACCACTAGAACCATCCATACCTACAAAATCTGTATCACAGAATTGACAAATCGCAGTAGATCGATCTTTTTCCTGTCCAGACCATAGATTACAACCAGAAAAACGACAAAAAACAGCTGTCCTTCCGGCAAAATAACCTTCTCCCTGCAAAGTAAAAAAAATTTCTTTTACTGCATAACTCATTATCTTAATTTCAAAAACTGTTCAAATAATCAATAAAATATTCTAGTAGCATATAATTTTTTATCTTTTAAAGATAAAATTCATTACAGATTTTCCTCGTATATAAAATTTGAAATTTGTTCTTCAATTTAATATTCTTATTTTTTTAAACTTATGATAATAACATGAAAAAAACGACACTATATTACAATCATTTTTAGCCGTAGCACAAAAAAATAAAAGCTATACAAAATTTACAGCTGAATTAAAAATAACTCCATCAGCTTTAAGCTATATAATCAAAGATCTTGAAGAACAACTTGGTTTACGTTTACTCTCCAGAACAATATGCAATGTTTCTCCAACTAAAATGGTTAGTAATTAATAGTATCCAGTTGGATTTCATTTAAATCAAATAAATTTGGAACTCGAAAAACTCAATGAACTAAGCGATAAACCAGTTGGCAATATAAAAATAACTTGCACTGATAATTCTATTAAAATGTGTTAAAGACCGCTTTTAAAGAATTTTTTTATACAATATTCTAATATTATCTTAAAATTAATCTATCATAAATACATCAATATTTAACATAATAATTTAAGAAACAGTTATGCTTGAAAATTTAGAAAATATATTGAAAAATTCATAGTCAAAGTTAATGAGCATCTCATTCTAAATAGCAGTTTACAAATGTTAAATATTATCCTTGATGAAATAGGTTTGACTTTTATTCCTCAACTACTTGCTGCATTTTATATACGCAATAGTCAATTACAAGAGACCTTGAATGATTCCCCCTGTTTTCCAAGAATTTTATCTATATTATCTTAATCATAAAAATATATCATTAGCTTTTTCTAATTTTATTGAAGCTATTCGATATAGAGATAAAACTAACTTCTATTAATAATTTACTTAAAAATTTAAATCAATATTAAAATATTTATACTGATGATTTCGAAATTCAATTTTTTATTTATAATTTTTTTTCATAATCATATGAAACTTATTAAATCTAATCACGTTAATCTATTCCCTTCATAATTAAATCCATCCGCAATTTTTTAAATCATCCATTTTATTAAACAATCTTCGATACGAATTGAAATTGCATTTACAAATCTAAGGATATAGATATGAAAATTATACAAATTCATAGTTATGGTAATCTAAATGTTTTAAATTATAAAGAGATACCTTTTATTCATCCCAAAATTGAATAGGTTCTCATCCATAATCAAGCAATGCAAGGACTGGCGATATTATTACCATTAGTGAGAGAGTAAAAGATTTTTCCATTAAGGATCGAATAGCTTATATCAAAACCTTAGATGCTTATGCAAATCAAACAATTATTCCTATACATTATTCTTGTACCCTTAATTAATAAAATCGGATAAACATACTTTAACTATTACTGCTAATGTAAGAAATATCCAACAGATAAAAAATACTGTTGATCGTACAGATAATATTGATATTAAAAGGCAGATTGCCTATACTGAAACTAAATTTTGTATCATCAGTTCTACCAAATGTGCTGCACTTGAATTATATTAAATCAAACATTTCGAATTAATGCCATTAATCCTGATATTATTGATACGCCAATGATTGAACAATTCAATAGAGATATACCTAAAAGGAAAGCTTAGGTAATTGCTCAAGAACCTATAGGTCTCTTGGTAAACCTGAGAAAATAGCTACTACTGTATTATTGTTTAGTTCAAAAGAAACTGCCATTACTACTGGTCATGCCATAATTATGAATGATGATCACAGACTATTGGTATCAATTAGATATAATTAATTTTGTAAATTCTTATTTATAAAATTACATAAAAATAAATTAAAACACTATATTTATTGCCTATAATTAAAAATATTTATTTTAAAAGAAAGGTATTTTTATGAAACTTAAAAGCAAAACGACTATTATCACAGGAGCAGGTAGTGGAATTAGTAAAGCAATTGCACTGCAATATTTAAAAGAAGATGCAAATTGTGTCCTTGTTGATTTGAAAAATCTTAATGAATTACAACTTTTACTTGAAAAAAATATATAAATCAATTTATTACTATTATCGCGGATATTAATAAAAAAGAAGATATACAACGTATTTTATCAACTACTCTTCAAAAATTTAATGAAGTTAATATTTTATTCAATGGAGCAGGTATATTTGATATGCGTCCCTTTCTAGATAAATCATGGGAAGTTTTTGATCGGTTATTTACAGTTAATGTTAAAGGATCTTTTTTTCTTATACAGGCTGTAGCAAAACAAATGGTTCAGCAAAATAAAGGTGGGAAAATTATTAATATGTCCTCTCAAGCAGGTCGTCGAGGAGAAGCTCTTGTTTCCCATTATTGTGCAATCAAAGCCGCTATTATTAGTTATACTCAATCAGCATCCCTCGCTTTAGCAAAACACCATATTAATGTTAATGCAATTGCTCCTGATGTTATTGATACGCCTATGTGGAAACAAGTTGATGCTTTATTTGCCAAATATGAACACAGACCCATTGAAGAAAAGAAACAATTAGTTGGTTAGACTGTTCTTTTAGGACGAATGGGACTACCAGAAGATTTTATAGGAGCCGCTGTATTCCTCGCATCATCTGAATCAAATTATATTACTGGTCAAACATTAAATATTGATGGTGGAAATTACATAAATTAAAAATCAATAAAACTATCAGATTAAATTATACTGATAGTTTTATTGTATAATTATTTAATTTTCTAAAATAATCTGATCATATTCTGATTCTTGTTCATTTTCTTGATACAACAATCTTTCTTCTTTTGAAGGTTGTTCTACTTTAATAAATAAAGTTAATAAAGCAGCAAAAGCATATAATCCCATATAGGTTCCAATTGCTCCACCAATCCCTAAAAAAGGCACTACTGTTGTTGCAATTGCTGGTCCAAGAAAATTACTTAATCCAGCTGACAAATTATAAATTGAAACAGCTGCCCCCTTATGATGAGGTTCCAGTGCTGTAAATATAGCCGTCATTGGCATAAAAGAAGCAACTGTAATTCCAAATAAAATTGCCGGAATCATTGCCATCCAAATATTATGACCATACGTTACTGGAATATAATAAAAACTGAAACAGGCAAAAATACCGCCAATACAACCGACCCAACGCACTTGACGTAACCAACCGATACGATCCGCTAAAATTCCCCATAATATATTTGTGAAAATCGTTACAAATAAAAATAAAGTCCAAATATTTTGCCATTCAGTTTTAGAAAAACCTAATCCATGATCTTGAAACGTTTTACCAACCAAAAACCAAGGCATCACGACTGCAAAACCAAATAAAGGAGTCGTATTAATAATACGCACCAATGCAGCCATAAATATATTCTTATTTTTAAATAAAATAGTAATTGCCTGCCTCAACTCTACTATCTTTTGTTTAAAAGTCAGATTGGCTTTTTCTTTATTTGTTTTTGCATGATGCAAAGTGATTAATGCAATTAATCCACCAACAATAACCCAACCTAAAGACATCCATAAAGTATTATATTCACCAATAATTGGATTAATAAATCCAGGCAGAAAACCACCTATAACACCAAATCCAACTGAATATGCGGCCCAAAACCATCCCATTGCATTAGAAATTTGTAGTTTATCGACATTATAAATAACAAGCACAACAAAAGAATATAAAAATAAAGGATAACCTAATCCACGAACGCCATAAAAAATCACCATCAACCAATAATTATGATAGGTAAGTCCAAATACCATAAAAAATACATGCATGATGGCCCAAATTATAAATCCTGCTAACATTGCTTTTTGCGGTGTAATAATTTCTGCAATAACTCCTGAACACCATGCCGATAACGCAACCATTAATCCATAAACGGTAAAAACCAAGCCAGATTGTGCTTCAGAAAATCCTATATCCGTTATATATTTTGATAAGAAAGCAGCTTCAAATCCATCACCTGCCATAAATATTGCAATGGCAATATATCCCCAAAACAATGGAATTGTCATGAAACCAAATAAAGGCTTTTCTGTTTTCATAAAAATAATCCTTTATCTATAATGTTAAAGAATTATTATCTGAAATATTTATAATTCTTATCAATTCAAATCAATGTTATTATTCATTTATTTTTCATAATTTTTACATATATTTAATATTACTTTTATATAATATTTTTTTATTATTATATAACGTTATTTCTTTTTTTATTTATTAAATAACTTTAAAATAATTATAATTAATCTTTAAAATTCATGACATTTATAATTATTTAAATAAGTATTATTTTATTATGAAAATCTTTATTGTAAAAGTAGAAAGATATATTAGTAGTTCATTAGCAAAATATTTAAGTAATGGAATAAAAATTTCATAACTTAATTTGACAATTACAAAAAATAAATGCTAGTAATACATTTTTTGCTTCTATAAACATATGTCAAGAGCTTATTAATATTAAAATAGTTTTTATATTACCAACAATGATTTATGGCAAAATTTTTAGTTTATTTGCTATAAAAGCGGTCAATTACCCAAACTTTTTGACTAGTCTCGTCATTATAAAACTGGTGCTTATAGAGATGAAGATCTTAATAAACAGTCAAATTGCCTATTCTTGATCTTATCAAAACCGTTTATGCTAAAAAACTATTTGGTTAGAAAGCTCAACATAATTCCATTTATACATGGATAAAAACTACAGAAACTCAACAATAATTTAATATCAATTTATACAATTCAGTTTTTAAAAATATTGCTTTGTTATTTAGAAAATATGCAAAGCAACATTATTCAAAATTCTTTGTAAAAAATTAAAAATGTATTGCAGTTATACAGGCTATTACACCAAAAACAATCCCTGGTGCATTTGAAATTGCTACTGGCCAATCTTTAATTTTAACCGCGTACCAAACCCACAATGCACCGTTAATGGCGGCAACTGCTGGTTGATAAGGTGGTGTAATCTGCCCATGAAGATTATCAATAATTTGAGGAATATAAGATACATACATACAGCATGCCGTAACTGTAGCTATCCATCCAACAATACGAATATAGTTAGGTATTTCATCTCTATCTAACATTTTTTATGCCTTATCTATAATAATATGATTAATCTTTCAATCTTTACTGATAAACCCTTTTATCAATAAATAAATGCTGTTATTGCGGCAACAATACCAAATAAAATCCCTGGTGCATTAGCGATCGCAACTGGCCAATTTTTAACCCGAATTGCATACCATACCCACAAAATACAGTTTATCGCGGCAACTGCTGGTTGATAAGGTGGTGTTGGATGACCATGAAGATTATTGATAATTTGAGGGATATAAGATACATACATAAAACATGCTGTAAGAATTCCAATAGTACTTACAATGTGAAGATATGCAGGAATTCGAATATTAGCCATTTTTTTACTTTCACAATAATGAATCTAGAATAATATTAT
The DNA here is from genome assembly GCA_946699565.1 of uncultured Commensalibacter sp. Classification (GTDB taxonomy): domain Bacteria; phylum Pseudomonadota; class Alphaproteobacteria; order Acetobacterales; family Acetobacteraceae; genus Commensalibacter. Next base: position 4,380 of record CAMPDW010000006.1, on the reverse strand, counting down.
AGTATTCATTTTACTACATATTCATGAAAGAAATAAAAAACAATTATAACTATTATTTATACTCCAATCTAATTTTAAATTGTAAATAATTTTTTTTAAAAAAATTATTGTTTTAAAATTCTTAAAATATTATTTAAATTTATTATTGTTTCTAAGGAATATCCTATGATTAAATATTTATTTTATATATTTATTTTCTTTATAAATTTTTATAATAGTTTTACTATTCAAACTTATGCAAAAAATCAACTCTTTATCCAAGAAGACCATTTTAATAAATGGTTACTTACAAAAAACTATAATCAAATTTGGTTAACTTCAACACAACAAAATGATTATTTTACAATAAAATTATCTCCTTACAACTATTCTTTAAAAATTACCGCTTCATTAAAAAATGTTCCACATCATTTATCTATTATCGAACTTGATGTTGGAGATTTTATCTGCGAATTAAAACAAGTAAATAATAATAATTATGAAGTTATTCTTGAACCCATTAATGTTGTTCAATTTATTGATGCTTTAAAACAACAAAAAACACTTCAATTAATTGTTGATGACAAAAATTATACAATTTCTTTAACAGGAATTAATGAGGCAATGGATGAAATGGAAAATTTTGCGAAAGATCATTATATTATTTTGCCCCCTCCATTTTCCAGTAAATTAGACGAATTTACAACAATGGATATACCTTCTATTATTCCTTCTTATTTATATCCTTTATTTAGACAACAAGCTGCTTTATCTAAAAAATGTAAAAAAGAAAAAAAGAATAAAGAAGCCTGTCAAAATCAACGTGCAACGCTTCTTAACTTATTAAAACAAAATAACATTTGTGAAAAAGAAACTAATCAATTTACGTTATCTTATGGAAAATCAATACCTCCAACTTATCAATGGGTAAATTGTAATTCTTCCCTAGAAGATAATAATTAAAAATATAAATTAAAATTAAAGCAGCAAACAATTATAAATTATTATTATACTCATTAATTTTTATAAAGTTTGCTGTCATTTATTATTTAATAGGTTTAGACAATCAAAAAGGCTGAACGATAACCATGATTACAATAATGATCATTAATAATGTTGGAACCTCATTTATCCAACGATAAAATTTTTCAGAATGCATATTTTGATCAACAGCAAATTGTCGACGCCAACGTGAACAAAATCCATGATATCCTGTTAATACAAGTAAAGCTATTAATTTAATAATCCACCATTTAGCATGCCAATTAATCATTCCTGGGATTAAAGCGAGTAAAATTCCGAATAAAAAAGCTGCCATCATAGCTGGATTAATAATATATCGAAGTAATTTATACTCCATAATTTTAAAACGTTCATTTTCATCAGATTCTTTTTTAACCTGACAATGATAAACAAATAAACGCGGTAAATAAAATTGACCTGCCATCCATGCTATAACAGAAATAACATGTAAAGCTTTAATCCATAATGAATAAGGCATTAAAGACGAAAGCATTTTTACTATCCTTTATGATGCTGGGATTGGATAATTTCCTTTATAATTTCAGTTGCTTGATCAAGTGTATCAACACGAATAATACCTTTATAATCAGGGATGGGTTTATCTAAATTCCTTAATAACATACAAGCCATTCCAGCGTCATAGGCAGCTTTCAATCCTGTATCTGAATCTTCAATAACTAAACATTCTTGAGGTTTAACCCCTGCCTTTTCAGCAACATATAAATATAGATCCGGAAAAGGTTTTGAATTTTTAACTTCATAAGCAGAATGTATATGATCCTTGGAAAACCATTTTATTAAATCCGTTTTTTCGAACTTTGTTTTCATTTCTTCTTGTGAAGAATTTGAACCAACACGGTAAGGAATTTTTAAGTCACGCAAAGTTTGCAAAATTAATTCAACACCAGGAATTTTTTCTACATTACCAAACATACCTCCTACAACTTTTTTATGAGCCTCTTCAGCCCAATGATCTGGTAATTTCTTAGTTGCATGACGGGCTATTTTTTTACCAATATCCACCATCTGAACTCCAGTAAATTCTTCACGAGCTTGTTTATCAGTAATATTCCATCCATAATGACGGGCTTCTTTGCCCATAATTTCTGCAACAATATGTTCACTTTCAACCAAAACACCATCACAATCAAAAATAACCAACTTTAAAGAACCATTAGTATGAACTGCTTGCGGTGCTTGTTTAATAGCCTGTTTTATTCTTTCGTCCATTCCTAATCTCCTAATTATTTTAAATGATGTATAGTGTTAACTAATTCTTCAACATGTTCAATAGGGGTCGCAGGTAATATTCCATGACCTAAATTAAAGATATGTGGTCTATTTTTTAATTCATAACATAAACGATAAATTTCTTTTTGAAGCATATCTCCGCCATATAATAAACATAAAGGATCAAGATTTCCCTGAAATCCAATTGTAGAAGCTACCTGTTTATTTAAAAAGGATATATCATTATATTGATCTATTCCAACGGTATTTAATCCTGTTTGTTCAATATATATCAATAACTGTGTTCCAGCTAATCGCGGAAAACCTATAATAGGAACTAAGGGATAAACCTGTTTAATTATATGAACAATTTGTCGAGTTGGATCAATCACATAACGTTGAAAAAGAGTTGAAGGAAGTAACCCTGCCCAACTATCAAAAAGCATAACAGCTTCAGCGCCAGCTTTGATTTGTTGACATAGATAAGTCGCTGTTGTTTCTACTAACAAATTAATAATTTTATCAAACAAAGTTGGAGTTTGATAAATCATTTTAAATACTGTTAAAAAATTTTTTGAAGATTTTCCTTCAACCATATAACAAGCAACTGTAAAAGGCGATCCAGTAAATCCCATCAAAGTTACTGATCCAGATAAAGCTTTTCCAATAGATTCATTACTGTTAAGTATTTTGTTCAATTTTTGTAAAGTAATTAAAATAGAATTAATATTTTCATTAATTTGTTCTGAATGAAGTTTTTTTAAATCTTCTTCTGATCGAATAGGAAATAACATGGGACCTTTTTCTTCAACAAATTGTAAATTCTGTCCCATTGCCCAAGGTAAAATTAAAATATCTGAAAAAAGAATAGCTGTATCAAAACCAAAACGTCTTATAGGTTGTAAAGTAATTTCGACAGTAAGATCAGGTGTTAAACAGCGGGTAAGAAAATCTGCCTGTTCCTTTAATTTTCGAAATTCAGGTAAAAATCTTCCTGCTTGTCGCATCATCCATAAAGGAGGTGGCCATATTTTTTCTCCTTGTAAAACTTTCATTATTTTTTTTTCAGATTTTAACATTTATTTTCTTTCTTTTTTCATCTTGGTAAAATATTACCAAATATTTTTTTCTTTTTCATTTTTATTAAATAAAAAGAAAATTTAAATTTTTTGATATTTATTTATAAATCCTGTTAGTACTGTGGTACCCGTTATTTAAAAATTGTACCCCATTTTTCTAACAGAGTGTACAGTTTTTAAAATATTGAATTTATTTAATAAATTTAGGTTATCCAGATATTGTTAAATTAACCTTGTGTACAATTCACCGAAAAATAAAAAAAGGTACAATCCCCGGTACTCAGTACTTGATTGTTTTTTTTGAAATTTAATCCCCATGTACCTCATTGTACCCTAATTATAAAATCAGATGAAAAATTGTTAGAATCGATTTAGAAAAACCAAGAATAAAATTCATTGTAAATATATCTTATAATAAGTATTATTTTTATGGGAAAGCAAAATTTATTTTAAAAAGGAAATTTTAAAATGGTAGAAAAACGATTGAATTATTTTAAAGCTGCTCCTGAGATGATGAAGGCCATGTCGAATTTGGAAGAGGCTTCAAAAAAGTCAATTCTTCCTGTTTCATTGCAGGAATTAGTAAAAATAAGGGTTTCCCAGATTAATGGCTGCGCTTTCTGCATTGATATGCATACCAAAGATGCCTTAGCTGCAGGTGAGAATTTGAAACGGATCTTGACCCTCAGTGCCTGGCGGGAAACATCCTATTTTAATGAACGGGAACAGGCAGCTTTATTATGGACGGAAACACTGACACTTATATCGGAAAAACATGTTTCTAATGAAATTTACAGTCAGATTAGAAAACATTTTAATGATCAGGAAATTGTCGAGTTGACGGTTATTATTAACGTTATCAATGTTTGGAATCGTTTTGCAATTGCTTTTGCGACCAAACCTGAATAATTGATGAAATCCGAAATATTATTTGAATTTTTTATTATTTGATAAAATTAAAAGTTGCCATTTTTAACTTGCCATCTACAGGTTTAATCGTTATATATTTTTTCTAAAAGGGGCCATAGCTCAGTTGGGAGAGCGTCTGAATGGCATTCAGAAGGTCAGG
>CAMPDW010000005.1 GCA_946699565.1 uncultured Commensalibacter sp. | reverse complement strand
GGTAAGGCAGATTGGCAAAAGAATATAGACCGTTTCCAGCAGGCCATTGATTGTTAGAAATTATATGCTCGAATATATGTAATGTGCATATATTTAAGATATAAAAAAAGACACATTATTTTTAAAAAAATATTTTGTAAATTGTGCCAAACTATTAAATAACACATTGATTTTATTTATGGTGCCGGATGAGGGATTTGAACCCCCGACCTTCGGTTTACAAAACCGCTGCACTACCACTGTGCTAATCCGGCATCATCTTTATAAATATGAGCAGTTCTATGCCTTATTTTTAAATGAATTACAAGAAAAAAAAAAAATTAAATATATTTCGTTTTAATATTTTAATTCACATTTTTTTGATAATTCTAAATTTAAATTGATAATCATAAATTGAATAGGGATTATAGTTAAAGTTTTATGTTTTAACTATTTTTATTGGATAAACCTATTAATGTCTCATAAAATTGCAATAGGTCTTGATTTCGGAAGTGATTCGGTAAGAGCTTTAGCAGTGGATTGTTCAAATGGGAAAGAATTGGCAACTAATACGGTTTTTTATCCTAGATGGAAAAAAGGACTTTATTGTAACCCAATTCAGAATCAATTTCGTCAACATCCTTTGGATTTTATAGAATCTTTAACAATCGTTATCCGTTCCGTTGTAAAACAACTTGGTGATAAAACGGCCCAGATTGTGGCAATAGGAGTTGATGCAACAGGATCAAGTCCAGCACCCTTGGATAAAAGCGGACAAATTCTAGCATTAAGACCTGATTTTTCTGATAACCCTAATGCAATGTTTATCCTATGGAAAGATCATACTGCTATAGAAGAAGCTGAACAAATTAATCGTTTATGTGAAAATAAAAGTTATGCCTTGTTTTTAAAGGGATGTGGTGGAGTATATTCTTCTGAATGGTTTTGGTCAAAAATATTGCATGTATTTAAACAAGATCAAGCTGTGAAACAGGCTACAGCTTCATGGATCGAATGTTCTGATTGGATTCCTGCTTTGCTTTCAGGTACAATTGAACCGCATAAAATTAAAAGAGGTCGTTGTGCAGCGGGACATAAATGTCTTTGGAACGAACAATGGGGAGGATTACCTTCTTATGAATTTTTTAAAGAGTTAGATCCTTCTTTAGTAACAAATTTGCCTTATCCATTATTCAATGAAACATATACAGCAGATATAGCAGTGGGAACATTGACTCCTGAATGGGCTAAAAAGCTTGGGTTAAATGAAAAGGTTATTATTTCAGGTGGGGCAATTGATTCTCATGTCGGGGCTGTAGGGGCAGGAGTTAAACCTTATAGTTTAGTTAAAGTTATTGGAACATCGACATGCGATATGCTTATGGCTGAAAAGAAACAAGTCCATGGTCGATTTATAAAAGGAATTTGTGGGCAGGTAAATGGAAGTATTATTCCTGGATATATAGGTTTTGAAGCTGGACAATCTGCTTTTGGTGATATTTTCGCATGGTACCAACGTTTTTTGACATGGTCTTTACAATTTTATAAAAAAAGTCATCCTGAGCAGGATAATAAATGTTTTGAAGCGATAGAACATGATTTATTGAATGATCTGGCTCAAGAATGGCAGAAAAATCCTAATTTGGAATATCTTCCAACTACGATTGATTGGTTTAACGGTCGACGTACTCCTTACGCTAATCAGCGATTGAAAGGAACAATCTCTGGTTTAACGCTGGCAACGGATACCCCTACGGTTTTTGGCAGTCTGATCGTTTCAACAGCATGTGGAGCACGGGCAATTATGGAATGTTTTATTCAGCAAGATATCCCCATTCACACAATTATAGCGATAGGAGGAATAGCCAAGAAATCTCCTATTATCATGCAGGTTTGTGCAGACATTATGAAACGGGAAATAGAGGTTTCATATTCCGAGCAATGTTGTGCTTTGGGGGGTGCTATACTTGGTGCAGTAGCTGCAAAGGTTTATTCTTCAGTATTAGAAGCACAGGAGAAGATGGCGAGTCCAATAGCACAAATTTATAAACCTAATGAGCAATTATCAGAATCTTATGAATATATCTATAAACGTTATTTAGAATGGACAAAAGTTTCTGAAACACAATATATGTCTTAATAAAGATGAATATAGAGATGAGAATAAATTCTGTATAAAATTAATGTGTTTATAAGTTATTTTTATTAAAAAGACTTGAATCTAAATAGTAAATTTCTTATCCTGTTTAGGAAATTCGATAAAATGGATATAAAAATTAAATAACGACGTTCTTGGGGCGAGGTGAAATTCCTCACCGACGGTAATAGAATAACTTATTCTTTAGCCCGTGAGCGCTTATATTATTTGATATAAGGTCTAGCAGATTTTGGTGTAAATCCAGAGCCGACGGTTATAGTCCGGATGGGAAAGAACGATATAATTTATCTTTTGTACTCTTGGTAAGATATGCAAAGGGAGATAGATTATTGAGTGCCCGCGTGTGCGTCTAGAAATAGGAACTAGAAATGCAAGCACGCTTTAGTTCAGATGCAAAAACTGAACATTTTAAAAGAAAAGAAGAGGTTGATTTACCTGATGCAATCTCGGATGCTTTTTCATATGCAATTCAAGAAGCTTTATTCTATGTTGGTCGAACAGCACCTAATCCACCTGTTGGATGTGTTATTTTGGATCGACAAGGTAAAATCCTGACGGTTGCTGCACATCATCAAGCAGGTCAATTACATGCAGAAGCCTTGGCCTTGCAACAATGTCGAAAATTAGGTTGTTGGGATAAAATTTATGATGTTGTTGTTACCTTGGAACCTTGTAATCATACAGGTTTAACGCCTCCATGCTCTGAAGCTTTATTAAAAACACCCGTACATCGAATATGGATTGGAGTTAACGACCCAAACCCGAATGTATATGGTGCAGGAAATGAAAGAATAAAGCAGGATGGAAAAGCAGTTTTTTTGCTCAAGGATTTGCCAGGTAAAAAGGCCCAATATTGGTATGAGAAATGCAATGATTTAATTGCGCCTTTTGCTAAATTTGTTACGGAACGCAAGGCTTGGATTACTATTAAACAGGCATTAAATGTTTCAGGTTCGATGATTCCACCTAAAGGAAACAAGACCTTTACCTCGTTTACTTCTTTATATCAGGTTCATCAGTTACGCCGTGGAACGGAGGCTATTATTACTGGCCCTAATACGATTAAACAGGATTGGCCTTCTTTTACTGTGCGTCATGTTTCTGACCATATTGGAAAAGAACGTCTTTTGATTATTTGTAGCAAAAAAGATCAATCTTTAGAAGAAATTATACCTTTTGAATATTTTGAAAAGGCAAGGAACAATAATTTTAAAATTCTACTATGTGCAAATATCGAGACTTTACCTTTTCTTCTTTATGAACATAAGGTTCTTTGGGGAATGGTTGAAGGAGGTCCTCAATTATTACATTCATTTCGTCAAAAACATCTTTGGGATGAATGGTTAATTTTTAGAAAACAGAATAAGGGAGAAGACCAGGTAAAGCTTATTTCTAATCATCAAGCTTTTCCTACGCGTTTACTTTTATCGCAATCCAGTTTTGCTAATTCTTCCAAAAGAAAAAAAGGTGTTTTATGTTCTCTGGTATCATAGAATTTTTAGGTGTTATTCGAGCTGTTAAACATGATCAGCGTAATTCACGTGCACCAGCGATGGAAATCAAGGTTCAAACAGGAATTCCTGATTTAGAGCTTGGTGAAAGCATTTCGGTAAATGGTGTTTGTTTAACGGTTGCTGCATTAGGAGATAATGACGAAGCCTCTTTTTTTATAAGTTCAGAAACGCTTCATCGTACCAATCTCGGTTTATTAGTTGAAAATATAAAAGTAAATTTAGAGCGTGCTGTAACATCTTCTACAAGGTTTTCTGGTCATATTGTGCAAGGTCATGTAGATGAGATGGGTTTTATTCGTAAAATTGAAAAAAAAGGTGAAGCCTATCAATTATATATTTCCTTACCTTCTTCCTTACGAAAATATGTCGTTGAAAAAGGATCTATTTCTATTGATGGTGTAAGCCTGACTATTAATGGAATAAAAGAAAATAAAATAAATCATCAAGAACAAAATGTTTTTGTGATTGACTTGATGATTATTCCTTATACGTGGAATCATACACGTTTTGGTTCATTAAAAATAAATGATGTTGTTAATATTGAAGTTGATATTATTGCAAAATATGTGGAAAATTTATGTATAGTTCAAAAATGAATCAAACTTTCAGTTCACAATTAAAACGTGCCATTATTGCTTTACAGGAAGGGCGTATGGTGCTTATGGTTGATGATGAAGGACGTGAAAATGAAGGTGATTTAGTTGTAGCAGGACAATTTGTTACGCCTAAAATCGTTAATTTTATGATTACGCATGCTAAAGGGTTATTATGTATGCCATTAGAACGTGAGCTAGCTCAAAAACTTCAATTACCTTTAATGGTGCAACATAATACTTCACCTCATGAAACCGCGTTTACAATTTCTATCGAAGCTAAAGAAGGTATTACCACAGGAATTTCAGCTGAGGATCGGGCAAAAACGTTTGAAGTTGTTGTTCAAGATAATGTCACTACTCAAGATATTATATGTCCAGGCCATGTTTTTCCATTAATTGCTGATCCTAATGGTGTTTTATCAAGAGATGGACACACTGAAGGTTCTATTGATTTGTTAAAAATGGCTGGTTTGAAACCTGTGGCTGCAATTTGCGAAATTATCAAAGAGGATGGAACTATGGCACGAATGTTAGAACTTCGTCAGTTTTCGGAAAAATATGATATTCCAATTGTAACTATTGCTGAAATAATAGATTGGCGTCAGCATTATGATACTAAACACGTTGATAATATCGCATCTTTGGTTAAAGCAGGCACGATTGCTCGGTTGCCCAACTGTTATGGTGGAGAAGATTTTAAAATACAAGTTTTTGTAGATATAAAAGGAAATGAGCATTTAGCCTTAATGAAAGGTGATTTTCCTTTTAACCATTCGTGTCAACAAATTCCTCTTATTCGACTTCATTCAGAATGTTTGACAGGCGATGTATTGGGTTCGTTAAGGTGTGATTGTGGTTCTCAATTACATCAAGCGCTAAAAAAGATTGGTGAGTCGGAATGCGGTGCTTTGCTTTATTTGTGCGGGCATGAAGGGCGTGGTATTGGTTTGTTTAATAAAATTGAAGCTTATGCCTTGCAGGAGCAAGGTCTTGATACGGTTGAAGCTAATCATCGGCTTGGTTTTTTAACAGATATGCGTGACTGGATGGTTGCTGGTGCTATTCTGAAAAAATTAGGTATACATACGCTTGATTTGATGACGAATAATACCGATAAAGTTAAAATGCTTGAAAAACAGGGTTTTACAATTCGGCGACGTATTGCACTAGAAACGGATGTTAATCCTTATAATAGTCAGTATCTAAGAACAAAACGGGATCGAATGGGGCATCTTTTGTCACATTTATCAGAAAATTTAAAAAATTCATCAAATTAAATTATATTTAAAAGGATTTAGGTATGATTAAACAAGCCCCAAAAGGAATTGAAAAATTCTCATTTATAAAACCTCCCCGCATTGCAATTGTAGTTAGCCGCTTTAATCAAACTGTTACAAATGGGCTGTGTCAAGGGGCTCAAGAATGGTTGGCAGAGCATCAAATTCCTTTTCAACATAAAGATTTGTTCTACGCATCTGGCGCATTTGAGTTACCTTTAATTGCCAAAAAACTCGCTCAGTCAGGAAAGTATGATGGTGTAGTGTGTTTAGGATGTATCATTAAAGGGGATACTGCGCATTTTGAATTTATTAGCTTAGGTGCAACGATAGGTTTAATGCAGGCTAGCTTGGCTACAGAAGTGCCAATAAGTTTTGGTGTTCTTACTACCTATACGGCAGAACAGGCTCAGATGCGTTCTGAAGAAAATAAAGAAAATAAAGGTCGTGAAGCAGTTGCGGCTTGTATTGAAAGTTTAGATTTATTACAAAAAATTTGATTTATTGTACAGCTTTTAAAATACTTGGTTAAAGTTAAAAAATAATTGGGTATTTTAGGTTGTATTTTTTTTACTTTTTAATGATAACGATTATTATTTTCATATAAATGAAAATTTGAAAATGATAGGAAAAAAGTTTGAAAGATAATTTTATTTTTTAGAGATTTAAATTTTCTTTAAAAAAAGTAGTTATGAGTTTTATAACTTGAAATAATTCGAAGAATTTACGAGATAGGAAATAATATTTTAATAAAACATGTTAAAAACGTGTAGAATCATGATGAAATTTTTTAATATAAATCTTAATAAGATACAATTAAATTTGGTTATATCAATGGTTGTCTAGTTAGTTAAAAGGGAAGTTTTATTTTCCCCTATTGTATCGATTAAATTATAGAACATATTTATAAAGTTAAAGTTCTTTAAAGCTTCTGTTATTTACGGAAAGGATGTATTGCCAGTATGGTTTCTGCATTAATTAGACAAGTTGTTGAATTTTGTTCACGTTATGCTTGGTTTGTTTTTGTATTTTATATCGTTTTAGCAGTAGCATCTATTTTCATAACAAGTAAAAAGTTAGATATTACGACGGATACAACTAAGATGTTTTCAACGAAAATGCCTTGGAAACAACGATCAGATTGGATGGGAGAGAATTTTCCAAATAGGGAGGGAATTCTAGTTGCTATTATTGAAGCAAAAATACCAGAAGAACGTGAATTAAGTGCGGAAATCCTTGTTAATAAGTTAAACCAAGATAAAGATCATTTTTATTTTGCCAGTTCTCCGGAGAATAATCCTTTTTTAATGAAAAACGGATTAATGTTTCTTGATCCTCCTGTATTGGATCAAACCTTAGAAACTATTATTCGGGCACAGCCATTTTTAAGTAGTTTGGCGGCGGATACTTCAGCTCGTGGATTATTCAATATACTGGGAATGGTTGTTGAAGGAATTAAAGAAAATCAGGTTGATCTAGACCAATATAAAAATGAATTAAATGGTTTTGCAAAAACGCTAGAAAAAGCTTCAGAAAAACAGTTTGAATCTTTTTCATGGGAAAAAAGTCTGTCAGGTGAGCTTTCCAATCTGGCTGGTCGTTATCAAATTGTTGTAGCAAAACCAAAAATGGATTTAACATCCCTGCAGCCATCAGGTGAGGCGGTCAATGTCTTGAGAAAGGCAATCGCTTCTATTCCTTATGTTCAAAGAGGTGATGTACAAATTCATATAACTGGTGATGCAAAAATTAATGATGAAGAATTTTCTACGGTTATGGATGGAATGGTTCTTGGTCTTTTTACTTCGTTTGTATTGGTTGCTGGTTGGCTCTTTCTAGCTGTACGAACATGGCGCATTATTTTTTCAATTTTATATGTATTGTTCATTGGATTAATCCTAACCACTGGTTTTGCATCTCTTGCGGTGGGAACGTTAAATCTTATTTCTGTATCTTTTGCTATTTTATTCGTTAGTATCGCGGTTGATTTTGCTATTCAATTTTCGGTACGATTTAGAGGGCAAGATATCCAATCGGATAATATCGATAAAAAGCAAGCCACATTAATGGCTTTATCCAAAACAGGTTTTGATACAGGTCATCAGATTTTTACTGCTTCTGTTGCAGCAGCAGCAGGATTCCTTGCTTTTACACCAACTAATTTTATTGGTGTTAAACAACTTGGTTTGATTGCTGGTATAGGTATGATTATTGCCTTAGTGTGTACGTTAACTTTATTGCCTTCAATGTTAACCCTTTTTCAACCTAAAATTGTTGAGGCTTTGGCAGGATTTCCGAGATTAAAACTGTTAGATAAAAAATTTCGTCAATATCGTTGGTATATTTTATCTGTATATGTAGTAATAGCTATTATTGGTATTTTCTTTTTATTAGATCAGAAAGTAACATTTGATGCGGATCCATTTCATACTAAAGATTCACATTCTGAAGGGATGAAAGCTTTACAACTTTTAATGAATGATCCAAATACTAATCCTTATACAGCGGATGTTATTGCGAAATCACCTGAAAAGGCAAAAAAGTTAGTTAATCAGCTTGGACAATTATCATCAGTACACAATGTGATTTGGTTGGGTTCTTTTGTTCCAGAAGATCAAAAAGTTAAAATACCAATGATCAAGGATGCAGCTTCAATTCTTTTAAATACATTAGTTAATTCCTCAATAAAACCAAAACCTTCTGCAGCCGAACTACGTCAATCTATGCAGAAAATGTTGGATAATTTAAATGGTATAAAAGACGATTTATCAGCCGATAATCCATTAGAAAAAATTCGTGGGGCATTGGAAAAGATTGTTACAATGTCTGATACGGATTTACAGAAAATAAATGATGATCTGGTTCGTTTTCTCGGTTTTCAATTGCATCATTTGGAAATCATGTTAAACCCATCAGAAGTAACATTAGCAGATATTCCAGCAGAGTTAGCAAATGAATATCGGACGAAGGACGGACTTTATCGAATTGAAATTTATCCAAAGGGTACAAATCTAAATAATAAACAAATAGCCACTTTTGTCGAACAGATCAGATCTGTAGATCCTGAGGCAGCTGGAACTTCTGTGGATATTATTGAAAGTGCAAAAACGGTTGTTCATGCTTTTATAATTGCCGCTATGATGGCAATTATTACGTTGTCGATTATTATATTTATTGCCTTGCGTCGTCTGGTTGACATGTGTTTGGTTTTGATGCCTTTAATTATTTCTGGATTAATGACAATTATTGTTATTGTTTTGATTCATCAGCCTTTAAATTTTGCAAATATTATTACTTTACCACTTTTATTGGGGGTTGGGGTTTCATTTAATATTTATTTTGTGATGAATTGGCGAGAAGGTTTATCCGATCCTTTATCTTCTCCAACTGCAAGGGCTGTTTTATTTTCAGCTTTAACAACAGGAACAGCTTTTGGATCTTTAGCAGCTTCTGAGCATCCAGGAACTGCAAGCATGGGGTTATTATTATTAATTTCTCTGGGATGTACGTTAGTTGCAACATTAAGTTTTGTACCTGCTTTATTACCAAAGAGAGATATTGATAAAAAGTAAAAAATTGGGATAATTCATCCCAATTTTTTAATGTAAATCACAAAAACAGTTTTGAATAAATTTTTTGAACGCTAAAGCTCGGTGACTCATTTTGTTTTTTTTAGCTTCAGTCATTTCTGCAAATGTTAATGTCTGATGAAGAGGTTGGAAAACAGGGTCGTATCCATGTCCATATTGACCTCTTGGTGGCCAAACAAATGTTCCATCAATTTTTCCTTCAAATTCACAAGTCTTTCCATTTGGTAGAGCAAGGGATAATACGCAAATAAAATAACAGGACTTGTCATCTTTAAATTTTAGTCTGTCGTGTATTTTTTGCATGACCATTTGATAATTTCTATCAGGTCCAGCCCAACGGGCAGAAAATATTCCTGGATCACCATTTAATCCATTAAGGCAAAAACCAGAATCATCAGCAAGTGCAATTTTATTTGTTGCTTGACTTGCTGCTAGGGCTTTTAATCTCGCATTTTTATAAAAAGTTTTACCTGTTTCTTCAGGTTCATCTAAATTTAGTTCTTTTGCAGAATAAATGTTTAATTTATATGGTGAGAGAAGATGTTTAATTTCATTAATTTTACCTTGGTTATGTGTAGCAAGAACAAGATCAGAATTGGATGCTAATTTAAAATATTGAAAAATTTTCATTAAAATTCTCTTTATTAATTATTATTTAACTATAATTAATATGTAATGTATTACAGTTTAAAATAAAAAAATTAAATAATTATGATAATCTTAAATAATTGGTTTTATTTTTTACTAAATTTTATGAAAAGAATATAAAGATTTAAAATGATAAACTATGGTTTTATGATGATATAGCATTATAGTTTATTATTTCTAATTTTTAGAATAAATCAAAAGGTGGTATTTTTTTTCGAAATCAATTATTCTTGAATAAAATGAAATGATTTGAATGGGAGAAAAGAATGCAAGCCGTTGATGCAGCTTCAGCAGGAACTTTTCGATTTGATGATAAAATAACGATTAACCGCATGGCTTTTGGGGCTATGCGTATTGTGGGTAAAGGTGTATGGGGTGAACCTGAAAATCGTAAAGAGGTTATTGCAACCCTTTATCGTGCCCTTGAACTAGGAATTAATTTTATCGATACAGCCGATAGTTATGGTCCCTTTATCAGTGAAGAATTAATATGCGAAGCTCTTTATCCCTATCCTAAAAATTTATTAATTGGCACTAAAGGTGGTCATACGCGTCACGGTCCAGATATTTGGAGACCTATCGGAAGTCCAGATTATCTGCGTCAATGTGTTTTAATGAGTATGCGTAGGTTAAAGTTAGATCACATTCGTTTTTGGCAACTTCATCGTGTTGGTGAAGATACATTCCCTGAAGTCCAATTTGAAGCAATTGCTAAGATGCAGGCGGAGGGTTTGATTAAACATATCGGTTTATCAGCCGTTTCAGTAAGTATGATACAGCGTGCATCAAAATTTTTCAAAGTCGTTTCTGTTCAGAATAAATATAATATTGCCAATCGAGAATCAGAAGCTATTGTTGATTTTTGTGAGGAAAATAATATTGCTTTTATTCCTTATGCGCCATTAGATCAAGGAATTGAGTTCAAGGGAACAGTTTTAGAAAAAATTATGAAGGAAAAACAGGCATCTGCCCGTCAGATCGCTCTTGCTTGGTTATTAAAACGGTCAAAGGTTATAATTCCTATCCCTGGTACTAGCTCGGTAAGTCATTTAGAAGAAAATATAGCGGCTGTTAACATTAAGTTAATTGATGAAGAATGGAAAAGTTTGGATATGGAAGGAAAAAAAATATGGGATCAGCGGAAAAAAAACGTTAAATTATATTTATAATGTGCAGGGTGCGTTGACCTTTCTAGGAAATATGAACATAGTTGTTTTTCATTATTATTAAAAATGTTATATAAAATTACTTATTCTTCAATCTTCATCATTGATATAGAGTTTTTATATGCCTCCTAAAAATTCTGACTCATCCAATTCTAATCGGAAACAGTTTGGTGCTAATCTACAACGTCCAAGATTTCGTATATGGAGGATACTAATTGGTGTTATTGCTGGTATTTCCCTTTTTATTTTCGCTGGTGGAGGTTTTTTTGCTTGGATTAGATATGAACGTGCTACACAGGATTTGCCAACCGTAGAGGGGTTAAAGAATTACGCTCCTCCAGTGATGAGCCGAATTTATTCCAATGATGATCATGTGATGGCTGAATTAGCATCTGAACGCCGATTATTTGTGCCTATAGCTTTAATTCCTAATCGTGTGAAGAATGCTTTTATTGCCACCGAAGATAAAAATTTTTATACTCATGGCGGGATTGATCCATTGGCAATTACGCGTGCTATTGTTCAGGATATGTTTCGAAAATCAACGGGTAAACGTTTGGTGGGGGCTTCTACTATTACGCAGCAAGTTGCACGGAATATGCTGTTAAATAACAAGCGTAATTTAGAGCGTAAAATTAAAGAGGCAATTTTAGCCATTCGAATTGAACAGTCTTTAAGTAAGGATCAGATTTTAGAGATTTATCTTAATGAAATTTATCTAGGTGATGGTGCTTATGGCGTTGCAGCTGCAGCACAAGCTTATTTCCATAAAAATCTTGATCAATTAACAGTAGCAGAAGCGGCCTATTTAGGGGGATTACCAAAATCACCCTATAATTATGATTTATACCATCATCCTCATGCAGCGTTAGAACGTAGAAATTTTGTTTTGAGCCGTATGGTTGAAACAGGATCCATTACTAAAGAAATGCAGCAAAAAGCTGCAAAAGAACCTTTGCAAATAGCACAAATCATTACCCATCGTGGTCCTTTGGCAGGAACCCAATGGTTTTCCGAGGCAGTAAGACGTGATTTAATTGATCGTTATGGCTTAGATAAAACAATGCAGGGTGGTTTGGAAATTCATACAAGTTTAGATTTAAAAACCCAAAATTTGGCCACACGTTTAATGCAACAGGCTCTATTGAAATATGATCGCCGACATGGATGGCGTGGTGCTGTAAGTCATATTGATGTTGGATATAATGAAAAATGGGCAGATTTATTGGTAAATCAAAAGAAACCAGCAGGAATGCTGGATGGTTGGCGACTTGCTGTATTATTGAATAGTTCAACTGGAAAAGTAGGTTGGTTAGAAAATAAAATTTATAAAACGGCTTTTATCGATAATAAAGATATGGGTTGGGCAAAACGTTTCCATCCTTTAAAAACAGGGGATATCCTTTTGATTGAACCTTTTGCAGAGAATAATAAGGTTGGTTTGCGTCAAATTCCGTTAATAGAAGGAGCCTTGATTTCTGTTGATGTACAAACGGGTCGAGTTTTATCCATGTTTGGGGGGTGGTCTTTTGCACAATCTCAGTTTAATCGCGTAACACAAGCCCAACGTCAACCAGGATCCTCTTTTAAACCCATTGCCTATTTGGCAGGGATGGAACAAAATATTCCTCCATCACAAATCTTTATGGATTCCCCATTTTCAGCAGGTAGTTGGCATCCAAATAATTATGAAAAAACATTTTGGGGACCTACCGTATTGCATAATGGGTTACGTTATTCAAGAAACTTGGTAACTATTCGTTTAGCTGCACAAGTAGGCATGACAACTATTTCAGATTTAGCTATTGCCATGGGTGAAGTCGATTCAATGCCGAAAGTATTGCCGGCTGTATTGGGCGCGGTTGAGACAACAGTTATTCGGCATGCCGGTGCTTATGCAAGTATTGCCTCCGAAGGTTTATTTATGAAACCGACTTTAATTGACTATATCCAAGATCGTAATGGTGTTGTTATTTGGCGATCAGGCGCTTTACAAGCCAATCACCCTGAAGATCCTAATCAATTACCATTTTTTATTGACCATCGTAAACGTGTGGTCTCTGCACAAAGCGCTTATCAGATTATTACCATGATGAAAGATGTTATGAAACGAGGAACTGGTTTCTCTGCGTCTCGTGGCATTGACCGATCTTTAGCTGGTAAAACAGGTACCAGTCAAGATTTTAATGATGCATGGTTTGCAGGATTTTCACCTGATGTTGTTACAGTAGTTTGGTTTGGTTTTGATCAACCTAAATCTTTAGGAAAAGGGATGTCAGGGGCTGTAATCGCTGCACCTGTATGGAATGAATTTATGAAAGCTGTTTTGGCTGATCGTCCAAAATTGGATTTTAATAAACCAGAAGGGGTTTTCTTGGCAAGTTACAATACGAGTAAAGGCATGGTAACCGATGCTTTTAAAGATGGACAAACACCAGGGATTAGTATCAATCTTAATAAGGGTGCAGCAACGGGAGAATTGACGGCTAAAGATACGGGTGCTGAAAATATACCTGATTCAGAAGAATCTATGAATAGTAATAATGAAGCAGAAATTCCATCTTTAAATGGTAAAGAAAAGAAAATAGGTGAAAAGCCAAATCAATCCTCATCATCAGGTGCAGGAGAAGATATTGGTATGGGTGGTTTATATTAAACTTTATTTTATTTAAGTTTTACCTTGTTTTTTTCCTTTCAATATTGTTAATTGAAATGATAATTATTTTCATCTAAGACGTATGGAGGATGAATATGTCAGCAGAGAGCGAAGCACTCCAACAAACGATAGAGCAGTCATTAGAACTGTTGAGGAGGTATCTTTGACTGGGATAATGCTAAAGAAAGGTTGGCTGAATTAAATAATCGTATAGAAGATCCTAATTTGTGGGACGATGTAGAAAATGCGCAAAGAATTATGCAGGAGAGAACAAATCTTGCAAATCAAATTGAACAAGTTGAAAAGTTAGAGCAGGATTGTAAAGAAAATCTTGATTTAATTTCTTTAGCGGAACAAGATAATGATAAAGAGGTTGTTCAAGATTCCTTGCGGCAATTACAATCTATGGAAAAGAAAGTAAAACGTCTTGAATTGGAAAGTTTGCTTTCAGGAGAAGCTGATCGAAATGATTGTTATTTGGAAGTAAATTCAGGGGCTGGAGGAACAGAAGCGCAAGATTGGGCAGAAATGCTTTTAAGAATGTATACACGTTGGGCCGAACAACATGATTATAAAGTAACGATGATAGAAAGCACTGAAGGGGAGCAGGCAGGCATCAAATCAGCTACCTTACAGATAAGTGGTATCAATGCTTATGGTTGGTTAAAGACTGAGGCTGGGGTTCATCGTTTGGTGCGGATTTCCCCTTTTGACTCAGCAAAAAGAAGGCACACTTCTTTCGCTTCAGTTTGGGTTTATCCAGTGATTGATGATTCAATCGATATTAATGTTAATGAATCCGATTTAAAAATTGATACTTATCGTGCATCAGGTGCTGGTGGACAACATATTAA
Organism: uncultured Commensalibacter sp.; assembly: GCA_946699565.1. Lineage (GTDB taxonomy): Bacteria > Pseudomonadota > Alphaproteobacteria > Acetobacterales > Acetobacteraceae > Commensalibacter. Next base: position 129,115 of record CAMPDW010000005.1, on the reverse strand, counting down.
TAAAACGGAATCTGCCATTCGAATTACACATGTGCCAACGGGTATTATTGTTGCTTGTCAGACGGATCGTTCTCAACATCGGAATAGGGCAACAGCAATGGAAATGTTAAAAGCCCGTTTATATGAACTTGAATTAAAAAAACGTGAAGAAGAGGCTGCACAAACAGAGGCCAATAAAACCGATATTGGTTGGGGGCATCAAATACGTTCTTATGTTATGGTACCATATCAATTGGTAAAGGATTTAAGAACAGACGTTGAAAAAACGAATCCAGATGCGGTGTTGGATGGAGATATAGATGATTTTATGGTTGCTGCTTTAGCATTACGGGTTAGTGCAACACGTTCAGAAGCAAGTGCTCAGGCATCTTGAATTTGGAAATAAAATGTTTATTGTTAATATCTTAAATGATGAAGTTTAAATTAGGGTGGTAAAATGAATAAATTGACAAGAAAAGGAAAAGGGATCCATGGTTAATCTCAATCAACGTCATCTTTTTGAATCTGTTGGTGGATTTATTCTTGTTCTTTTATTTCATATATTTGGAATATGGGGTTTGTTGCTTTTAATGCATACTCATAAAAAAGAGGATGTTCCAGCTCCGTTGGAAATTAAAGTTGTGGATGTTTCTTCTGCAGCATCTTCTGCGTCGGCACAAGTTTTTCAACCTCCTGCACCAGAGATGATTGTTCCACCTCCACCAGAGGTTGAAGTTCCTCCAATTAATACAGAAGCACTAGTTCAACCTAAACCGCTTAAAATTGTTAAGAAACAAATTAAGGAAAAAAAACCAGCGGCACAGCTTATGCAAAGTTCTGCTTCTGAAAATCAAAATCAAGGAAGCATGAATGGATCCAAAGGTGAAGGAATGTCAAATATACCAGATAATGGACCGCCTGATAAAAGTGCAGGTAATCGCCCTATCAATGGTGTAAAAATGCAATATCCACCAGATATGTTAGCCGCAGGTAAAGAGGGTAGAATTATCGTATCTTGTGATATTGAACCTGATGGGAGTACAAGTGGTTGTAAAGTTGTTGAATCAAAAGGAGGCAGTTCTTTTAAAGCAGAGGCTTTGCGTTATGTTAATGCTGCTCGTTATCGTCCTGCAACACGTAAGGGAACACCTGTAAGAGAAAAAAATCACCTTTTGACAGTAAGCTTTAAATTAGAGGCTTTATGAGATGAACTTGGGTAGATTAATAGTTTTTTTGAGTAGGTTTTATTTGTTTTTTTAACGATATAAATAATAATATGATATATTAATTCAACATACTAAACCTTGAAAGATTGTTGATATTGTGTATGTGAGACTGTTAAATAATACTGAAATATAAAAAATAATTTTATTTTGATGTCATAGGGAATTGATAAATAATTTGCATATTCTTGATCTAGGTAAAGGGAAAAATTATTTAGAATATTATGAGTCTACTGTGAAACAAAAATAGGAATGTTTTTTATTAAGGCTAATGCAAATCAGCAACCAAATTTGTTTGTTGACGATATTAATTAGGCAATTTTGGCTATATCTTATATTAAAAAAATAATGAGGAAATGTGTAAAATATGTATAAAGATCAAAATTTATTTCGATCAGTAAATTTCAAGAGTGCGGTAATTGCTACATTTTTTGGAATGATATGTTTAATAAATGCAAATAACAGTTTTGCACAACAACCCAAGCAAAATATTTTTAACACGCAAAAAGCTCAAAGTTCACAGGTAAGTAATACTGATTCATCAGCTTCTTCTGCTGTGGATAATACAACAGGAAAGTCATCAGCTGGTGAATCAAGATCTTTACCTTTGTCAGCAGTAGAAAGCCCTTATGGTTTAAAAGCACTTTGGAATGCTGGTGATATTGTTTCTCGTCTAACCTTATTGATTTTGGCTGTAATGTCAGTGGGAAGCTGGTACATTATTGTTATGAAAGTTATTGCACAAAACCGTGTTACATATGCGGGAAAAGAAGTTCATGAAAAACAGTTTTGGCAACAACCTACCTTAAAAAAAGGAACAGAGTTACTGAAGGAAAATTCTTTCTATCGGTATATCTCTGAAAATGGTATTGATGCACTAATGCACTATGAAGGATCATTGCAGGAAACAATTGATTTATATAGTTGGGTATCTATGGCATTACATAGAGCTCTTGATACAATCCAAGGAAAATTGCAAAGCGGTTTGGCTTTTCTGGGAACTGTGGGGTCAACGGCTCCTTTTGTTGGACTTTTTGGAACTGTCTGGGGTATTCATCATGCCTTATCCGCTATAAGCATTGCTGGACAGGCAACTTTGGATAAAGTGGCAGGTCCTGTTGGTGAAGCTTTGATTATGACAGCAATTGGTTTGGCAACGGCGGTTCCCGCTGTTTTGGGATACAATTTTTTAGTTCGACGTAATAAAGTTATTATGGATCAAACACGTAATTTTGCAGCTGATATTCAAACAGTGTTACTTGGTGGAAATTTACACAATAAAACTATAGCTACAGCTTCTGAACAAGGAAAGAATGTTTCATGAGCTTTAATTTGGGTAGTTCCCGTGGTGTAGAAGGCTTTAATGATCTTGATGAGAAAGAAGATGAGGTTGTCTCCGAAATTAATACGACCCCTTTGGTCGATATTATGTTGGTGCTGTTGATTATTTTTTTAATTACAATTCCTGTTGCAACACATGCTGTAAAAGTCAATCTTCCAGAACGAAATAGTCATCTAACTCAGACAAAAGTGGGCAATGTAGCCTTGGTTGTTAAAGCAGATGGAAAGATTTACTGGAATGAACAATTATTGTCTGATGATGCAGCACTGCAGGAAAAACTTGCATCAGTAGTGGCATTACATCCTCAACCTCAAATACAGGTATGGGGAGATGTGCAGGCAAAATTTGAAAGAGTTGGTCAGGTTATTCAGGCTTGTCAGCGAGCTGGCATAAATCGGATTGATTTTATAACGAAACCAATTAGGAAATAGCCAAAGATTAGAGTATTAAGCCAGATCAGAGTAGTAAAAAGGGATTAAATATAATGCGTTCACTGCCTTCTAGACAAATTCGCAGGGTTAGAATTCAGCAAAGTGATAAAGAAGAAGAGGTTATGGTTAATATTAATACTACTCCTTTAATTGATGTGATGCTGGTTTTATTGGTAATGCTGATTATTACTATTCCTCTACAAACGCAATCTGTACAATTGGCTTTGGGCAGGGGGGGTCCCCAAACCGATGTGGAACCTTTAAAAACTGTGACAATTGGTATTGATTTTGATAATAGTTTATCTATTGATGATGCTGCTATTTCCAATGAAAATGCTTTACAAGATCGTTTTCGTGAAATTGTAGCAAGTTCTGATCAGCCTGTGGTTATTATTAAACCAAATCGGTTAGCTGATTATAAAAATGTTGCTATTATTTTGGCAGATGCTCAACGATTGGGAATAAAAAAGATAACAATTGCCAATCAACAATAATGCATTAGAATAAATTAGGATTTAGAAAATATGAAACCTGTTTCATTATTACGAAATTTATGGATGGCAACTTTATTAGGAACAATAGGGAGTTTATCGATAGCTCCTATAAAGGCTAAAGAAATTGTTAGTCCAAAAATGGCTGTTTCATTAAAAAAGGTTGAACAATTTATGAAACAAGGGAAAATAGTTCAAGCCAACGCAGAACTTAAAGAAGCTCAAAAAATCCTTAACCCATCTGCTTATGAGAAAAATATTATTGAGCATTTACAGATTGCTCTGGCAATCAAACAAAATAATCTTGATGAAGCTTTTGTTGGATATGAAAGACTTATTCATTCGTCGCGTACATCAGTATCTGAGAAAATTCAAATCCGGATGGCACAGTCCAGTCTTGCATATCGAACCAGACAATATGCTAAAGCAATAAATTATATCAAACAATATTTTTTAGCAGGTGGCAGTAATGCCCATATGACAACTTTATTGATTCAATCTTATTTTTTAAATAATAATTATAAAGAGGCAATGCTGGCTCAGCAAAAGCAAATTGATCAGGAAATTAAAAACGGTCAGATTCCATCAGAGTCACAATGGCAGATAATGGCAAATTGTCAAGAAAAGCTTGGGGACCAGGAAGGATTACGTCATAGTTATATTCAATTAGCAATCCATTATCCGAAAGCAGAATATTGGTCGCATGTCATGGCGGCTTTATCATTTAGTAAGGGATTAACACCTTCTGTAAAACTTGAAATACTTCATTTACGTTTGAATATGAATTTAATAAAGACAAGTGATGAATATATCGAAATGGCAGAAGTGGCAATGCAAGCCAATATGCCGCATTTTGCTTTAAAAACGATTTCTCTTGGACATGAAAAAGGAGTGGTTGGTGTAGATAAAAATTTAACGCGAATTGTAAAGTTACGAAATTTTATTCAAGATACTATAAATAAAAATCAAGCAACTTTACCTGAAAAAATTGAAGTGTATAAAAAAGCATTAGAAGGTGATGATTTGTTGATTTTTGGCTATGATCAACTTATGGCAGGTCAAAATCAAAAAGGGTTTGAATTGATGCAAGAAGCTTTGAAAAAGTCATTCAAAGATCATGATGAGGCATTGTTACATTATGCTATGGGAGAACTTTATGTTCATCAGAAAAGTCAAGCAATTGAAACCTTAAAATCAATTAAGAAGCAAGGTGTAATTAAAGAAATTGCTGATTTGTGGTTGATGAAATTACAGGCAAAATAAGATTATATTGCTTAGCTTTTATAGTGTTGGTGCCTTAGTTGAAAAAGGAATTCATATTGAATAATATGAATTCCTTTTTCAACCTGATTTAATACTTACTGAATAAAATAATACTTTGGATAAAGAAAGTTATAATTGCATTTTGAATTTATATTGGTTTAGGTAATTAATTTTTATAATAAAAGTGATGAATAATATTGAAATAAGCTTTTTATTTCTTTGTTTATTTTGTTATAGCTTTATATAGAAATTTTTTATAAAAGCGAAAATAGTTAAAGCATGTTTTATTTAAAACAGATTAATTAGGATATTGGAAATGCTCATTCAAACAGAGGAAACACCGAATAGTAATGCGCTAAAATTTATAATGGGTTTCCCAATTCTTAGTTCAAATCAAACCATGGATTTTACAAACAAAGAAAATGCACAATCATCTCCCCTTGCTTTAGCGTTATTTGATGTTAAGGGTGTTAATCGGGTTTTTTTTGGTAATGATTTTATCGTTGTGACGAAAGATGAAGATATCTCTTGGTATGGCCTTAAATCAGATTTAAGTACCATTATTATGGATTTTATGTTGATGAAAAGACCTGTTTTAGAGGAAACATTATCATCTAATATTATTGAAATGGAAGTTGCATCAGAAGACCAAGCGATTGTTAATAAAATTAAACATATTTTGGATACTGAAATTCGTCCATCTGTTGCTAGAGATGGTGGGGATATAGTATTTTATGGTTATAAGGATGGTTGTGTTTATTTAAGAATGCAAGGTTCTTGTCAGGGTTGTCCATCTTCAGCTATGACCCTAAAACATGGTGTGGAAGTCATATTGCAACGTCACTTGTCTGAAGTAATTACGGTTGAACAAGTTAGAATATAAATATGAAATTTGATTTTTTGAAAGTAGATATAAATTTGTTCAGTATAATGAAATTAGGTAAATAATATGGATGGCCTTAAAAAAGAAATAAATGCAAAATCTTTATATTCCGATTTAATAGATCATCTATTTAATTTGGCTCGAACTCCTAAAGTCTGGGTAGAGAAAAAGGTTGAACCTTCTCTTTTACTTCAACTTTATGATCTTGTAAAGATGGGGCCAACATCAGCAAATTGTCAACCTGGCCGTTTTGCTTTTTTAACGCATCCTGGAAGCAAGGAAAAATTAAGACTCACTCTTTCTGAGGGGAATATCAATCTTACACTTTCTGCCCCTGTAGTTGTTATTGTGGCTTATGACCCCTTATTTTATGAGAAGCTTCCCACTTTATATCCACAAACAGAATTAAAATCATGGTATGCTGGGGATATACCTTTTGCAGAAGAAACGGCTTTACGAAATTCTACATTGCAGGGGGGATACATGATTATGGCTGCTCGTGCTTTGGGTCTTGATGTCGCTCCTTTATCTGGTTTTGATAATACGTTGGTGGATAGTTTGTTTTTTGAAAATCAAGGATGGCATTCTAATTTTCTACTCTGTCTTGGTTATGGTGATAAAGAAAAATTATCTGACAGGAATGAACGTCTGAATTTTGATGATGCATGTTTGATGTTGTAATCTAATGAAAAATGAGAAAACGATTTTAGTTATAAATGGAGCCTCTTCCTCTGAAAAATCTCCTAATTTTATTTCTATAGTTCATAAAGATGATCATTATTCTATACTATATGAAAAAAAGTCTTTTGAACGGGGTGGGCCTGAACGTTTTCCACTTTATTTTCAAGAGTTTATTCAAAAGGGACAGGTTATAGCCGATCAAATTGATTTCATATCTATTCTTGTTGGACCTGGTTCATTTACGGGATTACGTGCGTCAATTGCTTTTGCTTTAGGGTTACAGACAGGATTGAATTGTCCTATAGTCGCTTTGCGCCGTGGAGAAGCTATTTTTCCATTTCTTGAAAAACAATATCCAGAAAAATTAATATGGCATATCAGTACGGCCAGAAAAAATAGGGTGTATATCGAAACTAATCAAAGTACAAAAGTACAAGCTTTTGATATTCCTAATATTCCTTGGCCAGAGGTGGAGTTTGTTATGTCGGGTGAGGCTGTTTCGATGGTTAAACCTTATATTCCCCCAGTAATATCTTGGATTCAGGCATCTTTACTTGAAAATAATGCATTAATGTTAGCAGAACTTGCAAATAATTATATGAATAATCATAAAAATACGAATAAATTATATCCCTTATATATTGATCCTCCAAAAGCCAGTTTGCCTGCTAAAGGATTAAGAATGATGCCATCATGAAATTAATATTGAAAGCTTTTATTATGTCCATTCAATTTATTACGAATAAAAATGGATTGGAATATCCATTAGCTTTGATACATTTAATGGCTTTTCCTGAACATGATCAATGGCAAGTGAAAGATTTCAAACAGTTATTGGCTTTGCCATATTATCATGTTTGCCTTTATTCAAATTCTGAAAATTGTCTTCAGGGTTTTCTTTTGTATGTTCAAATTCTGAAAGAGGCAGAAATTATTACTTTTGCTGTTGATCCTATCTGTCAAAATCAAGGAGTAGGTAAAAATATTTTGAAACAGTTTTTAAAAAGAATGGAACAAGAAAGTGTAAAAAAAGTTTTTTTGGAAGTTGCTGAGGAAAATAAAAAAGCTTATTACCTATATAATTTTTTTCATTTTCAAATTCATACTATTAGAAAGAGTTATTATGGAAAAAATAAAAATGCTTTTTTAATGATTAAAAATATATGATATACTTTATAAAGTGAAAGAAGATGAAAATAAAATCTTTTTGTTAATTCGAAAATAATTATTAATAGGTTGAAAAAAGTCATATTCTACAGTTATAATATTTATTAAATAATTATTCTAACGATTTTTAATTTAGGTAAGTATTTGTAAGGTTTCTTTGTATTAATTGAATGGTTTATATGACACGTGGAAAAATGAATAATTTATCCCATATTGAGCGGTTATGTATAAAAAAAGGTTTGAAAATGACAGGGCAACGTCGTGTAATTGCTCATGTTCTTTCTCATTCTCATGACCATCCAGATGTTGAAGAACTTTATCGTCGTGCATCAAAATTAGACAGTAATATTTCTGTAGCAACAGTTTATCGGACTGTGCGATTATTAGAAGAAAAAGGAATTTTAGAAAAACATGATTTTGGTGGTGGTCGTGCACGTTATGAAGTTACTGAACAAGGAACTCATTATCATTTGATCGATGTTGATACCGGGAAAGTTATAGAATTTGAAGATCCAGAACATGTTAAAATGATTGAAATTATGGCTAAGAAATTAGGTTTTAAATTGGTTCAGCATCGGTTAGAGTTGTTTGGACACCGTATTAAATTAGATAAAGAGATATAATTATTTGATAAAAAGACATAGTTATTTATGGATGAGATGAGTTTTTAATTTAAGTTATTATAATTGGAATATATAATTTTATTATGAAGAAACATAGAAAAGTATCCCCTTTATTAGTTTCTGAGCTGCATAAAAAGGATTTTGTTGAATTACGTTCAGGTAATTTAGGAGTGAAGTTAGCTGAAACAGAAGCTGAACGTGATGCCGCAAGGGCTTTACGTTATCACGTGTTTTATGAAGAAATGGGGGCTAAACCATCAGAAGCAACGCTTCGTATGAAGAGAGATTATGATGATTATGATAAATATTCGGATTATCTTTTAGTATTAGATTATCATAAACCTGCTGGTCATGAACGTGTTGTCGGAACTTATCGATTACTCAGGAAAGATCAAGCTGATAAGGCTGGTGGATTTTATAGTTGTTCTGAATATGATATTTCAGTATTATCTGATTTCCCAGGTAAATTATTAGAAGTAGGGCGTTCATGCGTTCATCCTGATTATCGTAGTCGTTCAGCTTTACAATTATTGTGGGAAGGGATGGCAGCGTATATTTTTTATTATCAAATTGATCTTCTTTTCGGCTGCGCCAGTTTTTCGGGAACGGATCCAGATAAATATGCAGAAATTTTAACATATCTTTATCAATCACAATTAGCCCCGCCTGCCTTACGTGTCAAAGCATTGCCTGAGCGACGTGTCGAAATGTTGCGTGTTGATCCTCATAAAATTGATTATGCACGTTGTCGTACAGAATTACCTCCTTTAATTAAGGGTTATTTGAGATTAGGAGGGTATGTTGGTGATGGTGCCGTTGTTGATTATCAATTTAATACAATTGATGTGGCTATCGTTCTGAAAACAGAATTAATCGCGGATAAATATTATCGTTATTATGAGCGTCGTATAAAGGATGCTCTTGAATTTTAAAATTTATTGTAATTTATATATAATAAAATTTATTTTATTATTAGATTACAAATATGGATTTATTTTTGGATAGGCTTAATCGCTTATATGGATGGCAAGAAGCTTTATATCTTATTTTTCTTGGTGGGTTAAGTGCTGTAGCATTCCCACCAACTTATTGCGTTGTAATTTTATTTTTTACATTTCCATTATTTTTAAAATCAATTGATCGAACAAAAACCTTGAAAAGTGCTTTTTTAAAGGGCTATTGTTTTGGTTTTGGCTTGCATATGGTAGGTTTATTATGGCTTGTAAACGCTATTTTAATAAGAGCTCATGATTTTTGGTGGCTTGTTCCAATAGTTTCTCCGTTATGTGCTTTTTTATTGGCTTTCTGGACAGGCATAACGACCTTTATATATTATCTTATATTTCCATCATGTCGTTATAAAACAATTGTTTTCGCGGGAATATGGACATTATGCGATATGTCTCGCGCAATTTTATTACCACCAGATTGGTGGAATCCAATTCTAACGGGTTTTCCATGGAATCCTTTGGCTAGTGCATGGGAAATTCCAGGAATAATTGGAAATATTTTCATTCAATCAGTTTCAGTAATAGGTGTTGATGGATTAACTTTATTGACGGTTTTTCTTGTTTTGTGTCCTTTATATGGACGTAAAGGTTGGTTGATAATAACGGGAACGGTGGGTGGATTAGTATTATTTGGTTTAATAAGATTATTAGAAAGTCCTCCAAAAGCTGATGATACAATGCCAATTGTTGCTATGGTTCAGGGAAATATTGCCGAAGATGATAAAATTGCAAATACTGATCCACGACGTATATTTCAGACCTACATGGATTTGACAGTAGAAGCGGTAGCACAAGCTGTCTCTATCCGTCGTGAAATTTATCGAGATCGTCCAATCCTTTTTGCTTGGCCTGAAAGTGCATTTCCAGGTAATATTCAGTACGATAATGCTGCCAGACAAATTATGATGCAAAATAATCCTGATTCTATATATGGAATAATTGGGGCAATAACTTTGCAAAATAACGATCAATTATATAATAGTATGGTTGTTTTGAAGCAACCTGATGGTATGATTGATCAAGTTTATCATAAAAAAAAGTTGGTACCTTTTGGTGAATCTCAACCTTGGTATATCCCGTTTCATGTCGTTCCTGGACAGGTTTTAACCCCAGGAAAAGAAGATGTAACTATAAATTTACCCAAAATTGCTTCTTTTACCCCTTTAATATGTTATGAAGTTATTTTCTCTGGTCAAATTCTTAATCCGAAAAATAGACCAAAATGGTTATTGAATTTAACAAATGATGCGTGGTATGGAAATTCGGCTGGTCCTCGACAGCATCTTGCAGCGGCAAGATTGCGCGCAGTTGAGGAAGGTCTTCCAATTGTAAGAATAGCAAATACTGGAATATCTGCTGTTTATGATTCTTATGGAAGAAAATTAACTCAAATTGATTGGGGAATAAAAGGGGTAAAAGCAATAGCACTTCCTGGAGCCTTATCTTTTACGGTTTTTTCATGGGGACATCGGTTTATCCCGTTGTTTTTATGTGTCGTTTGCATTGTGTGGGGAACATTAAATAAATACCTCTCGAGGAGGAGTATTGATTAGATAAATTTAAGGTTGATTAGGTCGTTTTTATGGAAAATATTCGTTTAAAATTAAATTGGCTAAAATTGAACGATCTCTTACCTAATATACAATCCTTTAAATGGTTTTATGCCCCTAAGAAAGAGGCTATATTCTTTTCGCTTCGAACCATTATTGCATCGTTTCTTGCACTGACTGTAGCTTTATGGATGGAAATGGACAGTCCGAAATGGGCAGTTATGACAGTATGGATTATTTCTCAAACTTCACGTGGAGAAACTATAACCAAATCCAAATGGCGTATTGTTGGAACGATTGTTGGGGTTATTGTATCTGTAATTATTATTGCGGCATTTCCTCAGAAACCTTTTTTATGTGAAATTACTTTGGCTTTTTGGATCGGTGTGTGTTGTTTCTTGGCCAGTTTAATTCGCAGTTCAAGTTCATACAGTGTTGTATTGGCTGGGTACACTTGTACAATTATTGCTTTTACCGCCAGCTCAGATCCCAATAACGTTTTTATGTTGGCAATGTCTCGAGGAACGTATATTATTTTGGCAGTTTTATGTCAAGATTTTGTCGAACGTATTTTTGCTTTTAATCAAGAGCAGCAAGCACGAGCTATTATTGAAAAAAATATGTTTATGGCGATTACAGGAGCCTTAAATGTTATTAAGGATGTCCTGAGTGGTGATTATCAAGCTGTTTATCGTGTAAGGGAAACCTTTTCAGCTATTGCCACAACTAGAAACACATTAGAATTTAGAAAAGCTGAAATGGTAAAGACAGCTCATATGATTGATCATGTGCATGCTACATTGTTTTCCATTGTTATAGTTTTGACCCGTTTAACAAATTTAGTTTTGTATATGCGCGAATTTCAGGAGCGAAATAACGAATTTGAGAAAATATTGTCTCAGGTCAGAAATTATGTTCAATCTTTAATTAAGCTCTTGAATAAAAATATGGATTTTAGGGTTCATATGCAAAAACTAACTGCTCTGCGCTGGGAGTGTAGACAGATTATTTCAAATTATATTTTTCAAGATACGACTTCAACTAAAAATCTAGATCAATCAACAAGACAAAAATCTTTTTTACATCAAAGAATTCTATATCGTGCTTTAAGTGAATTATTAGGTGAATTGGAGGTTGTTTTAAGAGAATATAAAATGGCCCATAATCCTCCAGAACATGATAGATTTACGTTTCGGATGCCACCTTTATATAATTTCAGGTTGGCATGGTCCAATGGATTACGCGTATTTTTGGTTGTGCTATTATGTTGTTTGATTTGGGAAGTCACGGCTTGGCCAAATTTTACAAATGCACTAGGTTTTTCATGTATGATTTGTGGACGTCTATGTCTTTTTGAAAATAGTTACAAATTCTCCTTGGACTTTTTAAAGGGTACAGTTTTGGCAATGATCGTCAGTGGTATTTTAAATGTAACCCTGATCGCTTCTGCCAATACAATCGAATTATTATGTGCTACTTTTTTTATACCAGCTTTTATCGGTGGTCTTGCTATATATAATCTACCAACGCGTGGTATTGGTATGAGTTTTACAATCTTTTTATCATTAATGCTAGTTGTAGATAATCAAGATAAAATGAATGAATTAACATTTTTAAATACTGCTTTTGCGACCGTAGCCGTGGCAGCAATAGCAATTTTTTCTTTTCGTTATATTGCTCCCTATTCCCCTGTACAGGTCAGAAAATCTATACGAAAAAAAATGATTAAAGATATTCATACTTTGCCTACTTTATTAATCATTCCTCAACCACGAAGATGGTTAGCTATTACAACGGATTGGTTCGTTTCATTAATGAGGCAATTTGATCCTGTTAAGGAACTGGCTTTGATCCGTCGTTATAACCAAGGAGCGTTAGGTGTGATGGTTATTGGTATAAATATTATTGAACTTAGAAAAATGTTGATTCATGATATTTTACCAGAGGATGTTAAAATACAATTACGTGTAGTCATCCGCAGAATTAGTCTTTTCAAAGGAGGACACCACGTAAGAACACTATTAATCGTTAAAAGTGCTATTCGCCGTTTACAAAAAAGGGAAAATCTTGAAAAAAATCTAGCTCAAAGACTAGAAATTGGAACAGCAATTGCTTGTCTAATTCCTATTCATTATGCTTTAGAAAAAAATTTGACCTTCTTTAATTTATCGTATAGCGATGTATAGGGATTGCTTAATTTAAAAAAAACTTAAATATAGATTATAAAACTTGATTATTAATTTTGAACAATAAAGGGTAATATTGTTAATCTAATAGTTTGTTTAGAACATGGATATAACCAAGTGGAAATTGTTTTTTTAAATGAAGATTTATAATTTTTGAAATATTATACTTTTAACAAGTATTAATTTTATTTTTTATTTCCGTATTATTTTACTTTAATAATGATTATTAAGCAAGAATCATGAATATTTGAATCATTTAATTGATGCTATTTAGATTGATCTCTGATATATCCCTTTTTCAAAGCTGTTTATTAAAGATCAGGCATTCAGATGCGTCTTAGTTATTTTACTTTACCATCCTTAAATTGGTTATTTGTACCTCAAAAAACAGCTTTAATTTTTGCGCTTCGTACCATCATCGCATCTTATGTAGTTCTTGTCATTGCATTATGGATGGAGTTAGATAGTCCCCGTTGGGCAATTATGGCTGTTTGGATTGTTGCTCAAAATTCATCGCGTGGTGAAATATTATCTAAGGCATATTGGATCATTATTGGAAACATTATCGGTATTATTATGGCATTGGTCATTGCTGGATGTTTCCCTCAGCAACCTTTTATTTTTGAAATTTCTGTGGCCCTTTGGGTTTCCTTTTGTTGTTGGATTGGAAGTTGCACACGAAATTTCCGTGCTTTGGGTATGGTTATGGCAGGATATAGCTGTGCCATTGTTTTATTTGGATCTGTACCTGATTTAAATGAAGTGTTTATGCTTGCAATGGCAAGAGGAAGTTATTTTATTCTTGGAATATTAGCTGAAAATTTCACTGCTCGTTTGTTTGATCTTAATTTACATCATCAATCCCATAAAAAATTAACAGAGGATTTGCAACTTTCGATTGAGGAGGCTATTAAATCAGTTATTAATATGATTCGTGGAGATGATTGGGCTGTACAAAAATCAGATACTTTTCTTGCTTCAATTATATCTTTGAATAATAACATTGAATTCCGTGAAAAAGAAATGCAGGGAACAGGTCATACAGGAGATCACGCTAGGGCGGTTTTATCTTCAGTATTAAGTTTGATTATTAAAGCATCTGGTCTATCAATTTTAATGAAACAAACGAAAGGAAAAGATTTACAATTTTCCAATATTTTACCGATTACTCAGATTTACTTACAAGAACTTTTAAATCATTTAAAATCAGGCGTTCCTATTGGTGATTCTTTGACAGCTTTAAATTCATTAAGATGGGAATGTCGACAAAGAATTGCCGATAGTTTTTATCGTGGTCAACAAAAAAATCAAGATTATCAAAATGATTATTCTGAAAAAACATTAAATGACCGTATTTTGTATCAAAGTTTGCGGGAAATCCTGGCCGAATTAGAAGTAACATTAAAAGAATTTTCTAAAAGTCGTGATATGAATTTAAAGGATCATTTTCGTTTTATCATTAAAAATCGGTATGATTTTAGACGCGCTTGGAGGAATGCAATTAGAGCATTTGTCGCAATTACGTTTGGTTGTATAGCATGGGAGATAACGGGATGGAGTTACGGTCCTCTTTTCTTGGCTTTTTTATGTATGGGATGTGCTCGGTTTTGTATCTTTGAAAATGCTTCACTTGCTTGTAAAGGGTGGTTTAAAGGGGCATGTTGCGCAATTGCACTAGGTTTTCTATATAATTTTCTTTTTTTACCGATTATAACCAATATTGAAATTTTATATTTTGTTTTGTTAGCCCCATTTTTGGCAGGTGGGCTGGCAATGGCTGTTCCAAAATATGCTGCCGTATCTTCAGCATGTATGTTTTTCTTTTGTTATATGGTGGGTTTTACTAATGTAGGTCGTATGGATGAAGTAACTTTTTTCAATGATTCCATGGCTATTTTTATGAGTGGCTTCTTTGCTTTTACGGCTTATCGACTGGTATTTCCTTATCAACCTCGTAAATTAAGGCTTCAATTAAGACAAAAATTACTTCATGGTATGCATCATTTAGCCAATTCTCTTCGTGTTACTTTGCCAAGAGAATGGGTAAGTTATGTTATGGAAGCTTTTGTTGTATTGATGCGTCAGCTTCAGGAAGATCGTAATACAACCTTAGTTCAAACTTATCGTCATGGTACTATGGCTGTTACTTTAATAGGGGTAAATATTATTCGATTAAGAGCGATGACAGCACATGATATTATGACAGAAGATATTAAAAATATTTTAAAGGTCGTTTTACGACGTATATCGAAATTTGATGGTCGTCACGCTAAATATGGACCACATGCAAGAACCGTTGTCATCGCACATCGGGCAATTGCTCGTTTTAGGGAAAGAGAGATACATGAAAAAAATCTTGCCATTCGAATTGAAATCAGTGCGGCTATTTCCTCTTTGATTATTATTTCCTATGCTTTGGATAAAAATGGATCTTTTTTACGTTTATAAAACGGCATATATTACTAAATAGTGGAGGAACTTCTTTCTTTTTAATTAAAAACAGAATAGGTTGAAAACAATTTCATTTTTTTGTGAATTTTTTAAATTTAAGGATTTTAAAGAATAGGTGTCTGAATCTAACGTTGTGTCATGGTATAAAAAATATATATGGCCTAAAACAAATTTTTTAGAATCTTATCGTTGGATTTATGCCCCAAGTTGGTCAGGGTTTGTTTTTGCCTTAAGAACAACTTTTGCTTCTTTTCTAGCTTTGGCAATAGCATTATGGTTGGAATTGGACAGTCCTAAATGGGCACCTATGACAGTATGGGTTTGTGCTAGGAATTCTTCACGTGGGGAAACGATATCGAAAGCCTATTGGAGAGCAATAGGGACGGTATTTGGTGCTATTGCAGCGATTATTTTTGTTGCTTTATTTCCTCAGCAGCCATGGTTATTTAATATTATAGTTACCTTATTTGTTTCTATTTGTGTTTGGTGTGGAACTTGTTTACAGAGTTTCAAGGCTTATGCAATGGTTTTGGCAGGATTTACATGTGCCATTATTGCATTTAGTTCAACGAGTGATCCGCATGGAACCTTTATGATGGCGATGGCTCGAACAACCTATATTTTATTGGGGGTTTGGAGTGATAGTTTCGTCGGTCGATTTTTTGATGTTAATATCGATAAGAATGCACGAAATGAATTAAATAAAAATCTTAAATTTGCTATTTGTGAAACGATTCACAAGGTTCTGAATATGTTGGCTCAAGATAAGAAAATCGTGGCGCATTCCCAAGAATTATTAACTTCAATTATAGGTTTCGATAATTCGATTGAATTTAGACAAATTGAAATGAGCGGTAATGATCATACAGGGGATCATGCACATGCTGCTTTATTTTCTGTAACCGCGGTTTTAGCGCGAAGTATGGGTTTATCCATTCGTATGAATCATTTTAAAAATGTTACGGAAGAATTTGCTATTATTATTCCTAATATACAAAATTGTTTGAAACGGATTGTTCAATCAATTGAAAATGATGAAAGCTTCGCAGTAGATCAGGCTTATTTAAATAAGCTGCGGTGGGAATGTCGACAGCATATAACAGATAGTTTTTATAAAAAAATTGATGCTGAAAAACTAGAAAGTAGGGAAAGACAGCAGGAAATTATATTTAATGATCGTATTCTGTTTCGAAAATTAAGTGAATTATTAGGTGAGTTGGAAATTACATTAGAAGAATATTATAAGAGTAATCATCCTATAAAAAATGACCATTTTAAGTTCCATGTATCGGCTCCATTGAATTTTGATCTTGCTTGGAAGAATGGTTTGCGGACTTTTGTTGCAATGGTTTCTGCCTGTTTTATGTGGTATGTAACGGGGTGGGATATGGGTGGAAGTATGGCTTCCCTTACGGGAATGGGATGCGCCAGATTTTGTTTATTTGAAAATCCTACACAAGTAACATTTGGCTGGTTTAAAGGAACAATTTGGGCATTGTTAGCGGGAGGTTTGCTGACGCTTTATTTTATTCCCCTGCAAAGTAATTTTGAATCCCTTTGTATGGTGATGTTTATTCCTACAATGTTGGGTGGTTTAGGTATTGCCAATCCTAAAACTTTACCTGTTGCTGCTCCATATGCTGCTTATTTACCCTATATGTTACAATTAGATAACCAAGTAAGACTTAATGAGGGAACTTTTTTTAATAACACTCTATCTCTTTTGATGGGTATATTTTTTGCCATAGCATCCTTTCGGATTATTTATTCTTACAGTCCTTTTAAAACTCGTTTGCATTTAAGACAAATGTTATTGAAAAAAATGCATAATCTAGCAGATACATCATTGTTATATAAGGTAAGCCCAAGAATATGGCTTTTTCAAATGGCTTCCTTATTGGTAAATATGGTTCGACAATTGAGTGTAGAGACAAATTTAAAATTAATTCATGCTTATAGTGAAGGAACCGTTGCAGTGATGATGATTGGTTTAAATATTCTTCGATTACAATCCATGATTAACCATGATGTGGTTACAGAAGATATCAAAATCTTATTGCGTATTGTTTTGCGTCGTATATCAAAATTTAGCGGTAAATATGGACGGACGGTTGCAATCAGTCATGCTGTAATCAAACGATTAAGGGATCGGGAAAAGAATGAAAAAAATCTTGCTATTCGTATGGAAGTTATTGCAGCAGTATCTTGTCTGACAGTAATTGCAGATTCTTTAGAAAAGAATAAAGCCTTTTTAGATGTTACCCATCCTTTTTTACTTCAAGAAGAAAAAAAATAATAAAAAACTTGTAATTAATTGAAAATAAGATAAAAAATATTTTTTTAAATAACCGGGGTGCCTTTTGTCAAAGGCTGAGAATAAACTCGCAGAACCTGATCTGGATCATGCCAGCGAAGGGAGGAAAATTTTGAAATCAATTATATTTATAATAATACGTTGTAGTTTATTATCTATCGCTTTATTTACATTAAAGCATAATTTATGGGCAGTAACGATAAATAATTCAAAAAATTCATCTGCCACTGATGTGAATAATAAGACATTGGTGGGTCAAGAGTCTTCAAGTAATGAACAAATTATTGTTAAAGGTTTGTTTCGTGGATATCCTTCAGCAAATGGGTATGTTGGGAAACAAGCTGGTGGAGGATTAATTCAGCTCGAACAAGCGGTTCGGTCGGTTAGTACTGTTTCATCAGATTTTATTCATAAACAAGCCCCTACATCCAACGTTTTTAATCTGATTAGTTTATTACCGGGTGCTAACGTATCAGGTTCTGATCCTTTCGGATTGGCGACACAAACTGATATGACTGTAAGGGGAATGACCTCTGATTCTATTGGATATGTATTAGAAGGAATGCCATTAAATGATGTTTCTGATGGGGGTGGCTATCTTAATCAATTTGTTGATATGGAAAATTTGGAATCTGTAAGTTTGACACAAGGTAGTCCTGATCTGGATAGCCCTGTTTTTAATGCGGCAGGTGGTATTGTTAATATTAAATTTCGAAATCCAGCCGATTATTTAGAAGGAATGGCTCAGTTTTCATATGGTTCTTATCATACAGGTAAAGTTTTTGCTCGATTAGATACGGGAGGAATAGGTAAAACAGGTATTAAGGGTTTTGTTTCCTATTCTTATACAGATGGGGATAATTGGCGTGGGGCTGGTTATGATCATCGTCAACATATTGATTTTAAATTTACCAAGGAATGGGGGAATGATAATCATGTTTCCCTACTTGGTAACTGGAACCGTTCTCTAATGAGTAGTTATTATACCCCAACCAAGCAAGAATGGAAAAAAAATGGGATTAAAAACAGCAATAATTATACAGGAACTTGGTATCCTAATGGTGTAGATAATAGTAATTATTGGAAATTATATCAGCAAACCTTTCAGCAAATTTATCTTGCTACACCAGGTCAATTTACTTTAATGGATAAGTTACAATTAACAGTAACTCCATATTTTCAATATGGTTATGGAAATACGCCCTATGGTACTATGCTTTCTGAACAAGGATTATGGCAGGGAAGTTATCCGGTGGAAGGGAGTATTACTATTCCTGGATCAGTTAATGGCCAAGGAATGGTTATGGGGGATTGGTTTCAACGAACTTATCGGTCAGGTTTTATACCAGAGTTACATCTACGATTACAACATCATTATTTATATTTGGGTTATTGGTATGATTATTCCGATAATTTGATTAATGAAGGTTTTACCCCAGTATCGTCAAAGGGTAAGCCATGGGATTTATGGGGTGGAAAAGGCAAGACAATTCGTTTGCCAGATGGTCAACCCTTATATGCAAGAGATACAAGTATCATTACGCAAGTTAATGCAATTTTTATAGGGGATCGCATGAATTTCCTGCATAATAAATTGCATATTGATGTTGGGTTTAAACAAATAATGCTATCGCAGGCTGGATATAATCGCATTCCTGGGTTGCAATATCGTACGGGTAATAATATTGCTAAACCATTGCCTAGAATTGGCATAACTTATCAATTTACAAAAGAGCATCAACTTTTTGCCAGTGCCAGTACCAATTTTGCTGTTCCTCATCAATCAACCTTATTTGATACTTATGATCCGAATACGGGGGAGTTAAATAAAAAAGGAACGAATCATTTAAAAACAGAATATTCAATCGAGGAGGAGATTGGCTATCGTTATAACGGCTCACGATTCATTAGTTCAATTACATTTTTCAATTATAATTATACTAATCGTATGGTCAAAACAGTTTTGCGACAAAACAATGCCTGGATAGGATCTTCTATTAATGCGGGAGGGCAAACATCACGTGGTATAGATGCAGAAATAGGCTTGAAACCATGGCATCATTTTAGCCCTTATATATCAGGCGAATATTTGAATGCTACGATGGATAATGATTTTAAAACATGTGGAGACTATCTACCTACCAAAGGTAAAAAAGCGGTACGAAGTCCTCCTTGGCAATTCGCAATTGGGTTGACTTATGATGATGGTCATTTTTTTGCTAATGGGAATATGAAAATGGTTGATAAGCAATATGCAACCTTTATGAATGATGAATCAATGGGGTCTTATGCAACGGGTAATTTAGCCCTTGGATATCGTTTTGATCAGATAGCTTTTGCAAAATATCCAGAAGTAAGACTTAATTTTATTAATATAACAGATCAAAAACATTTATCAGGAATAGGCACACCAACATCTAATGCACATAATATGACTGGAAAAAATGGAACTATAATTAAGGGTTCGTCCCCGTATTATAATATCGGTGGAGGATTTGCCACAATGTTAACGTTAACTTCTGCTTTTTAAAAGTAAGTATAAATGAAAATTTTAAGTATTATAATTTGCTTTTTGCTTTTATTTTCCAATTCATATGCCAAGACAGAAGGTAAAGTTACCGTTATTTTAGACTGGTTTTTAAATGCAAGTCATGAATCTTTATTGGCTGCTCAATATAGTGGAGCTTTTAAACGATATAATCTTCAAGTTGACCTAATTGCCCCTGCGGATCCAGGAATACCACCTAGGTTGGTTGCTGCGGGACAAGCGGATATAGCGATTTCATACCCTATTCAATTAGGTATGATGATTGATCATCATATTCCATTAATCCGTATTGGTTCATTGTTAAATCAGCCTTTAAATACATTGATTACCTCCAAGAAAGTCAAATCTTTGCAGGATTTAAAAGGTAAAAAAATCGGTGTTTCTGTTGCTGGGGATGATCATATAGTGTTAAAAACAATGTTAGAAAAAACCACAGTTCAACTGTCAGATCTACAGATTATCAACGTTAATTTTCAGTTGGAGCAAGCGTTAATGACAGGGGCAGTTGATGCGATTATCGGTGCTTCTCGAAATTATGAAGTTATAGATTTGGAACAAAAGCATTATTCATTTAATCTTTTTAAACCAGAAGATTATGGGATTCCAATTTATGATGAAATGATTTTTATAACGCGACCTGAATTAGTTAAAAATTCAAAAATTATTCGTTTTATGCAGGCTATAAAAGAGGGAAATGAATATTTAAAATCTCATTCAGAAGAAGTTTTTAATCAAACCATCAAAGATCATCCCGAATTAAATACATACTTAAACCGTGCGGCTTGGCACGCAACTATGGCTTTGGTACCAAAAGATCCTTCGGTTTGTGATCAAGTAAAGGAGCAGCGTTTTCTTGATTTTTTATATCAGAAAGGTGTTGTTCAAAAAAGAATTTTGATTTCTGTATTTACAACTAACTAATAAAAGCAAGTAATAATTCTTAATTATTTCTTTCTTTTTTGCAAATATATTGAGTTTTAAATAATATGCTTAAATATTTTTTGAATATTTATTTTTTAATTTTTATTCTTTAAGAAAGAATATTATGCAAGATCAATTTACTTAATTACTCTATTCAAGATAATAAAGGATATATTGCTGCAGATAACGGACAATGCTAAATTTATAGGCTCTGAATGGAAGGAAAATTGTATTCCTTCAAAAGAAGATCAGGTTGATTTAGATATTAATGCTTTTGGATAAGTTATATTAATTTTTTTTGCGCTTGGCATAGTCAGAATAGTTTTAAAACCCCAGTTTATAAAAATTGGATCAAAATATAATTGCATTATATCAGGTAGAAGCAAATTACAATGTGTTTCAATGATTTTGGAAAGGTCTAAAAAAATTATTTCAATTTTTCAGAAGGAGCTAAAAGAAAAGAATATTGGCTTTATACATTAATTCTAGTTTTATTGAAATGTGTTGTTATTTTTTCTTCGTTTGCTATCGCTAGTATAATGGCAGGATATTTTTACGAAAAATGAAATGACAGTTTTACATAATGCGATAAGTGCATTATTTGAAATTATATTTTTTATTCCTTCTTTAGCTATTGGTATTCGTCGGTTGCATGATGTTAATTGTTTAGGATGGTAGTGCTTGATTTGTTTGACTGGTATAGGAATTTTTGGTTAATATGGATATGTTTAGATACAAAATACGAAACGAATAAATGTGAACCATCTGCTAAATCTAAATAAGCAAGTATAATTATTAATTCATTAATATTTTATTAATTATTTTAGTTGAATAAATTTAAATAGAATTTTTTAAAATTGAGGTTTTGGATGAATGGATTTTTATTTTATTATTCAATTTCAGAAAATAAAGGTTATATTTTAGATGATGATGGACAATGATATTAATTTGAAAGCGGAGAATAAAAAGAGAATTTAATTCTTTTTTTGTATTATAATCATTTTATTGGTAATTTTGATTATTTTAAATCTTTTGGGTAATTATAACTTTTTATTATTTTTAGAGTAAAACAGCAATATTATTATAATTTTATAGTTTTTTTAATATGATTTTATTAGATTGTTTTGTAATGTTATTTATATTTTTATATTGTTATTATCACTTTATGCGTGATGTTTACATGATACTGGTAAATCTGTTTTGGAGGTTGTTTTTATTTTTATCAGGAATTGATATTATTCCACTATTTATATTATGTTCTTTTAATACGGAATATAAAGATAATCAGTGGAGAAATTTCGCCAAAATATTCAGTGATAAAAATATATCTTGATTGGAAAAATAAATTAATAGGCAGTTATAAAACCACCTATTAAGTTTGAATTATTTATTTAAACTATGGTGATGGGATAATTTAGCCATTGCACAGGAAACAAGACGACTATCCAAACTACTGGCACGGCTGGTTAAAATGATAGGAGCTCTGGCACCAAGTACAATGCCTGCACTATCGGCTTGACCTATAAAGGATAGGGACTTAAAAAAGATATTTCCAGATTCTAAATTAGGCACGACTAAAATTTGAGCCTTTCCCGTAACGGGTGTATCAAGACCTTTCATTGCAGCAGCTTTAGGACTGATAGCATTATCCAAAGCTAAGGGACCATCAAGAATTCCATTAATAATTTGTTTTCGGTCTGCCATTTTGCATAAAGCTGCAGCTTCAAGGGTTGAAGCGATATCGGGATTAACCATTTCTACAGCAGAAAGTATGGCAACGCGGGGAACTCCATAACCTAATGCATGATGCAAATTAATGGCATTCTGAATAATATGCATTTTTGTTATCAGGTCTGGAGCGATATTAATAGCTGCATCTGTAATCATAAAAGGTGTATGCCAATTTGGACCATCCATTAAAAAAACATGAGTTATGCGTTTTTCGGTTCTTAATCCGCTTTCTTTATTAATAACGGCTTTTAAAAGCACATCTGTATGCAGGCTACCTTTCATCAGTAAGTGTGCTTTTTGTTCGCGAATTAACTTGACGCTAAGAGTAGCCGCTTCGGATTCAGTGGATGCTTCAATAATTTGATGATTTTCTAGATCTAAGTTGTATTGCTGAGCGATAAGTTGAATTTGTTCTGTAGGACCAACAAAAATTGGGGTTAATAAACCGAGTTTAAAAGCATCAAGTCCTGATTCAATGGATGTAGCTTCACATGGATAACATACAGCACAAAAAGGCGGGGATTTATCTTTTGCTTTTTCGATAAGTTTTTGATGATGGCTAAACATAGATTTAATTTTTTCCTTTTTTCCTTGTTTGTATTTGACCTCCTAATCGTGCCAAAGCGGCCTGTAGGGGACTAGGTGGCAATGATGGAATTTTAACTGGTTTTATTGATGATGAATGATTTATTGATTTTGTCAAAGGAGAAGTAGTATTGCGCTGGTAAATAAATTTTAATCGGGTAATAAGTTTTTTTCCGCAATAAAGGTTGATTTTTTCAATAAGAGGTTGTGATATATAATGAAGTTCTACTGCTATAGTACTTGGACAGGTTATGGTTAAAGTTCCATTGGCAATATGCTGAGGAAATGTTGCAGAACCATAATGAGGACCTATAATATCGACCCAGTTCATTATAATTTGGCTGTGTGAAAAAGATTTATTACGGAAAGTTTGCTTAGTAAGACGGTGAATTGTTTCTCCAATCTGATTCATGGAAAATGAACGTATAGGTTCTTTCTTTGATCGTTGTTGTTTTTCTTCGGTTTGTGATATGTTATATCGTTTAAAATTTTGTTTAGGAATATTTGTCATTTTATGTCACAGCAAATTTTTGATGCTCAATCTTTGTTGCAATGGTATGATTATAGTCAGAGAATTTTGCCTTGGCGGGCAAAGAATGATGAAAAGCCAAATCCTTATCATGTTTTGTTAAGCGAAATTATGTTGCAACAAACGCAAGTTGCAACTGTTATTCCTTATTTCTATCGCTTTATTGAACATTTTCCAACGTTTAATATCTTGGCAAAAGCAGAACTTGATTCAGTGATGTCATTATGGACAGGACTTGGTTATTATAGAAGAGCACAGAATTTACATCAATGTGCTCGAGAAGTTATAAATTATGGAGGTGGATTACCTCAAACAGTTGAAGCCTTAAAAAAATTATCAGGCATAGGAAATTATACAGCGGCAGCAGTTGCAGCAATTGCTTTTAATGTTCCTGTTGTTCCAATAGATGGAAATGTGGAACGGCTGACAGCACGTATCTTCGCTATTGAGAAAAAATTGCCAAAAGCTAAAAAATATTTAGATGAAAGAGCAAGTAAATTAAATCACCATCCATTAGCTCAAAAAAGGGCTGGGGATTTTGCTCAAGCTTTATTTGATGTTGGTGCAACTATATGTAAACCGAAGAATCCTAATTGTTTAATATGTCCGTTATCTAGCCAATGCTTAGGTTTTCAAAAATGTATAGCGGAAACTTTACCTCGAAAAATTGAGAAAACAGAAAAACCAATACGTTATGGTATAGCTTTATTTATTCAGGATCGTGAAAATAAAATTTTATTTCGTAAAAGACCGATGAAAGGATTATTGGCTGGAACATTGGAATTGCCTAGTACATCATGGGAATTAATACCTGTTTCATTCGATTTAGCTAAGAAAGAAATTGCTTATCAAGGTAATTTTGTAAAAAAAGGAACTATTACACATATTTTTACACATTTTATTTTGCATATTGACCTTTATAATATGCAGGAAAAATTAGAATTGTCTTTTCAAAGTCGTGATGAATTGTGGTATAGTTTTGAAGAATTAACTTTTTATCCTTTTTCATCGTTAATGAAAAAGCTGGTTCAATTAGCTTTGAACTAATTTTAAAGCGGATGATTTTAATGATGCAAGATGTTGAAAATAAAAAGAAAATAGGTGTTTTACTTGTTAATCTTGGAACTCCTGATGCCCCATCTTATGGAGCAATTCGGTGTTATTTATCAGAGTTTTTGTCAGATAGAAGGGTAGTGGAAATAAATCCTTTAATTTGGCAACCAATTTTACAAGGAATAATTTTAACGTTTCGTCCTTTACGTATAGCAAAATCTTATCAAATGATATGGGATAAACAGGTTAATAGAAGTCCTTTAAGTATAATAACGGAGCAGCAGGTTCAGAAATTACAATCACGTTTTAAAGATAAGCCAGTTTTAATTGAATGGGCAATGTGTTATGGAAAACCGACTATTAAAAAGAAAATTCATTATTTTTTAAAAAAAAACTATCATTTTTTATATATATTTCCGTTAT
The DNA here is from genome assembly GCA_946699565.1 of uncultured Commensalibacter sp. Taxonomy (GTDB): domain Bacteria; phylum Pseudomonadota; class Alphaproteobacteria; order Acetobacterales; family Acetobacteraceae; genus Commensalibacter. The sequence goes on along the minus strand of CAMPDW010000005.1, from coordinate 103,731 downwards.
ATCCCCAGTATAGTGCAACAACGACGGCAAGTGTAAATGATCAGGTTTTTAAATTATTATTAAAATGTCGGAAGCAACCTGCTATTCGAACATCATATTCTTTTGCAGACCATCCAGCTTATATTAAGGCATTGCAACAGCAAATTGATAGTTCATTGAATAATTTATCTGAACAGCCTGAACGTATTCTTTTATCCTTTCATGGATTACCTCAGGCATATATTGAAAAAGGTGATCCTTATGAATATGAATGTCAAAAAACTGCTAAAGCTCTACGTTCTCTAATGCAAAAATCAGAACCGGAAATGCCTTTAGTTTACCAATCTCGTTTTGGTCCCAATAAATGGTTAGAACCTAATATTATTGATGTTATTAAGCAATTTGCTAAGGAAGGAATAAAAAATATAGCTGTCATATCACCTGGATTTATGTCTGATTGTCTTGAAACGATTGAAGAGATTAACTATCAATATAGAAATCTTTTTCTTGAAGAGGGAGGAAAAATGTTTACATATATTCCTTGTTTAAATGATGGGGAAATTGCCATTAAGATGTTAGAATCCTTGATTTTAAATGAACTAAAAGGATGGATTTAGAATTATTTAACTGTTAAGAGGGGAAATTTAACTTAATGTTAATTAAAAAATTTAAACTCTATACTTTACTAATATTAAGCCTTATTATTATTTTATTGGTTAATAGTATTTTAATTCATGCGGAACAAATTCAAAAAATAACTTCACAAATTAATAAATTATCTAATCAAGAAATTGTTGAATCAAATTGTCCTATTATTGATTCCATTCATTTTACAGGAAATAATAAACTATCTTCTCAACAGTTATTTCAAGTTATAATTTTAAAACCTAATGATCCAGTAGATGAAATAAAAATTATGCAGTCAATGTTAAGAATTGCAGATAGTTATAAAAAAATTAAACTTAAAGTTACGATTACGCCTATTCTTGGAAAAGTTATTAATCACCATATTTCTATTCAATTTAATATCCATGAAAACGATATCATGAAAAACTATTAAATTCATCTGTATCTTGTGATATTTTATCTTGAGTAGTTTTTTTTGTTTTCATAGTTGAACCAATAATTTTTAATAAAAAAATAAGTAAAAAACCAATAATAATATCCATGATAGCCATAGCAACAAATATGCTCATTTTTCTTTTCCTTAATGAAATATTAAGTTAATTATACAATGAAATGGTATGATTGTTAATGTCTTATTTTTATTTAACTGTAGCGATATTTGTTGAAATTGTTGCCACGAGTAGCTTAAAAGCTTCGAATGGATTTACCAATTTAAGGGTCACAATTTTATCATTATTTAGTTATGCAATCTCATTTTATTCGTTATCGATTGCTTTACGAGTTATTCCTGTAGGAATAGCCTATGCAATTTGGTCCGCTATAGGAACTGTCGGAATTTGTGTTATTGGTTGGGTAGTTTACAATCAGAAATTATCTTATATTTCGATTGTAGGTATATTATGTATCATCATAGGGGTTGTTATTTTAAATTTAGGACAAAACACACATTAACAAAAAAAGAACGCCCATTTTTATTTAGGACAAAAGAAGCGTTCTGTAGATATATATTATCGACTTGGAGGAGCCATAAAAGAAGGCTCTATATTTTTTTTGATATGTTTAGCTAAAATCTCATCAAGTTTTTTGTAATCTTCTTTGTTTAGTTGCCAACCTAATGCGTCTTGAAGACCATTAATTTGTTGAGGCTTTCTTGCTCCCCATAAAGCAATATTGCCAGGATAACGGTCAATAACCCAACGAACTGCCAAAGGTAATAAGGCTTTATTATAAATTTTTTGAGCATATTCTGCTAATTCTTTGGTTGCTGCCAAATAATGTTCGAAAAGAGGAGGTTGGAATTTAGGGTCAGACTTCCTCAAATCATCTCCAGTAAATTTGGTATCTTTATTCATTTTACCGCTTAATAATCCACGGCAAATTGATCCATAGCAAAGTATTGCTAATTTATGTTTTTCTGCACAGGGAAGAATATCATTTTCTACACTTCGTTCAAACATATTATAAGGTGGTTGAATTGCTGATAAATCAGCATATTGAATAAATTCCTCAATTTGTTTTGTTGAGAAATTACTGATGCCAATAGCTTTGATTTTTCCCTGTTTACGTAATTTTTCCATCGCTTGAGCTGTTTCTTTAATGGGTGTTTTATCATCAGGCCAGTGGATTTGATAAAGGTCGATGTAATCTGTATTTAAGCGACGTAATGAATCTTCAATTTCTTTTTGTATACGTTGAGAGCTGGAATCCCTGAATATTTTTCCCGAATTATCCCAGTTTAATCCAACTTTTGTAGCTAGAACAATTGTGTCCCTTTTGCCTTTAATTCCCTTACCAATGATCTCTTCTGCATGACCGAAACCATAAACAGGAGCTGTATCAATCATATTAATACCATTATCTAAGGCTGCATGAATGGTTTTGATAGCATTATTATCATCTGGTCCACCCCATGATGATCCACCTATTGCCCAAGTTCCAAGGGCGATCCTTACGACTTCTTTATCAATATTATGTATTTTAAGAGTATCGTGTTTATTCTTCATAATCATTTCCTTAAATAAAAGAATTATTATTACTAATTAACAATTATACCATATTTAAATAAAATATATAATTATTTATTCATATTAATAATATTTAGATGTAAAGAATTGATTTAAGAAAATATAACATTAAATAAATTATTTAATGTTATATTTTTATTTAACTATTGTTAATATAAATAAAAGTTTTAATCTTAATCAACAGGGGGTAATTCTTCTTCAGGTTTAAGTTTTGGCGTGCTGGAATCCATGATGGCTAGAATTGCTGCAGTTAGAGGTGATGCTAGAATTAGACCTGGCATCCCTAAAATTGTTCCAAATACAGTTTGGGAAAGAATTGTAATGGCAGGGGGCATTTTAACGGTATGTCTTTGAATTAGAGGGGATAAAACATTCCCTTCAAGAAACTGAATAATACAATAAAGAACAATAACAAATATGCCTTCTTTATTTCCTTGTGAGAAACCTATTAGTACGGCTGGAACAGCACCAATAATTGCACCGATATAGGGTATAAAATTAGCCATACCGGCTACGAAACCTAAAGCTAATGCAAGCGGAACTCCAATAATGCTTAAACCAATAAAAGAACATATGCCTACAACAAGCATATCAAGAGATTGACCGGCGGTCCATGACCATAAGGTATGTCCACCTACCATTAATAATTTACGAATTTTTGGACGTTGACGGCTGGGAAATAATCTTAATAAACCATTTCCATATAAATCTGGGGAAACGGCAAAATAGAGACCAGCGATAAAAATAACGAAAATAGTGCCAATAACGCCAAAAACAGAGGTAATGAAACCCGTCATTGAACCTGCAATTCTGGACCCGATTGAATAATGTGTATTGCTTGATCCCCCTATGGAGTTAGGAAGGTAATTCATAATCATATCCCCAAGAGGATTATTATGTAATCGGTCTCTGAATGTACCGACTTGAGTACCTAGCGCATGTTTCAATTTAATGATTTGTTCATTAATTTGAGGACCACTTGTTAAAACTACGGCACTTATAATACTAATAATGAGTATAAGCACTAATGTTAGAGCTAACCAATGAGGGAGGCGTGTATGTTTGCGTACAATGGTTGCCAATCCTTTTAAAATAATAGCTGTTAATGTTGCCGCAAAAACAATCATTAGCAAATCGCCTATTAACCAGATTGCGATTACGCCTACAGTCAAAAGAATAACCATTTGAATAAGAGAGTATAGCTGTTCTTGTTGAGTAGGTTCTTGGCTCGAATTGATGGTCATTTTATTATAATTTTATAATATTATTGATTATCTGATCATGCGATGATTATGATGATAATTCAATAGATAAAATAAAATTATTCCTTATAGTTCAAAAAGGATTTTCGTGCATAGCTTGTTCATACCGATTAACAATATCATCGACTTTCCCATCTGCAAAAATTCTACCCGCTTTTAGCCAGACTACTCTTGTACACCATTGTTTGATGATCGATAAGTTATGGGTTGTTAAAACAACAATTTCAGCTTTATTAATAACAGATGCAAGTCTATTTCTGGCTTTAGATTGAAAATTACTATCCCCTGCCATAAACCACTCGTCCATTAATAAAATATTGGGTGTTATGGACGTTGCTAGTCCAAAACTTAAACGCATCATCATACCTGCTGAATATGTTTTTATGGGTAAATCAAGAAATTCGTTTAATTGTGCAAAATCTTCAACATCTTTTTCAAGAATGCAAATTTGATTATTATTTAATTTTAATCGTTTACCTCTTAAATAAATATTTTCACGTCCTGAAAGAATTTGATTCATCCCTGCATTTGTATCAAGCAAGGATTCAATATTACCATTTGTAATAATTTTTCCAGTATTAGGTTCATATATACCCGTTATTGCACGAAGAAGCGTCGATTTTCCTGCACCGTTATGTCCTATTAATCCAATACGCTCACCAGATGGAATGGATAAATTAATATCACGTAAAGCTTGAATATAAATACGATTTGCATCGTCATAAATAATTTCAGCCCCGGTTCGTTGGGGCTTTGATTCTTTTCTGGTAATAAATTTTTCCGCTTTAGAAAATAAAGTTTTTTTTAATGATCGATGATTACTATGATAAAGGGGGAATTGTAAGGATAAATTTTCTAATTGAATAAAGCTTTTTTTCTCAGAATTCATTGATTTTTAAAGGATCCTTAGTTTAAGAATAGCTTGTTTTAAGAAATTTATCGTCTGATTTGGGTTATTAATATCAAGATTGTAGGAAGAATCGTCAATAAAACTATAATTCATATTATTTGATGATGCAATTAAGAATGGCCAAGCAGAAATAGAAAATTGATTTTTATCTAAATGAGTTAATTCTAATATTTTTGTTTCAGCTTGACAGAAATATAAATTAATTAGTTCAGGACAGTGGGGAGTAATAATAAATTCAGCTTGAGAAAAAAGAGAAATTTGAGTTTTCCAGTCTAATTTTTGTAAATTAATGATCGGAATGTCTAGTTCATTACAAACGATTGTCATAATACGATTATAATTCTCATCGAATGTGTTTACATTTTCATGATTAGCCGTGATCATAAATTGGGATGGTAAAGCATTATTATATTTATAATTTCTATTGATCATATTGAATAATCGTTTAGCATCGCCAAAATTAAAATAATCTTGTGGTAAGTGACTATTTGGCTGAAAAGAAGTTAATTTTTTTGCCTTGTAAATTCCATCTTTTAAAAAAGTAACACGTTTTTTTAATTCAGTTCTTTCAAGACTTTCAAGATATAATTGTTGAGAAATTGGATTGAATATATAAGAGCTTTTTTCTCTATATTCTGGAACGGCAATTTGCATGGATAGAGGGGTATATAAACTAGCAAGATGAGATTTTGAAAGACAATAGCCTAGCCAGTGATCATAACGCATCCATTTTGCATCAAAAGCAATGAAAACTTCATTTAATTCTTTAGCTTTATTGAGATCAAGATCAAGATCAAAATCAAGTTTATTTTTACTGTAACAAAGGCTTTCTTTAATCAAAGCATGGTCTTTTGTAAGAATGATGCCGTCATATCCATCTTTGATTATAAAATAAGCATCTTCAAGAACAGAAAAAAAGATCATTCCTGGCGGAATATTTTTTAATATATCATCTTGATTTGTATTGAGTGAATCTATGGCTTTACTTAAAACTTTTAAATTCTGGTTATCAAAAGCAAGTGTTAAAGGAGTGCGTGTACGTTGGAGATTTGAAACGGAACTTTTTAATACACCTGATGGGCGAATTGAAAAAATAGAACAATTTTCTTTAATTTTCATCTTTAATGACCTTATATATATAAATTGAATAAAATTTTATATCCAAAATGCAAGTCTAGATCTTGATCGTAAAAATGTCACCCAGGCAATAATCCATAGAATAAAACTATATAATATAGCGCCTGTAATTACATAGATTGAAAGATGTTCTCCGAGGATTGGGCCCTGGATTAGTTGTATAGTGCAATAGATTGGATTGGTTAAAAGTAAAGTTTTGTGATTTTGAATTTGCGAAGGCATCCACATAATAGGAGTTATATAATAAATAATTTGGATAAAACTATTAATAATTTGCGGAATATCACGAAATCTTGTGCAAACACTTCCCAGTAAGAGGCAAATTGCATGACTATTGATAATCCATAAACATATACCGGGGATAGTCAATAAAATAATTGAACCAGGCCATCTATGGTAATAAATGAAAACAACAAAAGGTATAATGCTATTTAAAGCGGTCATAATACAATTACGTATAACGGTACGAATTGCCTGTAAAAAAAAAGGTAATTTCAATGAACGAATAAAGGTATCTGTTTGAAGGAAACACTGGCAGGAATCTACAATCATAGAAGAAATAGCATTTTGCCATAGAATAAAGGATATTGATAAATAGGGAAGATAAACTTGTGTGTTTATTTTAAATAAAGAACCATAAATAACTCCTACTGCTACAATCATAACGGCAGAAGTAGATGTCATCCAAAAGGGACCCAATAAAGATCCTTTATAACGTAATTTGATATCCAACCATGCCATAGAACAGGCAAGATTCCATAATTTATAGCTTTCAATTACATCAGCTAGACATTGAAGATGGCGATTATAAAGACTATGATTATTGATCCGTATTTGTAGGGACATTATAGTGATTCAATTATCAAGATTAGAGAATAAAATCTGAAAAACTTAATTAAGCTTTATCATAATACACATAATGTATACAATGAAATCTTCAATATAAAATAATGCTAAACAAAAGCATTAAATTATTTTGCTATTTTTTTATATCTATTGTAAAAAAATGCTTTATAATGTAGATCTTGTAAAGAAGTTTTAACGTGGTTACCTATAATATACGCAAGATAAAAAACGTTTTGCATTATCATGATAATTAACAGATATTATTATTTTCTCGATAAAATTTTTTTGAGTAGGGATATAGGGTGAGGGTATAATGACGAAATCAAAGGTTTCTTACAAAGGACTCAACTCTATTTTGTTTAACAACAAGATTTCTAGGCGAGATAAAGTAAAATACAAAGGCGATAGATCTTTATATTATTTGCTATTTCAGTTTGGTACTGTCGGATGTTTTGTAGTCATGTTAGCTGCATGTGCTTCGAATGTACCTCATCAACAGCAAATTCCAATTGCACAAGAAGTTGCACATTATAAAGCTAATGCTCGTTCTTATTATACCCCACCTGGTCCTCCAGAAGATCCATGGGGACCCTATATTCGTGAGGCATCTGCAAAATTTGATGTGCCTGAAGAATGGATTAGGGCTGTTATGCAGCAAGAATCTGGTGGTAATCTATATCATAATGGACAACTTGTAACATCAGGTCCTGGTGCAATGGGGCTGATGCAATTGATGCCACCTACTTATGATGAAATGAAAATTGCTTATAATCTTGGGGATGATGCTTATGATCCTCATGATAATATTATGGCAGGGACGGCTTATATTCGACAAATGTATGATATTTATGGTTCTCCTGGATTTTTGGCCGCCTATAATGGTGGTCCAGGTAGATTGGATGATTTTTTAACAAGAAATCGTACGTTGCCTTTGGAAACACGTCGTTATGTTGCTTCAATTGGTCCACAAATTCAAGGAATAAAACCTAATCGACAATCTCAAGCCGATTTACTGGTGGAAAGCCATGAAAATGGTATGGGTATTAATGCAAGTCAATATGCTTTAGCAGCTCAGCCAGGTTCACATAATATTATTTTATCCCCTCAAGCGCAGGCAGTTCAACAAGCATGGGCAAGCCGTCAAACTACAGATACACTTAATCAGGCAAGTTTAAACGGGACAAGTTCTGCTATGACGGATAGTTTAAACCGACAAAGTTTACAAGGTGCAGAAAATGTCGCGCAAGTAGCGATGGCCGTTCCAGTGTCGCAACCTCAATATTCATCATCAAGTCGTGTTTATCCTATTAAATGGCGGAGTTTCAATGCACATTCTTCAAATACAGAAGTAGCACCAGTTATTGTAACGCGACAAGATGTAAAATCTGCTTGGATGGCGAGAGGTTACCAACCTACGCCAGCACGAGTCTTAGAACAACATCAGCATGTTCAGGTTGCTTCTGTACCCACGGTTACACCAAGAAGCATCCAAAAATCATATTACAGACCTATTTCATATCAATTTCCCGTAGCTGAAGGATCGGTAAATTTTAATCGCGTAAAAAATAATAATGTGAAAAAGTTACGAGAAGTTTCATCTGGAAATTGGGGAATTCAAGTTGGTGCTTTTGCTTCTTCAAGCCAAGCTCAAAGTGCTGTAAGCATAGCTAAAAATAGAGCGTCATTGTTAGCAGGGAAACAACAGGTTCAATCAGTCCAAAAAGGAAAAATTACAATTTACCGTGCACGTGTCACGGGTTTAAGTCAGAATGCGGCTCAAAATGCATGTCGGAAGCTTACTTCTTGTATGTTAATCAGGCCATCAAATAGTTAATTTATCTTGATTAAGATTGATTTAATTTGAAAATTTGTAATTTTGTTTTTGTCGTAGCACGAAAATATTGAGGTATAGTAGTTATTTGACGATTTAACTGTTCGGCGGCGATCCAAGGCTAGTGAGGATTATGCATGATGGCTCTTCCTATTGCAATAGCATTTGCCTGATGACTGGCCAGAATAGTTTTAGCTTGTAATGGTTCGGAAATTAAACCGACCGCAATGGTTGGAATTTGAACCTGTTGATGGATTACTTGTGCAAAAGGAACTTGAAAACCTGGTCCTGCAGGAATCTTCTGTGTCAACGTTAGAGCTGCTGTTGAAACATGAATGATTGGACATCCCAATTTTTTAATTCTTTACAAAATAGGATAGACTCCTCAAGATTCCAACCGTCATCAGCCCAATCAGTAGCAGAGTTTCTAACCCATACAGGTGTTGTATTTGATACCGCATTTTTAACAGCTTGATAGACCTCTAAAGGAAAACGCATACGGTTTTTTAATGTGCGTCCATATTGATCTGATCGATGATTAGAAAATGGAGAAAGAAATTTATGTAGTAAATACCATGAGCCATATGAATTTTGATTGCATCTATGCCGATTGATTTTGCTCTTTTCGCAGCGTCAGCGAAATCTTGAGTTGTTTTATGAATATCCTCAAGCGTCATTGGTTTAGGTGCTTTTGTATTAGAAAAAAAATGGTATGGGTGAAAAAGCTATGGTTTGTCAGCCCAATGGATCAGAAGGTAAAATAGGGCGTTTACCTTGATTGTGAATTTTCCAGAGAATATAGGTTGAAGCTTTGTGACCCACATGAGCAAGCTGGATAGCAATTGGCACGGAAGAATAACGTCGTACAGAAGTTAATACATCTGCCAACGCTTGTTTTGTCTCTTCAGACCATAATTCAACACAATAAGGAGAGATACGTCCTTCTGGTGATATGACAGTTGCTTCAATAATAAAAAGACCTGCACCTGAGGTCAACATATTTCCTATATGAATACGTTGCCAATCGGTCATTTTATCTTTATCAGCAACTATATTGTCATAAGAGAGGTATGATAATACGGTTTTCCAATGCTAAAGAATCAATTGTCCAAGATTCAAAAAGGTGAATTATCAATACCTCTCTTTTTAAAAAAGTTATTTAATATAGATTATTTGTTAATTAACAAAATGTAAAAAGTTCTTCTTTAGAAAAACGAGATTTAGGTTGTTTAGCATTATAGTCATCCTCGGTATGATAACCTAAGGTAATAACTAATACGCTTGTAAATCCTTTTTCTTTAAGATTAAATTGTGCATCAAGAATTTTTGGATCAAATCCTTCAATTGGGCTTGCGTCAATATTAGCAAGGGATGCTCCTAATAATAAATTTCCTAAAGCAATATAACATTGTTTGGCCATCCAAGCTTGTAAATCAAGATGTTCTATTTTATGAAGATTCATATAATCTATATATAAATTAATTAGTTCTTCCTTGGTCATGTTGGGATTGTGACGGCCATCATGATATTCTTGATCAATTAATTTGCGTATATACGCTTCATCCATATCTGTTTTAGAACAAATAACAATCGTATGAGAAGCTTGATCAACTTTGTTTTTATTATAAATCAATCCTTCCTTATTCATGGAAATGGCAACACGTTGCTTTCCTTCTTCCGTTGAGGCGATAATAAAATGATAAGGTTGGGAATTAATTGAAGTGGGAGTATAGCGTAATAAATCAACGAGTTGATTTATAATAGGTTCAGGAATCTTTTTTGCTGGGTTATATTTTTTTGCAGTAAAGCGTTGAAGCATATAATGTTTAATATCCATAATAAACCTTTAATTATATAAAAATCGATGAAATTATACAGTTGGAAATGTATAATTAAGATAATATGTTCTAATAATCGTAAATTGGATGAAAGAAGAGATCAACCAAAAAAAATTTTTTATGCTATTAAACTGACAAATAGAAACATATTGATTTACGACAATACAGCCAGTGGTGGAATAGATGTATAAGCTTTTAAGGTTTCAAGATGCCGATTAATTTCAATATCAAATGTAATATTTGGGTAGCTAGCAATAGGATTTAAAACATAGAAATTAGAACCATATAGAGAAGCTTCTTGAGTTAGATAATCCTCTTCTCCAAATGGAATTGCCAGTTTTAATAATTTTTGAGCGCCTTGATAGGATAATGAATAGCAATCTAAGCTTGTAAATTCAAAGAGACGAACTATTTGAGGATCAATGGGATTGGATTGAAAAAGATTGTGATCAACAAGATCATTATTTGTTTTTGAATCTTCTTTAATTTCATTTCCTGGAAAAGTATAAAAAATTCTGGGAAATGAAGAATGTGTTTGTACTGTTATAGGATTGTTAAGATTATATCCCCATATGATTAGATCATAAGTGTTAATTTGATTTAAAATTATTTCTTGAAACTTTAAAAAATTTGGATGCGTAACACTATTTGAGCGTATTACTGTAATGGAATTTTGATTTTGAATGGCATTTTCCCATAAATTTAAATGGATTTTTGCAAGTTCCAAATCATATAATTTATATTGGTTTTTATTGGTAATCCAATTTTTTTCAATTAATTCTTGTCTTATTTTATGGTTGGTTTGGAGAGGATGAATTATATTTAATTTATTGAGTAAGTGTAGATTTTTTTGAAAAAATTGTTCTTCTGTTTTTAAATTAGAATGATTTTCATAAATAAGAAAGTATTTCATAATTGGAAACATTAATTTGAAGTTTGAAGTAAATGTAGATTTTTATCTAATATAAGATTAAATAGATCCTTAATTATATAATTAAGGATCTATTTAATCTTTGAAAATTATTTAACAAAATAAAATTTTAAAATTAAAATAATTTAATCAAAAAGCTTTTGGCATTTCAATTTACTTAGAAAAATTGCAAAAATTAAAATAACTAGTGTTAAAAAATTAATAGGAATTAAAGAGAAAAATTGAATCCATTTCACAGGTATCGGACCATTGGTCATGGATTGAGGGCCATAGGACAAGAGGGTAAGAGCATAAAAGTCAACGGTTAATATATATATTGTCCATGTAATTATGCTGCTAAAGATGATACCATAGAAGAAACGATTAAATTTTAACATGCTTCTTCCCTCCTTTCTAATAAGGTATTATTTTTATGAATTCATAAGTAAACTTTTCAGATTAAATGGTTAGATTGGTCATTATATGAAATTTTGAAAAATAAATCAATAAAATTAATAAATTCGATCAATAATTGTTGATTAGATTATTGATTGTACAATTTTAATTTTTTAAAATTAATGCAAGGATTAATTTTGTAGTTTCTTCAGGTGAATTGAGCTTTTCTTTGTTTTCAGCTGGAAAAAAAAATCGTCTTAAGTTTGTATCTGTTGGTGGCAAGGTAATCGTTTGTACTTGAACAGTTGAAAGATGTTGAATTTCTTTTGCCCAACATTGAACAAGATTATGGATGGCTGATTGGATACTGCTAACTAGACCCCAGAAAGGTTCGGGTTCTACTAAATTTTGTAAAAAAAATGCATAAGAATTAGGAGTTGCACATAATAAAGGTGATAGGGTTCTAATTAGCTTCATGCAGCCTGTTAAATTAATTGAAAGATTTTTAGACCATTCTTTATCTGTAATTTGAGTAACAGGGGTAAGAGGAACGTAGTGAAATGCCGCGTGAATAAAGATATCAAGCCGTTGAAATTGTTGAGCAATAGAGGGTCCAATTAAATCAATAGTATTATCAAATGGATTTTTTGGTTGAAGATCAAAAGGAAATAAGGTTGATGTCTGTCCAACTTGACGAATTAAATTATCTGTTTGAAGTAACCCACTTTTGGTACGTGCACTAAGGATGCAATGAGCACCAGCTCGTGCTAATGCGATGGCACAAGCTTGGCCAATGCCACGACTTGCACCTGTAATGAAAGCTATTTTATTCTTTAATGGTGGAAAGTTGGATATTGTGGCCACTTACAACATTAAGTCTTATTTTGAATTAAATTCATATCATGATCGGTAAGCAAGATTGGGTAGTCCCCAGTAAAGCAAGCATCACAATATTGCGGTTTTTGATCATTACGTTCTTTTTCCTCAAGTGCTTTATATAACCCATTACAGGAAATAAACCCTAAAGAATTGGCTCCGATCAATTTGCACATTTCGTCGATATCGTGTGTGTGGGCTAAAAGTTTTTCTTGTGATGGAGTATCAATTCCATAATAACAAGAATAACGTGTGGGAGGAGAAGCAATTCTTAAATGCACTTCAGAAGCTCCTGCAGCTCTTACCATCTCAACAATTTTTCTTGATGTCGTACCTCTTACGATAGAATCATCAATTAAGATAATGCGCCTATTTTTTAAAACGGCCTGATTTGTTGAATGTTTTAACTTCACACCCAAATTGCGTATTTGGTCGGTTGGTTCAATAAAAGTTCTTCCAATGTAATGACTTCGAATGATTCCCAACTCAAAAGGAATATTGCTGGCCTTTGCATAGCCTAAAGCAGCGGGAACACCTGAATCAGGAACAGGGACAACAATATCCGCATCTACTGGGTTTTCAAAAGCGAGTTGTGCTCCAATTTTTTGACGTGCTATATATACAGATTTATTTTCAATAACAGAATCTGGGCGTGCGAAATAAACATATTCGAAAATACAGAAACGATGAGATATTGTCTGAAAAGGTTTGATTGAACGGATGCCATTATCATTTACAATGATAACTTCTCCTGGTTCAATATCACGGACAAATTCTGCACCCATACTTGATAGTGCACATGTTTCACTTGCAATAACCCAACATTTTTTTTCTTTATTTTGGGTAAGCTTACCCAAGATCAAGGGTCTAACCCCCAATGGATCACGTGCTGCAATAAGCATGTCTTTTGAAAGAGCAACAAGGGAATAGGCACCTTGAACCTGTTTCAGGGCATCAATAAAGCGGTCAATGACATTGCTATAAAGAGAGATTGCGATTAAATGAATAAAAACTTCACTATCTGTGCTGGATTGAAATAAACAGCCTCTTCTAACCAAAGATTTCTTTAAAAGTTGTGCATTGGTTAAGTTTCCATTATGAGCAACGGCAAAACCGCCAAACTCAAAATCTCCATATAATGGTTGTACATTGCGGATTTGCGTTGCACCTGTTGTCGCATAACGATTGTGACCGATTGCTATTCCACCAGGTAATTTATTAATAACTTGTGGATCGGCAAAAACTTCTCCGACCAGTCCCAATCCACGATGAGTATGGAAATTTTTTCCATCAAAAGTGACAATTCCAGTGGCCTCTTGTCCACGATGCTGCAAGGCATGTAGGCCAAGAGCAGTTAAAGAAGCTGCATCTTGGATAGTCCAAACACCGATAACTCCACATTCTTCACGCAATTTATCATCATTATTCAGAAGATAATTGTCTGTTAATGGAGAAGGAATTGATCCGTTTGAAGTATTCATTTTTATTCCAGAGTAATTATAAAGATAAGATTGTAAATTGAGGTTAAAATTGAAAAAAATTGAAAAGGATAAAGGTATGGATTTTATCCTTCTGGGTGAATCGCTGATGGATCATTATCAAGTTTGTTATCATTAGGTATTATAGTTTTTGGTTCTTTTGTTTGGGGAACAACAACATCATGTTGCATAGAGCTAGGGAGAAGATTGTTAATTGTTTCAGCTCCTTTATATATATAAGGAACGACTTGGCTTTCTTGAAGAGGCTCTGGCCATAGTGCAGATGGAAAAATAATTCCACCAATTAGATAAAGAATTGCCAATCCCGCATATCCTTTAATACTTCCACAAATAGCACCGAGAATTCTGTCCAATCGTCCTAGTATGGAAAATCGGGTTGAATTTTGACCAACGACAATATTTGCAAGTGCGTTAATAACAATACAGACAAGTATAAATATGAGAATAAAAGATAAAATATTCGCCAGATTTTCAGAATTAACGTAGGGCTGTAATTTAGGAGAAACTTCAGGATACCAACGATTTGCAAGGCTGGCAGCAATAACCCATCCAAATAAACCTATACATTCACGGGTAAATCCTCGTGTCAACCCTGATAAACCTCCTAGGATCATAACGCAAAGACAAACGAGATCAACCCAGTTCATTGAATTAAGCACTTGTTTAACTCATTTCTTTCAATAAGATTTTAAATCATTACGTTTGATTAAATTATTATTCTTACAAATGGACACATGAAAATAATTTATTTTTACTGACTATGGTTCCAAATATATCATCAATTTTAGTTGATTGAAGAAATATTTATTTATTCATTCATCCTATTATAAGAATTCTGATAGTGCATAAAAATTAATCACGTGTCAGGATATCTTCTTCACGTTGCAATATTTTAACGGGATCATTTTCATCATTTTCTATAGATTCTTCAGGTTGCAACCGACTTGGTAATAGCATTCCATTTTGATCCAGTACAGGATAGGCAGCTGATGCAATCACATGTGTATTTGTTCGTTTTAAATCGCGGGCTAGTTCAATCATAAAAGAACCATATTGAATTTGTGTTTTTTTATCCTCTGAGTCTTGCCTTAAATTTTCATAATAGATCGAAATTACTTTACTTTCAATTTCTCGAAAAATATCTTTTTCTTCTGCTAATTTACGAGCAATATTTTCATTTTCGTTGATTAGCAAAGTTGCTGTTGTATGGAGATTTTCATGGATACGGCTCATCATCTTTTGTAAGGGATTCATCATAAGTGGTGGGAGAATAATCCTTTGTTTAACCATTTTTTGAACAGTTGATAAAACATTACGGTCTAAGATGTCACCTGCATTAGAGATTTGTGTACAAAAAGTAAGAATTTTTTCGACTTGATTAAGCTCAATCTGATTTAAGGCTTCAGGATCCAAACCTGTTACATAACTTTGAATAGAATTTGTCAATTTATCGAGCGTATTATCAACTCGACGTGCTGCACTTGCGATTTGAGGGGTTTGATTTTTAAAACTATCATCTACACCATTGAGCATTTTTTCCAAAATATCACATAATCTTAAAGATTCTCTGGTTGCATTGCCCAAAGCAAGGGTAGGGGATTGCATGATAGATTTATTTAAATAAATAGGCTTAGAAGGGTCTGGAATATTATCTTCTTTTGTACGAGGCAGAATTTTTTTTAAGAAAGCTGCATAAGGCGTTAAAAAAGGAAGAAAAATAAATGCTGTTGCGATGTTAAAGAAAGTGTGAAAATTAGCAATGGCTCGGTTAATATCGGGATAATAATATATAAACCAATGCGTAATAGGTGTAATAAAGAAGATAATTAAAATAACTCCAATAATGCGATTTAAAAGATTACCTACAGGTAAGCGTTTAGCAATTATGTTTTTTCCTGTTCCTTCCAAAACTGGGTTAAGTGCAGTGCCAATATTAGCCCCCAGAACCATCACAAAAGCTGTTTCTGCAGGGATAACGTTATGCGAAGCAAAAGAGGCAATTAATAAAACAACGGCAACTGAAGAATGCATCATCCATGTCAATATCATTGATAATAATATTGTAATGAAAGGCATATCAGTAATATTCCCCAATACAGTTCGTAAAGCTGGTTGATTGGTATAGGGATGAAGAATGACCAAAAACTGATGTAGGGAAACAAGAATAAGACCTAATCCAATAAATACCCGTCCAAAATCTCGAATATGATTTAGTCCTCTTCGGAACATAATAACGCCGATGAGAATAAAAAGAGGTGCAATACGTGAAACATCAAAAGAGAGTAATTGAACAATTAAGGTTGTTCCAACGTTGGCGCCGAGCATAACAGCCAGAGCTGAGGGCAAGCCAATAACTCCGTTTGCTGCAAATCCTGTTATCATAAGTCCGGTTGCTGTCGAGGATTGTAAAATTGCAGTAATTCCTGCACCAGCGATAAAAGATTGAAATCTGTTGCGTAACATGGTTGATAGAAAATGATTCAATCTAGCACCGAAAGCTCTTTGAACTCCAGTTTGAACCATATGTACTCCCCAAAGGAGAAGGGCGACACTACCAGCAAGATCAATTACAGTAACAAAATTCAAATGAAGAACCTCTCTTGAGTTATTGATGTGAATGATATCTTATTTTATTTTTATGTCGTTTAATAAGTAGGGTAAAAATAAGCTAAAGTTTATATTAATATGTTAAATAATTAAAAAATTTTTAGCTAATTATAATATAGCATAATCTTGTGAGTCATAAATTACTTTTTGTAAACACGAATTAAATTTAGGTGTAATTAAATGGAAAAAAGGGAATAATTAATTATTAAATTTCATGTTTTTTTTTAAACTAAGTTATTTTATTTATTAAATAATTTCTATAATAAAATTTGTTCTTTCTTTTATTATGTTTTATTATAGTATTAATTGCATTTTTAAATCAAATAAAGGGATAAATTATTATGTCTATATCAGATCGTGAATATGTTAATTTTTTGCAGGATGATGAATTAAATTATATTTTAAAAAAATATAACAAAAAACAAAGTCAAGAAAATCGGACTAAATTAAAAAAAATAGGACAAGCATGTAAAGATAAATTAAATGTTAAAATGTTAAAACATACAGATTTTTATCCTCATTTAAAACAAAAACTTAATGAACTAGATTAATTTATTGTATTCAAAAACTAAAATTAAACGGAAAATTTTGACTTTATTTTACAATAATAGTATCCAAATATTAATTTATAAAAAATTATAACGGAAAAGCTTCGGTAATTAAATTTTTGACTTTATCAATTCTGTTAAAATAATGTAGGTCTAAGTTATTTATATTTATGTCATTTAGGTTGTTAAAATTATTTGGATTGAATGAGTTTATTTCGGTGCGACGAATACCAGCGAAATAGTCAAAAAATTTCCACTTTCCACCTTCATGTAAATTATGATCCCATAACCATATATTTGGAATATGATAACTATCCGCGATGATGAGGCCATGTAAACTGCTGGAAGCAATTTTTTCGCATGATGTTAATTGTTGAATAAAATCGTTGATATTAGGATTTTTTAAATCAATAAAGAGAATTTCAGGAGTATTTTTTAGAATTTGTTGAACCCAATCTTTTTGATATTGGCTATGGTGGGTGATAAGACCCCATTTATATTTTTGTCTTTTATTTGCGGGAAAAATATGATTGCATAATAACGCTGGATCACCGTAAGGTATTTTATTTTTATGGGAAATAAAAGCCTCATGAGTTAAAGGACCACGTAACAATGTAACCTTGAATAATTCATTGGTTAAACGGATAGGGGATAAAGTACCGCTGCCCCATACAGGATAAATTCTATCGCGTGGTAATGCCCAATTTATAATACTTCCAATAGCAAGTATATCAGTATTTTCAATATTTGTTCTACAAATATTTTTTTTGCTTAAATGTCCTATGATGTGCAGATTTAATTCATCGCCTATATTGGTAAATTGTTTATGTTGCCACCAAAATAAATGAATAACATTATTTTGTTTCTGTTTAAAAAGTATTTGAAATTGATTTAAATTAAAATCTAAGTTTGAAACTTGTTTTATTTCAAATTCTTTCCAATTTTTGTTTTTAAATTGAAAAAGTTGAAATAAAGATTTATTGTGCTGATTAGAAAAAGGTATACTATAATAATAATTGTTTAGGCGTTGGGAAATAAATGAATAACGATTTGATAAAGGTTGTTGAATAATAACATGGTCAAATATTGTTTTTTTATCATGAATAATACCTGTTTGCATATTTAAGGTGGATAAATATA
This sequence comes from uncultured Commensalibacter sp., assembly GCA_946699565.1. GTDB lineage: Bacteria > Pseudomonadota > Alphaproteobacteria > Acetobacterales > Acetobacteraceae > Commensalibacter. The sequence goes on along the minus strand of CAMPDW010000005.1, from coordinate 85,301 downwards.
TAGGATGTTTATTTTCAAGATGTTGTACCATATAAAGATGAGAATTCAAAAAACTCAAAGTTGAGTTATCCTGATTTCTGCAAATAATAAAATTTTTTAATAACATTTCTTCAATAATAGAATTCTATTTAAATAGCTCATATTTTAGTTAATAGTTATCAGATTTATAAAGGTTTAAACAATATATTTTAGTAGTTAAACAATAAAATATTTCGCTTTTGGATGAAAAATAACCAAGGCTGATGTGGATTGTTCGGGATGGAGCTGCCATTCATCAGATAAAGAAATGCCAATTTGCTCCGCTTGAAGAAGATTTAAAATATATTTTTGATCTTCAAGATTGGGACAGGCTGGGTAACCAAAAGAATATCTAGATCCTCGATAATTCTGCATTAATAAATTATCGATATTGGGATCATCCTCATGACTAAATCCCAATTCATTCCTCATTTTTTGATGAGTATATTCGGCCATTGCCTCCGTCATTTCAACAGATAATCCATGCAAATATAAATAATCTTGATAACGGTTTTCTTCAAACCAAATTCTGGCTATATCTGAAGCATGTTGACCAACTGTAACTATTTGCAAGCCAATTACATCACGAATGGGATCATTAATATCTCGGATATAATCAGTAATACAGATACGATTATTCTCTAGTTGCCTTGGAAGTGCAAAACAACAAAGTTCAGTTTTTCCATCTTCATTAAATAAAATTAAATTTTCTGCACTTGCAGCGGCTTTCCAGTAACCATAAACAGCTTGTGGCTGTAAGATTTTTTCCTTTTCACATTGCTGAATTAATTTATTTAAAATAGGATGCAAATTACTCTTGGCACTTTGAAGGAATTCCTCCAGCGTTTTACCCTGTTTTTTCATTCCCCATTGTAATTGATATAGGGAACGTTTATTTAAAAAGGGTAGAATGGCTTTTAAACTTGTTTCAAGTCTTCTTGTCCCCCAGAAAGGTGGATTAAGAGGAGGTTCTTGTATTATGAGTTTCCTTCTTCGAGCTGTTGCCTCTTCTTTAGTAAAAGGGAGGATGACTGGAACTTCTTTTTTCTCGGGACGTTTCGGTTTTTTATTTTTAATTTTTTGTGCTTCAAGATAATTTTCTAAATTACCATCGGTTAGTTTTTCCATAAGGGTTAACCCATCAAAAGCATCCCTTGCATAAGCAACTAGCCCATTATTTTTCTTGTACGTGTCAGTGCAATCTTTCTCAACATAAGTCCGTGTCAAGGCTGCGCCCCCAAGTAGGACAGGTATATTCAATCCTTGTCGCGCCATTTCTTCAAGATTTTCTTTCATGACAACCGTAGATTTGACTAATAATCCTGACATACCAATCGCATCGGCTTGATGTTCCCTAGCTGCTTGAATCATATCTGCAACAGGAACTTTAATACCCAAATTAACAACCTTAAAACCATTATTACTTAGTATGATATCAACGAGGTTTTTCCCTATGTCATGGACATCACCTTTAACTGTGGCAAGAACTATTGTTCCTTTGGTTTCATTATTTTTCTTTTCCATAAAAGGCTCGAGAAAGGATACAGCAGCCTTCATTGTTTCAGCGGATTGGAGAACGAAAGGAAGCTGCATTTTCCCTGATCCAAATAATTTACCAACCGTTTTCATACCATTGAGTAATAATGTATTGATGATTTCTAATGGGGTATAAATTTTCATGGCTTTTTTTAGATCATCTTCTAAACCTTTACGATTGCCATCAACAATACGATCATGGAGTTGTTCTTCAATTGTAGTAGCAGTTGTACGAGTGGCGATTTGAGTTGTTTTACGATCTGCAAAAATTTCTAATACTTTTTTTAAAGGGTCATATTCTTTTGTTCGTTGATCAAAAATCAAATCTTCGATAATTTTTACTTCTCCCTTATCAAGTAGATGTATCGGACGTATTTTTGATACATGCACAATAGCGGCAGTCATACCCATTTGTTGAGCATGATAGAGAAAGACAGAATTTAAAACTGCTCTAGCTGCTGGATTAAGACCGAAAGAAATATTGGATAATCCGAGTACAATTTGAATATCGGGAAATTCATCATGAATGGCTTTGATACCTTGTAATGTCCATAGCCCTAATTTACGATCATTCTCAACACCAGTAGCAATCGTAAAGGTTAAAGGATCAATCATTAGATCGGATTGGGGTAAACCATATTTATGACAAGCAAAATCAACTAAACGACGGGCAATTCGTAATTTATCTTCTGGAGTTCGTGCCATTCCTTCTTCATCTATGGTTAAGGCAACAACAGCAGCACCAAATTTACGGGCCAACTCTAATCTTTGGGCCGCAATAGTTTCACCATCTTCAAAATTAATTGAATTAATAATTGGTTTACCGCCATGCAGTTTTAGACATGCTTCAATGACTTCAGTACTCGTAGAATCTATGACTAATGGGATATTAATTGATGAAGTAAAGCGAGGAATAATCTTGCTCATTTCCTTTTTTTCATCATGACCAACAAACGCCATACAAACATCCAAAGCATTGGAACCTTCTTTTAATTGCTCTTTTCCTACCGTAACACAGCTATCCCAATCTTGTTGATCTTGTAAATCACGCCATTTTTTTGAACCATTTGCATTGCACCGTTCACCAATCGAAAACAAACTATTTTCTTGCCGAAGCGGTGTCGGACTAAAAAGGCTTGAAACAGAGGGAATCCAAATGGAGCTTCTTGGAATGCTTGCAGGACGATCTGTGGCTCTCCCTCCTTGTTCAGCTTCTTTTTTAAGCATTTGATCAAAGGCAGCGATATGATTTGGATTGGTTCCACAACATCCTCCAATCATATTGATTTTTTGTTCTTTTATATAACGCGCCATCCAAATAGCCATTTCTTCTGGTGAAAGCGGATAATGTGTTTTTCCGTTCACCAATTCTGGTAACCCTGCATTAGGTTGCATGGAAATTAAATGTGGCCAGTATTGGGAAAGCCATTTAATACCTTCTGCCATTTCTCGGGGCCCAGTTCCGCAATTCATTCCCATCATTTGAACGTCAAGTGCTTCAATAACCGTGGCAGCAGCAGCAATGTCACTCCCAACGAGAAGGGTTCCCGTTGTTTCAATCGTAACTTGTACGAAAATTGGTAAAAAAATGCTTGCTTCTTTTTGAGCTATTCTTGCTGCATTAACAGCAGCTTTAATTTGAAGTGGATCTTGGCATGTTTCAATTAAAAATGCATGTACTCCACCATCAATTAATCCTCGGCATTGTTCGGTAATTGCTTGCTCGAGTGAATCGTAATCAATATTGCCTAGTGAAGGCAATCGTGTCCCTGGACCAATGGATCCAAGAATATATCTTTTTTTATGATCCGCAAATGTGTTGGCTGCCTCATTAGCGATTTCAGCAGCACGTTTATTAATTTCCCTTGTTTGGTCCTGAAGATCAAATTCTGAAAGGGTTATGGACGAACCTCCAAAAGAATTTGTTTCCACCATATCCGCACCAGCTGAGAAATAACGTTTATGAATATCTCTAATTAATTCAGGTTTAGATAAATTAAGAATTTCAGTACAATTTTCTTTGCCCCAAAAATCTTTTTGAGTATCAAGATCAAGGGTTTGAATAATGGACCCCATCCCTCCATCACACAAAAGAATTTGTTCATGGAGCTGATTTAAAAGTTGGTTTTGTTTAAACATTTGAAATCTTAATGGTTGATGAAAAAAATTACAGAAATACTTAACATATTTTAGTAAAATAAAAACTCTTTTTCGATATTTATTACGAATAAATCATTAAATTTATAGAATTATTTATGTTGCATTATAAAAGTAAGTTATGTAAAAAATATGAATATTTTTTGGATTTATTTATTGCTAATTCGTAACATATAAGACTTTAATTTTTTTTAATTATATGATAATACCTAGAAAGATTTTAAATGAAAAATATAATGAAAAATATTTGGATTGATTTAAAATAAAAATTCATATTTATGTCTAATTTTAAGTTTTTAAATGATATAAAGTCGATGTGTCGATATAATTCTATAAAAGAATTTAAGTAATTTTGTTAACTTTAGTTGATAAAGGATGATCGGTGGATCAACCAGATAAAGGCTCCATACAATCAGGAGCGGAACAAAGCAATAATCAAGAGAAACCCCATAAGCTTTCTCCAATGATGATCCGTTTACGCGCAACAATGGCCGCTGCAAAATATCACGGTATTGATCTTGATATACGTGATTTTGCAGCTGAGCCAGGGGAATCCTCACCTTCACCTGCTACTTTAGCGCGATGGCTGAATAGTCAAGGATTAATTGCCAAGGGAATGCGTTTGAAGTGGAGGTATTTGATTCGTTTGTATAATTCACCTCCTATTGTGTTAATGTTTAAGGACGGTTCCGCGGGGTTAATGGTAGGTGTAAATCCTCAAAAAAGAATAGTTTTTTTAAGAGATCCCTTAAAAGAAGAAGGTACTCCACCAATTGCCGTTGAAGAAGTTCGTTTGAGACAGGCTTGGACAGGTGATATTTTACTGGTAAAAGCTAATAAAAAGCTATCTGAAAGTGAAGAAAAGATAGATTTTAAATGGCTTTTCCGTATGGTCTTACGTGAACGAACATCTTTGCGTGATATTTCGATCAGTTCTATGATTATAAGTGTTTTACAGATTTTTCCAGCTTTTATAGTTATGCAGGTTGTTAATAGAGTTGTTGCGTTCCAATCCATGGCAACATTAGTTTCTATTACTGGTCTTTTGATTGTTTTAAGTTTTTATGAAGTTTTAATGAGTTATGCTAGACGAGAATTGACCAATGTTATGGGAACTCGTTTAGATGCACGTATTTCCATTCATACGTATAATCGTTTACTTGCCTTGCCTCTAGAATTTTTTGAACGTCAACAAGCGGGGCGTGTTATTGGAAAAGTTGCCCAAATCTATCAAGTAAGAGATTTTATTACTGGGCGATTAATGATGACTTTTCTTGATCTTTTTACGTTAGTCGTTATTTTACCTTTTTTATTTTACATTAGTATTATTTTAGCGTGGTTAACTATTACTGCAGCTGGAATGATTGGTTTAATTGTTGTTATCTTTATTAAACCTTTGGGGTATTATTATGGTAGTCGTATAGAAGCCGAAATGACCAGAGGATCAGCAATGTATGAAAGTGTTGCTGGGATTCGAACTGTTAAAACATTAGCTTTAGAACCAGCACGTAGACGAGAGTGGGATACTATTATAGCAGATGTTTCTAAATGGAGATTGGCAACATCACGTATGCAGAATTGGCCTGAAACTTTGGTTATGCCTCTAGATTTTTTTATCAATCGAGGTGTTATTTTGATTGGTGCTTTTATATGTATTACCAATCCAACAGCAGGGGTAGATTCGGGTGCAATTGTTGCATTTATGATGTTAGGTGGAAGAGTAGCTTCACCCCTAGTTGGATTGGCAAAATTAATGACTACAATAACAGAAGTTGGTACAGCTTTAGGACAGGCAGGTGAAATTTTAAATAATCCAACGGAAACAAAAGCTCTTACAACAGGGTTAAGACCAAAAATTATAGGCGCTTTATCTTTTGAACATATTAATTTTACTTATCCAGGCGGAACTAGTCGTGCTTTGAAAAATGTAACCTTTTCTATTCCTGCAGGAACAATGTTGGGATTAGTTGGACGAAGCGGTTCTGGTAAATCAACGATAACACGTTTATTACAAGGAGTCAGTCGAAATTATGAAGGATTCTTGAGATTGGATGGAGTTGATTTACGTGAAATTAATTTAACTCATTTAAGGCGTTCATTTGGTGTTGTTTTACAGGACAACTTTTTATTCCGTGGGACAATTAAAGATAATATTACTGCGGGTCGTCCAGGCCTAACAATGGAAAAAGTTATTTGGGCAGCAAGAATGGCTGGGGCAGAAGAATTTATTGAACGTATGCCTGCTGGTTATGATACTTTTATTGAAGAAGGGTCAACCAATATTTCTGGAGGGCAAAGACAACGTCTTGCAATTGCTCGTGCAGTTATTCTTGACCCAAAATTGATGATTCTTGATGAGGCTACTTCTGCTTTGGATCCTGAAAGTGAAGCTTTAGTTAATGCCAATTTGGAGCATATTGCTAAAGGGAGAACAATGGTAATTGTTTCACACCGTTTATCTTCTCTGGTTAATTGTGATAAAATTTTAGTAATGGATCAGGGGGAAATGCAAGCAATTGGTCCACATGAAGAATTACTTGAAAATTGCGAAATCTATCGAACCTTATGGTTACAACAAAATCGTCATGTAAATGATCATTCTCATTCAAGAAATAATAAGGATGGTCAAAATGATGATTGTGGTGCTCAATCATTAATTCCTGAGGGTACATAATTATGATAGATGATAATGAGCAAAATAAATTATCTAAAAAGATTAATTCAACAGGTTCTGAAGTAGATAAGAAAGATTCAACTTCTCAAAAAGTTGTAGAGGTTCCCAAGAAAGATCTTAAAGAGAATAAAGCTCCTGAGTTAAATGAACTTGCTAGTGTTCCGGATGGATATTTGCCTTCAGCAGATAATGAAGAGGAATCTCAAGCGGATATGCCGATTGCTTTATTGGAGTTTACATCACCAACAGCAGCGGTTATTAATATGCCTCCTACTGCATCTGCTCAATATATCACATGGGTTATTGGGGCATTGGCAGTTTTTTCAATTATTGCGTTATGTGTGTTTCCTTTAGATAAAGTTGTTTCTGCTCAAGGAAGATTGGTTTCAATTGATCCTCCTTTATTAATTCAACCTTATGAAGCAAGTATTATTAAATCTATTGACGTGAAAGAAGGTGATTTTGTTTCGAAGGGTCAGATATTAGCACATTTGGATCCAACAGTTCAGCAAGCTGATATTGAAAATTTAAAATTACAACTTGATAGTTCAGAGGCTGAGCTTAATCGACTGCGTGCTGAATCCAATAATAAAAATTATACAGTTGATCTATCCAATCCTTATTCTGTGAGACAGGGAGAAAATTTTTTAAAACGTAAATTAGAGTATGATGCAAAAATAGATGGGTTTAATCAAAAAATTAATGAACAGAATTTTCAGTTGAAAAATTTTATGGCTACGGCCGCTGTGTTAAAGGGGAGGTTACAAGTTGCTACTGATATTCATACGATGAGAAAAAAATTACAAGAGCAACAAGTAGGTAGTCGTTTATCAACATTAACCTCTCAAGATTCATTAATGGAAATTGAGGATAAATTAATTTCTTCTCAACAGTCGGCAAATTCAACGCAAAAGAAAATAGCTTCTTTAGAAGCCGATAAAAAAGCATATGTAGAAAGTTGGAAAGCTCAGGTTTACAAAGATTTAGAAGAAAAAGATAAAGAACATTCAAAAAATTTAGGAGAATATACGAAAGCTCAACTTAGGCGAAAAAAAGTCTTAATGCGTGCTGAACAGGATGCTATTGTTTTAACGATTGCAAAAGGCTCGGTCGGTTCTATTATCAATTCAGGTGTTCCATTTATGACCCTTATCCCAGTTGGAACAGGTTTAGAGGTTGAGGCAGCAGTTGAAGATCAGGAAGTTGGTTATATGAAGTTGGGTGATAAGGCAATTATCAAATTTGATACATTTCCTTATACGCAATACGGTGGTGCCGAAGCGGTTATAACCAATGTTAGTGCTGATGTTTTTCAACCTGGAGATACTGCTCAAGATGCAGCCAATCGTCGTGGTTCTGCACCTCTACAATTCAGGGAAAAACCTTTTTATCGTGTTCGGATGAAAATTAATAAATATACATTACATAGTGTTCCTAATTTTTTCCATCCTACACCTGGGTTAACAGTGGTAGCAGATATTCATGTTGGTAAACGTACAGCTGCTCAATATTTGATGAATGGTGTTGTTCCTCAGTTAACGGAAGGCATGCGCGATCCTCAATAGTTATGAGTTAAGATTAATGCGTTAAGGAATAATTTGATGTCTAGCTTATTTAACCCTTTTAATAAATTTAAGGAAAAAAAGCTGCAAAAGCTTTTAATTACAGGCAAGAAATTTTATGATGGAAAGGAATATAATGAAGCCTATAATTATTTTTCTCAAGGGGCAGCATTAAAATCTCCTGAAGCGCAATATTATCTTGGGTTGTGTTATTTAAATGGTCATGGGGTTGCTTTAAGCCTATCTGAAGGTGCTATGTGGATGGAAAGCGCAGCTCAAGCAAATTATATTGATGCACAATATATACTTGCTTTGTTATATATGCGTGGACTTCCAGAAGTTCAGAATGTAACGGGTCATGATTTATTTAGTTCAAAGCCTATAACAGATGCTCAAGATTTGAAAATTGATAATAAAAAAGCGTGTTATTGGGCAAAGCAAGCTGCTGAATCTGGATCAGCGGAAGGGGAAGCTTTATATGCGCATCTCTTACTTGAAACATCACAGGATAAAAGTAAGATAGATGAAGTAATAAAATGGTATGATAAATCTATTGATCAAGGTTGTCCCCAAGGTTATATGGGTAAAGGTTTATTGTTACTTAAATCAAGTAAAACTCAAGATGATTTTAAAGAAGTTGCAAGATTGTTAGGATTTGCAGCAGAAAATAATTTAGGAACAGCCGCCTATACTTTGGCTTTGATGTATGAAATGGGAAATGGGGTTGAAATTAACAGAGAGAAAGCTGCAAAATTATATAAACAGGCTGCGGAGCTAGGTGTTCGATCAGCTCAGGCTTTATATGGCGTTTCCTTAAGAAAAGGAAATGGGGTTGAAAAAAATTTTGATGAAGCAGCAACTTGGTTGCGACGCGCTTCTATTCGCGGGGATATCGAGGCTGCATCTGTTTTAGGTGATATGCTTGCTTTTGGTGATGAAAATAAATCACCAAATTATATAGAAGCAGCGAAATGGTATCACTTTGCTGTTGAAAAGGGAGGACACGTTGGTGCAGCTGTTGCTTTAGGTAATTTTTTTTTAAATGGTTTGGGTGTTATAAAATCAAGGGATAGAGCTATTCAGCTTTTTATTTTTGCAGCTGAAAAGAATTATCTTCCAGCCTTAATTTTATTAACAGATTTGGCAGTTACTCATCCTGAGCTTATTTCTCTTGAAAAGGTTGTTCAGGACTATTTAAGACCTCAAGCAGAAAAAGGAAATAAAGAGATAATGTTAAAATTAGCATTGTCTTTATTACAGTGTTATAACTTAAACAAAAATATTGAAAGATTAAGTGAAGCAAAAAAATGGCTTAAAATTTGTTCTCAGGAAGACAAAGTTGCTCAATACTGGTATGGACGATTGCTTATACAGGAAATTGCTAAGGAAAAAAATCTTAAAGAAGGTTGTAAGTGGATTAAATTTTCAGCTGAACAAGGGTATGTAGAAGCACAATTATTATGGGCTAGTTTATTATTGGAAGGGGCAACAGACATAGGAAAGATATGTGCTGATGAAGCTATAGCTTTTTTCTATAAAGCTGCTCAACAGGGAAGTGCTTCTGGGATGTTTTCATTAGGAGCAATTTATGGTGGGGGTAATCATGTGCAAGAGAATAGAGTTGAAGCTCAAAAATGGTTTAAAAAATCAGCGGAATTAGGTAATTCAAAAGCTCAATTAATGTTAGGTCGTTATTTATCAAAAGGTCTTGCGGGTGAAAAAGATGTTGATAAAGCATGTTACTGGTTTATAAAAGCAAAAAAAGCAGGCGAAAAAGAAGCAGAAATTGAATTAAATGCTTTGAATGGTTTACTTCAAGCAGAAGATAAAAAAAATATTGCAAATCAGGTAAATAATAAAGAAGAAAATCAAAAGAGTGGTCAGGTAGAAGTCGCTCCAGGTTTATTTATTTTTGAAGAAAAATGATGAAATTTATTAATTTTTCTTAATTGAGAAACAATGTGTTAGAAAATAATCGTAATAAATTATTAGACTATGCAAAAGAAAAAGCTAAAGGGTTAGAAAGAATTCGACAAAATGCCCAACATGCATATCAATTAGCTCAACTTGAAAAAAAGAATGGTAATTTTGAAAATGCTCTTCGGTGGATGAACAGAGCATATCGTTTGACGCGAAATAATCCCAATATTATTTTTGATTTGGTTGTTTTATATTTAAAGACCAAGAAAATCAATGATGCTTATCATTTATTACAGCCCCTAATGAAAAATTATGATTTTTATGAAGGGTGGATAGCACAGGCAGTTATATTTTCCTCTCAAAAAAAAAATGAACAACTATTTTATAGTTTAAATTATTTATTAGCTCATTATAGTCCTACACAAAATATATGGCATTTAGCTATCAATCTTTTAAAACAAAATGGTCATTTATTAGGTTGCTGTTGTTTTGTAGGGTCTTTAAATGAAATTTGGATTGAATCCTTTATGGGTTATCCAGTTAATATTTATCTAGATAACCAACTTTTTATTCAAACTAATCAAAAAAGGATTGTTCTTTCTCCTGATTTCCTAAATAATTTTAATGAATTAAAAATAGAAAAAGATAATCAACCATTGATTGGAAGTCCGATTTCATTAAAAACAATTAATAAATCAGTTGGATTTGTCGAAGTAAAAAATGAAAATGTAATTGGCTGGTTATGGTTTCCATCTGAACCAGAGCGTATAGCAAATTTAACAATTAGAGATCAAAAAAACAATATATTTCATCAAATATTAGTTAAAGATCCACTTGAAGCAGTGAATTTAGAAGTTCCATTATTTCAGGCAAAAGCTTTTTCAATAAAGAAAAGTGATTTTCCATCAGGATTTTTTTCATTTCAAGATGAATATTTATGTAATCTAATAGGTAGTCCTTTATCACCACATATTGAACAAGAAGGTATGGATTGTCTAGTTGATATACAAAATAAATCCTTACAAGCAAAATCTATTAAGATTAATAATTTTCCAAAGTTTTTACCTATAAAAGCAGATTATAGAGGTGGAAAACCTAAGATAGGTTTTAAATCTTCCCTAGGCATTGTTATTGTTATTCCTATTTTCAAAGGTAAAGAGGAAACTTTAGAAACTTTGAAAACTGTTATGAAAACGATTAATAAAACTATTATTGTTCAATTGGTTAATGATTGCTCTCCTGATGTAGAGCTTATTGAAGCTTTAAATGAATTTGTTGATGATAAACAAGTTTTTTGTATTCATCATCATAAAAACAAAGGTTATCCAGGTGCTGTTAATAGTGGAATAAAAGCTTGGCCTGATTATGATATTATTTTACTCAATAGTGATACATTGGTTACGAAAGGATGGATTGAATCTTTAAATCAAGCAGCTTATAGCGAAAAAACAATAGGTACTGTTACACCCTTTTCGAATAATGCAAGCATTTTTTCATATCCTTTCCATGATAAGGAAAATAAAATATCGTCCCTTAAAACAATTTTGAAACTTTCAAAAATTTGTCAGTATGTTAATGCACATCAAACTACTGAAATTCCTACTGCACACGGGTTTTGTATGTTTATTAGACATGATTGTTTAAAACAAGCAGGATTGTTTAGAGAGGATTTGTTTGCTCAAGGATATGGAGAAGAGAATGAATTTTGTATCCGAGCAAGACATTTGGGATGGAAACATGTATTGGCAACAGATTGTTTAGTAGGTCATAAAGGTAGTATTTCCTTTAAGCGTTCAAGTAAACTTCTTGGAGAAAGAAATACAAAAATTTTGAATCGATTATATCCTGGTTATGATGAGATGATTCAAGATTTTATACAAGAAAATTCGCTTTTTTCTATACGTCGTAAAATTGATATGGAACGATTAAGGATTTTAATTGATGAAGCCAAACGTAAAAATGTTGAATATCATTTTTCACTTATTATTACCCATCAATTTGGTGGTGGGGTCGAACGTGCCGTACAAGAAAGAGTTAATAATTTACGTTTAAAAAATATTATTCCTATTTTATTGAGACCGACCTTATTTGGGGATGGTTGTAAAATTGAAATACAGTTCAAATCTTTAGAATCCTTGAATCAAGATATAGAATATAATTTTCCAAATTTAACTTTTTATTTCCCAAACGAAGAAAACATATTCATTGAATTTTTAAATACATTTTCTATTCATTTTTACGAAATCCATCATTTGAAAAAACATCATGAATCCCTTTTTGATTTATTAATAAAATTACATAAACCTTATGATATTTATATTCACGATTATTTAATTTTTTGCCCTAGAACAGTTTTATTAAATGAGGCAAAACAATATTGTGGTGATCCGTGTGATTTACAAGTTTGTCAAAGTTGTGTTAATTCTATGATTAATTTTGATGATCATGATAATTTAATTGTTATGGAAGATTGGATTAAAAAATCGTGTTACCAGTTGCAAAATGCTCGTACTATATATGTTCCTTCTAAGGATTCGTTACAACGGATATCAAGACATTTTCCTGGATTAAAACAACTTCAATTAAAAGAGTTAGAGGATGACCGTCCAGATTTATCGTTAACAAAATTATCGTATTTCTCAAAAAAGACACGTTCATTTAATTATTGTAAAAATGCTTTTCAACAATCAGAAAATCATTTTCGTATTTGTATTATTGGGGCAATTGGTATTGAAAAAGGATTTAATAATATTTTATCGCTTCTTCAAGATGCCGATAAACGTAATTTACCTCTTGAATTTATTTTGATTGGTCGATCCGTTGATGATGAATTATTGATGCGTTCTAGTCGTATTTTTGTAACAGGAGAGTATAAAGAAGAAGAAGCTTTGTCTTTAGTTATAAAACAGAATGCTCATTTAGCTTTTTTTCCATCTATATGTCCAGAAACTTGGTGTTATTCTTTAAGTATTGCTTGGCGTGCAGGGTTGAAAACAGTGAGTTACGATATTGGGGCAATTGCAGAACGAATTGTTCGAACTAAAAGAGGAGAAGTTATTCCATTGAATTTGCCAATTACTAAACAAAATGATTTTTTATTAAATAAATGTAAACATAATTTAAGTTAAAAGTAATTTAAATATGTTATTTTTAATAAAGTTTTAATTTTTGTTTTATAAAATAATATTATCAAATTGTTTTTTTAATGTTATGAATTCTATTCATTTAAATGTTACTAAATTATTATAGTTTTTAAAAAAGGATATAGCTTGATGTCTGATTCTAATAATCAAATGGATAACAACCAATATAATCAACGAATTATTGATTTAAATGTTAATGGTTATTTAATGAGTTTAAATACAGGGTTATATTGTATTTATCACGTTACCAATCAAATTCCAGCTGATGAATATGGTTTTCCAGGCGTACGTATTTCTGTTCCTCCATTCAAACAAGATGCATTGGTTGAAATTAAGACATTTGAGAATGATGGATGGTTAGGTGCTGAAAAAAATGCTATTTTAGTCCGTATTTCTGGTCAGCCAGGTTTAATCTTGGCAACAGTATATCAAAATCCAAAAAATAATCATCCATCTCCACAATTACAAGTTCTTCGTCTTAACGATGCACCTGATATAGAAAGCTTTAAAAGTTATTCTCAAGAACAAATGTCTGAATTAAATAAAAAAATTCAGGAACAATCTATGAGTGCTGCTGAACAGCAAAAAGAAGAAATTGCTAAAGAAGGAAAAATGCGTGTTGTTGCTCATGTTCAGCGTTTGGGTGATATTGCTGTTGAATTTGGTGATTGGGTAGGTATACCTGATAGTAAAACTTGGATTGAGGGATTTGGTTTATCTTTGGATAATCGTATTCAACCTGATGATATAGAATATCAAGCTGTACTGGGTAAGGGATGGTTTTCTCCTTGGTATAAGGGTAATGAATTTTGTGGTAGTCGTGGTATGGCATTACCTTTATGTGGGTTACGTGTTCGTTTAACGAGTGAAGCTGCAAAAAAATTTGATATGAGTTTAAAAGCTACATTCATTGATGGTACAAAATTAGGTCCAGTCAGTGATGATACAATCTTATCTTCTGAAACAATTTCTCCACTTGAAGCTTTTTGTTTGGAATTGAAAGAAAAAGGTAAAGAGGATGTTGATAAAGATTCTGTTAATAATGAAACACTTCAGGAAATAGATAATCAAAAAGATAATGACAGTGATGTATTTTTAACAAAAATCGATGTTAACAAAAATGCTAATCCTCGCACGAATATAAAAACACCTCATCATACTCATAAAAATCTTTCTGAAACGAACAAAAATAAATAAGGGTTTGATGAACTATAAAAATATTATGAAATAAAATAATTTTTAAGACCGTTTAAAGTTGTGAAATATTTATTTATTCATCAAAATTTTCCCGGGCAGTTTTTGCATATTGTAAAAAATTTAGCTAAGCAGCCTGATAATGAGATTGTATTTGTAAGTCAACCTACAAAACGATCAATAGATGGTGTTCGTAATTTATTTTATAATAAAATACCTCCAATTAACGAATCCCATTCTTCATTGAATGAGCTTTATCAAGCTGTTAAACGTGGTGAAGCTGCTTTTCATGCTATTCAAAAATTAAAACAATTAGGATTTAAACCAGATATTATTATTGGTCATCAAGGTTGGGGAGAAATGCTTAATCTTCAGGATATTTATCCTGATGTTCCAACTTTAAAATATTGTGAATTTTTTTATCATTCAAATGGATTGGATGTTAATTTCGATCCTGAATTTACTAGCGATGAATTATTGTCTTCGCGTGTAAGAATTAAAAATACAATTAATTTAATTTCTGCTAATAATCCTGGTTGGGGACAGTCTCCAACGTTATTTCAGTGGAAGACCTATCCTGAATGGGCAAGAAAAAAAATAAGTGTTTTACGAGAAGGAGTTGATTTAAATCTATGTTGTCCAGATGAAGAGATTCATAAAAAAGATGTGCAAATTGATAATTTCGTTATTAAACCTATGGAAAAACTGGTTACGTATATAGCACGCGGATTGGAACCTTATCGGGGGTTCCATATTGTAATGCGCGCGCTTCCTAAAATTTTAAAAGAACGTCCAGATGCTAAAATTGTGATTGTGGGTGCAGATCAGGTAAGTTATGGGGCTCAGTTGCCGGGAAATGTAACTTGGAAAAATTATTTTCTTCAACAGTTGAGTAATGAGTTGGATTTTTCAAGAATATATTTTGCTGGTGTTGTTCCTTATACAATATTTTGCGATTTATTGAAACGGTCAGATGCTCATATTTATATGACATATCCTTTTGTTTTATCATGGTCTTTACGAGAAGCAATGGCTTCTGGATGTTCAATAATCGCAAGTGATACCGAACCTGTAAAAGAATTTATTGTTCATAAAAAAACTGGAATTCTAACCCCATTCTTTGATCAAAATATACTTGCTGATAATGTCTTGGAAGTTCTTGAGAATGAATATTTGTCAAGTAAAATTAAATATTACGTTCGTAAAGAGGCTGAACATTCTTTATCAATGAGTGAATATTTAATAAATTATAACAATTTAATTAATGATCTTATTATGGGACATAATCCTCCTTTATTTTTAGGAAAATCACCGGTAGATGTTATTGAAGATTGATAAGCTTATATAATCAGAAATTAATATACAAATTCATATAGTATATAATTAATTTTTTATAAAAATATATGTTAAAATTGTATTATTAATATAATATACATAGATTAGTGTTAATTAATTCTTTGATTATAGATATGGAAAAACCTTATGGAATCTAATCAATTCAGTCGTCGGAAATTTTCACGTTTATTATTAATGGCGTCTGGAATGACGCTAGTTGCAAATCAATTTGGACGTAATTCATTTGCAGTAGATGAAAATCAGGAAAAAAATATCTTATTTCCCGATTTGGGTTTAAATATTAAGTTGGAAGGTACACCTCGAAAGATTGCATTGGCTTGGAGCGCGGATTCGATATGTACAGTGGCTTTTCCCGTGGCTCAATCAAAAGGTTTTTTCAGTAAACATAATCTAGATGTTAATTTTATTGATTTCGCTGGATCAGTTGATCAAATGCTGGAAACCATGTCAACAGGTAAAGCAGATGGTGCTTCGGGTATGGCCTTGCGGTGGTTAAAACCTTTACAACAGGGTTTTGATGTTAAACTTGTTGCAGGGTTACATTCAGGTTGTTTACATTTATTGACTTCTGATAAAGGTTCTATAAAACATCTAACTGATTTAAAAGGTAAAACCATTGGTGTGGGGGATATTGGCGGTCCTGCTAAAAACTTTTTCAGTATGCGTTTCAAGGAAATTGGTATTGATCCTGAAAAAGATGTCAATTGGCGACAATTTCCTTCTGATATTTTACCGTTGGCATTGAAACGTCAGGCGATTCAAGCAGCGGGGTTGGATGATCCGTTGGCTTATTTATTTCAACAAGAACATCATCTAGTTTCTATTGATTCGAATATGTCAGGTGATTGGGCCAAAATTGCATGTTGTGTAATTGGTTTGAGAGGTTCATTATTGCGTAAAGATCCAATGGTGGGTAAAGCCCTTACACAGGCCATTTTAGAAGCAGGCCAATGGATTTATTATAATAAACAAGAAGCGGTAGAAATATTCAAACCTTATGCACCAAAAGCAACTGTTAAACAGTTAGCTGATATTCTTGAAACGGAAGGAATTCATCAACAAGTTGTTGGTAATATACTTAAAAAAAATGTAATTTTTTATGCTCAGCAATTGAAGCAGATTAATGTATTTCCACTTTCCATGGATGTTAATGCTTATGCCAATAAAGTAACAGAGGATATTTTTGCTTTATGAATCCAAAAGTGAAAATAGCTTATTGGCCGCAAGTGGTTGCTTTTATTATGTGGTTGGGAACTGCCTGTCTTACTTATTTTTTTAAAAATGCAGACGATTTTCCACGAACGACTGAATTTGCTTATCTGTGCTTTAGTATAGCAATTTTTTGTGCATTAACCTTGTCATCGAATAAAGTTCGATATTATGGTTCATGGTTACTTGCATTGGCTTTATTTGCGGGTGGATGGGAACTTATCCAAGCGAAATTTGTCATGCTTCCACGGCCTTTTTTTGGGGCACCACAAGAATTACTAGATGTTTTCATAACAGATTGGTATCGCCTATTAGATTCCCTTTTACATTCCTTAACGTTATTGTTAGGTGGATATATACTTGGTTGTTTTATCGGCTTTTCAATTGGTATAGGAATGGGATGGTCATTACATTTTGGGTATTGGGCCCATCCTATATTAAGGTTTTTTGGGCCATTACCTCCTGTGGCGTTCTTACCCTTACTTTTTGCTGTTATACCTTCTAGCTGGTTAGCTGGGGAATTGTTAATGGCTTTTGCTGCAGCATTTCCAGTTGCAGTATTAACATGGTCAGGAATTGCCGGGGTTAATCCAAATTATTATGATGTTGCGCGTACAATGGGTGCAAAATCATTCTTTTTAATTCGTCATGTTGCTATTCCTGCAGCTTTACCTTTTGTTTTTGTTGGAATGTTTATGGCCTTGGGTTCTTGTTTTTATATGCTCGTTGTAGCTGAAATGTTGGGGGTAAAGGCTGGACTTGGTTTTTATATGCAGTGGGCACAAGGATGGGCAGCTTATCCAAATATGTATGCGGCATTAATCATTATGGCTGTAATGTGTACAAGTTTTATGACCTTACTGTTCAAAGTAAGAAATAATTTATTGCGTTGGCAAAAAGAAAACATCAAATGGTAAGTGCGTATGGTCAAAAAACAAAAAATTGAAATTAATCATTTGAGCCATAATTATAACTTAAATAATAATGAATTGCTAGTTCTAGATAATATTAATCTAATCATTAAATCACAAGAATTTGTAATTATATTGGGACCATCAGGATGCGGTAAGTCAACATTGTTACGAATGATTGCAGGTCTTGAACAACCGTCTAACGGATCAATTCAAGTAAATGGCCATGAAATTACGAAGGCGGATCCGTCCAGAGTAGTTGTTTTTCAAGATCCAACTTTATATCCATGGTTAACGGTTTGGGATAATGTTAATTTAGGGTATAAAATCCGTAAGGAAAAAAATGATCAAGCCGTTCAATCAATGCTTGAACTTATCGGATTGGAAAATTTTAAAAGTGCTTATCCACATCAATTATCAGGAGGAATGGCGCAAAGGGTAGCTTTAGCACGTGCATTAGTAAATGATCCAAGTATTTTAATTCTAGATGAACCCTTGGGAAAATTGGACAGCTTGACCCGCATTACGATGCAAAAAGAACTGGTTCATTTATGGCGGAAACGTCAATTTACTGGAATTATGGTAACTCACGATATTGAAGAAGCCTTGTTATTGGCCACTCGTATTATTGTCATGCGACAACGTCCAGCTCATATTATAGGTGAATTTCGACTTAATATGAGTTATCCAAGGCATAGGGATTCGGAAGAACTTATTAAAATCCGCAAGGATATTTTTCATCTTTTGGGTCATCAATCGGATTGGTAGTGGTAAAAGCGTAATTAAAAATAATATCAAGGATTTATAATTTATTGGGTAAAAATTTTATAGAAAAGGAGCAAAAAGCTCCTTTTTTTAATTTATTTTTTATAATTTTTAATCGCTGTTTCAATTAATTCACAAGCTTTCGCTTTGTTATCCCAGCCTTGAATTTTAACCCATTTACCTTTTTCTAGATCTTTATAATGGGTAAAGAAATGTTCGATTTCTTGGCGTGTAATTTCTGGAAGATCGAATACTTCTTGAATTCTTGAGTATAGAGGATGGATTTTATCATGTGGAACACAGATTATTTTTTCATCCATGCCAGATTCATCTTCCATTTTTAAGACGCCAATTGGACGTGCACGGATAATACAACCTGGAACAACCGTTTCAGGAATCAAAACGAGTATATCAATGGGATCACCATCAGCAGCCAATGTATTGGGAACAAATCCATAGGCAGCTGGATAGGCCATAGGCGTAAATACAACACGATCAATAAAAATAGCGCCGCTATCTTTATCGACTTCGTACTTTACTTTTGAACCTTTGGGAATTTCAATAATAACATTAATATCGTTGGGCACATCTTTGCCTGATGTAATCTTAGAAAGATTCATAACTATTTTCCATTATAATTTAAAACGAAAATATTATCGAATTATCATTAGTTTTACAATATATTGATAATGGGTAATGTTTAATTGAAAATTATAGTTTATTTATAAATTATGATAAATTTTTTAGATTATTTATGAAGTATTTTAATTAAAGGCTTATTAATTATAGTTAATTCTTGTATCAATAAAAATAAAATGCCTAGAATATTTAAGTTAATAATTAAGACTAAAGATAAATTGAAATTATTATCATGGGCAATAATTGGAGAATTTTCATAGAGTATTAAAGAAAATACTTGCAAAAATATTATTTTTGCGGCAAATAAAGGTTTCGTCAATGCGCCTGTAGCTCAATTGGTTAGAGCCGACCGCTCATAACGGCCTGGTTGCAGGTTCGAGTCCTGCCAGGCGCAGATGCTTTATTATTTGGCATGATGGCGAAAAATAAGGATATTTGTCGCAGGTTTTCCCCCCTAACATTTAAGAATTAAAATAGATTATATAAGGAGCTATTCAACGATGGCTGGGCCTCAATATGTATATGTAATGAAAGATTTGACAAAGGCTTATCCCGGTGGTCGTGAAGTATTTAAAGGTATTACTTTATCTTTTTTCCTAGGGGTAAAAATTGGTGTTCTTGGGGTTAATGGTGCCGGTAAATCTACTTTATTACGCATTATGGCTGGTAAGGATAAGGAATTTGGTGGGGAAGCTTGGGCAGCTGATGGAATCAAGGTTGGATATTTAGAACAAGAACCACAATTGGATGAAACAAAAACAGTTGGGGAAAATGTTGCTGAAGGTTTTGGTCTTTTAAAAAGAGCTGTTGATCGTTTTAATGAAATTTCAATGAAATTTGCCGAACCGATGGATGATAATACCATGAATGCTTTACTGGTTGAACAGGCTGATTTACAAGAAAAAATAGATGCCGGTAATGGTTGGGAACTTGATCGTCAGATTGAAATTGCACTTGATGCTCTGCGTTGTCCTTCAGCTGATACAAAGGTTAATAAATTATCAGGAGGGGAACGACGTCGTGTTGCTTTATGCCGTTTGTTGCTTGAAAAACCAGATATTCTTTTATTGGATGAGCCAACAAATCATTTGGATGCTGAAAGTGTAGCTTGGTTGGAACAAACATTACGGGAATATGCTGGAACCGTTATTCTTATCACTCATGACCGTTATTTCTTAGATAATGTAACTAATTGGATTTTGGAAATTGAACGTGGGCGGGGTTATCCTTTTGAAGGCAATTATTCTTCATGGTTAGAGCAAAAACGTAAACGTCTGGTTCAAGAAGAAAAAGAAGAAAGTACACGTCAACGGGCCCTAGCTGCAGAGCAGCAATGGATTAATTCTTCACCAAAGGCACGTCAGGCTAAAAGTCAGGCACGTATTGCCAAATATGAAGAAATGCTGTCTCAAAGTCAGGAAAAGGCAACTGGTGTTGCAGATATATATATTGCTCCTGGTCCACGTTTAGGTAATGTTGTTATTGAAGCGGAAAATTTGAGAAAAGGATTTGATGGTCGGTTATTAATTGATAAATTGAACTTTAAATTACCTCCTGGAGGAATTGTTGGGGTAATAGGTCCAAATGGTGCGGGTAAATCTACATTATTCAAGATGATCATTGGAGCCGTTAAACCTGATGAAGGGGAAGTCCGTATTGGTGATACTGTAAAATTGGGGTATGTTGATCAATCTCGTCATGAATTGGATCCTAATAAAACCGTATGGGAGGAGATTTCTGGCGGAACGGATGTGCTTCATCTTGGTAAACGCGCTATTCCTTCCCGTGCTTATGTTGGAACGTTCAATTTTAAAGGTTCTGATCAACAAAAGAAGGTTGGTGTATTATCTGGTGGTGAACGAAATCGCGTGCATCTTGCTAAAATGTTAAAACAGGAAAGCAACGTGATCCTGCTGGATGAGCCAACCAATGATCTTGATCTGGATACATTACGCGTACTTGAAGAAGCTTTAGAGGAATTTCCAGGTTGTGCTGTAGTAATTAGTCATGATCGTTGGTTCTTGGATCGTCTTGCCACTCATATTCTTGCGTTCGAAGGGGATAGCCGTGTCGAATGGTTTGAAGGTAATTTTGAAGCTTATGAAAAGGATAAACGTCGTCGTTTAGGGCCTGATGCTACGGAACCAAGTCGTATTAAATACCGCCCAATTTCTCGATAATATTTCTTTTATTGATTTAAATGATAAAAGCCCATATGATTTACCTCATATTGAGCTTTTTATATAAGTTTTAATAGATGTGAGCTGGTTAGATTTACGAACTTCTCGGTTAATATTATCACCTGTCAGCTGGCGGGATATGCCTGATATCCTATCTCTAAAAATGGATGTTTTAACTTTTAGCAGTATGTTGGGTGGTGTTCGAACCTCTTGGCAAGTGCAAAAGGAAATGGCTGAAGATATTCTTTATTGGGGTTCTCATCGTATAGGTATTTATGTTGTTCGAGAGCGTATTCAGAATAAAGCGGGTCAATTTCTTGGAATAACGGGAATTCATTTTCGAGATGATGGAAGAGGACACGCGTTAAGATTTGCTTTATGGGAATGGGCTCAAGGTAAGGGATATGCGCGTGAAGCTGCTTATGCTGTTTTATCAACTGCGCATGAACGCGGTTATAAACGGATAATTGCTGTAACTAAAAAACGAAATATTGCATCCAGACGTATTTTAGGCAGTATTGGTATGGTTGTGGAAGAAGAATTTATACGCCATGGTAATCATATGTTAACGTTCGCAAGTTATGTCACGCATTCTGGAATCAATTGAATATATAATTAAAAATAAATTGAATAATTGCTATAATAAATAATTTAATAAACCTAGAATTTAGTTAAATAAAGCAATGAAATATTTTAAAAACATATTGTTTTATTTTACGAATTCTAGGTTCTTCATTAAAAAGTTTTATTTATAGTTTATGATTGCACAGGTTTTGGTTTTGATCCTTTAGCACCGTAGAATAGGATAAAGGCATAACATATTAAAGTTAAGAAGAAGGCATGTTGTATTCCAATAGAATCGCTTAACATTCCTTGAATAAATGGAACAACAGCACCCCCGACAATTGCCATTACTAAAAGACTTGAAGCTTGTTCTGTTAAAGGACCGAGTTCTGCAATACCGAGTGAGAAAATGGTTGGGAACATAATCGAATTAAATAATCCAATGGCTACAATGGAATAAACAGCAATATCACCTGTGCTAAACATTGATGTAGATAAGAGTAAAAGATTAATGAAAGCACATAATGTTAAAAGTTTGCTTGGTGAAATTTTAACCATAATTGCTGAGCCGATAATACGACCAATCATTGTTCCGCCCCAGAATAAAGTAACATATTGTGCAGCTTGCTGCTCTGACATTCTGCCGATTTCTGGAAGAGTTAAATAATTAATCATGAAGCTTCCCAAGGAGACTTCAGCACCAACATAACAGAAAATACCAATGGCACCTAGTAATGCATGATGATATTTAAAAACATCTGAAAGTTTATAATGTTGCTGATTTTGATTATCGTCTTTGCTTGTAGGTAATTTAAATATCGC
Organism: uncultured Commensalibacter sp.; assembly: GCA_946699565.1. Lineage (GTDB taxonomy): Bacteria > Pseudomonadota > Alphaproteobacteria > Acetobacterales > Acetobacteraceae > Commensalibacter. Next base: position 62,651 of record CAMPDW010000005.1, on the reverse strand, counting down.
AACAAATCCAGCCAATAAAATTAATATTATCCCAAGAATAGCATAGGGGAATTGAACAGATTTTGCTTGATTCTTACGATAAGTATCAATTTTCTGGTTGGTTGCATCAGAAATGCGGTTTTTAAGTTGTGTAAGATGTTTTTGATTACTTGGTTGCAGTTTTAAAGTTGTAAAACTTTCAAGGGATTCAACTAAGGCATTGATAGGAAGTTGATCAATTTGCTCAGAGGTAAACTGACTTAAAATATTGAGTTTTTTTTCGGCAGGGATATCTTTCAAAGTTGTTCCAATTAACTCTGGAGAGAATTTAGTTAACTGTTGCGCAACGAAAGAATCTGGCAATTTTTCATAAACATAAGGTGGAACATTTTTAAGCGCATACGCAATGTTTTCATTCTTACTATGTTCAAAAGATAGCTCTATATCATGAGTATTTTTATTATTTAAGGTATATATTAATTGGGTTGTTTGTGAATCCGAAGCAACAGTATTAGGGATTGTATAAGAGGCACCAGCAAGAATTAAAATACTGCCAAGATAGGGAGCAACTGTTGTTCCTAAGGCATTTAAAGCTTGTGCCATATTAAGACGGCTTGAGCTTGTTTTTTGAGGACCTAAAAGTGTGACATAAGGATTGGCAGATACTTGCAGAATCGTAATTCCAGTAGCTAGAATAAATAAAGCAAGGAGGAAAAAGTAATAATTTGCAATTGAAGCCGCTGGCCAAAATAAAAATGTTCCAATTGCTGCAATGATTAATCCAGTGATAATTCCTTTCTTATAACCAAGTTTTGAAACAGCTTTTCCACCTGGAACGGACATAAGGAAATATGCTCCAAAAAATGTGAATTGCACTAACATCGCTTGTGTGTAATTAAGATTAAAGACCGTTTTGAGATGTGGGATTAAAATATTATTGAGACAGGTTAAAAAACCCCACATGAAGAAAACGATTGAGATAACACTTAAGGCAATAGGATAATAGGTAAATTTATTGTCTTGTTGTGTTATGGATGATGCTTTATTTGAAGAATTATTCATAACTTAGATTCCCTTTTTTGCTAGGGTTGTATTTATAGTTAAGTTAGTCAGATAACTAAATTATAATATAGTTAATATTTATTAAATAATAAGTTATAGTTTATAGCAAAACATAAAAAATAAGAGATAAAAAGTTTTTTATAAATTGTGGCAAAAATAAATTTAGTTACTTTTTAATATTTATTTGATTAGCCATTTATGTTTATCTGGGTTACGTTTTTCCCAACCTTTTATTTCTAACTCAGGTATGTTTTGAAAAAATTTTGGATATCCTACACAAAGATAGGCAATAAGTTCCCATGTTTTTGGTATGTCTAGAAGTTGGATTATATCTGGTGGAGATAAAATTGAAACCCAGCCTACACCAACACCATAAGCCCTTGCAGCTAACCAAAAACTAAAAATAGCCATTACAGTTGAGTACGCTGTTGTTTGTGGTATAGTTTGACGTCCTAATCCTTTACCTTGACTAGGATCAAATTCTGAAAAAACAGCAATATGATGAGGTGCATCATTTAAGCCTGACAGCTTTAAAGATTGGTATAATGTTTGTTCTTTAGATTTATAATTTTGGGAAGCTTTTTGATTATTTTCTTTAAAATTAAGATATATTTTGTGACGTAAATCAAGATTATTGACTTGAACAAAATGCCAAGGTTCACTTAATCCAACAGAAGGTGCTTTACAGGCAAAAGAAAGTAAATGATCTAAAATTTTTGGGGGAACAGGGTCAGGTTTAAAGTGCCTTACATCTCTTCGCCATGTAAATAATTCTTCAAGTTCTTTTATAAAATCAGTAGTAAAACGTTTCTTAATCATAATTTTAAAGATGTTTAATGCTGAAATCCATCATAATAAACATTATGATGGATGTTCGTTAGGTATGATTTTGAATTTGACGTTTTAAGGCATCAATTAAAGCTCCAACATTATTCTGATGACGTGCAATAAAAGATGTGTAATCTCCTCTTTGGGTCACAGCTAGGGAGGCATTTTCACCAACAATATCTACAACCATTGGATTACCATTTTTAATTTCGATAATCCATTGTATAACAACGTCTGGTTGTTTTGGTCGTTTTAATGTTGTTTGAATAGACTTTTTGTTTCCTTCAATGGATGAAACTTCACCAATTGTGAAAGAAACGCCTTTATATTCACCTAGACGATTTGTAATAGAATTAACCAAAACCTGATGAAATAACTGGCTATATTCCTGTTGCTGTTCTGGTGTGGCAACACGCCAAAAACGACCTAGACAGAATTTGGCAATACCGTCAACATCTACATATTTGTTTAAAATAGGTAAAAATTTCTTTTTTTGCTGTGTTTTTGAATAATCAGCATTAACAATGGCAACCATTTGATTACCGGTCGTTTCAAGCCAATCTTTTAATTGACTATCCGTATAGTTTGTTTCTGCTGAATATGCATGAGCTTCAGAACATAATATTGAAGATTGTAAAGGTATATTTCCACCGAAAATTATACCACTCACAGCAAGTGCAGGAAGAAGAAATTTATTTATATGACGTTTCAAGATATACCTCCTAAATTATTTAACATACCATGCTGGTACCGTTGCTCTATGATCATCAATAAGTGCCTTAATTTCAGCATCTTGTTGTTGTTGGTATGCACTGCGGATTGTAGCATAAGGGTCTAACGAATCTTGTTGTAACTGTTTCATTGCATCAAGGTAATCTGCTCTTGAACTAATTACTCCTAAAATATTATATGCCCAGTTAAAAGTTATCAAGCCATATCCTCTTGGAACATAATTCCATGGTGATAAACCAACGGCAATAATGGATCCTCCACCTTCACGTAAAGAAGTTGGACCCATAAAAGGTACAAATAAATATGGTCCAGACTTTACTCCCCAACTTGCTAAAGTCATGCCTGGAGTAGTATCGTGATGTTTGTAACCAGCCATTTCGGCAACATCAATTAAACCACCGATACCTGCAACCATATTTATACACCAGCGTGCAAAAGCATCACCTGCACGTCTGGATTTTCCAGCTCCAACATCGGAAAAGAAAACTACAGGTTCATCCATTGTACGAATCATATTACTAAAAGATTTGCGAAGAACTTTTGGAACAGCCCAAACATAAGCTTTTGCTACAGGTTTAAGCGTGTATTTATCCATTTTCATGGTAAAACCATACATTTTACGATTAGTTGGTTCGTATTTATCATTATTATGCTTATATTCTGCTAAAGCTTCAGGGTCTTTTGGAGGTGGGTTACTGCATCCATTTAATAAAAGAATAAGGCAACCCAAAAAAGTTAAGCAAGGTATAAAGGGATTCTTTATTTTCAGTTTATTGGATTTTAAAAAAGTTGAGAAAGAAAATAGGGTGGAATTCATGGCAACCTTTATTAACTTTTATTTTGTTTTATCGATAAGAAATTTAGATCATATATTTTAAAATAATTAAATAAATTAATTAATCATAATATTTGTTATCAACATTTTCAGAACATAGCAGATTAATAATCAAACAACAGAAAAAAGAATTTGAGATTGTTAAAATTATGATGTGGGCATAAAGATTGTGGTAATAAAACAACAAATAAAGATTGATTTATGGAATAAATCAAGAACACAAAATTAATTGGAATAAATATTTTTTAAAATTATAATCCTCGATTGCGTTTAATATAATCCCATGCAGCATTTATTTTAATTATTTTGTGATTGGCTTCTTCGATTTCTTGAGCTGTTCCTCCTTTTGCGGCGATAAGATCTGGATGATAAGTTCTTACAAGTTCACGCCATTTACACCGAATAATTTCTGTTGTAGTTTTTGGATTAACGCCTAAAATGAGATAGGCGTCAGGTTCCTCCGTGACGGAACGAGGGGTGCCTCCTTGTTTAGCATAATCCCAAGCTTGTTTTGAAAGTCCGAATATATGGTGAACAGTGCGTAAGAATTTTTCTTCAGCTGGATTAAGAGGTTCGGATTTTTGAAGATCTGAACGGGCTAATAGAAATAAGAGCGTAAATAGATTTTCAAGTTTTATTTTTTCATCTTTAAAATCCTTGGCCAGAATTTCAGCAAATTTGGAGTAATCATTTACATTGACACGAGCATGATCAAATAACATGCCGATTTGTTTTTCCTGTTGGGGTGGTATATGAAGATAACGTTTAAAATGATTAATTTCCTTTCGATTAACAGGACCGTCACATTTTGCTAGCTTGGCGGATAAAATAATTGTACATAGTGCCAAAACTTGATCTTTTTTACCCGTTGAGGATGCTATTTGGACCGCAATATAAGCACTTGCTCCCATAATATCAGGTGATAGCTTACGTTTCCACTGTTCAATCCAACCACCGGGAGGGGGAGCTAATAATGTATTTTTATCAGCGGCATGTCCGATAGCCGCCCCTAATAGAGCACCCATGGGTCCGCCTGTTGCAAACCCCGCGATTGTTCCAAATATTTTTCCAAAAATAGGCATTGTTATAAAGTATTATTCTTTAAATTATATATAAACTAGGTTGAAGAATAATTTATTATTCTTTTGTAAAAAGGTAAATTTATTTTTGTCCATTATAAGCTATTTAGAATGATGATATTTAATTTTTTGTTGGGTATTTAACAGAAAATTCATCTATAATTAAAATATAGGTTATAATTATATAATTTCATCAAGATTCTTAATCTTTTGTATTTAAAACAAACTGTAATGCTTTTAATCTTAATAAAGAAGATAATGGATGATTTGTAGAACGATGTGTATCTATTTCGGTTATTAAATGAATAAGTGTTTGATTTTTTGCTTTTGCCATTTGATTAAGAATATCCCAAAATTCTTGTTCCAAGGCAATGCTGGTTCGATGTCCAGAAATTTGCAAGCTACGTTTTTTAAGGTAATGATGTGGCATAAGGTATTGAAAGGAAATAAGCTTACTTGTTAAAATTCATCGATAGCCCATTGTGCAGTTTCGTTTATAACAGCATTTTCGTGATTAATCCATTTTTTAACAAAAGGTAATAAAGTAATTTCATGGGAATTTCCTGCAGCAATGAGTACATTTCGAATAAATCTTAAATGACCTATACGTTTAACAGGGGATCCTGAAAAAAAACTTCTAAAATTATCTTCGGTAAATTGAAGAAATCGCATAAGGGGAGGTGCAATAAGTTCTGGTCTAGATTGTAATTTGACATGTCGTGTCTGACTTGCGAATCTATTCCAAGGACAAACGGATAAGCAGTCATCACATCCATAAATTCGATTTTGCATAGGTTTACGAAATTCAATTGGAATACTACCATGATATTCTATAGTCAAATATGAAATACATCGTCTTGCATCGAGTTGAAAAGGTTTTGGGAAAGCTTGAGTAGGACAAATAGTTAAACATTTTTGACAGGATCCACAATGATTGCTTCCCATCTGAAAGGATGGAATTTCTAGGGTAGTTAATATTTCTCCTAAAAATAACCAACTACCAAATTGACGTGATACCAGATTTGTATGTTTCCCTTGCCAACCCAATCCTGCTTGCTGTGCTAGGGGTTTTTCCATAATTGGAGCAGTATCAATGAAAACTTTAACCTGTTCATTCTGGGTAAATAATTTGGCTTCTTTTAAAATATATTGGGCTAGATGTTTTAACCATCCTTTGATAATTGTATGATAATCACGATTACGGGCATAAATTGAAATATTTCCATATTCTGGATGAGCAAGATTTTCGAGTGGATTTTCTTTGGATCTATAATTTACACCTAGAATAATTGCTGTTTTGACTTCAGGCCAAAGAATATGTGGACTTGATCGTTGATCTATACGGTTTTTAAGCCAATTCATTGTTCCATGATGATTTAGGGTAATGAATTCTTTTAATAGTTTGGCTTTTTCAGGAGGCAGTTTTGCTTCACATATCCCGAATTGGTCAAATCCTATCTCAAAAGCTTTTTTTTGAATGATAGAGCTGAATTTTTTTGGTAACATAAATGTGTTAAAAGGAATAATGGATTTTAATATTCAAGATTTACAGAACTTATTTTTAATTTTCAAAAAAAATTTATCTTTATAATTTTCCATTTCATTTATCAATTTTGATTTTATAAATATTAATATCAATGATTAAAAAAATATTTTTTAGTTTAATTTCACAATAACTATAAAAATTAAATGATATCTTTATTATAATTTAAGAAAAATGGAGGATGGCTTGCAGAAAAAACGCATTATAGTATTGGGTGGCGGAATTGCAGGAATGGAATTCGTAACGCAATTATCACCCTTGATCAATCATCAATATGAATTAATGCTTATTGACAAAAATGAATATCATATTTGGAAACCTATGTTATTATTTTTGCTGCTGGCAGCTCCATTCCAGAAGAGCAAGGTGTTAATTTTTTTAATCAAGCAAAAAGAGATGGTTATATTTTCAATCCCTGTGAAGTATCGGAAATTGACCTGAAACAGAAAAGAATTAAGTTAAAAATCTATATAAATAAAGACGGAAAAGAAATTCTACCTGAACGACAAGTTGATTTTGATTATTTAATTGTGGCTATGGGAAGCAAAACAAATGATTTTAATACAAAAGGGGTAAAGGAATAAGCTTATCCAATTGATGATTTAAATCATTCTATTATTCAGGCTGCTATATTAAAAGAAAAACATTATGTTGTTATTGTTGGAGGTGGAGCCACTGGGATAGAATTAAGCGGAGAAATTATTTATCAATTACGACAATCTTCTCAATATGTAGGATATGATTTTATAGATTATCTACATTTGACAGTTGTACAGTCAAGTAATCAAATTCTTCTGAATTTTAAACTTGGCATTAGTAATACAGTTAAAGAAACGATGAATCAGATTGGTATTCGTACTTTGCTTTCGGCATGGGTGAAAGAAATTAAAAAGGGCAGTGTTCATTTGGAAAATAAAGATTTTCTTCTAGCCGATCAGGTTGCTTGGACAACAGGAATTAAGGGGGCCGATTTTTTAAATAATATTGAAGGGGTACAATGTTCGAAAAGGTCTCAACTTATCGTTACACCTCGTTTGCAAATACTTGGCTTTTCTTACGTTTTTGCAATGGGGGATTGTTCATCTATTCAAAATAATCCTGTACCTTCAACGGCACAAATGGCGACCTAACAAGCTTTTTATCTTAGTCATAACTTTTTAAAGTTAATTCAAAATTTTTCAGAGGTTGAGGATTTTAAATTTAAAACTATGGATCTTTGGTTAGTATTGGTAGATACAAATCCTTTGGTGTTTTTGGACATCATATTGCAATAAGTAGTTTGATAGCCAAAATAGCACATTTATTTTTATATCGTTTTCATCAGATCAGGATTTTAGGTTTTTGGAGAGTATTAAGTGCTATTTTGGCTGATAAATTTAGAAAACTTGCTAATTAATCTTAGTGATAAGAATAGAGGATGTTTTTTTCGTATTGATTAAAAGCATGAATAAATCATAAATCCACCATAACCAAACAACACCACAAAACAGATAACCTATTAAAATGAATTTTGTTATGAGTCCAAAAATCATTAAAAAGACCATGCAAAACCCAGTAAAAAATTTTCGAATATAAAAACGGTGAAAACCAAAGAAACCAAAAAAAAACCAAAGTATCAAAGCGATTACTAGAGATCGGTTTTTGATGTTTAAATTAGTTACCATATTTATTAAGCGTTTAATTTCGTTAAGGGTCAAATTATTAGTATGCATAGTTATAATTTTACCTTTTAAAATTGAACATTTAAGAAATCATATAGTTTGAAAATTAATTTTTTGAATAGGTTATTAAAAAATATTTTTTTATATTATTCAAAATGAAATTAATTTCTAATTAGCTGATTTTTAATGAAAGAGAGCTGATTAGAAATTAATGATACTAAAGGGAATATATTTATTATTTTTTCTCATAGACGGCACAAAGCTTATTGCCATCAGGATCACGAAGATAGGCAAGATATAAATTTGTCCCTTTACGAAATCCTGGAGGATCTTCAATCGATATTCCGCCATTTTTTACTCCTGCGTTATGCCATTCATCGATTTGTTGGGGCGAATTCATAGAAAACCCAATGGTTCCACCATTTGAATAGGTGGCAGGTTTGCCATCAATAGGTTTGGTGATTACAAATCTTTGGCCATCTTTTAGATAATAAGGACGTCCTTTATGATCTATTTCAGATAATAAATTTAAAGTTCTGAAAATAGCATCATAAAATTTTTTTGATTTTTCTATATCATTTGAAGCAACGCAAATATGACGAAATAACATCATTTAATCCTTTGTAATTTATAAATATTTAGTTTGATAAGATTAAATAATTTCCTTCATTAACTATAAATTTTGGAATATTTTAAATCTTATGTAAATTATAAATCATCTCTTTATTTTTTTAAAAGAGTTTAACATTAAATTAAAAAGAAATATTGACTTAAGAGAATAATTTTGACTTTTTGGTTAATTTTGATGAAAATTGGGAAAAATTGAAGCGTATTTCATTTGTTTTACCGCCAAATTCTTCGCCTTTAGCTATAATAATTTTTTGTTTTAACCAAGTTTGTACAAGATTCGTAAGTTCTTTATTTTTTTCAGGAGGTGAATGTGTATAAAGATAAAGTCCCCCTTGTGGTTCATGAAATTGAAATAAATCCTGATAATTTTGTTTTAACCATATACAAAGATTTTGAGCTTTTTTAGATAATTTTTTTTGAAGCCAATTAACATGATGATTGAATTGTTGAGTTAAATAATATTGAGCCAAAAGTTGTGGTAACACACTAATCCCCCCATCTATTTGGCGTCTAACAGTAGCAAGTTTTTGAATAATAGGGGTAGGGGCAACAATCCATCCTACACGAATCGTTCTGCCTATATATTTTGATAAAGAGCCAAGATAAATAATTTGATTATGGGTGTCATATGTCTTAATAGGAGTACAATTAACCGTTTCACTAAACGAAAGAAGGCTATATGCATCATCTTCAATTAACGCTATATGATTATCATTGCAAATTCGTAGAACTTCTTTTTTTCGATAAGAGGATAGGACTGATCCCGTTGGATTTTGAAATAAAGGATTTAAAAAAATCATTTTCAACGGATATTTACGAATGGTTTTATGCAGTTCTTCTGGATTGAGACCATATTGATCCACAGGAATGGTATGGATGCGTAAACTTGAAGCTTCAAAAATTGGTAATCTATAAAAGGAAGATGGTAGTTCAACCCCTATATGATCACCTGGTTTTAACAAGGTTTGGGCTAAAAGGAACAAAGCTTGCTGAGTTCCTGTCGTGATAAGTATTTCTGAGAGCTCAATCGAAATGCCAATACGTTTTTTTATATGATATTGAATAGCTTGACGTAACGTATACAAGCCTAAAAGCGTTGTTTCCTCATCTTGTTCTAAGGATAAGATATGATGCCAAGGTAAATCGGTTAAATCAATCTTGGGGAGCAATGTTGGAGCTAAATCCCCCGTTGCCATATCGAAAAGTGTAAAATGTTTGTCTCGAGTTTTTTTACGTAATTCTTGAATATGAAGTTGATAGGAATCTTGATGTTTTTGCAAATAGGCGGAGGGTGAAGGGTACCAATTAATTAAAGGATTACTTTGTAGTTTTTCTTTAATGATATTGATATAAGAACCACTACCTATTTTACGAATTAATATACCACGGTCAGTAAGCTCGTTAAATGCATGAATCACTGTGGAACGGTTGATATGTAATAGGTTGCTTAATTGACGTTCTGATGGCAATCGTTCTCCAGGATTTAATTGTCCGTTTATGATTCCTTGTTCAATTAAATCAATAAGTTGTTGATATAATGGTTTATTTGAAGTAAGAGGTAAATTCCACATAACTAAAAACCATGGTTAAAGCGTCATATAATGACAAAATAACATTTATTATATCACTTTTTTTCGAGGGTTAGAATATTTTAGAGATGCCATTGACTATTAAATTTAATTTTCATTAAATCAAATAATATTTGGGGATGTGTAAAATAAATAGATAATTTTTTGTGAACTTGCAATTAATTAATATTTAAATTGGATGATTAAAAATCAATCCAATTGGATGTTTTATTATTTCATATGTTTATGCATGATGATTTTAATTTTTTAAACTGGAGAATAAATGATGAATAAAAAATTAGGATCTGAAAGAGTAAAACGAGGTATGGCCCAAATGCAAAAAGGCGGGGTCATTATGGATGTTGTGAATGCTGAACAAGCAAAAGTTGCAGAAGCAGCGGGGGCTGTTGCCGTAATGGCTTTGGAGCGGGTACCATCTGATATTCGTGCAGCGGGTGGTGTTGCCCGTATGGCAGATCCTACAATTGTCGAAGCTGTCATGAAAGCAGTGACCATTCCTGTAATGGCAAAAGCTAGAATTGGTCATATTGCTGAAGCACGATTACTTGAGGCAATGGGTGTGGATTACATTGATGAAAGTGAAGTCCTAACACCTGCAGATGATGAATATCATTTGTTGAAAAGTGAATATACGGTTCCTTTTGTTTGCGGGTGTCGTGATTTAGGTGAAGCCTTACGTCGCATTGGGGAGGGGGCTTCGATGTTAAGAACTAAAGGTGAGCCCGGTACAGGAAATATTGTCGAGGCTGTACGTCATATGCGTAAAGTACAGGCTCAGATTCATCATGTAATGGGTTTAAAAAATGATGAATTAATGGTTTATGCTCGTGATCTTGGGGCACCTTATGAATTAATTAAACAAGTCAAAGAACTTGGTAAACTTCCTGTTGTTAATTTTGCAGCTGGTGGCGTTGCAACACCTGCTGATGCTGCATTAATGATGTCCTTGGGAGCTGATGGTATTTTTGTAGGTTCTGGTATTTTTAAATCAGAACATCCGGAAAGATTTGCACGTGCAATAGTACAATCCACAACCCATTATGAAGACTATGAAATGATTGTTAAATTATCTAAAGGATTGGGTGTTCCGATGAAAGGTATTGAGATGAGTCATTTACATACCGAAGATCGTATGCAAGATCGTTCAAGATAATCATCAATTAAAGATAAGGATATTTGCTTTAGGGTGAGTGTTTTTATTATAGATTAGGGAAATGATACGGTCATGCGAAAAAAAATAGGTGTTCTTGCCTTACAAGGAGCTGTCAGTGAACATATTGATCAAATTAAAAAACTAGGTGGGAATGCGATAGAGGTTAAAATTCCAGAGGATTTATCGACCATACACGGATTGATTATTCCGGGAGGTGAATCAACGGCGATTAGTCGTTTAATTCAAGAGATTTATTTATATGATCCTATTCGTGAATTTGCCAAAAATCACCCTGTTTTTGGTACTTGTGCTGGGTTAATTTTATGTGGTTCATCAATTACGGATGGAGGTAAGAAATTGAAATCATTACATTTGATTGATATTGCTGTAACTCGAAATGGTTTTGGTCGTCAGATTGACAGTTTTGAAGTGGATTTAGATATAAAAAATATAGGAAAAAATATTCCTTCCGTTTTTATTCGTGCTCCTTATATTGCGTCGGTTGGTAAGGATGTTAATGTACTAGCGGAATTTGATAAAAAAATCGTTATGGCGGAACAAGGGAATATTCTTGTTTGTTCTTTTCACCCAGAATTAACGAATGATGATCATGTTATGCGTTATTTTATGAATAAAATTTCGGTGTAATTTTTAAAGCAAATAAAATTACTTTACTTTAAATCAGTATTATAATTTTATAATACTGATTTTTATTAATTAGGAAGAACATTATTTTAAAAAATATTTATTTTGAATTTTTAAATTAGTGATTTTGTTTAATTCCATTCATCCATTGTCCAATCCTTTCTTTTCCAATTGGATTGTAATTCTGTCGCTTTTTCTTTTAAATTCTGATCCAAAATAGCTTGACGTATAATTCGCATGAGTCTTTGGTAGTAAGCAAGATTATGCCAAGTAAGTAATATTGCTCCAAGAATTTCTTTGGTACGAAAAAGGTGGTGGATATAGGCTCGGCTATGTTTTTTACATGCTGGGCAATCACATTCTGGATCAATAGGGCGTTGATCGTGGATATGACAGGCATTTTTTATATTAAGTGTTCCGCGACCCGTATAGGCACGACCAGTTCGTCCTGCTCTTGTCGGTATAACACAATCAAACATATCAATTCCTCTTTGAATGGCGCCTAACATATCTTGAGGTGTTCCAACACCCATTAAATAACGTGGTTGTTCGGCAGGTAAGAATGGAACAGTAAAATTCAGAGTTTCAAACATTTGTTCTTGTGGTTCACCAACTGCAAGTCCGCCAATAGCGTATCCTTCAAATCCTATTTTGGTTAATGTTTCGGCACTTTCAGCTCTTAAATCAGGTTCGATTCCGCCCTGTACAATACCAAATTGAGCATAACCTGGGCGTAATTTAAAACGTTTTTTTGATCGTTCTGCCCAACGCATTGACATACGCATTGAATTGGCAATGGTTTTGTAACTGGCTGGAAGTGCAGGGCATTCATCGAAACACATGGTAATGGTTGCATCAAGCAGATATTGAATATCTGTTGAAGATTCTGGAGTTAATTTATGTGCTGAGCCGTCTATATGAGAACGGAAAGCTACACCTTCTTCATCTAGTTTACGTAATGCCCCCAAAGACATAACCTGAAATCCGCCTGAATCAGTTAAAATCGGTCCTGACCAATCCATGAATCGATGTAAGCCACCCAGTTCATGAACCAATTCTGCTCCTGGACGAAGCATCAAATGATAGGTGTTACCTAAAACAATTCCTGCACCTGTAGAGCGAACAGCATCCATGGTCATTGCTTTTACCGTGCCAACTGTGCCAACAGGCATAAAGGTAGGTGTTGGTACGGAACCATGCGCGGTATGTAAAATTCCAGCACGGGCATTATGTTCAAAGGCTTGTTGTGTCCAATGGAAATTTTTAGATGTCATTTTGTTTAATATATTTACTATAAAGAGAGATTTTTGTTGTTATATAAATTTATTTTTAAAAAAGAAAGGGTATAACAGGCGAGAAATTTATATTTTTATCTAAATTGATTTCAAGGTTTCTAATTAAGAAAATCTATATAATTTGTATTTATGAGGTTAAAATAAAGATTGTAATACAAAAATGTATCAGAATTTATTAACATATTTAAACTGTTCAAGGATAAATAAGTAAATAGCAGAATTATGTTGTTTGATTAACTTTAAAATTGATTATAGTATCATTTATGAGAGATTTTATTTATTATTTTGATGAGAATTTTTATTTTATTGCATCTTTTTGCTCAAACTGAAGTTTTTGGGAAAGTAATTTAAAATATAGTTGATGATTTAAAACCTATTTTATGTAAAAATAATCTTAGACAAGCGATCCTTATAGCTTAACATTGTTAAGCGAGTATTAATAAGTCAACGCTTGTAATAGATAAAGCAAATTAGTGTGTATTAGAAGGTTTTATTGTAAATAGCCTGACAAATGTACAACGTAAAAAAAAGCGGTGGTTAATTCTAAGACAGATCTATATGCAAATATTAATTTTGTAGAACCTAATAAATTACAAATGCATTCAATACAATATAAAAATTCTTACACTTATGTAAAATCAATCTTCGATTATAGCAAGAAAACAAAGATTTATAATGATACAATGAAAGTTGTTTATATACCAGTTCATGATCATTGTTTTGACCTTAAACTATACAAGAATTAAAACCTTCTTACTACAATAATGATTTGTCTAAAGTGATAAAAATTGTTAAAAAAGCAGATGAAAATAGCAATCATAAACTTATTAATCAATGTATTGTGGAAGATATAGTTGTAGTTGAAGGTATTAAGAACAGACAAAAACAATTTTTTAGCAATGGTTAAGATGATCCTTATGGTAATTTATCTATTATGTAGCTGAGAATATTCAATTAAAAATGTCGAAATATCCTTCTTTTTTTAAATTTAGTTCGTAGTAGGGAAAAAAATGGAACAAATAACCGAAAATTTAGAATTTCAAATTTTAGGATCTTTAGATGAATCACATTGTCTTAATCTAGATAAATTAAAATAATATTTAAGTTAAATTACAATTAGAAATAAGTTAGAAAGTTTAATGGTTTTATCAAGTGGTGAAAAACAATAATTAAATAGTAAAAAAGATAAGGGATAAAATGAAAAAAAGATTTTTTTCATTTTATTTCTTTAATTTATGAATGCTGAAATAGCTTTAATGAATAAACATCAAGAAATGATTCAATATGTTTTTGAGGATTAATTTGTTGATGTTTTAATTAAATAAAAGAATCAATTGTTGCAAATTCAACATATGGGTCAAAATGATAGATGTTGCGATTATTATAAATTGATTGGCATTTTAAGTTTTAGATTTAGTTTTATTTAGAACAACGGGAATGCTAAAGTTTTAGAATATTGAATGAGTTATTTATCAAACGGAAGCTTTTTCAATTAAACAGGCGTCTCCATAAGAATAAAAACGATATTTATTTTGAATTGCATAATGATAGGCTTGCTTTATTTTTTTCGTTCCACCAAAAGCACAAACTAACATAAATAATGTTGAACGAGGAAGGTGAAAATTTGTCATTAAGACATCAACAGCTTTAAATTGATATCCTGGGTGAATAAAGATTGAAGTTTCTTGATGAAACGGATGGATAGTCCCGTGTTTATCTGTTGCACTTTCCAATAAGCGTAGAGTTGTGGTTCCAATAGCAATAATACGTCTTTTTTCGGTTTTAGCTTGATTTAAACGTTCAGCAACTTTAGGTGTTATAATACCATATTCTGCGTGCATGTGATGATCATGAATATTTTCACTTCGTACGGGTAAAAAAGTCCCCGCACCAACATGCAGAGTTAAGGTCAGACGTTCAACGCCTTTATAATCAAGCTGTGTCAATAATTCATCTGTAAAATGTAATCCTGCCGTGGGGGCAGCGATTGCTCCTGGTTTTTGTGAAAAAATTGTATGATAGTCTTGTTCATCTTGTTCGGTTGGTCCATGAGGACGATGAATATAAGGGGGTAGTGCCAATTGTCCAGCTTTTTTAAGCCAGTTATTAAATTCTTTTCCTTCTAGATTAAAACGGATAAAAGCACTTCCTCCTGTTTCCAATTTTTCAACAATAGCGAAACATTGTCCATCAGAAAAATCAAGTTGATCTTTTTCTTTTAAACGCTTGCTATTTTTAACCAAAACATGCCATGTTCCATTCCATATTGGCCGATCAAGGGTAATACCGATATGTGCTTGTCCTTTCTGCGCAAATAGTTTAGCTGGAATAACTTTGGTATTGTTGGCAATTAAAATATCACCCTTGTGGAAAAAAGAAGGTAGATCCCTTATGAATTTATCCTCAAATTGATCTGATCTTGTTGAAATATAAAGAAGGCGAGCCTTATCTCTAGGATATATTGGATGTTGGGCTATACAATGCTCAGGAAGAGAAAAATCAAAATCAGAAGTTAAGTCAGTCATGGAAAATATGGGGTGAATAAGATTGAAGTTCGATGGTCAAAAAACTGCACATTTCTTTAAAGTCAAATTTAATGAAGTGTGCGGTAAGTTCTTGAAGTTAAGAGATATGCTTTATTTGTTATTATGGCAAGTATATAAGCGAATTGTATCATCTTCATTTTTGATATCACTTGATATTTTTTCTTCAGATAAAAGATGACAAGTTGTTATATTAGGATTATTATTTGCTCCTACGCGATAGTAGGCTAAAGAATTTTTTTCTGGGTTACCTTGTTTAATTGTATCATTATTAAAATTCCCCATTACCATAAAAGCAAGCCTTTCAGCTTGGGTTATTTCTTTAGGGACGTAAATAGCGTTAGTAGAAGGATAGGCATTCTTTTTAAGTAAAGTATAATAGGCGGGTAACCGATTTTTTGAGAATTTATGCAAAGTATTAAAATTATATAATAATGCGATAGTTGCAATTACCAAGGTTAGTGATTTTGTATATTTATTGATATCACGTGCAATCAAAATAGCACTGAATATACACATCAAAATAATATGGGTATAGCTGTAATGGGAAAGTCTAGTTTTGGCGAGACTAAATATTGTAATGCTTGTTACAATAGCGGATAAAATAATAATGATGTCATAAGAAAACATCTTCAATTTTCTATGTAAAAAGGAATAGAAAAGAGCAAAGATAAAAGTAATAGTTATTAAACAGAAATGATTAATTAGCTGATGAAAAAAATACCATCCTGAATGATAATGACCTGCAATACGATTTGCTGATCTTTCAACAAGATCATAGCGATACATTTCCTTAATAAAAGCAAAACCATCATAAGGATAACGTAAAGCCATCCAAAATAGAATTGGGAAAAAAAAGCTTATAATAGGTAATAATAAAGAGTTAAAAGAGAATTTTTTATTTTTTATTAAATAACCATAGGTAATAAAATAGGGTACTCCGAGAAAAAGTGCATGCCAGCTTTTTGATAAAAAAGCTAAGGCTGAAAAGAAAGCCGCAATTGCAATATGTTTTGTATCATTCTTATAAGCTAAGGTGAGGACTACTAAAATTTGACAAAGAATAAAAATAGAATCCGCATCACCTGAGCGAAAACTATGTGTTTTAATTAGCAAGGATGCAGTTAGTAATAAAGAAATGAAAAGAATGGAACCGTAGATATTATATTTTTTATAGATAAAAAAACAACTAATGCTGCATAATAGCATTGCTGAAATAATAGAAAATAATCTAATAGTAAGAATTGATTTTCCAAATAATGAGATCATTATACATGTTGGTAAAAAACTGAGAATGGGTTTGAGATTCCACATGTCAGCTTTATTCATCCAAGTATTAATAATCCAATTTTTATTGGCAATCATTTCAATTGAACTTACACCATGACGGCTTTCATCTAAGTTATCGAATTGAGTAAAAGTGATATGATAAAAAAGGGTATAAAAGAAAACAACGATTAAAATAAATAATATTATTATATAAATTTTTTTATAGAAGTGTAAAAACATTATTATTCATTCATACTATGAAAATAAATCAAATTGATGAAATATTATTTCAAATTTGAAAAGTTTTTTAAAAAAACTATTATTTATAATAAAATTTTAATTAAAAGAATAGTTCTCCTAATCTAGATAAATGATGATTAAGCACTAAATTATCATTAATAACGACATAAATGTTACATTTTCATTATGGTTTGCAAATTAAAAAATACTCAAAATAGTTAAAGTAGATGATCGTTGTTATTCTATAATTATTTTCTATAAATTGGATGTGAAACACTTTTATATAGAGTATTTAAAGTAAATATAAAAGTAATATTTAAATTTTTTATTTTCCAATATATATATAAATGACAAAATATTTTTAAAAAAACTAACTTAGATTATTGAATTATTTTTTAAATCGAATGTTTTTATTTAAATTATCATCAAAAAAAATTATCGGATAGCGTATAAAAAATAATTAATCTTTCTGGAATAAAAGTACATTATAAATTACTTTTTAAGCTTATTTTATAAAGATTAAGCATAAAAAATATATAGACTTATCATCTATTTATTTATTAAATAACCTCTGGATTATTCTTCAGTTTTCTTTCTAAAAGCATCCAAACTGACAACTTGTGAATTTTCTCCATTATTTTTACTGTCTTTTAATTCATGTTGTGCTTGTTCAAGTTTTTCTTTATTTTTAGGTTTAGGATATAAAGTTTTTACTAAACCTTCTGCAGGGGATTGAACAACTGAAAGTAGATGTTTTGTGGGTTTAAACTGGAAAGCTAAATTAATTGAAGGATCAGCAAAACCTATAATGGCACCAAATGGAATATATAAAATACTACCAATTCCACCAAAAGAAAGTCCGACTGAAACTTGATTTCGTTTTCTATTAACATTTAAATCCCAGAATTGATGCTGTAAAACAATTGTTATCTCCTTTGGATATTTTGCTTTTAGACATGAAGGAATAATTACTTCTGGATAGTCGGTTTTAAATTGAATGTAAAAATTATGATCGCCAGGTAAACCGTCTTTTGCAACCGTTTCAAGTGCTTTAAGCATTACTTCACGATGAGCTTCTTCAAACCATTCATCGTAAGGTAAAAGAGAAGGATTACTTCCATCAGAACCAGAATTATCTGAATATGTCATTACTTAGTGTCTTTAAAATTTGAATATCATAAAAATGAGGAGTTTCTGTTGCCCGGCACTCCCCAAGCCGCGCTTGTCACATTGGCTTATTAGGCCGCGATAGCGTGTGCCTCGAAATTATCGTTGGCATTTGTAAAAAATAGTCCGATAACGGTGGTACAATACCGAGCAAAAAATACATCTTTATTACGCGTGTCGATCCTATTTCGTCCCCATATAATGGTGGAAACGCCGGGTACCGCCCCCGGGTCCACTACGCCTATTCCATATATCGTTTATTGCCATAGTTAGTAAAACTAACATTTTTAATATATAATAATTTTTTAATAAAAAAAGAGTTTTTTTTAAATTAAGTAAATAAACAATTAAAATTTATATAAAATAAGACAGGATAAAAACATAGTTAATTTGATGAAATAATTTATTATTGTTATTGCTTAATATTTATTTATAATTTAACTTTTATTTTTTAGGAATTAAATTATGAAAAATTCAGTAATTTTAGGAACAACAGCACTTATCGTTATATTAGGCGGAGGTGTTGGTAGTGGCTATGTTTATATGCAACATCAAATACAACATCAATTAGATGCAGGAATTCAAATGTTGGAAAAAACATTTCCTAGTTCAAAAATTGCTTACGAACATAGTAAAACAAGTATATTTTCACGTAGTGCTCTTTTAGATAAGGTTAAAATTAAGGGCCAATCAGGCCAGCTTTATACAATGGATAAATTAAATATTAAATCTGGTTCAAACAAAGATTTAGTTAGTGTTTCCATTGATAATTTTAATACAAAAATCGATAGTCAAGATGTTATGAATACTATGGTAGTTCATGTTGATCATATAGATCTAAATGATTTTAAACCAAACAAAGATCTTATTGAAATTGATTCAACAGGAAAAATCAAAACAATTTATGCTTCAAAGGTTGAATTTAATTTGTTAAATCTTGAGCGAGTAAAAATTACTTCCCCTCAAGATAAAGACCAATTGGAAATAGCCCAGTATCAAGTTAAAAATTATGGTTTAAATCGCAAATCAGATCAAATTCTAAAAAATTTAAATTTTCATGACATAAAAGATTCTAATATTACGAATAATAGGAAGGATGGTGTTAAAGTTGAATTCTTACAAATGAATGGATTAAGTTTTGCAAATTTATTTCAAGATATAGAAAATGGGAAACAAATTAAATTTAATAATAATGAACCTACTTCTTTAACGATTAAAAATGTATGTTTAGATATTGGTTCAGTTCATTATTTTCTTGGAAACGTTCAAGCTTCAGCAAATAAAGAAAATAATAAAAGTCTAAATAAATCCAATATATTTAGTAATTTACAAATTCAAACAGATAGTGATCCACGGTTATATCTTTTAAAACAATATGGTTATGATAAATTGGATTTATCTGGTAAAATAAATGCACAATATCAGTATGATAAACAACAATGGAATTTTAATCCATTCCAATTTACATCGAAAGATATTGGGACTTTTAATGTAGAAATGCAAATGAAGGGCCCTGAAACAATTTATAATAGCGATGAATTGGCTTTACTTCGTGATTATAAAATTGTGTCTTTCAAAATTCGCTTTCATGATGGTGGATTGATTCAACATTTAGCTGAGACACAAAGTAAAGTTAAGAATGAAACTGTTAATCAAATAAAACAGAAATGGATCGAAGAGTTAAAACAGCCATCTGACGATTATCCTGAACTTTTAAGTCAAGTAGGTAAAGCTGTTATTGATGTTATTAATCATCCTGATCATGATCTTATATTGAGTATTAGTCCTAATCAACCTTATTCCTTTTTGGATTTAAGTTCATTGAATGAAAAAGAAATTATTGATCGTCTAAATATTCAAGTTGATAGCGATTCAAGCCACAAACTAGTACAATGATCAAGTTTTAAGAGCGTAATGAATAGATTTCAAAAAAAAGGTATTGTATTTTCAGTTTGTTTCGCTTTTGTGCTTTTTTTAGGGTGGAATTTATATCTTATCCGTTATAAAGAAGCATTGCTTGTATTAAAATATACACAAAATATTTTAATACAAGTTGCTGGTGAAAAAGGAAAGTTTTCCTATTCTAAAGCATTGGTGCTTAAAGTTTCACAAACTGTCTTTGTTGAAGGAATAGATCTTTCTTTACAAGATGGAAGTCATCTTAAAATTAAGAATTTACGTCTTATTCCGTCATCAGGACGAAAAATAGCAAAGATTATTGCAAAAAATGTTATCTGGAGTAAGGGTGATAATTCGATTTTTTTAAAAAGATTATCCTTATATGAGGTCTTGCTATCTAAAAAAGTGAAGCAAGCTGATAATCCTATTAAAGGGTTATTAGAAACTTCTTTTCAAAAAGCAATTTTTGGAACGGGTAAGTTTCACTTTGCTATGGGTAACATTAACATTGTCAATGGACAAGTAAAACATATTTATAAGCAAGATCCATCACTTATTATTCAACTAAATATAATAGATTATATAGATAGTTCTACAACAATTATAAAAAATTTAGTCAATCATGTTTATATCAACCATTTTATGATTTTAATCAAAGATAAGTATGGGCAGATAAAATTAAATTCTCTTCCTATTTTATTTAAACAGAAAAAGATATTTTATACCTTTTCCAAAGTGAGTGGATATAGCTTTTCTTATCCAATATGGTCTGTTTCAGAAGCTAAATTTGAGAGTTTTCCTGCTGAAAATAAGGTTATAAACGGAAATTGTATTTTAAATAATTTTAGTTATAATTTGTCTAAGGAAAACAATAATTTTGCTAAATATTTGCAAAAATTAGAATATTCTTCTTTAAAAGGACATTTACATTGTAATTACGCTTATGATTTAAACCGATCTATTTTGAATTTAAATTCGATAAAATATGAAGGAAAAGATTTTGTTGATATCAAATTCGTAGGTCAAGTTTATTTTGATGTGGCCACGAGGGATGAACATAATATTTTTCTAAGAAAAATATTTATAAAGTCTGGTAATATAGTCGTTTCAGATAAAGGGTTTAAAAAACATTTTTTAAAAGAAAGAAGTGACAAACTTCAAATTTCGCAATCTGAAGCACAGAATAATATCTTGCATAATTTGGATTCTTCGGAACAAGGAAAAGATTTTAATCTTGATTATCAATTTTATAAAAGTTTGGCACAATCAGTAAAAGATCCTAACCGGAAAATTAAAGTTGCCTTTGATTTTCCTCAAAAGGTAAGTCTTGAACATTTTGTAAATAGTAATTTTCTTGAGCTTTTTAAACTCGCTAATCAAGGAAATATGCAAATCACAGCTATTAAAAATCAATAATTTCGTATAGGTTAGTAAAACGAGTTTTAGTTTAATTAAGATAAATTATCTTTTAGTCATACTTTAGGTGAGTAAATAAAATATTATGACACTTACAGAAGAACAAAAAGCAGAGATAGAATCCCAATCTAGCCAACAATTATATACAAAACGTCCTATTTCACCAGGTTTAGAGGAAATGCTTTTTAATGTTTTTCCTGTATTGGATCATGGTTTTATCCGGGTTATTGATTATATGGGAAATGATTCAGCTATTGTTCAAGCTGCCCGTGTATCTTATGGAACAGGAACGAAAAAAGTATCTGAAGATCGAGGTTTAATTCGATATCTAATGCGGCATTATCATACAACGCCTTTTGAAATGTGTGAAATTAAATTTCACGTAAAATTACCTATTTTTGTTGCACGACAATGGATTCGTCATCGTACCGCAAGTGTAAATGAGTATTCCGCACGTTATTCAATTATGGATCGTGAATTTTATCTTCCTGATCCGCATGTCTTAGCCGCTCAAAGTAATATAAATCATCAAGGTCGAGGAGAGGTTCTTTCTGCTGAACAAGCGGAAGTGGTTTTAACTCTTTTACGTAATGATGCGCAAAATTGTTATGATGATTATGAAAAAATGTTACGGTCACCTAAAGAAAATGGATATGGGTTGGCTCGTGAACTTGCAAGAATAAATCTTACATTGAATAGTTACAGTCAATGGTATTGGAAAGTAAATTTACATAATTTATTTCATTTCTTACAACTACGTATAGATATGCATGCTCAATATGAAATTCGTGTCTATGCTGAAGCAATGTTAAAAATAGTTCGTGTATGGGTTCCATTGGCATGCGAAGCTTTTGAAGATTATCGAAGAGATGCGGTAACATTTTCCTCTACTATGATGAAAATTATTGGTAAACTTTTGCGAGGGGAATCTGTCAAACAGGCTGATAGTGGTTTGAGTAAACGGGAATGGAAAGAAATGATGCAAGTTTTAGATCAATATAAATTAGAAAAATGAATAATAAAATAATTGCAAGCTTCATGAGAAGATTAAATATGGAAAAATTTTTATATGTTGGTGGGATTATTTTATTATTCATAGCAATTATTGCATCAATGTGGTTTATTCCCTTTGGACGTAATTTGGATGCAGATAACCAATATTTACATGAAACATATTATAATAAAAAGAAATAAATCTTTAAAAATAAAAGTTATCTTATCTTATTATGAATCCTAAAGAAAATAATAGTTCGATGTCAGATAGTTATGAATATGAATTACCTAGTAATTCTACGCGTTCATCTACAGATGAATCTCTTGGAGAAAGTTTCTTTACACATCCTTCTAATATTCTGGCAGATATTAAACCCACTGATCCTTATGAAAAATTGGATATGAAAGCTTTTCGACCTTGGTATATTGCATGTGCCGTTGTTGTGATTTTAGGATTAATATTTGAATTTGGTATTTTAGGTAAAGATGGTAAACAAGGTTTTTTATGTAATTATTTACCTAAAAATCAAGTTTGTTATGTTTTGGCTGGACCTGCTCCAAAAGTGAAAAAATGAAAATTATAAGCATGATAAAACTAACTTTCTTTATATTAATATAAGAATCTATTGCTTTTTTATTTTTATTTTTTTAATTACAGGATAAAGAAGACTCACAATGGATTGATACGCCTGACTTTCTGGTCCTTCTGGATTGAAGGCCGTTACGGGAATTCCTTCATCCGCCCCTGAACGAATTGCAGGTAAAATAGGTATCTCTCCTAGAAATGGAATATGCAGTTTTGAGGCTTCATTTTTTGCTCCATCTTTACCAAAAATATAGGTTTTTTCTTGGCAATGAGGACATAAAAAATAAGACATATTTTCTATAATTCCTAAAACAGGTATTTGAGTTTTTTGAAAAAGATATATTCCTTTTTTTGTATCTAGTAATGCGATATCCTGTGGAGTAGATACAATAAGTGCTCCATCTAGTTTAATGGATTGGCTGAGTGTAATTTGTACATCACCAGTTCCGGGTGGCATATCAACTAGTAATATATCCAACTTTCCCCATTCAACATCAGATAATAGTTGTTTAATTGCTCTCATGACCATAGGACCACGCCAAACAACGGCTTGATCTTTGGGAACGAGCATGCCAATGGATATGGCAGAAATTCCCCATGCTATCATGGGAATAAGCTTGTGATTTCTTACTTCAATTTTTCCTTTTAAACCCAGCATATGTGGTACGGATGGACCATAAATGTCAGCATCCATAATACCAACTTTTAATCCTTTTTGTGCTAGTGTAATTGCAAGATTTATAGTCGTTGAAGATTTACCAACTCCTCCTTTGCCAGAGGCAATAGCTATGATACATTTGACTGTATTAAGAGTTTCGATGGGTTTATTTGTATCTAGGTACTTTTTCTTTAAAGATAAAACGGTTGATTCTGAATTGTTTGATTTTTTTGGTGGAAAAACCAAGTGTTTTGATAAAGTAAGATCTTTTTTATCCAAGGATAGGGCATTCATAAAAACACGGGCTTGTTCAACTCCTTGTAAATGACTTAAACATTGTTCGATTTTAGCTCGAAAAGGTTCTGCCTGAGTCGGATCAATATTTTGAATCTTTAACATGATATGGATTTTATTTTGATCTATATGTATAGTTTCAATTAAATCTGTATCCAATAATCGAGTTTTAGGCGACCACGGAATCATCAAATTCGCCAAAGCTTCTTTAATGGTTTCCTGATTAATTGAAAAAGAGTTATTCATATAAAACCTTGATAAAAATAATTATAAAAAAAATTATTTATTTATTTTAAAAAAGATATAACTGTTTTGTAAAGTTTTAATAAAGCTTTAAATTTATTTTTTGTTGGATATTCCATATTCAAAGGTTAAATAAATGATTAATAAGGAATAAAATTCTGTCTACCTTACCAAAAAAATCTAAAAGGGATCATCGAATTGATGCGTTAAGAGGCTTGGCATTGATTATGATGTATATTGATCATATTCCTGAAAATCTTTTAAATCGATTTACAATGCGTAATATCGGTTTTGCAGATGCAGCAGAGATTTTTGTTTTATTAGCAGGTTATGCTTCTTGGTTGGCCTATGGTCGCCGTATTCCAGGGGATGGGTTTAATAATGTATGTAAGAGGATATTTGCCCGATGTTGGAAAATATATCTTTATCAAATAAGTTTGGTGGCGATTACATTATTCAGTATTTACCAATGGCGTCGCATTTGGGTTTTGCCAGTTGACTTTTTAGAACCGGAACTTGCTCATGGTCACAGTATCGTGCGAGTTTTTTGGCGATTATTATTATTAGATGCCTTGCCAAGTAATTTGAATATTTTACCACTATATATTATTTTATTGGCATTTTTTCCCGTTTTTTATTTAATTATGAACTATCGTCGGTGGTTGGCACTTAGCATAAGTTGTCTTTTATGGAGTTGGGTTAATTTGGATCCATGGTTTAATTTTCCAAACTGGCTTGATCCTGATGGATGGTTTTTTAATCCTCTGGCTTGGCAGTTTTTATTTGTGATTGGTATTTATGGTTCAATTTTTGCAAGTAAGTATGAAGGAAATTTTCCTGCCAATCGATGGATACAAAGTCTAGCAATTCTTTATTTATTTTTTTCATTTTTGGAGGCTTTTCCGTGGATATATTGGGGGCTTCCGGATTTAAGAGTTATTGAATTACGTACACCTGCCAAAACATATTTGTCTCCCTTACGTCTAATGGATGTAATTGCTATTTTTTATTTGGTTCAATCATCGCAATGGACAAAGCGTTTTTCAGAAAATAAAATTGGTCAGATTTTGGCTTTGTTGGGACGACATTCATTAGAAGTTTTTTCTTTGAGCACATTGTTTGACTTATGGGGTCGATTAATGTTTGCAAGCTGGGGACAATCCATTTTGTTACAGGTTGGTGTGAATTGCATTGCTATTTATCTACTTTATCTTTTATCGTTATATTTGGATAAAAAAAGAGCTAAATTACGTGCTTTAATTGCAAATAAAAATTAAATTTATAATGAATTTGAATTAAAAAAATGAACGGACATCATGATTGTTTTATTTGAAGACAGTTTAAAGATAAAAACATCATGTCCGATAAATTTATGTTTATTTTTATGTGATTTTAAGTTTAAATTAACAAATTAAATAAAATGAATCTGATATAATCAAAATAAATAATATTATTTATAACGAATTAAGAATAAATATGTTAAAAAATCTTTTTCAAAGGGTTTCAACACATCATTGGATCCTAACAATGGGAATGATGGGTTTATTTTCAATACAACAGGTTCATGCACAGGCCTTCTTTAAATTTCCTTTATTAGGACATATAATATTTCCAGATAAATTAGATTCTCAATGTTCTTCTGGTAGTTTTGCAAATGTTGCTGAAAAATTGCTTCCTACTGTCGTAAATATTTCAACTAGTCGTGTTCTCAAACCAGGTCAACAAGACGATGATGATGAAAGTACAGAGGATACTTCAAACAGTGATCCAGATTCACCCTTTGAAAAATTTTTTCATAATTATATGAATGGTAAATCGGGTCCTGATGATGGACAAGATCATTTACAAGCGTTGGGGTCCGGTTTTATTATTGATTCTTCAGGGCTAATTGTTACTAATTATCATGTCATTAAAGATGCTGATGAAATTTTAATTACCTTACAAAATAATCAAACAGTCAAGGCAACGTTAAAAGGATATGATGAAAGAACGGATATCGCTTTACTCAAAATCAATGTTAAAGAATCCTTAAATATTGTCCATTTTGGTAATAGTGATTTATCAAGAATTGGGGATTGGGTTTTAGCAATAGGTAATCCTTATGGATTATCGGGTACTGTTACTTTTGGAATTATTTCTTCACGGGGAAGAGATATTGAACAGGGACCTTATGATGATTTTATTCAGACTGATGCACCTATTAATAAAGGTAATTCCGGTGGACCGTTATTTAATATTAAAGGGGAAATTATTGGTATTAATACAGCTATTTTTTCACCCTCTGGTGGTTCGATAGGGATTGCGTTTGCTATTCCATCCAATGAAGCGAAAAATATTATTGATCAATTACGAATTAAGGGTAAAGTAACCCGTGGTTGGATTGGTGTAAAAATACAAGATATTAATGAAAGTATTGCAAAAAGTTTAACGATTAAACCTTTTGAGGGAGCATTAATTGTTAAAGTTGAAAAAGATAGTCCTGCACAAAAAGCAGGTCTGCGTGCTGGTGATATTATACAAAAATTAAATGACAAAATCATTACTGCTCATACAATGCCAAGATTAATTGCTGCGACGCCAATTCATACTCAAGTTAATTTAACGGTTATTCGGCGGGGTAAACCAATTATATTATCTTTATGGGTGCAAAATTTAGAAGAAAATAATGAAAATAAAGATAGCGATAATCAATCCGTGAATGTCAGAGTTTTTGATATAAAGGATTTGAATATTACTGTTAGTTCAATTACCAATTTATTACGGCAAAAATATAATCTTGCTGAGAAACAACAAGGTATTGTAATCACTGCTGTTAATCATAAAGAAAAAAATATTATGCAGCGTTTAAAACCTGGTGATGTTATTGTTGGGACAAATACGAAAACGGTGAATGATATTGAAACACTGCTGGAAGCTATAAAATTAATTAAGAAAGACGGAAAAAAACATACATCAATGCTTTTGCTTATCCAAAGCGGATCCATTATGCATTGGGTTGCTGTTCCATTCATATCTGAAAAAAAGAAATAAAAATAATGATTTAATATTTGCGAAAATGAATGTAATTCGGGATTAAAAAACTTAATTTATATCCGGCATTGACTCAAACTGTACGTTTATTGCTAGCTATCGCGTTTGCAAGTTTACTTGCGCATTTATGTAGATTAAATGAACCTTATTGGGCCTTAATAACGGCTATAATCGTTACACAAAGTCGTATAATGCAAACTTTGCAAACCAGCCGTGATCAAATTATTGGATCAATTATTGGTGGTATTGGAGGTATTATTGCGATTGCCTTACAGATTTATTTTAGCTGGTCTTCTATCATTGTTTTTACGATTGTTATGATACCAATGGTTATGTTGGTTTCATGGCGTCCGACAATGAGACTTGGTGTTGTAACCCTAGCGGTGGTTTTTTTATTTCCTTCGCCGGGCGGCAGGATATTTGAGCGACCATTTGATCGTATTTTTTCCATTGTTGTGGGGGTGTTGGCTTCGTTAGTATCGAGTTATTGTATATTACGTCCTCAAGCACGTTATCATGCTTTTTTACATGCTGAAGAAATATTTAACAAGTTATATAAATTATTACATGCGATTTTAATTCTTGGAATATCATGGGATGTTGTAGAGTCCATGAATAATGAAATTATAACTGAATTACGTGAGCTGGCCAGTGACATTGAAGAAGCACGTATGGAACGCCCAACTTCAATATTGGAAGAAACTGATCCAATTTTACTTCAATTATTTCCTCTCTTAAGACGGTTACAAAGTGATAGTATTTTTGTTGCACGTGCTATGGATGCTTATAATTAAAAACTTCATCATGAAACGGAAAAAGTCCTTGAAATTGCTTTAAAGGAAGTATTTTATTTTTTCAGGATGCAGTCTGTTCGTCAGGCTTATGGTAAAAAATCAAAACGACAGTTAGAAATCAAGATTGATTTTGATGAAATTATCAAAAACGTGATGGAAGAAGCAAATAAATCTTGCCCTTCCATTATTCAATTTACATTACAAGCTTTATATAATGATTTTAAACGCGGATATGATATATTTACAGTAAAATATTTTTAGTTAAGACCGGTTATAATTATAAAGATCGTTTATAATGTTCAATTTCTTCTTCGGTTAAAGCTCTAGCCTCATTAGCAATCATAATAGGAATGCCATCCCTTACAGGGTAAGCCAGAGCAGCATTACAGCTGATCAGTTCATTTGCTTCACGATCATATAGCAGTGGACCTTTGGATACTGGGCAAACGAGAGCGGATAATAATTTCGGATCAATAGGAGGAGAATCTAGTTTCATTATTATAACCTTAGATAGTTTGTAAACATAGTATCTAATTTTTTACGAAAATAATAGGGTCGATAAATGTCGACGTGCTTGTAAAGTTGCAGGATCATCGAAACCCCACGCTTCAAAGAGACGTAAAAGTTGTTTTTTGGCAGCTTCATCATTCCAATTTTTATTACGTTTCATAATTTCAAGTAATTCTTGAGCTGCTTCTTTTCTTTTACCTGCACTATTTAAAGCGGCTGCAAGGTCATATCGTGCTTGATAATTATCTGGATTGGCTTTGATTTTTACTTCCAAAACTTGCATCTCATTGATTGATTTCTTTCCTTCAAGCGCAAGATCAATCGCAGCTTTTGCGCTAATAATTTCAGCATTATTACGTAATGTTTTAGGAACTTGTTCCAGACTTTCTTGAGCGGCTTTGGCACCAGAGGAAGCTAGAATGGCACGGATCAATCCTGCCCATGCTTCTGGTTTTTCAGGTTCAAGTTCTAAAGCTTGAGAAAAAATATTCATGGCTTCATCAAAATTTTTATCCTCCATCAGAGCTTGACCTTGTTCGATTAAATCGGTACTTGGCATTGCACTGCCAGCTTTTTTTAATAATTGGCTGATAAATTGCTGAATTGTATTTTCTGTTTGGGATCCTTGAAATAAATCTACAATTTGACCTTGCCAGAAAGCAGCAACTAGAGGAATGGATTGGATAGGTAAGCCGATTTGCATTAATTGTTGAACAAGTGCTTGATTGGCATCAATATCGAGTTTAACTAGTTTTACGCGTCCTTGGGTAGCAGTTGCAACTTTTTCCAAGATAGGTGCTAATTGTTTACAAGGATTACACCATGATGCCCAAAAATCAACCAAAACAGGAATTTTCTGGCTTGATTCAATAACTTCTTGGACGAAATTTTGCTGATTTCCCTCAATAATATTGGCTTTCGAAGATCCTTTTGTTTGAGTTTGGACAACCGTTCCATGTTCGGTTAAAAGCTGTCCTTTTGCAGGTTTAGGAGGCGTATTAAAAAGTGCCATAAAGTTCAGATCCTGTGTCATTTCAATGAAAATTAATTAGATAATTTATTATGCTATTTCTAGTTCATAGAATTTGGTTTTCATTGCTATTATAATAGATGAAGAAGAGGAAATGAAAATAATTTTTTGTTTTTTATTTTTTCTGCTTGCATCTTTAAAAAAAATATCATACAAGGCTTTTACGTTCATCAGAGCGGGCGTAGCTCAGGGGTAGAGCACAACCTTGCCAAGGTTGGGGTCGTGGGTTCGAATCCCATCGCCCGCTCCAAATTCTTTTTTATAAAATTGGAAATACTGTAAGAATAAAAAAAATCATATTTTTAAAATTCCTTTTAATTTTGGTGTGTTTTATTTAATTGAAATTATATTAATCCTCTTCGAATTGATGTTATTAAATGTTGAGTTTGAATAGCGAATGGATGATCTTATTTTTAAAAAATAGTTTATACATCTCAAATTGTTAATATTTGTTTTTTATCATGGCCAAAATTGTTTTCAAAAAATAAGATTTTTTCTGATTTTATAACTTAAAATTTAATTTGTTTTCAAGAATAGATTTATATAATCCTAATGTAAATGCTTTATGGTAATCATTATGTTTAAGGTTTTTTGCAGTCGGTTATGTTTCTCAATTGAAAAGTATAAGTTATTAAATTATGAGAAAAATTTTATTTTTCTTTATTCTTAATCTATGTTGTTTAATTATTCATGTAGTAGCTCGAGTTCCATGTCCACAATTTTATATGTCTGGTCAAATTCCAATTGTAAACTGGCCTGTTAAAATAGTATGTTATAAAAACTATTCAGCATCTTTTTCAGATGTTACCCTAGGAAATATTTACGCTGCGGAATTTTTATCAAAAGATCAAGTAATAGCTAGTAGGAAAATGAAACGATATGGACATTTTGATAGTCATGATCCTGTCATTTTAGATTATCGTAATTCTGGTTATGATCGGGGACATATGGTACCAAGTGGTGATATGCCAGATTATCAGTCGCAAATTCAAACCTTTACATCAAGTAATATTATTCCGCAAACTAAGAAATTAAATAGTGGAAAATGGAATTGGATTGAAAATAAAGTGAGATCGATGGCCATTTTATATAATCAAATATTTGTTGTAACTGGTTCTTATTTTCAAGAACCTGTTTCTAAAATTGGATATGATGGTATTTGGGTACCTTTTGCGGTGTGGAAATCAGTTTATATACCAACATTGAATAGAGCGGGCGTATATTTTTGTAAAAATACTTTGGAACCTATATGCTATCGAATGAGTGTTGCTTTTTTTATTCAAAAAACAGGTATAGATCCTTTTCCTGCGTTATCTCGTGAAATTAAGGAAATCAAATTTTTATTACCGAAACCTAATCGTTATTAAGATCATATTTTATTAAAAATTTAATTTTTAAATTAATCTTAAGAATCTTATGGTTTTTATCAGTATTTTCTTTTTCATTTATGTGTTTTAATTGTTTCTTGGTTAAATTTTTTATTAAATTCCAGAACTGGTATGACAGGCAATAAAAAGGTCGTTGTACAAGTTGTGTCTAGAACGACATTATTATGTCCTAAGTATATTTTTCATTATTTCTTTTGAAAAAAAATCCCTAAATAGCTTTATTAATTTTTGTAATAATAATATTTGAAATATTTATTTGGTTTCTTTTTCTTAGACTAGTTTTTTCTTATTCAAAAATCCAAAAAATTTAATCTGCATTATTAAATGTAAAATTGATAAAATTTCCGCAAGTATATATGTTCTTTTTGTTTTTTCAATTATTGTGAAATTAATTGTAAAATAAATATTCTTTCTTATGTATAGTAAGTAAGCGTTAATAAAAATGTTATTCTGATATGAAACAGGAAAAACATAATTAAGACAAGGATTTTATGATGCTAACAATTATCCAATCTCCTTCTAAATATATTCAGGGTCCAAATGCACTAGAAGATCTTGGAAAATATGCAAAAATGTTAACAGATAGCTATATAATTATTGCTGATAACTTTGTTATGAATTTGACAAAGGCTATTGTAAAACAAGCAATGCAAACAGCATCTGTTCAATCATATTTTGAAATTTTTAACGGTGAATGTAGTAAAAAAGAAATTAATCGTCTGGGTGCAGTTTTAAAAGCGCAACAGTGCAAGGGAATTATTGGTATTGGAGGTGGTAAAGCTCTTGATACAGCTAAAGCCGTTGCATTTTATAATAAAGTTCCTGTCTTAATTGTTCCAACGGCTGCTTCGAATGATGCGCCTACAAGTGCTTTATCTGTTATTTATACTGAAGAAGGGGCTTTTGAAGAATATTTGATGTATCCAACAAATCCTGAAATGGTTATTATGGATAGTACAATTATTGCCAAAGCACCTATTCGTTTGTTAATTTCAGGGATGGGTGATGCATTATCAACTTATTTTGAAGCAAGGGCCTGTTACGAAGCAAGAGCAATTTCTATGGCAGGTGGACAATCTACGTTGGCGGCTTTAAATTTAGCTAGACTTTGTTATGAAACTTTATTGAAGGAGGGTTTAAAGGCAAAAGCTGCTGTTGAAACAGGTGTAGCGATAAAGGCTGTTGATCATATTATTGAAGCGAATACCTATTTAAGTGGAATTGGATTTGAAAGTTCTGGTTTAGCCGCTGCTCATGCAATTCATAATGGTTTAACTGTACTTGAAGAATGTCATTCTATGTTGCATGGCGAGAAAGTTGCGTTTGGAACATTATCTCAATTGATTCTTGAAAATGCAAAACAGAAAGAATTGGAAACCGTTTTGGATTTTTGTGTTCAAATGGGACTTCCTGTAACATTGAGTCAATTAAAGATAAAAAAAGGCGTTAATTTTGAGGAAAAAATTAAGAAAGTTGCTAAGGCAAGTTGTGCAAAAGAAGATACAATACATAATATGCCTTTTGAGGTTACCGAAGATCTCGTTTTTGCAGCAATCATGACAGCAGATCATATTGGTCATCAATGGCTAAAAAGTAATAGTATCGTATTATAATATAAAAAATCATACGTAATAAAATCGTTTGCGTATGATTTTATCAATCTGTATTTAAAGTTTAAAAGTGAAGATGCGTTTCTGTCAAATCAGGAATAGCGGTAAAATTGCATTTATCTGAATGTAGATTTTGACAAGATTCTGTTTCTGAAGGATTCGCAAGTATTTTTCCTTTTTGATCAAAAGACACTTTACATTTTTTATAGCTGATAATTAATTTGTTTTTTTTCAGTTCGAAAGGGTCAATAAATCCTGTCATTTCAATTTTGCAATGTGCAGTATTATAGTGAATCATGCCATAAGCAGGATAATAAGGCATATAAGTCACATATGCATAACTTTTTTTTGTTCTTGATTCATAAAGGATAAGATTAATCGGATTCTTTTTTATCGTTTGTTCTGTAATTGATTGCGAAGGCTCTTGAGCATAATCATTGATAGGAAAGAATAGTAAAAAAGAAATATTTAAAAGAATGGTTTCTTGCATTAAAAAGGATAATAATTTCATGGTGAAACATCCTTTTTGTTAAGATCTATAGATGTTTTTTCCTTTGTTGAGGAAGGATATACATGATTTAAGGTTGATAACGTCGTAAATGAACAAAAATCTCCATGCCATGTACTGCAGGGTATTGTTTCCTTTAATATTTTTAATTGATTTTGTCTTGTAACTTGCATGGTTATTTTACAATAAGGATCTTCTTTAGATGTAAATTCTAGTTTCGTAGGGTTTTCAGAAATAAGTTTTGTTGTTCCTTGAGCATTTGCTTGACAGGTTGGAGAATTAAAGGTTAGCAAAGTTGTTCCTAAATGATGAGTATCCATGGTGATGATATAATTTTTATTCAAGTCGTTATGATTTTCGAAAATTTCTAATTGATAGGGAAAAAAAGTTTGTTTTTTTTGAGAATTTTCTTTTTGATTCCGTAAATGATGAATTGGCTTTCCATCAACAATATGCGTTAAGATAAGCATTGCACTAATAAAAAAAAGAGATGTTTTTACAAAATTTTTTATCAATCTAGAATTCCTAATTGACGGGTTATAGTTATTTAATGGAAATATTTTTTAAGATAAACGTATTTGTTTTTGATTATCAAGCTCA
Organism: uncultured Commensalibacter sp.; assembly: GCA_946699565.1. Lineage (GTDB taxonomy): Bacteria > Pseudomonadota > Alphaproteobacteria > Acetobacterales > Acetobacteraceae > Commensalibacter. The sequence goes on along the minus strand of CAMPDW010000005.1, from coordinate 28,842 downwards.
AGATCAATATATTTTAGCGCAGATAGTATAAAATTTAGCAAAAATCATATGTAACGTTGAGATTAATTTAAAAAGTGGAATAATCAATATTAATTCAATTTATAAAAAGCCTGTTGAATTTGATGCAGATCATGAATTTGATTAGCTAAAAGAATTTGTAACAATATTCTTGCTTTTTGAGGGTTTAGATCTGCAGCAACGATAAATCGGTTTTCATCGTCATTGATCTCAATATTGCGATTGACAAATCCGCTTCCTGTACGACTTGATCGAACAACGATAATTCCTTGTTGCGTGGCTTCTTTTAAAGTTTTTAAAGCTTCAGTCGAACTATTCCCGTTACCAACGCCAGCCAATACAATACCTTTTGCACCTCTATGAATAGCATCACGGATAAGTTTGCCATCCATCTGAATATGAGCGTAAATAATATCTACGCGGGGAAAAGGTGCTTTCTTAGGTAGTTTGTAGGAATGTGTGTTCGTATGATTAGGAGCATGATAAAAATAAACATGATTATTATTGATGATACCTATTGGACCAGTATTAGGAGCCTGAAAAGTTTGTAAATTTGTTGTATTGTTTTTTTGCACGTTACGTGCATCAAAAATCGTATCATTCATAACAATCATGACAGGATAATGATAGGCCTTCGATTTAGTGGCAAGAGTTATAGCGCTGATAAGGTTCGATGCTCCGTCAGCGCTTATGAAATTTGGGGGCCTTATTGCACCTGTTAATATAATAGGTTTGGTTGATGTTATAACTTTATCAAGGAAAAAAGCTGTTTCCTCCATCGTATCAGTACCATGCGTTATAACAATTCCAGATAAAGTAGGATCTTTTTCAGCCATTTGAATACGTTTTGCAATTTTTAATAACACTGCATCGTTCATATCTTGTGATCCGATTTGGGATATGGGATCAATTTTAAGAGTTGCAATTTGTTTTAATGTAGGTATGGAAGCAATAAGTTCTTCGCCTTTTGTATTGCCTGCTTTATATTCCAAGTTTTTGATTGTGGTACCTGCAATCGTTCCGCCTGTTGTAATAATAAGAATATGTTTTTTTTCTTGAATAAAGGAATGATTCGTTTTGTGCATTAAATTGGTTTTGTCCGTTTTTCTATATGTCAAGGTTGCTGATGACAAGTTTAAACATAAGAAAAAAATAAAAATCTTAAAAAGTAAGTTGTAAAAAATGTATTATAATACAAACAGACATTTATAAAATTAAATTATATTTGTTTGTCAATATTTCATATTTTAATTTCATTTAATATACTATTTTTTTATAAATTAAAATGAATATTATATTGTTATTTTAAAAGTAAAGGCAGGATAGATGATTTTAAATGTGTTCAAAAAAGGCTGTAAACGATTGATGATGCCTTATTTTTCACAAAGTAAATTAACCATATTGCCTGTTTTACAAAAAGGTTATCGAATTGATTTTATTCGACTGGTTGAAGGAAATCCTTTAACTTATCAAATAGATTTGTCCTATGTTTTACATCCAAATTTTTATATTAAAAACGTTGCTTATCAATGTGGAGATTCGACTGTTATTTTAAATGATTTTGTTTTTTCTAAACGAAAATTTCTTGTTACTATAACAGGAGGAAAAGCAAATACCAAATCAACTATTTTATTCAAAATTATTTCAGATTCTGGATTGGAACAGGTTTATACAATTTTGTTGGATGTTATAAGTCAAGCAAAAGCAGAATATGAATATAAAAAAAATATAAGGCAACCCGAATTATGGGTGTTGGATTCAGACCCTAAGAACAATTATCAACAGGAATTTGGTTCCCGTTGGATTGAAGGTGATTTGATTTTAAATGAAAATAATTTTCAACTTTGGCAATATAATCCTAATATAGATGAAAAATGGAACGGAATATTGGCATTACAGGGTCTAGTTGCACCCGTTAATATTAATTATAGAATACATGATCAGACTAGTTCATCCAAAACTTTAGAAAATTTATATGCTGATGAGGGTAAAATTCAATCCAATAAAAAAGGAGATTTGTCTATTCAAGGAAATTTAAAAGTAAAAACAGTACATACAAATGCTTGTATTTCAGGCAAACCCTTAGGGAAAGGAATTTCAATTATTACAGATGGAATGATTTCTGGGCAAAGTCTTTATATTGCATCATTGGGAAATAAACCCAAGAATATGTATATTGGATGTGATGGGGTCGTTTCCACTAAACATCTTTCATCAGATTTTCTTCAATTAGCTTTATTTACTGTTGAAGAACTCCCAAAAAATGTTCCAATGGGCGTACTTATTTTGTGTCAAAATTATAATTCTAAAACTAGCCCTGTTTTACTTTGTTCAATCAAGGAAAAGCCACAATCTATTGATGATTGGTACCTTTTAAATGATCATTCTTTGAACAATGCTTTTTCTTTAGAAAAAGAGAATAATATTCCTTCTGGAAAACCAAATTTATCAGTGATTTCTTCAGATTATTCATATTCAGATGATGATAAGATTGTTGAGATAAGACCATCAATCACAAAAAAAATACCTAGGAATGGTAATGATTCGTCATCGTATAAATTAGAAACAAATCATTATTATCACCATTTTGAGATATTCAAGGAAAATTTTGGTATTCCTGCATCAAATGAGAAAATGATGATGGCACATAAATTAATATTGGATCAATCACCGTCATTACAATACATATCGGGTGAATGGAAAAGAAGTAATGAAAGCTGGAGTGTTCCACAAAATGGTTTATTGCAATTAAATGGGTGGTTTATATTTGAAGAAGAAGAAATTGATTTATCAGGACCTATTTCTTATCATGCAGGTGACCAACTTGTTATGAAAATCTTGAAGTCAAATAAAAATATAAATTCTCAACCGATTTATGAAATGGAATTCCCTCTTGTCCCTTATGTAAATGATGTTACAAACACTGTTTGCGCTAGTCCTAAACTAACATTTTCATATAGCTATCCAATACAACAAAAAGATAAGATTTGTTTTGAAGCTGTTTATTTACATCAATCATATTCTTTGAATAAAAATTTAAGTTTAAAAATAAAAAAATTATTTATTGAATTATTAATCTTTTAACCATTGTTTTTCATTTGGTGAAAAAGCCAGAAAAGGTGAACAAATATAAGCTTCCATATTTGGATAAAATTTTGCTAGTGACATATCTATTCCGGATTGATTAAAATAAAATCTTTCATAACTAATAAAATAAAGATTTTCATTATCAATAGGAAGTTGGTTTAGTAAATATTTGGCACCTTTTGGTGAAATGCTATAAAAAGATAATCCTGTAAACATTAAAACTTTTGTAAGTTTAGGGTGAATGATGGAATTAAAATATTCTTTCTGATTAATTTTATCACCATAAAAACCAATTTGTCCATCGGGGTTAAATTGAGGGTCTCCAACTTTAATTTTATATGATGTTAAAACGGTTGGTAAACCTTTGGCTACATTCATTTGAATTGGCCAATCCAAATTATATGACCATGCAATTAGATCATATGTGGGATAATTTTTAATAATTTGTTTTGATTGTTCAATAAAATCACTATGAATAATAACATCATCTTCCGCTATAATAATACCATGTTTGCTTTTGGCGGCAATTTTCCATAATTCTACATGAGACATCATGATGCCAAGTGAACGGGGATCATAATTGTTTCTTTCAGTAATATATTTGTTTAATATAAGTTGGCGACGAGATAAAGATTGCCCATTATAGGCTTCAAAAACATAGACATGATTTAGCAAAAATGAATTTTGCTTTTTAAATTTAAGTAGCTTCTCTTTATGGTTAGGAAGATTAATTAAATAAATCGGTTGCATAATAAATTTTTATAAATTAGATGAAAGGGTAAAAAATTTTATTTTGAAGTTCCTTGATATAAATCTGAAGCAGACCATACACGATATGATAAATTGATATCTTTTGGAACATAAATAACGATTGGCAATTTACTGTTATATTTTATAAAAGGTAAATTGGTTGAAATTGAGATTAATTTATTTTGTTTTGTCTGATTAGGACAAGCCATAAGAGTAGAAGCAGGTAGGCTTATTGAGTCTAGACGATAATAATTATATCCCCACCCTTGAATTGTTTTGCTTTGCATATTTCCATGAATTAAAATGGTATTACAATCAACAAGTATCTTTTTTTGCGGAATTAGTTCAATTCGTGCAGCATCTTCATTGGCAAGGGTGGAAAGTTGGATAATAAATCTCTGATATCCCTTTTCAGCTTTTGGCCAGATTTGTAGGTTTTTTTTTGAATTTTGAGCCAGAGGATGTAATAAAGGAAATGTAGATAAAAAAGAAATGAGAAAAAGAAATCTTTTCTTAAAAAACATTTTTTGTTTCCATCACTGATAATTTATAATTAATTATAGGTTATGATTATAAAATTATTTAATATGATTAAAGAAATTTTTATTAAAATATAATATACCTTAATTTTTAACTTACATAATAAATAAAAAATAATGATTTATAAAGGTGCTAATTAAAATATTATGAAACTTTATGTTTATGAACATTGTCCATTTTGTGTAATGACAAAAATGATTTTTGTTTTAAAAAATTACTCTATTGAAATATCTTATTTACTATATGACGATATTCATACTCCAATGCAGATGATTGGTCGTAAACAATTACCTATATTAGAATATCAACCAAATCGATTTATGCCAGAGAGCTATGATATTATTCAGTATGTGGATAAATTAGTTGGTACGCCTAAAATTAACCTTCCTGAATTTAAAACAATTACCGAATGGGCAAATAAACTTAATCGTTTTATTTATCGATTAACTTATCCTCGATGGATCAATGCGCCTTTTCCAGAATTTTCGACGGATGAAGCTAAAAAGTATTTTCATCAAAATAAAGATCCATCAGGTGGGGGGTTTATTTCTGATTTAGCTGATCCTAGCCTAATTCGTCGGGCGCAAAGAGCGCTTGATAGTTTGGAAAATCTAATAAAGGATTATCCTTTATTAGATTTGAACCGTTCGTTATCCTGGAGTGATTTCGTACTTTTTGGCCAACTTCATTCTCTTTCAATTATCAAAGGGTTGAGTTATGGTTCTTTTGTTGATCAATGGAGAAAGAAAACCGCTGAAATTTGTTTCATAGCGTTAAATGATAAATATGCTAATTAATATTATTATCAAACTCTGTAATTAATAACCTGTCCGATTATGATTAAAACAGGGCTGCTTAACTTTTTTTGTTTTACTAAATCAGGTAAGCTGTTTAAAGTTCCTATAATTACTTGTTGGTTTTTTAGGGTGCCTTTTTCAATAGCGGCAGCTGGCCATGATGATTTCATTCCTTTATGAATAAGGGTTTGGCATAAAATGGATAAGGAAGAAAGACCCATATAAATGACTAGTGTCTGATTTTCTGCTAACATAGTATCCCAGGGCAAATTTAATTTTTCTGGGTTTTTTGTATATCCAGTTAAAAACAGACATGATTGCGCGCAATTTCGATGCGTTAAAGGAATACCAGCATAAGATGCGCATCCATTGGCAGCAGAGACTCCAGGTATAATTTTAAAAGGAATATTAGCATTTACTAAGGCTTCAGCTTCCTCTCCACCTCGTCCAAAGATGAAAGGATCACCTCCTTTAAGACGTAACACACGTTTTCCAAATTGGGCATAATAAATAAGTTTTTGATTAATTTCTTCTTGTTTAAAAGTATGTTTATTTTTTTGTTTACCCACAAAAATAAGTAAAGCATCACGACGAATATAATTCAAAATTTCTGGTGATAATAAATTATCGTATAAAATAACATCAGCATTTTGTAAATAATGAAGAGCTTTGAGTGTTAATAAATCAGGATCCCCAGGTCCAGCACCAACCAGCCATACTTCTCCTTTTTTTAGATCAGGTTGCTGAGCAATTTTTTCAAGATAATCGAACGCTTTACTTTCATCTTTTTTTTCAATTAAAGATGCGCCATAACTATCAATAAAAGTTTCCCATAATCTTTGCCTTTCTTGATAAGATGATAAGGTTGATTTTGCCCAATTTCTGTATTTTCCGATAAATTGAGCCAGAGGGCGAATGTTTTGTCCAAATAAGGATTCAATTTTTTGTCGTATACGACGACCTAATACAGGAGCCAGTCCACTTGTGGAAATTGCAATCTGGACAGGATTTCGATCAATAATGGAAGGGGTAATAAAAGTTGAAAATTCAGCATTATCTACAGTACAAACAGGAATATTAATTTTTCTAGCCCATTGAGCTATTTTGATATTATAATTTTGATTGTTTGTTGTAATAAAAATGAATGCTGCCCCTGATATGATTTGAATAAATTCTTGTTCGTTTTGAAGAGGGGGATAAAGCGTGATTTGATTCTGCTTTAAATAATTTTGTAATTCTTTGTTAACTTGATCAGCATAAACCTCAATTTGAGCATTTTTATTTAAAAGAAGTCGTATTTTACGTGCTGCTATTTTACCTCCACCAATAATAATTAATCTTCTCTCGTCAACTCGTAAGGTAATGGGAAAATAAGAATGGGAAATAGGATGAATTAATTTGTCTGTCATGATAGGTTAGAAACAATCATTAGGGAAGATAAGGCAATTTAGAAAGATAATGTTTATTTAAACACTATTTTTGTTAAAATAAAGAAAAAATAAAAAAAATACGTTAAAAAATAGTTCTTAATCTTAAAACTGAAAAATGGACATTAAATATTTAGACAGAATCTAGATGTGTAAACATAAGATAAAATGTATCTTAATAATAACGTTGTAAAAAAATATAAAAAATTTTTTTAAGATATTAATTTCATGACTTGAGAAGTTATTTTTCTTTTGTAAAATCAAGTTGATAATGATAAAAACGTAAATAAAGGTTTGGATAACTATAATGACCTACTATTATATATAGACTATATAAGGGGTCAAGCTGTTGTAAAAAATTGGTCTATTTATGATAATTCTATTTAATTAAATTGTAGCGTTTTTTAAAAAAGTAAATTTCATGATCAATTTGATGATGCCAGAAACGAATTTTATCGTTAAGGGAAAAAGCCTTTAATATGATCCTATCTAAGAATTTGCATTTTAATAAAGCTGCTTTTATCTTAGTTTTATTAGGCAGTATCGTATATATTATTCTTCATCTTCGAGAAGATATTATAGGTGTTACTAATCCTTCTTTTATAGCTTTTGTTTTACTAGCTCTGGCTCTTGTTATCGCTTTGGGTTTTGAATTTATTAATGGTTTTCACGATACAGCAAATGCTGTTGCAACTGTGATCTATAGCAATTCTTTACCGCCAATTGTTGCTGTTATTTGGTCTGGTTTGTGGAACTTTCTGGGTGTATTATGTTCGAGCGGGGCAGTGGCTTTTACGATTGTATCTTTGCTTCCCGTTGAATTAGTTCTTAAGGTTGGAAGTGAAGCAGGGTTTTCCATGGTTTTTGCTTTGTTGCTTGCAGCAGTAATTTGGAATTTAGTAACATGGTTTTTTGGCATTCCTAATTCTTCATCACATACATTAATTGGTTCTATATTAGGTGTTGGTGTTATGAATCAGATCCTGATGGGAAATAATAGAGCAAGTGGTGTTGATTGGGGGCAGGCTATTCAAGTTTTTAAGGCACTAGTTTTCAGTCCTTTAGCGGGTTTTACCATAGCTTTTTTAGGTATGTTTTTATTAAAAAATTTTTTACCTATTCCATCATTTCATAAAGTTCCAGAAGAAGGGAAACCTCCACCTTGGCCTATTCGTTTATTGTTGATTTTAACTTGTACAGGTGTAAGTTTTAGTCATGGTTCCAATGATGGACAAAAAGGAATGGGGTTGATTATGCTTATTCTTATTGGAACTGTTCCTACAGCTTATGCTTTAAATAACGCAGTTCCTTCGAATCAAGTTGAACAATTTACTCGTAAGGCAATTATTATTAATCAGATTCTCCAAAATTATAATAGAAGTTCTAATTTACTTACGCTTGATCAAAGTCGAATTATTTTAACGAAAACAATTCAATCTAATATAATTTTGTCTGATACGATTCCAGCTATTCGGATGATGTTACAATCCATCCAACAAGATGTTAATAATAAAGAAACCTTTAAACAAATTCCTGTTGAACATCAAGCTAATTTAAGAAATGATTTATATTTGATTGAACAAAATTTAGTTCATTTTACTAAAGTAACTCAGCTTTCTTCTCAACAAAAAGAAGTGTTTAATCAATTTGAAAAAGAAATTATAACAGCAATTCAATTTATACCTCCGTGGGTAAAAGTAGTAATTGCGATCGCTTTGGGACTTGGGACAATGGTAGGTTGGAAAAGGGTTGTTGTGACTGTCGGTAAAAAAATCGGAAAACATGAAATGAGCTATGGCCAGGGTGCTGTTGCTGAAACTGTTGCAATGACCATGATCCAGATGGGAAACCAGTTTCATATGCCGATTAGTACTACCCACGTTGTTACTTCTGCAGTTGCGGGAACGGCATTGGCTAATGGGAGTGGAATTCAATGGAAGACGATACGTAATATGGGAATGGCATGGATATTAACCCTGCCTGTTTCAATTTTATTGTCTGCTACTCTTTTTTGGATTTTTTTAAAATTATTTTAAAATATGTAATTTAATAAGATTTAAATGTAGATTTCTCAAGAAAATTTTAGGTTAAATATTAAGGCTTTATATTAAAAAATTGTTAATTATCAAATTTTTAATAAGCTTACGATACGAAAAAAATGATTTTTGAAAAATTCATACATTTCCTGTATAATAAGAAATTTCATGTGGATTAACAGAAATGGATTTATAACTGTTAATCCATTTTGTTTGAAAATTACTATTATATAAAATAGCTTCTTCACAAGGGGCTATATACCATAAATTATTATGTATTTCCTCTTCGAGTTGACCTGGTAACCAATTGGCGTGTCCTAAAGCCAATAAAGCTTTGGAGGGGCCTTGATCTTCTGATAAATCCCTTAAAATGTCCAAACTTGTACTAAGCTTTATTTTATTGGTAACATAAATGGATTCTTTTCCTTTCCAATCATTAGTATGAAGAACAAGACCATGAGCATTTTCAATCGGGCCTCCTGCAGTAATTGAAAAATGATCTGAAGATGGAATACTTTTAATTCCTAATTGATTTAGCAATTCTTTAGGGGTCGGTTTTGTAATATGACGATTAATAACAATTCCCATTGTACCTTCTTTGGGAGAATTTGCGCAGATAAAAATGACAGATTGTGCAAAAAAAGGTGAAGTTATATAGGGACTAGCCAATAAAAAATAACCAGCTAGACCCTCTTTAAGATCAAGAAAAGTGTTAAACATTATTGATAAAATAACCAAAATAATAATTTAGATAAAGGATTAAATTATACAAATTATACTATTAGATTGGTTGAAAAGTAAACAAACTGCTTTTTATAGTTCAATTCATAATAAGAACAATTTATAATTATTATTTTATTCAATGTTTTGAAGAGGCTCGATTATGACAATGAAAAAGGGAATAGCATTTGTTACAGGTGCATCAGCTGGTTTTGGATATGCGATAAGCAAAATTCTTGTTAAAGAGGGATATAAAGTTATTGTAACGGCACGAAGAAAGGACAGATTAGAAAGTTTGGCAAAAGAATATCCAGACAGAATTTTTGCACTTGAAATGGATATAACAAAAATTGAATTAATTTTTCAAAAACTACATCAAATTCCTTCTGATTTTCAAAATATTGAAGTATTAGTAAATAATGCAGGTTTAGCTTTAGGGGTAGGAGCAATACCCGATATTAATCTTGAAGATTGGGATCGCATGATTCAGACGAATATTATAGGGTTAATTCATTTGACACAATACATTATTAATGGAATGCTGGAAAGAAATAAAGGACATATTATTTCCCTTGGTAGTATTGCTGGGACATATCCTTATCGAGGTGGAAATGTTTATGGTGCAACAAAAGCATTTGTTAAACAATTCATGTTAAATTTAAAAACGGATTTAGTTGGTACCCCTTTAAGAATAACTAATATTGAACCTGGTCTCTGTGGTGGGACTGAGTTTAGTGAAGTTAGACTAAAAGATATTGAGAAAGCTAAAGAAGTTTATAGAGGAACCAAACCCCTAACAGCAGAGGATATCGCGGAAACAGTACGTTGGGTGCTTAGCCTTCCATCTCATGTTAATATAAATCGTATCGAGCTTATGCCAGTTTGTCAGGCCCCTGGAGGCGTTACAGTTGTCAAAACAAAAAATTAGATTAAATAATTTAAGGAGTTTCTATAATGTCAGATCAATCAATACGTGAAATAATACGAACAAAATATCGTATAGAAGATGGAAAAAAATTTCTTTTAACTAATTATAATCCTAGTGATACTGCAGGGCTTTCGCTTAAACCAAAAGAAGCGAAAAAAATATTGAAGAAAAGAATTAAGCATTTAAGTTATTTACAGGAATTATTATATGCCAATGGTCATTCTGCTTTACTTGTGGCACTGCAAGGGATGGATACGGCTGGTAAAGATGGAACCATCAAACATGTTACGTCTGGGATAAATCCACAGGGGATCACCATTACTTCTTTTAAACAACCTGGCCCTGTTGAATTAATGCATGATTATTTATGGCGAATTCATATGGCTGTTCCTTCACGAGGAAAGATTACGATTTTCAATCGTAGTCATTATGAAGAAGTTTTGGTTACCAAAGTTCATCCTTCTATTTTAGCAAATCAGAAATTACCTTTACGTGTTTTAAATAATAAGGATTTTTGGATAGATAGATATGAAGATATTCGAAATTTTGAAAAATATATTTATCGTCAGGGTATAGGCATTGTTAAATGTTTTTTAAATATTTCTAAAGAAGAGCAAAGAAAACGATTGTTAGCTCGTTTGGAAAATAAGGAAAAACAATGGAAATTTTCTCCTAATGATCCAAAAGAACGCCAGTTTTGGGAAGAATATCAAGGGGCTTATCAAGAAGTTATTGTTCAAACAGCGGCACCAAATGCACCATGGTTTATTATCCCTGCCAATAATAAATGGTTTGCTCGACTTGTTGTTGCAGAAATTATGATTAATGAATTGGAGAAATTACATATTCCTGAACCTCAACCAAGTCAAGAGGTATTGGAGTCTTTAAATTCTTTGAAGGCTGAATTAGGGGGGAAATTTCCAAGTGATGATAATAAAAAGAAGTTAAAATCAGCGAGCAAGGCTGGTAAAGATAAAAATGACAAAAAGAAATCTAAATAATTTAAGGAATAATTATTAATGCTTTTTGAATGTCGTTTTTTAATAAGGCTGTTTATTTTAAGCAGTCTTTTTTTTTATAATTTATCTATATTTGCTAAACCTGTATCAAAACAGTGTGATAATAAATCTTTTTTTCAAATCCAACAAAGTTATGAAAATGACCATTACAATTATAAAAAGAATGTTCCTGTTCATCTCTGTGGAATAGTTGTTACAACGAGTTATGCACATTATACTCGAAGTGGATTACATGGTTATTTTTATTTAAATTTAGGGAATAATATATTCATAAGAATAGTTAATAATTTAGATAAAATGAAGGCGCCTGCTTGGCCTTGGGTTAAAAAAGGTGATTATGTTGAACTAGTTGGTCGGTATTATTATGATAGCTCTAGAAGACAGGGTGTTGATTGGACACATAAAGGGGCAAGCCGTAAATGGCCTTATTCAGGTTATGTCATTGTTAATGGGGTAAAATATAATTGATTTTTATCATTTATTCAAAAGGTTAGCTTTTATATGAGCAAATTATTATTAAGTTTTAAAAAAAGTTAATAATTTATGCAAGGACACTTTTTCTTTTTGAAACTGGGTTTTTATCAAAATTTAATAAAAGTTTATTATTTTTTTCAATAATATGAACAATGCCGCCTTTGTTTAATTTTCCAAATAGAATTTCGTTGGCCAAAGGTTTGTTTATATATTTTTGAATAATTCTTCCCATGGGTCGAGCCCCATATAAAGGGTCATAACCGTTATCAATTAACCAATTTTTAGCAGATTTACTAAGTTGTACAGTAATTTTTTTATTAGCAAGTCGCTGATTTAGTTCATTCATTAACTTGTCAACAATTTGAGTAATCGTTTTTTTAGATAAAGCGTTAAAATAGAGTATGGCATCTAAACGATTTCTAAATTCAGGGGAAAATTTATTATTAATGGTTTCATTCGCACCATTCATATTGTCTGTTTTTAAAAAACCAATAGCATTACGATTAAATTCCATAGCACCAGTATTGCTTGTCATAATAAGAATAATATTTCTAAAATTAATTTCTTTACCATTATGATCTGTTAAAATTCCATAATCCATAACTTGCAGGAGAATATTGTAAAGATCAGGATGGGCTTTTTCAATTTCATCAAGAAGGAGTACAGCATGAGGATTTTGATCAATCGCATCTGTTAATAAACCACCTTGTTCAAATCCAACATACCCTGGTGGTGCACCAATTAAACGAGAAACTGAGTGTTTTTCCATATATTCTGACATATCATATCGAATAAGTTTAATTCCTAGAAGATTGGCGAGTTGACGAGCAATTTCGGTTTTTCCTACACCTGTAGGCCCTACGAAAAGATAGTTACCAATTGGTTTTCTTTCAGATCTTAAACCTGCCCTTGAAATTTTAATGGCGGATGTCAAGGTATCAATTGCTTGATTTTGACCAAATATAACTTTTTTAAGTTTATTATCGATTTGAGACAAAAGTTTTTTGTCATTTGTGGACACTGCATTGTCTGGAATACGAGCTAAGTTAGCAATTGTTTTTTCAATATCCACAACTGTAATTATTTTTTTTCGCTTTGAAATAGGCAATAAGGCTTGAATTGCTCCAACTTCATCAATAACATCAAGAGCTTTATCTGGAAATTTACGATCATGAATATATTTGGCAGATAACGTAACAGCTGTTTCAAGAGCATCTTGAGTATATTTAACATTATGATATTTTTCATAGGTATTTTTTAAACCCTTCAAAATATTAATTGTTTCGTTAATTGATGGCTCATGAACATCAATTTTTTGGAATCTTCTGACTAAAGCATGATCTTTTTCAATATATTGGCGATATTCTTTATAGGTTGTTGATCCTATACATCTTAAACTGCCTTCTGCCAAGGCAGGTTTTAATAAATTGGAAGCATCCATAGATCCATTTGATGTAGATCCAGCCCCGACAATTGAATGAATTTCGTCAATGAATAAAATCGCATTTTTTTGTTGTTTTATGGCTTGGATCAAGGATTTAAGACGTTCTTCAAAATCACCTCTGTACCGTGTCCCTGCAAGCAATATACCCATATCAAGAGCATAAATGATAGAATTATGTAAAATTTTAGGCACGGTTTTATTCATGATGTTTAAAGCTAAACCTTCGATAATAGCTGTTTTTCCGACGCCTGGAGAACCTACTAATAAAGGATTATTCTTGGTTCGACGGACAAGAATTTGGATAGTACGTTGAATCTCGTAATTCCTACCTACTAGAGGATCAATCAGTTTCTGACGTGCTTTTTCATTCAAATTGACACAGTAAATATCTAAGGGGTTATTTTCTTTGCTTTCGAAGTTGTCTTTTTGTTCAAAAGAGAATAAGGAATTAATATTTTCATTAACATCTTCTAAAATAGCATTATCATTATTTATAGATGAAGGTTTAGAAGAAGAGGAAGAATCAGATTTTTTTGTAATATTTTGGGTGATGTAATCTAGAATATCTAGTTTGGAAAGATTTTGTCGTTGAAGGAAATAAACGGCATGACTTTCCTTTTCGGAAAATAATGCTGCTAAAACGTGTGCTGCATTGATATTGGAATTGACATCAGATGTTATTTGAAAAGAGGCGTTTTGAATAACACGTTGAAAAGCTCGTGTAGGTTGTGGTGAAATATTTTGAACAGTTACAAGGATTTTTAGTTCGTTTTTAATAAAAGAAAAAAGTTCTTGACAGAGATATTCAATATTGACTTGATAGGCATCAAAAATAGTTATTGCATCGGGATCATGGAGTAAAGCATAAAGTAAATGTTCAAGGGTAACAAATTCATGTTGGAAATTTAATGCACATTCAAAAGCACGTCTAATAGAACGTTCTAGATTATCAGATAACATTAATTCTTACTTTCAAATTTTTTTAACTACCAAACCATTTTAATATTGTTTATTCTAACTATATAATCATTACAAAAAAATATTTTAAGACCATGTCTTTAAACTATAAACTATTACTTAATTATATAATAAGTTTAGTTCTGATTTTAATAAAAATTCAATTAATCTTTTTTAAAGATACATTGTAAAGGATATTGGTGTTTTTTTGCGAGATTTGTGACTTGATGGGCTTTTTCCTCTGCTATTTCATAAGTGAATAAACCGCAAATACCTGTACCACTATTGTGTATTTTTAACATTATAGAAATTGCAATTTTAATTGGTTTATTAAATATTGTTTTAAGGACATAAATAACAAAATCCATAGGGGTAAAGTCATCATTTAAAATAATAACTTTATACATTGAAGGTTTTTTCATTTTAGGTTTGGTTAAAGTGTAAACTAATTTTTTTTGATTAAGTTGATCTGGCGAATTTACGATGGAAAATTCAGATGCGAATCTTGTGAAATTGTTCATGATGAATAATTTTATAGATTTTTCAATATAAAAGGAATGAATGGTTAAAATATGGATAAAGATAAAATCTTTTCAAATAAATATGATTTCAACTTGTATGGTTTCAAAATATAGCGTAAATTTATACATATTATAAAAATGTTTAACTTGTTATAAGGAATTATAAAAAATATAAGTTAAATATACACTGAATTTTATAATTTCATCAAAATTTTATGATTTTATCAATATAAGTTAATGCTTAATCTTAAAGAAGCTGGAAAATAAAGTGTCAATTTGTTGTGTTAATAGAAAAAAAATAAAGCATTCAAACTTTAATGTGAAAGTTAAAGAATTTATGAAGTATTCACATAAACATCTTTTTCTGGGTTTATTGACAGCTTTTTATTCTTACATGCTTATATCTCCTCAAATATCTAGAGCTCAATATGTTGGCAGAGTAAGCTCTATTGTAATGGATATTAATGGTCATGTGTTATCTGAGCAAGATGCAGATTTGAAACGTTATCCTGCCAGCTTAACAAAGATGATGACTTTATACATGGCATTTCGTGCCTTGAATGCGAATGCGATAAGCTTTAATCAGCGGATACCTATTACGATTCATGCGGCATCAATGGAACCTTCAAAATTAGGTGTTCGACCAGGCTCTTATATTACGATTAGAGAAGCTGTTCTGGGATTAATTACGAAATCGGCTAATGATGCCGCAAGCGCATTAGGAGAATTTATTGGTGGTGGTGATGAGCAACGTTTTGCTCAAATGATGACGCAACAGGCTAAAGTATTGGGGATGAATAGAACTCAATTTTATAATGCTTCGGGACTCCCTAATCCAGGTCAAGTTACAACAGCACGTGATTTGGCGATTTTAGCACGACATTTAATTTCTGATTTTCCCCAATACTATTCATTATTTAAAACGCCTTATTTTAACTTTCGAGGACGGGTTATTCCTAATCATGATCCTTTACTAAAGGGATATGCTGGGGCAGATGGTTTGAAAACAGGTTATACCGCAGCGGCTGGTCATAATCTTGTTGGCTCTGCGATTCATGATAATGTTCGTCTTATTGGTGTGGTCATGGGTGCAGCAAGTAATGGTTCGCGGAATCAATACATGATGAGTGCCTTGGATGATGGATTTGCTAAAAGTGGTGTTGCCCAAGTACCTAGACCTGTTTATCTCGCTCGGTCTTCCACGATAAGAAGTCATTCTCGTATAATTAAACATCCAAGAGTTATTTTAGTTCGTGCTTCAAGAGTTTCAAAGAGTAAAAAATCAATTGAGGTGGCTCAGGTAACATCACGTCGCTCTTTAAGTAAAAAAAGTAATGTCTCATTTAAACGTAATATAAGAAAAGCGTCTTTTAAACATCATATACTTTCAAAATATTCCAGAAAAAAGTAATGCTGGACAGATCCTATAATCCTAGTTAGGTATATAGAAAAGCAAAAAATTTTTTTATAGCGAGTTATTAACAATTTAATTCGCTTTAATTTATTTACATTTGCAAGATTTAAGTTGAATTATTGAAAGGTTAAAAGATGGCTGATCGTCGTATGATGTTTTATACTCAAGAGGATTTTATTGGGTTAAGAGCGGTTGGGCGATTAGCAGCAGAAACACTTGATATGATTACATCACATGTTCAGGAAGGTATAACAACTGACGAACTTAACCAAATTATCCATGATTATACTATTGAACGAGGTGCTATTCCAGCACCATTAAATTATCGGGGGTTTCCAAAATCATGTTGCATATCGATCAATCATGTAGTTTGCCATGGGATCCCAGGAGAACGTAAATTAAAAAATGGTGATATTGTTAATATTGATGTTACGTCTATTTTAGACGGGTGGTATGGTGATAGCAGCCGTATGTATGTAGTTGGTAAAGCATCTAGATTGGCCCAAAGGTTGATTGATGTGACTTACGAATGTTTAAAGAGAGCAATCAAAGAGGTTAAACCTGGTAATTGTTTGGGGGATATAGGTTACGTGATTCAACAATATGCTGAATCACAACGGTTTTCGGTTGTTCGTGATTTTTGTGGTCATGGTATAGGTCGTGTTTTTCATCAGGAACCTAATATTTTACATTATGGAAAAAGAGGACAAGGGCTTTTTCTGAAACCGGGAATGGTTTTTACTATTGAACCGATGATCAATGCTGGTAAATCTGATGTTAAAATTCTTGATGATGATTGGACAGCAGTTACACGAGACCGTTCTTTAAGTGCTCAATTTGAACACATGATGGGCGTAACGGAAGAGGGGTGTGAAGTATTTACTTATTCTCCAAAAGGCTGGAATAGTCCTCCTTATATGGTCTAACTTTTAATAAGTTAGTGTTATTTAATCAACGGACAAATTTAAGTTTTTAAAACATTCACTTTATCTTTTGTTTTGAATCAATCACAATTTATATCTAAAATAGTTTTAGATTTGGTAAATGAAAACACTGTTTATTTAAATAAATCAAATTTATACAGTTTTTCATTTTATCTATGTAAGTAAAAACACATTTTTATGATGCCTATTATAAATGTTTATTTTAATAAATTTAAAACCTGCAAAAGTTAATTGTTTGCAGTTATTTAATATAAATATTAATTTGAGCTTTAAGATCAACAATAAAATTAATTAATACCTTTTTAAGTCTTTATTTAATGGTTATAATATGGATATTATGATTCAATTTATAGTGATTTGAACTTTCTAAGATGAAAGATGTAGTATGTCCAATTTCTTTTTTAACGATCGCGCATCTTTAGTTAATGATGCAATTGAAGGAACATTAGCAACAGCTCCCTATAATAATCTTGTAAAATTAGATACGGATCCTTCTATGCGAATAGTTGTTCGCAAAGATTGGGATAAGAAAAAAGTGGCTATTATTTCTGGGGGAGGATCTGGACATGAGCCTACACATTTAGGATTTGTTGGAAAGGGAATGCTAACAGCTGCTGTGTGTGGTGATTTATTTGCTTCTCCTTCTGTTGATGCAGTGTTAACAGCTATTACAACCGTTACAGGTGATGCAGGTTGTTTATTAGTTATCAAGAATTATACTGGTGATCGTCTTAATTTTGGACTTGCAGCTGAAAAGGCCAAACAACTTGGATATAAAGTTGAAGTTGTCATGGTTAAAGATGATATCTCTTTACCTGATAACAAACAACCTCGTGGAATTGCAGGAACTATTTTTATTCATAAACTAGCTGGGTATGCAGCGGAAGAAGGATACTCTCTGGAAGAAGTTAAACACTTTGTCGATAAAGCAAATAAACAAATTTTTAGCTTAGGTGTCGCAATGACTGGTTGTGATTTACCTCAGGCGCAAAGTGATGAAAAAAGAATACCAAAAGATTCTATCGAACTTGGGCTTGGTATTCATGGTGAATCAGGAGCAACGACCATTAATACGCAAAATAGCTGTGAAGTTATTGATATTGTGACGGCAAAAATCAAAGCGTGTGTATCAGCGAATGATCGTTTGGTAATTTTGATTAATAATCTTGGTGGAGTTTCTGTAATAGAAATGGCGATTATTACAAAAGAATTATTGCATTCTTCTCTTGCATCTCAAATTGATTGGATTGTGGGTCCTCATTGGTTCACAACAGCATTGGATATGAAAGGCTTTTCATTATCTGCTTTAGTTTTGGATGATAAAATTGTTAAGGCTTTAATAGCCCCTGTTAAGATCTCGGGTTTTTTCAAGGCTGTTCAAATTACTAAGTTAGAGTGTATGTCTATTAATCCTGTGGAAACGAAAGTTCAATTTACGCCTTCAGAAAATCCCGTTGCTGCACATATTATTGGTATTGTTACTAAAACATTAAATGATTTAGAAGACAAATTAAATGATCTTGATGCTAAAGTCGGTGATGGAGATACAGGTTCTACGTTTGCGGCTGGGGCAAGAGGTATTGCTGAATTATTAAATACTAATCAACTTCCTTTATCTGATTTATCAAAACTATGTTTGGTTATCGGTGAGCGGTTAGCCGTAGTGATGGGGGGTTCAAGTGGTGTTTTAATGTCTATATTCTTTACTGCAACAGGTCAGAACATTGCAGAAGGTGCATCGTTTGTCGAAGGATTAGTTTTTGGATTAAAGCAAATGAAACAATATGGTGGGGCTGATCTTGGAGATTGTACCATGATTGATGCTTTACAACCAGCTTTAGAAGTTTTACTTAAAAATTCTCATGATTTATTAAGTGCTGTTCAGGCTGCTGAAAAAGGAGTTGAAAACACAGCTAAAGCAACAAAAGCAAAAGCTGGACGTTCATCTTATTTAAATAGTGGTAGCCTAGCTGGCAATCCAGACCCTGGTGCTGTTGCTGTTGCTGATGTTTTTGCGGCATTATTAAAACAATGCCCAGAAAATTAATGATTATTAATTTTCCATAATTTTTATAAAAACCGTGTCATCAGATATGGTTTTTTATTTTATTAATATATTAAGATTTTTTCTATATTCAAATTATTTCTGATAGTATGAGATAAATACTTTAAGGTAATTTCTGGGGAAATAATAATGAGGAAAACAACAAATTTAATTTGGAAAAAAATAAGTAAATATTCCTTGGGGGTCTTACTCCTTTTAAGTAGTTGTTTTTCGGTATCAGCTTTGGCGCAAGCAGGTAATGGGGTTGACCCTCTTGCTTTTGGTGGCAATATAAAAGGTTTGTTAACTTCTGACCCTGTTATTGCTTATAATGGGATGGTGGTTTCGGCAAGCAGTCTTGCTGCACGTGTTGGAGCTGATATTTTAAAAAGTGGTGGTAATGCTGCAGATGCTGCGGTGGCAGTTGCCTATGCAATGGCAGTTACATATCCAGCAGCTGGTAATTTGGGTGGTGGTGGATTTTTAATCTTACGTTTGCCAAATGGTCAGGCTTATTTTATAGATTTTCGGGAAAAAGCTCCACAAGCTGCTTCTTCAACGATGTATCTTGATGAAAAAGGACATGTTATACCAAATGCTTCAGTGATTGGGTGGAAAGCTGTTGCTATTCCTGGAACAGTGGCTGGAATGGAGATGTTACGTAAACGGTGGGGGACTAAATCTCGAGCTGAGTTAATGGCTCCAGCAATTAAGCTGGCACAAGATGGTTATATTCTTACTCAAGAAGATGTGGATTTGATGGCTACTTCTCTATCTGATTTGGCAAAAGATCAGTATGCTACTCAGATTTTTTTTAAATCTGATGGAAGTCCATGGAAAGAAGGGGATATATTCCGTCAGGGCGATTTAGCTGAAACATTGCAATCCATTTCTAAACACGGTGAAGATGTTTTTTATAAGGGTTCCATTGCCAAAAAAATTGTTGATGCAAGCAAAAGACATGGAGGAATTTTAACGGTTAAAGATTTCGAAAATTACCGTCCTCGTATGTTGCAACCTTTAACTTGTACTTATCGTGGTTATCATGTAGATACCGCACCTCCTCCAAGTGGTGGTGGGATAGCTTTATGTGAAATGCTTAATATTTTATCTGGATATGATCTTCATAAATTAGGGCTTCAAACTCTACCGTCTGTTGAAAGGAAGATTGAAGCGATGCGAAGAGCTTATGCCGATCGACAGGATTTGGGTGACCCAAAATTTGTTGATAATCCAATTAAACATTTAAATGATCCTGATTATGCGTCTCAAATTCGTAAATCTTTAACGTATAGAAAAGCTGTTTCCTCATCTGATTTAATTCCTGGTAAAATTAATGAAACTCCTACCATTCATAAAAAAATATTTAAATTACCTTCGCATGAAAAAAGAGAAACAACGCATTATTCAGTCATTGATAAAGATGGTATGGCAGTTTCGGTAACCTATACATTGAATGGTTGGTATGGTGCACGAGTAGTAGCTGATAACACTGGTATTGTTATGAATGATGAAATGGATGATTTTTCAACAGCTCCTGGATTTCCTAATATGTATGGAATCGTTGGGAGTAAAGCAAATAAAATTGCACCTGGAAAAACTCCATTATCGTCAATGAGTCCAACAATTATTTCAAAAAATAATAAAGTATTTATGGTTATAGGTAGTCCAGGAGGTTCCAGAATTCCCACAATAATTTTATCAGTGATGACTGGAGTAATTGATTATAATATGAATATTCAACAGGCGATTAATTTACCTCGTATTCATGAACAATGGGAACCTCAATCTATACAACTTGAACATAATGCATTAAGTAATGAAGTTCGGAAGGCTTTGAAAAAGAAAAATTATCCAATAGATGTGTATTCAACATGGGGTATTGCTGAAGGTATTACGGTTGGACAAGATAAAAATGGTAAAACCGTATATTATGGTGGTGTTGATTATCGTCATACTGGTGGAGGAGCGATAGGATATTAATTCTTACATTTTTTAAGAAAATTGAAAAATAACTTGCCAAATCTCTATTAATTTGCGATAGAAAGTAACTGGAAAGTTTGGATGGACAGACACCTTGTGAACTCGGTCAGGTCTGGAAGGAAGCAGCCATTACGAGTATCGTCTGGGTCATTCAAGCTTTCCTTTCATTTAAGATAAATAAATTAGAATTTCAGGTTCGTTTATGATATAAACAAATTCAAACGATCTGATGTTATTTATTTCTGGAATGGTTTTTTATGATAGATATTCCGGACAATCAATTACCCCAGCTTAAAATTAATGATGCTGGATTGTTTAATGTTTTACCAGACAGTAATTCTGAAAATACGTTATCTTCAGCTAAGAAATCATATCGTGTTTTAGCTCGCAAATATCGTCCTCAGGATTTTAATGATTTTATTGGTCAGGAAACAATGGTGCGGACGTTGCGCAATGCATTTGCAATGGGTCGTGTTGCGCATGCATTCATGTTGACCGGAATAAGAGGGGTTGGAAAAACTACAACGGCTAGAATTATTGCTCGTGCTTTAAATTGTGTCGGTGTTGATGGAAAGGGTGGTCCTACAGCTGATCCTTGTGGAGTTTGTGAAAATTGTAAGGCGATTTTGGCAGATCGTCATCCTGATGTATTGGAAATTGATGCTGCCTCGCATACAGGCGTAGATGATGTAAGGGAAATTATTGAAGGTTCACGCTTTCGTCCTATTCAAGCTCGGATGAAGGTTTATATTATTGACGAAGTTCATATGTTATCGCGTAATGCATTCAATGCTTTGTTGAAAACTTTGGAAGAGCCTCCTAATCAAGTAACTTTCATTTTTGCGACAACGGAAATTCGTAAGGTTCCTGTTACAGTATTATCACGTTGCCAACGTTTTGATTTGCGGCGTGTTTCACAAGATCAATTAAGTCAATTTTTTCTTAAAATTGCTGATAGGGAAAAGATCAAGATTTCTAAAGAAGCTATCCATTTAATTGCAAAAGCAGCAGATGGTTCGGTTAGAGATGGTTTATCATTATTAGATCAGGCTATTGCACAGGATAATAATTTTATTTCTACTTCAAAAAATAATGGGATAGAAGATTCAGATTATGAAATAACGGCGGAAAATGTTGCAAATATGTTGGGTTTTGCAGATAAAACCCTTGTATTTGATCTTTTAGAATTTGCTATGTGTGGGAAAACTGACAAGGTTTTAAACTTTACAGAACAAGCCTATGCGGATGGTGTTGATTTAGGTATTTTATTAGCTGACTTGTTAGAGTTGGTTCATCTCCTTTCAAGAATGAAAGCGTTGCCTAATTTATTGACGAGTACAGAACTATCAGAACTTGAACGTGTGCGAGGCGGACAAATGGCTAATCAGTTATCTGTTCCTGTATTAGGTCGAACATGGCAAATGTTGCTTAAAGGGATTAAAGAAGTAAATATGGCTCCTAATCGTAAAGCAGCCGCAGAAATGGTGTTGATTCGTTTATGTTTTATTGCTGATTTACCAACACCAAGTGAAGTGATAAAACAATTGTCGAATCAATCTGATCAGCAACATCAATCAATTTCAAAATTCTCTTCTGCATCAGCTTCAACAGAGTCATTAAATACTATTTCTTTATCGTCTGGTTATACATCTAATTTTAACACTCGTATAAAGCCTGATCCTGTTCATTCTTCCAATACTGTCATGCAGTCAAAAGCGGATTTTCTTCCCTCTCATTTTAAAGAAGATGAAGCTAAAAACCATCAATTTTTATGGCATAGTTGGCGTGAAGTTGTTGCATTTGTCAAAGGACAGCATGCTGCTATTTTACATGCTCATTTACGGAACGCTGTTCACCTCGTAAAATTCGTACCGCCAACGATTGAGATGAGGATAGAAGATAAAGTTCCAGTAAATTTGGTTCAACAACTTTCAAAATTATTGAATGAGCATTCTACTATGCGTTGGACCATTGTTCTTTCCCAGCAAGTGGGAGAGCCAACATTGATGGAGCAGGAAGCTTTACAATTTCAGGCTGATTTAGATAAAGTTTCGTCTGAACCTATAGTACAAGAGATTTTACGTATTTTTCCAGGTGCCTCTTTAAGTAAAGTGATTAATCCTTATCTTGATGAGTATGGTTTATTTCCAGAAAATAATATATCAGATCAAGATGAACAAAACATATTGAAAATGGAAGAAGAAAAAGATTCTGTTTCAATTGATACTGATGAGCTCCATTATAACTGATTTTTTTTAATGTTTAAATTTTGAAAGATGATTCCATGAAAAATTTTGCAAACCTTATGAAACAAGCTTCTCAAATGCAGAGTAAAATGAGTGAAATGCAGGAAAAGCTTTCTGCTATTACTATTGAAGGTGTTTCAGGAGCCGGTATGGTGAAAGTTACTTTAGGGGGTAAAGGCGATATGAAATCCATCAACATAGATCCTAAGTTGGTTGATCCAAATGAAATGGAAATGTTACAAGATCTTATTGTTGCAGCTTATACGGATGCACGTAAAAAATTGGATGAAATGACTCAAGAAGAAATGCAAAAACTTACAGGTGGCATTAATCTTCCAGAAGGTATCAAATTTCCTTTTTAAATCATTAAGTTCTTACTTTTTAATATTTTTAAAGCGCGTTTATTTGTTTTTTTTACAATAAAAGAGGTTATCGTGGGTGGTCCAGAAATAGAGAGGTTAATTTTTTTGTTTAGCAAATTACCTGGTTTTGGACCGCGTTCTGCTCGACGTATTGTCCTGTCTTTATTAAAGCATCCTCAATCCCGCATGATCCCTCTTGCAGATGCTTTAGAGCAGGCTGCTCAAAAGGTAAAAATTTGCTCATCATGTGGGAATTTAGATAGTAATGATCCTTGTCAAATTTGCAGTGATTCTTATCGAAATCATGAGGTTATTTGTGTTGTTGAAACCGTTGGGGATTTATGGGCTTTGGAAAAAACCGAGGTATTTAAAGGATATTACCAAGTATTGGGTGGAACTCTTTCTCCCTTGGCAGGGGTAGGACCTGAGGACTTAAATCTTGTTTCTTTATTTAAGAGACTTGAACGAAAAGAAGTTAAAGAAATTATTCTAGCTTTAGGAGCTACAGTTGATGGTGTAACAACAATGCATTGGTTATATGATCAATTATTGCCATGGCATGTAAAAATTACAAAAGTAGGACAGGGGATACCAATGGGCGGTTCGCTTGAAATTCTTGATGAAGGTACATTAACCGCAGCTTTAACAGCAAGAAGACCTGCATAAATTGTATAAAGATTTTCATTTTGCAATCCCTATTTGTTTTTGTTTATGATAACAAATTGTAAAATTGAATTTAATAAAGGATAGTTTTGTGTCAGAAAATGACGCTTTAAATACTTTTTCTCCCATTCTTGATACTATTCCCAAAGTGGCTTTGATTACAGGGTCAACTGTAAGAATCGGACGTGAAATTGCTTTGACACTAGCAAGAGCTGGTTTTGATATTGTTTTACATGCTCGTAATCATACTCAGGATGCGGTTACGTTAATTCATAAAATCGAAAATATGGGAAGAAAAGTTTTTTTATTAACGGCTGATTTATCTGAACCAGAACAGGTTAAACCTTTAATACAGCAAGCCTTTAATCAATTTGGTTCTATAGGCGTATTAATTAATAATGCAAGTACATTTGAACGAGATGAATGGGATGATGTTACATTTCAATCTTGGCAAGATCATATGCTTCCAAATGTATGGGCTCCTTTTCAACTTATTCAAGATTTTGCAAAGCTATTGCCAGAACAAGCAAATGGTTGTGTGATTAATTTATTGGATCAACGTGTATGGTCTTTAACACCTCATTTTGTAAGTTATACTGTTTCTAAATCAGCTTTATGGACATTGACACAGACAATGGCATTGGCATTGGCTTCTAAATCTATTCGCGTTAATGCAATAGGCCCCGGTCCAGCGATAGTGAATAAACGACAGACAGATGAACAGTTTAAAAATCAATGTAAATCAGTTCCTTTACATTATGGTACTTCTGCAGAAGAAGTGGCTCAGGCTGTTATAAATTTAATTTGTCTGCCTTCTGTAACAGGTCAAATGATTGCACTTGATGGAGGACAACATTTGCAGTGGTCATCTGTTGTTTTTAGAGATAATAACGAGTAAAGGGTTATAAGGTGAATTTTTCTCTTTTATGGGTTGATCATCCACAATCTTTACGTCGTATTTTTATTCGTAATCTTGTTTTGATGGCACGTATTGGTGTTTATGATTTTGAACAGGAAAAAAAACAACGTATTCAGATAAATATTTCCATAGGGATTCATGATGAAAATAGGATAGGAATTGATGTTTTATCCCGAACAGTATCTTATGCTGATATTGTTGACGAGGTTAAGAAAACAGTTAACCAAACGCATTTTTATCTTGTCGAGACTTTGACTGAAACATTGGCTGAATTGATTCTTCAAAATAAGCGTATTCAAGTTGTAAGGATTATGATTGAAAAGCTGGATATTATTTCTGAGGCAGCAGGCGTAGGTGTGGAAATTGAACGTTGGAATACAAAATAAGTTTTTTTATACAGAATAATAAGGAAAATTTATGATTAAAATCTAATACTTTTATTATTTATAACGCATCAAAAGATTTAATACTGAATTGATTTAATATATATATATATTATTTGATGCGTGATAGAAATTTAAAATTTCCTTTTTAAATAATTACGAATCGTTATCATCATCGTTGGTTTTAATTACCTCTATTTCAGAACCAATGACTTCAACGTCGTCTTCAAGATCTGATGCATCTTCGATGACATCATCTACATCGGCATCTGTATCTTCTAAACCATCTGTATCAATGATAGTATCAATTTCTTTTTCATCATTTAACTTATCATGTCCTTCAATTTGATGATGCCGGGGAAGTTCAATAGGTTGTTCAGTACCACATTTTGGGCATACAGGTAACATTTTGTTTAAATCATAAAAACGAGTCCCACAAGCATAACATGTTCTTTTAATACCCAATTCTAGTTTAACCATTTATGTATCCTGTTTGCTGATCGAAAAAATAAAACATAAATATGGCGAAATGCCAGTTTATTGTCTTAATGTCAAATGATAAAATAGATTTATACCATTAAAATTACAATTTTTTGTTTTTTGTGTTTTATTTATAAGATTGGAAAATAAAAATTATGATGAATTCCTCTTCAAGGCAATCCCTTAAAGTTTCATTTTTAACTTCGCCTTTAAAAGGAAAAATAAATGTTCCTGGTGACAAATCAATAAGTCATCGTGCATTAATGTTCTCTGCTCTGGCAATTGGGGAAACTCACATATCAGGATTGCTGGAAGGTGAGGACGTTATGCGAACAGCTCAGGCAATGCGTTTTTTGGGGGCTCATGTGCATCGTCAAGATTTTAGTGAGTGGCACGTAATTGGTAAAGGGGTTGGAAACTTGGAAGAACCTCATGATGTTTTAGATATGGGAAATTCTGGCACCTCGGCACGCTTGTTAAGCGGGATTTTGTCTACGCATCCTTTCTTTAGCGTTATGACAGGAGATCGAAGTTTGCGAAAACGTCCTATGGCACGTGTTATTGAACCTTTAAGTCAAACAGGGGCGCAATTTTTAACCCGTAACAAAGGTCGTTTACCAATAGCAATTCAAGGCGTTGATAAGGCAAAATCTATTTATTATCGTTTGCCTGTTGCTTCTGCGCAAGTTAAATCGTCAATTCTATTAGCAGGCTTAAATGCAGAAGGGATGACCGTTGTTGAGGAACCAATTGCAACACGTGATCATACTGAGAATATGTTAAATCATTTTGGTGTAATGATTAAAATTGAAACACTTGAAAATGAGGGTAAAAAAATCAGTTTGCAAGGACCTGCTTTATTAAGGGCAAAAAATATTCATGTTCCAGGCGATCCGTCATCAGCAGCATTTATTATGGTGGCGGCTACCCTTTTACCAGGTTCTGAAGTTTTAATTGAGAATGTTGGACTTAATCCTCTGAGAACAGGAATAATTAAGGCACTCTTGATGATGGGGGCTGATATTCAAATTATGAATGAACGTCAAGAAGTCGGGGAAAAAACAGGGAACATTCTAATCAAATATGCAAAATTACATGGTGTTGATATTCCTGCCTCCATGGTTCCTTCAATGGTTGATGAATTTCCTGTTTTATCGATTGCAGCAGCTTATGCTAACGGTATAACTCGGTTCATGGGATTGGCGGAATTACGCTTGAAAGAAAGTGATCGTTTTACAAGTATTATGAATATGTTGCGAAAAAATGGTATTCTTGTTGATGAAAAAGATGATGATTTAATCATTCAAGGGGCTTCAGGAAATATTCCAGGAAATGGTGAAGTTACGACTCATATGGATCACCGTTTGGCAATGAGTGCTTCTATATTAGGTTTAGTAGCTCAAAAACCTGTTATGATTGATGATGTAAGTTTTATTTCTACAAGTTTTCCAAAATATTTTGATTTAATGAATTCATTAGGCTGTCAATTTCAAATTTAAATATTAAAAGGTTTTAATTACTTATGATGAAAAAAAATATGGTAATCGCTATTGATGGCTCTTCAGGAGTAGGAAAAGGAACATTAGCAAAAGCTTTGGCAGCATATTTGAAATTGCCTTATCTTGATACAGGATTGCTTTATCGTGCTGTGGGAAGAAAAATGTTGGAAGCTCACGTTTCTCCAGAATCTGATGAAATAATTTTTTTTGCAGAAAATCTTGAAGAGAAAGACTGGTTAAGAAATGACTTGCGTACGCCAGAAATTGATCAGGCGGCTAGCTTGGTTGCAGCCAATCCCAAAGTAAGAGCAGCTTTACTTAATGTGCAACGTTATTTTGCCCGTCAAAAAGGAGGAATCATGGATGGGCGAGATATTGGTACTGTTATCTTTCCGTCTGCGAATATTAAATTTTTTTTAAAAGCATCTTCTCGCGTGCGAGCAAAAAGACGCTGGTTACAATTTGCGGATCCAGTATCAATTCAAAATGAAGAACAAGAAATTGATAAAATTGAAGCCGAATTAAAACAACGTGATGAATTAGATTCGTCTCGTGAGATAGCACCGTTAAGGCCTGCCGAGGATGCCATCTTAATTGATACGGATCATAAATCAGCAGATGAAGTTTTTAAGGAAGTTCTTAATAAAGTTGAAAATCATAACAAATCTTAAAAATTAATTATTTTTTAAAGAAAATTTGAATAAATTATTGAAAAAAAAGTAACTTCCTTATATGCTTCGATCTAATCTTTATATTTTTTAAGGATTTTTTGTTGTAACTGTTCCGCGCGAATTTATACGTGGAAAAGTCGTATTTTTGTAATGTTATTTTTTATGAAAACGCGCAAATTAAAGTCTGTATGTAAAAGACAATTTGTCTTGAAATTTGACTGGGATTACAGAAACTCATGGCTGCAGCCACCACCACACAAACCCCTAACGATCATTTCGGTGGGGAAGATTTTGCTACGCTCTTAGATGAAACCCTTGGTCAGGACATTGGGTTCGAAGGCTCTGTTGTTGTTGGTAAAATTGTTCGTTTGACGGACGATTATGCAATTGTTGACGTTGGTTTAAAAAGTGAAGGACGTGTTCCTTTAAAAGAATTTGCACCTGCTGGTGTAAAGGCTGATGTTAAACCAGGCGATATGGTTGAACTTTATGTGGAACGTTACGAGGATCGTGACG